>DASXFN010000031.1:0-35599 GCA_036489565.1 Terriglobales bacterium
CCAACAAAAAAAATGGAAGCAGAAGCAAGGTCAAATCATAACTGTAAGCGTAGTAACTGGTCAGCAAAGTTGCGATAATCGCGATTGAGAATCCGATGTCACAAAGCTGGCAGTCATCATTATTGCGGTCCCATACGTAAGCGACAAACGCAATCCCCGCCAGCGTTACTCCGGCGAGCAGCCAATTGGCAAAGGCTGGAAAAGCATTTGTCCCCCAGATAATTGTCAGCATGCCGCGGATATTTGGCATGCTTTCGGGGCTGGCCATGCCAGCATTATGTGTCGCATTCAAATGCCAAAGATAGGCGGGATAAGCGGCGATACCCTGCCACCCTACAATTGAGATCGATACAGCAAGCAGAGCCAGCGCGCCTGTGATAAATCCCGCGACAACCTTGGCCTTACGCCGCAATGCAAAAATCAGCATGATGGGAATTACCAGATGGAACTTCACCAATGCGAGAGCGAACCACAACCCGGCTTGAAATTCTGCCCGCCGCCTCATCCGGGATAATCCAATGGTCAGAGCCACCAACACCACAATCACATCTTGGCCATGAAGCAGATCAATGGCCACTGGAACAAACGAAAGACACAATATGCCTTGTAGTAACTGAGAAGAGATGGCTACTCCCCGCAGCCTTACCAGGAATGGAAAGAGAGACAACAATACAAGATTGACAACTGTCCAAATCAGATAAGCAGTGCGATAAGGAAAAGCCGCAAAAGGCGCAAAAATTACCGCCTCAAATGCCGGACGCACGTATGGCAGCGGCTTTTGGCGAATCGTCACTTTTGATGCAAATTCTTGCTGCACCTCCCATTGCGCCGTTTGATCGCGCAGTTGGGATCCCTGCCCGCGATCCAGCAATTTGCCGGCTGTATAGAATGCAGCGAAGTCTCCATATCCTCCGAAAATAAAAGCCCGGCCATACCAGAGGATCAGCCCGTTCACCATGACCATACCGCTCAAAAAGAGTATGGCCAGCGACTTCCATTTTTGTGTGGTCATAGTCAAATCATGCTCCCCTCATTTTCAATTCCAACTTCCGCATCCCCTCCCCACCACCTAGGAAACGCCCATTTTATGCCTTCTATCTCCATTCCTTGTATGATTCACGCGGCGGATGTCCAAATTCCTGCAAACTCGCGTCGCCATCATCTTCATCCTTGCCCTTGGCCTCTTTGCCATGGCTGCGCGTACCGTCACTGATCCCGACGTCTGGTGGCATCTTCGCACGGGCCAGCTGATTTTGCAGACGCATCATATTTTCCATACTGACCCCTATTCATTTACCCGCGCTGGACATGCGTGGATCAACCACGAATGGTTCTCCCAGGTATTGATGTTCAGCATTTATCGCTGGCTGGGTTATGCAGGACTTATCGTTCTATTCGCGGCGATTGTCGCGGCGGCGTTCTTCATCGTTTTTCTGCGTTGCGAGGCGCGGCCTTACCTTGCCGCGCTCATCACTGCGTGGGGAGCCGCCGCTTCCGCCTCCACCTGGGGCGTGCGCCCGCAGATGCTCTCCCTACTGCTCGCAAGCATTTTTCTTCTCTTACTTGAGCGTTCATCGTTGCGGCCGCGCCTGCTCTGGTGGCTCCCGCCGCTCACGCTTTTTTGGGTAAACCTTCATGCCGGATACGCGCTGGGTATCTGCCTTATCGGGCTGTTTCTCTGCGGCGAGATTCTCAACGTAGTCTTCGGCACCGAGGCCTGGAGCAGTGTTGCAACGCGCATCAAGCAACTCAGCCTCGCGCTCGTCGTCTGCATCGCGGTCGTCCCGCTAAATCCAAACGGTCTGCGCATGTACACATATCCATGGCAAACGCTCTCTTCGAGTGCCATGCAGCAGTACATACAGGAGTGGGCTTCCCCGAACTTTCATCAGGCGCTTTATCTGCCTCTGCTCCTGATGGTCCTCGCGCTCATCGCCGCACTGGCTTATTCGCCAAGACGCTTGCGTCCACTCGACCTTCTTCTGCTGGCCGTGACTTTGTATGCGGCTTTACGCTCCGTGCGCCATATTCCAATCTTCGTGCTGGTGGCCGCGCCCATTTTAAGCAGCCTCGTCTATGCAATTCTTCAACAATGGCCGGGGAAGAAAAAAGAAGAAACGCATTCGCCCGCAAAGCTCGTTTTCAACGCCGCTATAATGCTGGGCATCGCGCTGTTTGTTTTTTGGCGGATAACTTTTATTGTGCGCAGCCAGCCCTCAGCAGAAGCGCGCGACTTCCCCACCGCCGCAGTTTCTTTCCTGGCCAAGGACCATCCACCCGCTCCCCTGTTAAACCACTACAACTGGGGTGGATATTTAATCTGGAAGCTGTATCCGCAGTATCGCGTTTTTGTGGACGGACGCGCTGACCTTTATGGTGACGACTTTCTAAATCGCCTCGCTGACATCTACTATATTCGCCACAATTGGGAAGAAGAATTTGCCGCGACGCATGTTTGTAGCGTCATGCTTCCTCCCGACGCCCCTCTCATCGCCGCGCTTCGCGAACTGCCCAATTGGAAGGTTATTTACTCAGATAAACAAGCCGTCATCCTTACTCGCAGGGCAGATTGTTCCCCGGCCGCAACAGTCTATTAACCTTTTGCTTACTAAGTAGTTCACCTTATGTCGCGCGGCATTCGCCTTCCGTAATCTCGCCTTCCCAAGCCCAAAATGAGATATTCACCGACAATGTTCCACCTTTTTGTTCACTTCGTCATTTGCGTTTAAACAAGATTGCGTTAGGTTGTTCGGCAATTCTCGTTGGGGTTTGCAATGCCAAAATATACTCTCCCGGCGCTATGCGCCTTGTTGTCGTCGCTCCTCGTGTTTTCAGGGTGCGCTGGAGTTGTGGGAGCGCAGCCATCGTCTTCCGCGGCCGCCACCACAACGACGACGCCGCCTCCAAGTCCTTCTCAGCCTTCCGAACCTTCGAGCGCCAACAACTTTAGCAATATCCAGGCTAGCTCATGGTGGAACGGATACGCGCTTATGCCGCCGAACTATGGCATCTGTGATTCTTGCCTGCCAACCGGCGCGAACGCTTCCTGGGGCACGGAACAAAATATCGCTTCGCCTTCGCTGAGCGGCAAAGCCATGCGTTTCGATATCGGCGGCAGCACCCCATTCGCCGACATCCTATGGAACGTGAAATTCACTACAAAACTGAAAGACCAGAAGTCCGTTCCTCAATACCACCAATTCACCTACGACGTTTATTTCTACGGCGACAACTTGGAAACTGCGCAGGCCCTGGAATTTGACATTAACCAATTTATTAATAATCAGTCATTTATCTGGGGACACGAGTGCCGCATTGCCAGCGGCCACGAGTGGGACACATGGAACAACCAGACCATGCACTGGGTCAAGAGTGGAATCCCCTGCAATCCCAAGAGCAATGCGTGGAACCATCTGATCATCCAGGCCGAGCGCACTTCGGACAATCAACTGCATTTTGATTCCATCACTCTGAACGACGTCACCAGCCAGGTGGACCGGTACGATACGCCGACCGCGACCACCTGGTACGGCATGACCATTAACTACCAGATGGATGGCAACAGTAAGCAACAGCCTTACTCGGTCTATCTCGACAATCTGAATTTCAGCTACCAGTAGCGCAACTTTACTGTTTGTTCTTTTCATGAAACGCTCGGCCCTCGAGCGTCACTACTCTTCGTCAGCGGTTTTCAAGCCTAAGCAAATGGCTTTCTTGCATTCCGCTTTGTATTCCGTTCCATGAGTTCGTCAAAACCACGAAGAAAGGAAAAGATCATGCCACCATCCATTCAACTGCTCAACAAGGCGGTGCTTCTGCAAAACCTCGAGGAGCACGGCAATTCCCAAAGAGTGATTATCGGCGGGGCCGACGGCACTCTGATCACGATTGATAACCAGGGCCGGATTCACATACTCCATCCAGAAGGACCGGGCGATCCCGAAGTGAAGAAAGCTGTCACCGCCATCCAGCAAAGCATTCAGGTGCTTACCCGAACCGCATCGCAAGAAGCAGCCGCGTAAGTGCATCACAAATCATCTCGATAGAAGAGTGGAATTCGATCCGCAATTCAGGCTAAGGATTCGAGCCACAACATGGGGTATGGGTGCTCGGACGCCCATCCCCGTCGTCATTCGCCGATGAGGAATTCGTACTGCTCGCGATTGAGCGGCACCACACTGAGCCGCCCTTGCCGAACCAGCGGGGAATCAGCAAAGCGAGAATCTGCTTTGACTTCCGCAAGCGTCACCGGCTTTTTCAGCGCCTTCCCGGCTTTGATTTTCACCTGTGGATTTTTTGGGTCCGGAACTTCCACGCCCATTACGCTCGCCGTCCCTACCGCGCTCTTGTGATCGCCCGTTTCGTAAATCACCAAACGGTCGCCAGGCTTCATCGCTCGCAGATTCTTCACCGCTATCGGATTTGAAACTCCATCCCAGATCGTCGTCTGATTTTTTTGCAGATCGGCGAAAGAATATTCGGACGGTTCAGTCTTCAGCAAATAGTCCATAATCCCCTTAAATCATGAATTGATCGCAATTCAGTTCTTGCTTGGCGGCGCGCCCGTGTCCGGCGCCTTTTGCTGGCCATTTCCGGATTTGTCCGCCGGAGTGTTTTCATAAATCGAATATTGCTGTTTCGGTCTGTCCATTTTTATTGTGATTGCCAGCGCGGGGTCTTTGACCTCATAGTCCTGACCATAAGTCTGAAAGCCGGGGACAAGTACCTGAATGCGCATCTTCCCGTAAGGAACATCTTCAAAACTCGCCTTCCCGTCTTCGTTGGTCTTTAACTCAATTCCACCCCGCTCCTGCTTGCCATGACTATTGACCGGATGCACGACCACGGCGGCATTTCGAATCGGCTTGCCGCTGTCGCTTTTCAGCACCGTAAAACTGACATTCGAAGTCAGGTCTTCATCATCATCTTGCGAGAAGCCACTGGCCGCCAGACAAACTAGAAAAATGCCCAATACAATTAAGAAGGTTTTCGTCCTCATGGCCCAATTGTAAGCATTCCCGTATTGGCCTGTCAGCCGCAAAGTCAACTTCATTCCCAACCATTCTGTCGCGGTCTCTTTTTCCAAGGCATCTGCCCGGAGCTGCTTTAGTGGTCCAGTTTCCGAGTTGCCAGCCATATGCCCGGAATTAAGTCCATGAGCGCGTTGGCCTGTTATCGCCAATTGAAGCCAAAGCGTGAACAACGCATATCGATTCGCACTCCTATGCAGGCATAGCGAGACCAGGGCCCGATCCGTAGCCTCACATTCAGCCCATCATAAGAGTCCAACGGAAATCGTCAGTACTTCATGTTCGATAAATCCTCGATCAGCCCCGGTCCGTTCGGCTCCCATCCCAGGGTCCTGCGTGTCCATTCGCTCGAAGCCGGCATATCCACCGTCGCAAAACGCCCAAGCATCCCGAAGTGCTCGCCAACCTGGTCAGCGGAGATCGAAACCGTTGGCACCTTCAGCCCCTTGCCAATTGTTTCCGAGATATCCCGCAGCGACACGCCTTCTTCCTCCACAGCGTGATACGTCGTCACCCCCGGCCCCGTCTTCTCTACCGCAAGCCGGTACAGGTGCGCCACATCCTTCAACGAAGCAGCGGCCCAACGCGCCGCGCCATCGCCAACATACGC
This sequence comes from Terriglobales bacterium, assembly GCA_036489565.1. Classification (GTDB taxonomy): domain Bacteria; phylum Acidobacteriota; class Terriglobia; order Terriglobales; family Acidobacteriaceae; genus JAICKN01. The sequence goes on from DASXFN010000031.1 coordinate 5,641, forward strand.
GGCAGCCCCCTTCTCGCGCGCGACCCGGATCAACATCGTCACCAGCCCCTGCTTGCGCGTGTCATGCACCTGCGGCAGACGCACAATCCCAACATGCACACCCTTTGCCGCCACTGCCTGCGCCGCTTGTTCCGGCCGGCGCGGCATCGCCGACGAATCCGTTGGAGGATCCGTTTCCCTGCGCACCTTGCCCGGCTCACCACTGGTGATCCCAATTCCCGACGTGACAACCAGCACCTTGCCGGACTCCAGCACCGACCCCAGCGCCTCAATCGCCTTGATCTCGTCCTCTGCGCTCTGCGCAAACTTTGACCAATCGTGGTTGAACGCCAGGTTCACCACCGCATCTATACCTTTTGCTCCGCGACGCAGGCTTTCGAGGTCCTGCATGTCGCCGCGATGGACCTCCGCACCCGCCGCCTTCAACTGCTCCACACCTGTATCGCTGCGTGTGAGTCCGCGCACCTGGTGCCCTGCCGCAATCAAATCCTTCACCAACTCTGTCCCAATAAAACCCGTTGCTCCCGTCACAAATACACGCATCCTTGATTCTCCTGTGTTATGGGCGCTACCCTTGAAGATTGCGCCAGAATTGACATTTGCATTCCCGGTCCAATAAACCAGAAATAGTCTCCATACAGATAGATAACCGGAGACATTCTCCGGTTGCAAAACTTTCTGTAAACTTGTGTATGCCGAAAAAAAAGCTTTCCACAATACGGGCCGCCCGCAAGCCCCGCGCGGATGCGCAGCGCAACCGCGAGCGCATCCTAGAGGTCGCTAAAGATGTATTCACTCGCGACGGCGCTGCCGCCAGCCTCGACGATATTGCCCGCCAGGCCGTAGTCGGCCCGGGCACGCTCTATCGCCACTTCCCGACCCGTGACACCCTCATCGAAGCCGTCTACCGCAACGAAGTTGAAAAACTCGCTGCCGCCGAGCAGCGCTTCGCAGCCAACATGCCCCCACTCGAAGCCCTCCGTGCCTGGATGCTGATCTTCATCGACCACGTCGTGGGCAAAAAACTCATCATTCCAGCGATGGATACCGTCTCCGGCGGCTCCATACGCCTCATGGAAGGCTCCCGCTCGCTCATCCATAGCACCTTTATAACCTCCGTCAAGCGCGCAATCGCCAGCGGCGATCTCCGCTCCGACACCGACCCCAACGACTTCGTCCGTGCCCTCGTCGGCATCTTCCACACGACGGCTCTAGCCGGATGGGAGCAAAGCGCCCGCCGCCTCGTCGATATACTCATCGCAGGTTCACGCGCAACGCCCAGGCACCCCTCCACTCCGCTCAGCACGCGGTAAAGATCCACGGATGTTGATTAACGCGTTGTAAATCGTTTCATTCAATCGGACCGCAATCCACTCCCGCATCAAGGACAATCCGGATGCTCGCCTACCACGCGAGATGTCACAACATTTGACAACGATGCTCAAACGGGTTTGCTAAGCTATTTAAGAGTTGTTGTAACTAGGCGTCCTTGTTTCGACTCTATAGTTTTAGCAACCTCACCTTAAGGAGAACGAATTCATGCGGTCTGGTCTAATTAGAATCGCGGTTTGCTTCAGCACGATAGCTTTGGCCGTTGTATTGAGTATGCCCTCGGCGTTTGCCGCGCCAAAAACTGAGTCTTTTAAGGGCCAAGTGGGCGATGCCATGTGCGGCGCCAAGCACGAAATGGATGGCAGCGCTGCCGAGTGCACCCGCACCTGCATAAAGCAGGGCTCAAAATACGCCTTAATCCAGGGAGAAAAAGTCTACACCCTTGAAACTAAGGACGCCGCTGCCCTGGCAGAACTGGACAAGCTAGCGGGCGAGAATGCGACTGTCAAAGGCACCGCGACGGGCACAACCATTGCCGTCACCTCTGTTGCCCCGGCAAAATAGCTCTGAAAAGCCAAAATTGAAAAAGCGGGAGGCCTGTAATCAGTCTCTCCCGCTTTTTTTTTGCCAGCCGTTCACTTTTCATATTGCGCCACTAATTCCTGTGTTAGATTTAACCGGATTCATTCATAAATTGCCCGGAGGAACCACGAATTGGGAAAAGATATGGTCCCCAAGAAGATTTTCTTCACCAAGGGGGTCGGTAAACACAAGGAGCGGCTCACGTCTTTTGAGTTGGCGCTCAGGGACGCTGGCATTGCCGCACAGAACTTGGTCCGGGTTTCTTCTATTTTCCCGCCAAACTGTAAGCTGATTGCTCGTTCTCAGGGATTGAAGTATCTGCATCCCGGCGAGGTCGTCTTCGCCGTGGTCGCGGAAAATTCCACCCACGAGCCTCACCGCCTGTTGGCAGCCAGCATTGGCGTGGCCATTCCCGCGGACCGCAATACTTATGGCTACCTGAGTGAGCACCACTCGTTCGGAGAAACCGAAGACTCCGCCGGCGACTATGCGGAAGAACTTGCCGCTGAAATGCTGGCCACCACCTTGAACGTCGAGTTTGATTCCGACCGTTCCTGGGATGAAAAGAAAGAGATATACCGCATCTCCAATAAGATCGTCCGCACTGCCAATGTCACCCAGTCCGCCGTCGGCGACAAACGCGGTTTGTGGACTACAGTCATTGCGTCCGCGATCTTTATCTTCGATTAAGTTTCAGACTTAACTCTCAAGACAAAGCTGTGAATTTGGACGGCCCGTCAGCGCGAAGCTGATGGGCCGTTTTAATTCCTGCCGCATATTTCGAGTCTGATATTCTAAATCGCCGGAGGGCCCGCATTGGCTTTGGAGAAATTTCAAGTCGGATTGGTGCAGATGTCGGCATCGCCAGATCCCGCGAAGAACCTTGCCCGCGCCATGGATTTCGTGCGTCAGGCCGCCTCTCGGGGTGCGCAAATCGTCTGCCTGCCGGAACTTTTCCAGACCCAATATTTCTGCCAGCGTGAGGACGCTTCCCTGTTCGATCTTGCGGAGTCCATCCCCGGCCTCACTACACAGAAACTGTCGGATTTAGCCAAGCAGCTGAAGATTGTCCTGATTGCCTCGCTTTTCGAAAAGCGCGCGGCTGGCGTTTATCACAATACCGCGGCGCTCTTCGATACCGATGGCACCCTGCGCGGCCTTTACCGCAAAATGCACATCCCTGACGATCCGCTCTACTATGAAAAATACTATTTCACGCCCGGCGATCTCGGCTTCCGCGCCTTTGACACCGAAGTGGGCCGTGTCGGCACGCTGGTGTGCTGGGACCAGTGGTACCCCGAAGGCGCGCGGCTGACAGCCCTGCAAGGCGCGGCCATTCTTTTCTATCCGACCGCCATCGGCTGGCATCCCGCCGAAAAGCAAGAGTTCGGGGCGGCCCAGCATGACGCATGGCGCACCATCCAACGCTCCCATGCAATTGCAAACGGTGTCTATGTAGGCGTGATAAATCGTGTGGGATTTGAAACCGGCGATGTGATGGGAAAATCCGCTCCCGGCCAGGGCCTGGAATTTTGGGGAGGATCATTCCTCTGCGATCCTTTTGGCAGGGTCATCGCCGAAGCCTTGCACGACAAAGAGGAAATCCTGCTCGGCGAAGTGGATTTGCACTTGCTGGAAGAAACGCGCCGTAACTGGCCCTTCCTCCGCGACCGCCGCATTGACAGCTACTCCCAGATCACGAATCGAATGATTGATCCTTAATCTCAAATCTCAATTTCTAAATTTTAAAGATGACTCGTTCTTCCTCAAACCAACCTTCAAGTAAAACTTCCAGTGCTACCCGTTTGCGCATGCCTGCAGAGTGGGAACCGCACGACGCCACGTGGCTGGCGTGGCCCCACCATCGGGGCGATTGGCCGGGAAAGTTTGAGCCTATTCCGTGGGTTTATGCCGAGATCATTCGCAATCTCTCCCGCCACGAACGGGTCGAAGTGATCGTCAATAATGCCGCCTCGGAGAAAACCGCGCGGAAGGTCCTCAAGCGCGCCAACGCGCTGAACGAAAATGTCCGATTCCATCGCTGGCCCACCAACCGTGTGTGGACGCGCGATTCCGGCTGCAGCTTTGTGCGTGCCGAAGGAAGTTCTCAAATCTCCGCCGTCAAATGGCGCTTCAACGCTTGGGCGAAATATTCCAACTGGCAGCACGATGACAAAATCGGTAGCCGGATGGCAAAATCGGCGGAAGCGCAGGAATTTCGGCCCTTGCTGAATAAAAAACCGGTCGTCCTCGAAGGTGGCTCCATAGACGTCAACGGCCAGGGGACGCTGCTGACCACCGAAGAATGCCTGCTGAGCAAGACCCAGCAGCGCAACCCCGGCATGAAGCGCAAAGACTACGAAAAGGTCTTCGCCGAATACCTGGGAATCTCGAACGTCATCTGGCTGAATAACGGCATCTGCGGAGACGACACGCACGGCCACGTGGACGACCTCACCCGCTTCGTCGCACCCGACACCGTGGTCACCGCCATCGAGTCTGACCCCGGCGAGGAGAATTACGAAGCCTTGCGTGAAAACATTCGCCGTCTGCGCTCCGCCACCGATGAAAACGGCCAACCCCTCGCGATCGTGGACCTGCCCATGCCCGCGCCGGTCATTTTCGAAGGTCAGCGGCTGCCCGCGAGCTACGCGAATTTCTATATCGCCAATGGCATTGTCCTGGTCCCGGTATTTAATGATCCCAACGACCGCGTGGTGCTCGATATTTTCGCCGATCTCTTTCCCGATCGCGATGTCGTTGGCATCTACTGTGGCGATCTCGTGTGGGGCTTTGGAACAATCCACTGCATGACGCAACAACAGCCTGCCGCCGTCTAGCCCGCAAGTTCCATGCGTTTCGTATGCTCTGGAATCTCGATGCTATGATGATGGATTGCTGATCCATCTTCCCAACTCAAGCCACGTCCGACTGTGATAACGGAGGGTTTTCCCAAAAGCGAATGAGCCGAAAACTCTCGATCATTTTCCTGCTGCTTCTGTCCGCGATCATTTATCTGGGCACTGCTACCAAGCCCGCTCTTCTTGACGACGCCGACGCCGCCCACGCCTTGGTCTCCCGCGAAATGCTCCAGCGCGGCGACTGGGTGGTGATGTATGAAAACGGCGTCCGCTATCTGGAAAAAGCTCCACTGCATTTCTGGATGGTCGCCGTCTCCTACAAAATATTCGGACAGGGCGCATTCCAGACCCGGCTGCCGTTAGACCTTTCCGTCATTGGCCTGGTGCTCATGGTCTGTGTTTTCGGACGCCATTTCTTCGGCGAGCGCGAAGGCTTTTACGCTGGACTGGTAATGGCCACCAGCATGGGTTTGTTTTTATTTACACGGGTCATGATCCCGGAAGCCATCTTCGCCCTGGAGATGACCGCGTGTTTCTATCTATTCCTGCGCGCATGGACTGGTTCAATCAATCCCCGGGTCGGATATTGGGGGGCCTCTGCCTGCATGGGGCTCGCGGTATTGACGCTCGGACTGATCGGCGTACTTTTCCCGCTCGGCATTCTCTTCTTTTTCGTACTCTTTACCCGCGGATGGAATCGTTGGCGTGAGGTGCGCTTATTCTCCAGCGCGCTCATCTTTCTTGTAATCGCCGTGCCCTGGCACCTGCTGGCCGAGCACCGCTCCCCAGGATTTTTCTGGTCCTATTTCATCAATGAGCATTTCAAGCGAGCGCTGGGCACGCGCTATCCGCCGGACTACGAAGCCACCCCATTGCTCTTATGGTGGGCGTTGCATCTGGTGTGGTTCTTCCCCTGGAGCTTCTTCATCGGCTACGCCCTGCGTGAATTCCCCCGCCTGCGCACATGGGGCCGCAACATGGAACCCGCGCAGCAAGCGCGCTTGCTGCTGTTCATTTGGGCCGGGCTGATTCTGGTTTTCTTCTCCTTCACCAGCGGATCGCGCATGGAGTACTACAGCTTCGGCGCATGGCCGGCCATCGCTATTTTGCTTGGCCTTGGACTCGCGCGTGCTGAGGCGTCGCACGCCAAATGGCTTACCCGGCTGCAGGCCGCGCTCGCTGTTACCGGCTTACTCGCCGCCGCTTGTCTGGCAACGCTGGTCTGGCTGTCCATGCAAGTCCACACCCGCGACGTGGCCAGCCTCATCCAATATCATCCCGAAAACACTTACCGCCTCTCCATGGCGCACATTCTCGATCTCACTCCGCAGACCTTCGCTATCTTCCACGGCCCCGCCATCATGGCCGCTATCGTTTTTCTGTTTGGATTTGGCATCGCCTGGATCCTGCGGCGCAAACAAAAAAGTCTGGCATCCACGCTTACCATCGCCCTCGCCATGATGATTTTTTATTTCGCCGCCAACTGGGCCTTCCAGCGGTTCTCTCCGCGCATGTCATCCCGTCAGCTTGCCGCCGCCATCAGCCCTTACCTCCGCCCGCACGACCAAATCGTCCAATACGGGGATTTCAACTACGGATCGAGCATTGCGTACTACACCTTCCGCCACGACCTCATCTGGAATGGATGCACCGGCACCAATCTGGAATACGGATCCAGGTATCCCGACGTTCCTCTGACATTTATTGATGATCAACAATTCACCGCTCTATGGAACGGCCCGAACCGCATTTTCCTCTTTGTGCCTGAAGAGTTGCGCCAGCAGGCTTTAAGCCGCCTGCAACCCAACTCCACTTATTTACTGGCGGAGAGCGGTGGAAAGTATATTTTTGTAAATGGGCCGGTGCGCGCCAATCTTCCTCTGCTCGCAACCCTTCTCTCCCAGCACAAATTCGAGGCAAACGGCGCGGTAGAATGACGGCTCAGGCGTGCCATGAGCAATGCGCATAGGCGATGACCAACCCTTCAACCGATGAACTCTGGATGGAAGAAGCCCTGCGCGCCGCCCAACGCGCGCTCGAAGCCGGAGAAGTTCCCATCGGGGCTGTCGTCATTTACGAAAACAAAATCATCGGCCGAGGCTGGAACTCCAACCTCGCTAACTCTGATCCCACTGCTCATGCGGAGATCATGGCATTGCGCGAAGCCTCGAAGACCATTGGTAATCACCGCCTAAGCGGCTGCGAGCTGTTTGCTACAATTGAACCGTGCGCCATGTGCGCTGGCGCGCTTGTGCATGCTCGAATTAAAGGTCTGGTTTACGGTGCGGACGATCCAAAAGCTGGCGCGGTTCACTCCGTAATGCAAGTGCTGAACCACCCAAAGCTGAACCATCAAATGGAGGTTCGCGGAGGAGTGCTGGCCAGCCGCTGCTCCGATTTGCTGCAAACTTTTTTCCGCCAGCGCAGGGCGGAAAAGACGTCCGAGTGAAAATAATTTTGTCCGACGCGGAGAGGTGCGTGAGTGGTTGAAACGATCCGCCTCGAAAGCGGACATACCTTAACGGGTATCGTGGGTTCAAATCCCACCCTCTCCGCCATTCCTTAAGCCCTTGGTATTGCTTTCATCTCGCATCGTCCTGCCCGGCACGCTTCCTCGCTCCCTTGCATCTCAAAGGCTTGCGGCAAAACCAACGTTTGCAAGAACGAATTCGGGATCCACGGCGCAAATGGGCTAAGTCATTCGTCGCTTTGCTGCTCTCTTTTGTCGCAGGCTATGTAGATATCGTCGGCGCGCTCACCGTGTACGGCGTCTTTACCGCTCACATGACGGGCATAACCGTTCATCTGGGCCAGCAACTGATTCAGCACAATTGGAAGGCCGCGATTATCGGGAGCACCGTTCTGGCCGCTTTCGTTTTTGGGTCCATTATTGGACGAGTAATCATCGAAATTGGCTCTCGTTCTGCCATACAGCACATCGGCTCATTCACTCTGACCCTGGAATTGATTCTGCTCGCCAGCGTCATTCCCTTTGGCGGTGGCGTTCTCTCCCCAGGGCCCTCCCATACGGCACCGCTCGTGCTGATCTGTCTTTTGCTCGCCACGCTTGCAACTGCCATGGGCCTTCAGACCGCGACTTTGACCCGGGTCGGCGCGCTCACCGTCCACACTACTTTTGTGACCGGCATGCTCAACAAGCTTGCGCAACTGATTTCTCATTACATTTTCCATACTTTCGACCTCTGGCGGGCAGCCACCACTCCACGGGAGATGGAATTACTCCGCCAGCGCGGCGATACTCTTCGCGAAGCCCGTTTCATATTCTCCATCTGGCTTCTATACCTGGCTGGCGCTGCATGCGGCACCTGGCTTGGCCTTCGTTGGCGTCTCGAATCTCTTTATGTGCCGTGCTGCATATTGCTTCTGGGTATCGCGGTTGAGATTGCCCAGCCGCTCACTTTGGAGGAGAAACAAGACGAATCTGAGCGCTAAATGTTTGCCAATTTCCGGGTCGCGAATTCAGGGTCTCAAATTCCCAAAGCCGCGCCAGGCCAACTTGGCACGGGCTCCCGCATCATCACACGGTGCAGACACGGCTACACAACAGCAATCCACATTTTTCTAGCCAACTGTAAGCGACAAAATAGAATCTTTCATTTCAGGAACATATCGAAAAGAGTGAGGGTACATCGTGGAACGATCTACTTATATGCGTCATTCGGTTGCAATTATCATCGCCGTTTGCCTTCTTGCCGCCGGAGCAATCCTCGGCGTAGGACTATCATCCTGGGGAGTAAGCCCGGTCTTCGGATATTCGCACCACGTGCCTGTGTATATCAGTCAGGCCGCCAGCGCTGGCGGGGCTGCCCCATCTAACGCGATGGGCTTTGCGCCGATCTTCAAGCCTGCCCTGCCCGCCGTAGTAAGCATTACCTCCTCGCGAATGGTGAATGCTCCCCAATCGCCTTTCATGAATGACCCATTTTTTCAGCAGTTCTTTGGCGGGCAAGGCCAGGGTGCACAAGGTCAGCGTGGCCCGCAACAGCAGCGCGAGCGCGGCCTGGGATCAGGCGTCATTGTCAGTCCCGACGGATATATCCTCACCAATAATCACGTCATAGACAAAGCCACCGACATTAAAGTCACGCTTGCGGACAAACGGCAGCTCACCGGAAAAGTAATCGGCGCCGATCCCAAGACCGACATCGCGGTCGTCAAAATCAACGCCACTGGCCTGCCCACCATCGCCTTGGGCGACTCTTCAAAAATCCACGTTGGCGATTACGCTTTCGCCATCGGCAATCCCTTCGGCGTCGGTGAAACGGCGACCATGGGAATCATCAGCGCCACCGGACGCAACGGACTCGACATCGAAAATTACGAAGATTTCATCCAGACCGACGCCGCCATCAACCCCGGCAACTCCGGCGGCGCGCTGCTCAACGCGCGCGGAGAGCTGATCGGCATCAATACGGCGATTCTCTCGGGAAACTCCGGCGGGAACCAGGGCATCGGCTTCGCCATCCCCATCAACATGGCCAAATATGTAATGGATGAAATCCTTAAAAATGGGAAGGTGGTGCGCGGATTCATTGGCGTCGGCATTCAGGAGGTCACGCCCAGCCTCGCCAAGGCCTTCAATGTCCCTGCTGAACAAGGCGCGTTGGTTAGCGACGTTCAGTCCGGCACGCCGGGCGCGAAAGCCGGGCTGCAACGTGGAGACGTCGTCACAGAACTGAACGGACAGCCCGTGACTGGTCCAAATGACTTGCGTTTGAAAGTCGCCACTATGTCGCCGGGAACCACTGTGCATCTCAAAGTGGACCGCAGCGGCCAGATGCGCGATATCAATCTCACTCTCGGCGAAAGTCCTTCAGGCGCCAACGCCGGCAATACTCCCGGAGGATCAGCAGAAACCAGTCCCATGCGCGGCGTTCAGGTGCAGGACCTCACTTCCGACATCCTCCAACAGCTAAATGTTCCGTCTGGAACCAAAGGCGTAGTCGTCACCGATGTCGCGGACGGCTCCCCAGCAGGAGACGTGGGCTTACAGCGCGGCGATGTGATCGAGCAGATCAATCATCAGAACGTGACTTCTGTTTCTGATTATCAGCGGATCATCGAACGCGCCGGCAAACAGGAGTTAGTGTTGCTGGTCAACCGCCGCGGCAATACCACTTTCTTAGTGGTGCAGCCGGAGTAATAGAAGGCAGTTTAAGCTGCTTTCGCTTCGGCAGTGGTTTGCCAGATCAGGAGTGGTTGCTAGATCACCAGTGGTTTGCTAGATCAGCAGTGGTTTGCTATAGACGATCTGTAAATCGGTTTCGGGAAGGGCACGACTTCAGTCGTGCCGCCCGATCCGCAAAACCGACGGGCTTTAGCCCCTGAGGAAGTACGCATCTTACTTTACCGGTTATGATGGAACTCATCACTTCCCCGCGCTGGCAGCCATGACGCGTTCGTTCACGGTATTCGCTTGACTCGCGGTCGTTGAGGTTGAGTTCGAGTTTCTACTGATCGCAGCAAGCGTAAAAAAGAACGTTGATCCCTTGTCCAGCTCGCCCAGCGCCCAGATCTTTCCGCCATGTCGCTTGATGATGCGCTGCACCGTCGCCAACCCAACGCCCGTTCCTTCGAATTCTTCAGCTCGATGCAGACGTTGAAACACGCCAAATAATTTGTCGGCATATCTCTGGTCAAAGCCCGCGCCATTGTCGCGAATAAAGATGACTCTCGACTCGTCTTCCTTTGTCATCAGGCCCACTTCAATCACCGCAGTCTCGCGCCGCCGGCTGTATTTCACGGCGTTCGAAATCAAGTTCATGAATACCTGCTTCATCAGGCCAGGATCACACTCCACCGAAGGCAACTCTCCAATCTGCCAGCGGATGTCCCGCTTCGCGCACTCGGGCTGCAAGTCCTTCACCACTTCGTTCAACAACGAATTGAAATCGGTCTTCACTGAACTCAAGGCGCGCCGGCTGATCTGCGCCATCTTCAGCAGATCGTCCACCAGTTGACCCATGCGCCTCGCGCTCTCTTGAATCCGATCCAGATAATGCCGGGCGTCGGGTTCGAGCTTCGATCCGTACTCTTCGGTAAGAAGTTGAGAAAAAGCGCTCATGTGCCGCAGCGGCGCGCGCAGATCGTGAGAAACGGAATAGGAGAATGCCTCCAACTCCTCGTTCGCCGCGTTCAGTTGCGCCGTCCGTTCCTGCACCCGCCATTCCAGGTTGTTGTGCGCCTCCTGCAAGGCGTCGTCGCGCGCCTCAATCTGCTCCAGCATGTCGTTGAACGTGCTGATAAGGCTTGAGAGTTCGTCCCGGTTGGAGGTGGCCGGCACGCGCAAGGAATAATTCTTTTGCCGGGATACCGTCTGCGCAGTCTCAGCCAGCCGCACAATCGGATCGGCGACCGACCGCCGGATCCGCAATGACATCAAAATCGCAGTAATGAGCGAGACCAGGAAAACCGCACCCACAATGCTCAAATATCTTTTTAGGCGTTCAATCAATTCCTGCAAGCTCGACTGGATGTAAACCGTGCCCTGTACTTTGCCTTCAAACAGGATCGGACTGACCACTTCAATGCTGCCATTGCGCAACCACTGCGCATGCTTTTCCGCTGGAAAATTTGAGACAGGAGTGGAAGCCGCTCCATGCCCGGAACCTCGGCTATACGAGGCGAAGGCTTTTCCGTTAGTTGTGTAGATCGCAGCCTGCAGAATATTCGGCGCGGAGTGCAACGCTGCGAGCGTCTGTTCCGCGGAATGCGCATCATTGAACAGCAATGCAGAAACGCTGTTGGTCCCAACGATCCGCGCCTGGATTTTGAGATTCCGCGCCATGGCCTCGTGAAAGCTGAACACGTCATAAGCAATAAACGCCGTACAGGCCACGCCCAGCGCCATGCTGCTGGCCAGTATATTCATCCACGTTAATTTTTTGGAGATGGAATAATTGCGGACACGAAACATGGCGCCTTAATCTCCCCTGGGGCCGGAGCCTTTTACGTTCACCGCCACCTTCAGCAATTCAGAACTCAGGCTAAGCCCCGCATGTTCCGCCGTGGCCAAATTCACTTCAAAGCGCACCCGGTCTCCGTCCCACACAAATTGCATCATGCCGCCACGCTCGATGAACGCGGGCATGTCGCTTACCGTCAGGATGCTCGCACTATCCAGCACTCCCAATATCTGTTTCAATCGCTTTTCTTCGGAACAGCTGATGAACAGCACGCGACAATTGTCGGCTTCCTGCGGAGTAGCAATTCGTTTGATCGCGACTTTTTTCCCAGCAATGGTCACATTCGCCAGCGTGCTATTCAGACTTTGTCCGAATGGGTCCTGCCCCAGCACGCAAATGCCGAAGCCGTCCGCCGGCTGTGCAGACTTCGCCGGCCATTCCACGAAGCGGCTGAAGTTGTAAATGTATACCGCTTTTACCTCGTACTCCGTCGGCTTGGAACCTTGCCCTGCAGCGCTGGAAATGGCAAGCGCGGCAAAAGCCAACACCCACCGCAGCCTACGGAGTGGTCCGTGTAGCGTCCGGTTGAAGCCTACCCTGAGTCCAGTCGAAGAAACCCGGCGACCCAAATGCCCGCTCCGATCCCAGAGAGTTTCCACCCAAACCTCGCCCCGCGCGCCATCCCCGCCGCAAGCAACTCTCATGGAATCTCAATTCCCTGCTCTTCTCCATAGAATCTGCGGATACGCCGCCCACTTGCTCCCACAATCGTGTCCACGTCGCTGCCAGGCTCCGCATGACGCAGCTGCAATAAATTCTGCCCTACTAAACACAATGCGACCTGACTTTGGCTCCGCATAACCCATATGTCGGCAAGTCGCCATCATTCTTTAGGTGCCCCGACCTATTTAGAACCTTGCATCCGCCGCGCCGTCCGGCACTGTTTCGCCGCCTGCTCCGTCTGCTAAACTAAAGATTCCACATGGCTGACATTCATCGCAGAAAGACCGTGAACGGCTCCATTGGCGGCGTGCGCATTGGCAGCAATGCACCAATTGTGGTGCAGTCGATGACGAACACCGATACCGCTGACATCGCCGCCACCGTCAAGCAGGTCGCGGCCCTCGCCCGCGCTGGCTCGGAGCTGGTGCGCGTCACTGTCAATAACGACCAGGCCGCCGCCGCGCTCGCGCCCATCGTGGAGCAGCTCGACAAACAAGGCGTGCACGTCCCCATCATCGGAGACTTCCACTACAACGGACACCTGCTGCTGAAGAAATATCCCGAATGCGCGCGGTCGTTGGCCAAGTACCGCATCAACCCCGGCAACGTCAGCGTGGGCCGCAAGAACGACGACAACTTCCGCACCATGATTGAAGTCGCCGTGGAAAATCAAAAGCCAGTGCGCATCGGCGTCAATTGGGGGTCGCTCGATCAGGCGCTGCTCACTCGCATGATGGACGAGAACTCGAAATCATCCGAGCCCAAAGACGCCCGCGAAGTCACCATGGAAGCGATGGTCGTCAGCGCGCTGAACTCCGCCTCGTTGGCTGAAAAATATGGATTGCGCCCCGACCAGATCATCCTCAGCGCCAAAGTCAGCGGCGTACAGGACCTGATTGACGTGTACCGCTCGCTCGCCGCGCGCTGCAGTTATCCCCTGCACCTGGGATTGACCGAGGCCGGCATGGGCGCGAAAGGCGTGGTGGCGTCGAGCGCCGCGCTCAGCGTGCTATTGCAGGAAGGCATCGGCGACACCATCCGCGTCTCGCTCACGCCAGCCCCCGGCGGCGACCGCAGCGAAGAGGTCCGCGTCGCGCAGCAGATTCTGCAGTCCATGGGTTTCCGCAGCTTTACTCCGCAAGTCACCGCCTGCCCCGGCTGCGGCCGCACCACCAGCACTTTCTTTCAAGAGATGGCCGAGCAGATACAGACTTACCTGCGTGATGAAATGCCCGGCTGGAAGGGTCGCTACGTCGGCGTCGAAGAGATGAAAGTTGCTGTCATGGGATGCGTCGTGAACGGCCCCGGCGAATCCAAGCACGCCAATTTAGGAATTTCCCTCCCGGGAACATTTGAAGAGCCTAAAGCGCCGGTGTATGTAGACGGCCGCCTGTTTACGACTCTTCGCGGGGATCATATTGTGGCGGAGTTCAGAAAGATTCTCGACGACTACGTGGACTCCCACTATGCCGCGAAAGAAGAAACTGCGGCAAAGGTCTAGATCCATCCGGTTGTAATTTCCACATAACTTGTAGAGATTATTCCGAAGGCCACTCGTAGGGAAATATCTTCGCTGCGGCCTCCGGTGTCAACTTCACTCCTGCCATTTCCGCCGCATGTGATAACACAGGATCCTGGTTATTTGCCAAATCTTGCGCGGTGGGAACAATTGATTCGTCCGGAGTCACGCCGACATGTTCCAGACTCTTACCATCCGTCATAATCAAATTCGCGTCCGTGATCGACTCGCCGTAAAACATAATGAAATCGCCGCCCATCTGATTCCTATGGTATTTGGCTTCCATTACACTTCCCGAAGTTCTATCCCCGATCACCGTTCCACGTTTTTCCAATTGCACAACTCTTGCCAGCAATTCAGAAGCGGAAGCAGAGTCGCTATCAACAAGTACGATAAGTTTACCGGTAAAAACGATGTGCTGAGGTTTTGCCACCCACGGCTTGGTTTCCTTGCGCGTCACGCGGTCCGCAATTTTTACCTGTTTTTCAAACAGAGCGCCCACGAAGTTAGTGAGCGTTTCCGTCGCACCTCCCGGGTTCCCTCGCAAATCCAGAATTAACGTTTGATGTTTACGGGCCCTGCCGATCATGTTGCCTATCTCTGAATTTGTAAATTCGAAATATGGCAGCTTTAGGATCATCAACTCATCGCCAAATTCCGTAGAGCGTGCTCGCATGGAATGGTTCTGGGCATCTATATAGCGTCCCCAACTCCACGAAAGACTAATCGTGTTCTTGTGCGGAACTACCTTTGCTTTCACCTGAATTTCGCGGCTCGAACCGTCGGACGGAAGTTGCACACGCACACGCAGAAAGTCCTGAGGCCGAAGGACATTGAATATGTAGCCCATCTTCCACACATTTTCGCGGTCCGGAAGATAACCATTGATGGTGATAATCTCGTTCCCTGGCTTCATGCCCTTTGCTTCTGCATCGCTGCCAGGACGGACGCGCGTCACGTAGCAGCGGTCGGCGCCAATCATCTGATAGTCGAACCCAAAATTGCTCTCCAAGTTTCGTGCTGGTGGGTAGAACATAGTATGCGAATCATTCAGCGTGTCCACCAGGGCGGCGATATAAGAAAACGCCATGTCCATGGAAGTTGATTTATTAATCTGAAGCTTGGTTGCTGCGACTCTCGTGTCCCAATCCACCCCGTGAAATTTCGGGTCGTAATAATTTTTCCGAATATCATTCGCTACCACTTCCATCATGTCATTGGCCGTGCCACGATCAAGGCTAGAGATGGCCTGCTGCGCCCACATGTTGCCGGATAACATGGCCACGCATATTAAAACCTGTCCTGCGGATAGCAATTTTTCTCTCGTAGTCATAAGGCACTTGCTCCTGTGTGCGCGCCGCCTCACTTAATCTCACGTGCAAAAATACCATCGGAAGCCGAAAAACTCATCCATAAAAAAAGGACTGCGCCGGTCACATGAATATAGATAGTGACGATCAATAGCAATGAAGAATTCACCTAGATTTATCACGGACTTCTCGCGAAAGGCTTTACCATCGAGCAGACAAGTAAAGTTTTTAATTTATCGGATAGTGGGGCATGGCGTTACCTGGGCAGGAAGATATCCCGCCCACGGGTTCGTGTGCCGCCTTGACCATCTTGACAATCTTACTTCGAAACCGCCGCAAACAAATCCGAATGCAGCAATGACTGGAACTGCTTGTCATCGGCCTTAAAGTGCATTTGCAAATCTGAGCTGTCGGAGTTGATGGTCACACCGTCGAGCGCCACTTTTTCAACCGGAGTCGCCGTCATCTTTTTATAAAGCACACCCGCCTTCACTAGTGTGGAGAGTGTCGCAGCGGTCACGGAATCCTCGGTGACCACGTCCAGATCGAAGTTGACGCCGTTCTGAAAGTTCATCGTGTAACGTGATCCCAGCAGGCGTTGCTTCACAGTGTCAAAGTCCGCCAGCTTCGCCGCATCGCCCAGAGCAGAGAGCATCATGTTCTGCGTGCCCTTCTGGTCGAGAACGCTCCACACCGTTCCTGAATCAACGCTGCCCATCATGTCGGTCACTTTGTTGTTGGTGTCGAGCGCGGCGGTATAGCCGTCGCGGGCGTCCAGAGCGCCTTTCAAAGATGCGGCATCGGCAAACAACAAGGTGTTGTCATCCAAAAACGTCATCTGCATGCCGCCGGCCATGGGATAAAGGTCCGAGTCGTGGTATTTGACGGGCTTGATCTTGTGCAGCGTCATCTTCTTTAGCACCAGCTTTTCCTGGAACTCGCCTTGCGCGATGCCCACCGTACGCGTTCCATTCTTCGCCGTGCGATAGGAAGCGAAAGTCAACTGGTCGAGGTCCTGGTCGGGATTAATTCCCACACCCTTCAACGCCGACTCAAATTCCTTCAGTGCGGGCGGCAGCACCTGCTGCTTGAGCGCCATGGCGGTATCGGAATTTTTCAGCGCGCGATAATCCACCGAAATAATCTGCTGCGCGGTCGAAGGCACCACGGACCGCGCCGCGGACCCCATGGGCATGGCAAATGCCGAAGCACAGCACAACACAAAGATCCCCACACCATATTTCATTCGATTCATAGATACCTCAGGGTATACCCGCTTAGATGCTGAACGGGCTACCGTAGTCAACTTGCATCGGATATCCGTATTTTATGCGTTTTTCCCCCTCTTGGGACAAACCAAAGTACAGGTTCTCCATTGAGCAATGGGCATTAACAAAAAAACACGGGATGAGCTGGCCACGGATCGAGGGATCAATGGATAAACGAATCAGCGAGGCTTACGAAACTGCCCTCGGAGAACTTCCGCTCATCACAACTGCCAGACGGTTCTCCAAAATTCGCGCCTCATCAAAGTTTTCAAGCCGTAGCGAAGCGAGAGTAATCTGCTCCAACGCCTTTTGCGGCACCAACCCAATGAGTTCGCTTGAGGCCACTTCAGCTCCATGCTTTGCCGCTTCGCTTTGCACCACCGCGAAAACCTGTGCCATGGAAGTCTGCTCAAAGTCGGTCAGGTTCATGGAAACCTGTGCCTGGCCGCGCACTAGAAATCCCGATGCCTTCACGCACGGCAGGCCACCACTCGAAGTTCGCACCGCCCTGGCCACCTTGCGCGCGACTTCCACGTCGTGTGTGTTCAGGAAAATGTTATAAGCAATCAGAATTTTGCGCGCCCCCACGATGGCCGCGCCTGCTGTAGGGTGCAGCTTCAAATCACCGAAGTCCGGCCTGCGCGCGGCGATCGAGGCTATTTCGTCGCGAACGACTTCAAAGCCTCCGCGCCGGACGTTTTCCAAATTGCGCCGCTCGCGAGAAGTTGCGGCCGCTTCGTATAGGTACGCCGGGACCGCATAGCGCTTCCAGATTTCAGCGCCTACGTGCCGGGCCATAGCTACGCAATCCTCGAGCGTCGCGCCTTCCAGCGGGACAAAAGGCACCACGTCCGCGGCGCCCAGGCGTGGATGAACCCCACGGTGCGAGTTTAGATCAATCAGCTCCACGGCCTTGCCCACGCCGCGGATGGCTGCTTCCTGCATGGCCTCCGGGTCGCCCGCGATGGTGACCACAGAGCGGTTGTGGTCGGCGTCCATCTCACGGGCGAGCAGGTAGGCGCCGTCTACTTTCATGGCCGCAATGATCGCATCTACTTTGGACTGGTCGCGTCCTTCAGAAAAGTTTGGGACACACTCGACGAGGGGGCACATACCGAAAAAGGATATCACCACGGCAGGAGGGCCCACGGGAGTTCCGAGGCAATAAGATTTCCACAGATGTTCCACGTGGAACATATTGTCAATCCATTTTGTACGTACATTTTAATACTTATTGTGACGATAAAGCATTGCCACAATTCAACTTAATGGCGACCCAGATCCTGGCACGGACTTCTCTGTTTTTCAGGCAAAGCGCAGCTCAATGTCTCAATCAGGTTCGTCGCCTTGATTGGATCTTTTCCCTTGGATGTGGCTTCGGCCACTTCTTTCCAGGTGCGCGGGTGTAGTTTTAGCTGGGTATAAATTTACTCCTATGCCCACTTCAACTATTGAGGAACAGATGCTCCAGCAGATGTGCATACGTGTTAGATTTAGGAGCAGTTAATCCCACTCTATGCTCACGCGAATCCAAGTTTTTCTCCTCTTGACCCTGACGGCTGCTCCGTACCTCTTCGGCGCCGATTTCACCATGAAGGTAAATGACAAGGGTTATCTCGACACTCAAGGCTTTAGCGTATTTCTCTACGACAGCACGTACCATCCTGTTTTCGTAGATCAAAAAAATACGGCCATGGAGATGATTCTCCACGGCCACCGCATCGCCACGAATGGCGACGTGCGCCTGATGCCAACACCGGAGCAGTGGGACCTGGTGGCAACGCTCAAAGACCGTCATGTTGACAAGGCGAACAACCGCCTCAGCGCCGACCTCGCCTTCCCAACCTTCGATCTCAACTACACGCTTGAAGTGGAAGCGGAGCCGGGCGGAGTGAAGGTCAGCGTCAATCTGGACAAGCCGCTGCCGGAGAAGCTGGCCGGACGGGCAGGATTCAACCTGGAGTTCCTGCCCTCGATCTACATGGGCAAGGCCTATTTGGTGAATGAAACCAAAGCCGGTATTTTCCCGCGAACGCCCAATGATCCCATGGTCAAAGTGCCGCCGCTCGCCGACGCGCCAAAAAAAGCGTACTACCTGGAGGATTGGGACAAAGCCAATGGATACATGGAACCGCTGCCGTTTGCTCAGGGCAGAAGCATCACTTTGGGCGTGGATGACGCGCTGGCCCGCGTGAATGTCAAATCCGACACAACCGATCTTATGCTGTTCGATGGACGGGACCGCGCCCAGAACGGCTGGTTTGTGTTGCGTTCGCTGATCCCTTCGGGCAAAACTACCGGCGCCATCGTGTGGCACATCAGGCCGGACGTGATTCCGAACTGGACGAGGCCACCCATGATCGCGCACAGCCAGGTCGGTTACGCGCCGGGTTTCTCCAAGGTTGCGGTGCTCGAACTCGATCCGAAATACAACGGCCCCAAGACGGCCAAAGTACTGCGCCTGATGGAGGATGGAACGTACAAGCAGGTGTTCGAAGGTCCAATCACGCCAGCGACGCCGTGGCTGCGCTACGTGTATTCGAAATTCGACTTCACCTCCGTCAAGGATCCGGGCCTTTATGTTATCGAATACGCAGACCGGCGTACGGCGCCCTTTCCCATCTCCAACGACGTTTACGCGAATATCTGGCAGGACAGCCTGGACCATCATCTTGCGGAACAGATGGACCACGTGTCGGTTCGGGAAGGCTATCGCATGTGGCACGGCGCTTCGCACCTCGATGATGGCCGCATGGCGCCAGTGGTTGGCGAGCAGTTTGACGGCTGGTATCAAGCTACGGCCACGGACGGGAAGTGGAAAGGCGGGGACCACATTCCTGGGATGAACGTGGGTGGCTGGTACGATGCCGGCGACTTCGACCTAGAGGAGCCAGCGCAACTGAGCGTGATTCAGAGCCTGGCGCTGGCCTATCGCGAATTCGATCTCAAATACGACGAGCTTAAGGTGGATGAAGCCGCGCGCGAGGTTGAGATGCACCGCCCCGACGGCGTGCCGGATACGGTGGAGCAAGTCAGGCATGGCGCGCTGTACATCCTGGCGCAGTTTCACAATATTGGCCACGCGATTCGCGGCACGCACGAGCCAGATTTGCGCCAGTACACGCAGGTAGGCGATGGAGCGTCGAAGACCGATGGACGCATCTATGATCCGAAACTCGGCCTGAACGAAGTGAAGGGCGATTACTCCGGCAAGCCGGACGACCGCTGGATATTCACCACCAACAATCCCTTTTTCCAGTGGAACGCCATCGCGGCACTGGCAGCGGCGGCGGATACGCTGAAGGGTTGGGATGACGCGTTGGCGAAGGACTGCCTGGATACAGCAAAGAAAGCATGGGACGACCAGAAAGCTCACCCAATGCAGAATCCGGCAGGCGGGCGCTTTGGCGAAGCGCCACCCGCAGGCGTGCTCGCTGCCTCACAGGGCGTGGTATCCGGTGCTCAGGGGAGTCATAAACGGCCGGCCGCTCCGGCAAGTTCCGGCTCGACTGGTGCCCAGACGGCTCCTCCGCCGGGTTTTAATCGCGATAGATTCGGCGTCGGACTGGACTGGTCTGCGGCGCTGGAATTAACCATTGCCACTCATGGCGCCGAGCCCTACAAGTCTCGGCTGAAAGAGTTGTTCCCTCAGATGATCACCCCGCAACAGATGGAGTTGCGAGGTTGGACTGCAGTCCGCGCATTGCCTTATCTCGACGCAAGCGCGAAAGAACAAATGCGGGAAGCTGTGAAGACATACATGGCCGGCTTGGACAAGCAGTTGGACGCTACTCCATTCGGCGTACCGCCGAGCCTGGGAACATGGGGCGGATCGGGCGCCGTAGTTGACATGGCCATCCGGATGTACTTTCTTCACAAAGCTTTTCCCGATCTTGTGGGACCGAAATATACACTTCGCGCCGTCAATTACATTCTCGGCACGCATCCGGTATCCAGCACTTCGTATGTGGCCGGCGTAGGTACGGTCTCGAAGACGAAGACGTACAGCAACAACCGCGCCGACAACTCTTACATTCCGGGCGCTGTAATTCCGGGGTACGTCATCATCAAGCCGGATTTTCCGGAGTGTATCGACGACTTCGGATTCCTGTGGTTCGAGGACGAAGCTGTGGTGGCTGGATCGGCAAGCTGGGTTGTGGCCGGCAATGCTGCGGAAGCGATTACTAAAGAATCAAAGTAAGTCTCGGTGCTTTTTTGCCGGGTGCCTCAGGCAGGGACTAAAAGAGTGGAGATGGCTTGATGTTACCTGAGATGACATGCTGGGAGTTGGTTGACAGGCTTCACTGGATGCTCGGTGAGCGGCACAAAGATGCCGCGTATGAAGGCATCATTACGGGTAACGATGAAGATAATGTCTCAGGTATTTTGGTGGCCAATGAGCCTTCGGTAGAGGCGATCCGCCTTGCTGTCGCCACGGGGAAGAATTGCATCCTGTGCAGGGAGCATCCCTTTTATCTGTTTGGCGAGTACCTTTCCGTGGGACTGGCGGATGCGCTGGCGGGTGATCCCGTTCTTAACGCCAAGCGGAAGCTGATCGAAGATCATCATCTGCTTATCATTCGTCTGGCAGCTCTCTGGGACACGGCTAGACCAAAGTGGTTCTCGAGTGCGTTAGCCAGGGAGCTTGGTTGGCAGCCGGAAGCGGGAAACCCCGGCGATCAATGGACCACAGTCTACTGCAACATTCCCAGAACTACGCTATCGGCGCTTGCTAACTTTGCCTCGGAACGTTTGGAAGCAAGGACGCTACGAATGGTAGGAGATCCGAATCAGCCGATCACGCGCGTTGCGGTGATCCATGGCTTCGCGTATCCCACGCTGGTCTTAAACCACACACTGCAAGACGTCGCGGTTGACTGCATCGTCACCGGAAACACACCAGAAGTGGACCACTGCACCACCTACATTCGGGACGCCATCACAGATGGTCGCAGGATCAGCCTTGTGCAGGTCGGTTACGAAAAGTCCGACTACCCCGGCGCTATCGAGTTAACAAATTGGCTGAAGAACGTCTTGCCAGGTATGCCCATTGAGGCGCAACCGCCCCCCAAGGAACTCTGTTGGTTTGCTTGAAGCATCGGGTCGATATCAGGAAAAGATCGGAGACGACAATGTCGATGTCTCGTAGGACGTTTGGTCAAGGGGTTGGCGCCGCAATGTTGTTGAACGGCGGACTGGTTCGCGCTTTCGCCAAAGCACCGGAACATCTGACGGCCGAACAAGTGGTACAGCGGATATTGAACAAGGTTGCTTCTGAAGGGTCGGGTTTTAAGTTCCCCGGGTTGGACACAGACACCTTCAAGTATGGTGATCCCGCGACCGCAGTTACAGGCATCGTGTTCACGTTTCAGGCCACTTTCGAAGTCCTCAAGAAAGCGGTGCAGGCGAAGAAGAACTTTGTAATCACGCACGAGAGAATGTTTTGGGAACAGCTCGACGATCTTAGAACGTTGAAACACGATACGCCGTTTGAGCCTGCCAACTCGCTTGAGACTGAAGGGGTCTTCCTGGCGAAGCGAAAGTATTGTGAAGAGAATGGTCTGGTGGTATGGCGATTCCACAACCACCAACACATACTGAAACCCGATCCCATCATGACAGGACTAACCGCAAAGCTCGGCTGGCAGGACTATACGGTCCCAGTGCAGGGACAGATGATAGGAACCGCCTATGCGATTCCAGAGACTCCGCTCAAAGATGTAGCGCGGCATGTGGCGCGCTCGCTTGACTCACGAAATGTACGAGTGATCGGAGATCCGAACTTGCCTGTGAAGCGAGTCGGATTGGGCGCACACAAATTAATAGAGATCCTAAAACCGCTGCAAAGTTGCGATGTCGTCCTAATGAGTGAACCTCAGGACTGCGATGCTTTTCCCTACCTGCGGGATGGGATCACTTTGGGTTTACCGCACCCGAAGGGCCTCATCGCGATCACACACGAAAGATTCGAGGAATGGGCCGAGCAAAATGCGCCTGCATGGTTGAAGCCTCTGGTTCCGGAAGTCCCTATAGAGTTCATCTCGGCCGGCGATCCGTATTGGATCCTTCCAGAGAAGGCCGTCTAGAGCATACTGCAGCGAGTCTCTGACGGTACTAAAGGCCGGGGGCAAGCCGATGCGAATTTGGGGGCCCACAATTAAGGGCCATGCCTCCGCCTTCCTGTACGGAGGAGTCCATACCATCACTGAAACCGGGGCAATCGCGACCGCGATACAGGAACTACTGTATATACCCCGGTGCAGATTTACTGTAAACCAGAATGTCAATAGTTCGTCTGTAAAGTATTGCAAATAAGCTCGAAGGGCTAATTCCCAAAAAATTTAAAGATGGCCACTGTCGAAATACTAGTCGCAGACGACCACGAGCTATTCCGGCGCACTGTTCGCGCATTCATTGAGTCGAATTCCGACTACCGCATTTGCGGGGAGGCCGGCGATGGAATTGAAGCGATCGAAAAAACTCGTCAGTTGAGACCACAAGTCGTGTTGATGGACATCAACATGCCCCGCATGGACGGGCTCGAGGCGACGAAAATTATCCGGCGTGAGCTTCCTGAGTGTCACGTCATCATGGTGACTCAGAACGATGTCACCATTGCCCGAGAACAAGCGCGTGCAGTAAACGCCCATGGGGCGGTCACCAAATCCGACCTAACGCGGGACTTAATTGCCACCATCGATAAGAGCTTGGGTAACTCCCCTGCTCATGCTAGTGCGACCGAAGAAGACGTCACGCCTGCAGCCGGATGGGCAAAGGCAGGCGGTGTGTTGGGCAAGCTGGTTTATGGTTTCGATTGGACAACGACCCCACTCGGCGCGCTGGAAAACTGGCCTAAAAGTCTAAAAACGATTGTCCGCGTCATGCTGGCGTCGCGTTTTGCGATGTGGATGAGTTGGGGGCCTGAACTAACGTTTCTGTATAACGACGCTTACGCCAAGATGACGCTTGGCAGAAAACACCCATGGGCGTTGGGAAAGCCGTCTGACAAAGTCTGGGAGGAGATTTGGGGAGACATTGGTCCTCGCATTAAGAAAGTCCTTCAGACCGGGCAAGCCACATGGGACGAGGCCCTGCTCTTATTCCTGGAGCGCAGTGGATATCGGGAAGAAACGTATCACACGTTTTCCTACAGTCCGCTGTTCGATGATGACGGTCAGGTGGCGGGCCATCTTTGCGTGGTCACCGAGGAAACGGACCGCGTCATCAGCGAACGTCGCCTGAGAACTCTCCGCTCGTTAGCCACGGAACTTGGCAAGACGATCACAGAGCAGGATGTTGTGGCCACTCTGGTGCGCATTTTGGGAGACAACCAGCACGACCTTCCCTTCGCGCTGACTTACCTGCTGTCGGACGACCGCAAGCAGGCGCAACTGAGTTGTGCCACAAATTTGGTGGCGGGTCATCCAGCCGCACCAGCATCGATTCGTGTAACGGAAGGGAATAAAGAGTGGCCCATCAATGTGCTGCTGGAAGGAAAAGATTCTGTATTAGTGGAAGACTTAGCCTCTCGCTTCGTTGATCTCCCATCTGGAGCCTGGGACAAATCGCCAGCAAGAGCGTTGCTTTTGCCCATCGCAAGCCAGACGCAGGACAAACCTGCCGGGGTTATCATCGCTGGTCTTAACCCCTATCGTCCCCTCGATGTCAGTTACGCTGGATTTCTTAATCTCATTGCCGGGCAGATTGCGGCGAGCATTGCCAATGCACGGGCCTACGAGGAAGAGAAAAAACGAGCCCAGGCACTGGCTGAGATTGATCAGGCAAAAACAGTGTTTTTCAGCAATGTGAGCCACGAATTTCGCACTCCGCTCACGCTGATGCTTGGTCCGTTAGAAGATCTACTCTCGGAAACGGCAGAGCTCGCTCCGCAATATCGCGAGCGGCTGGAGATTGCACATCGGAATTCGCTGCGGCTATTGAAGCTGGTGAACACGCTGCTGGATTTTTCCCGCATCGAGGCGGGCCGCTTTCAAGCGTCCTACAAGCCAACGGACCTGTCGCAGCTCACGTCCGAACTTGCCAGTGTGTTTCGCGCGGTCATCGAACGGGCCGGTCTTCGGCTCATTATTAATTGCCCAAAGCTTGATGAGACGATCTATGTGGATCGCGAGCTATGGGAAAAGATTGTCTTCAACCTGTTGTCGAACGCCTTCAAGTTCACCTTCTCGGGCGAGATTGAGATTTCCATTCGAAAGAGTGATGCATCAATAGAACTCGTTGTCAGGGACACAGGCACCGGAATTCCTGCCGAGGATTTGCCCCACTTGTTCGAGCGTTTTTATCGAGTGAAAAACGCACAGGGTCGCACTTTTGAAGGCAGCGGCATCGGCCTTGCGCTCGTTCAGGAACTCGCGAAACAGCATGGCGGTTCCGTGCGAGTCGAGAGCAACATTGGCTCAGGCAGCGTTTTCACCGTCTCAATTCCGCGCGGCTCTGATCATTTGCCCGAGGATCGAGTAGGCGCGGAGCGTTCGCTCGCTTCCACTTCCCTTAGTGGCGAAACTTATGTGGAAGAAGCCCTGCACTGGCTGCCACACTCACGGGAGATTGGCGTGCCGGCGGTCATCCCGCCATCCTTGCCAGTGGAGTCAGCGGCCGCGGGCGAGAATCGCGCGCGCGTTTTAATCGTGGATGACAATGCGGATATGCGGGAGTACGTAAGCAAACTCATTTCTCCCATCTGCGAGGTTGAAGCAATCGCCGATGGCGAAGCGGCCCTCAAATCAATTCTTGAGAGACCGCCCGATCTAGTTTTGAGCGATGTGATGATGCCAAAATTGGATGGTTTCGGCTTAATCAAACAGATACGCGCGAATGAACGCGTTGCGAAACTCCCGGTTATCCTTCTTTCTGCCCGCGCCGGTGAAGAATCGCGCGTTCAGGGCATCAGCACCGGCGCCGATGATTATTTAATCAAACCATTTTCTGCCCGGGAGTTGGTCGCCCGGATTGAAGCTCAGCTTCGGTTTGTACGCGGACGACGGGAATCGGAAGACCAAGTTCGCCAACGGGAGCAGGAGCTTGAGATATTGCGAAGCGTAGGGGCGGCGCTAGCCTCCGAACTGGACTTAAAAAGAATAGTCCAAGCGGCCACCGATGCAGGCAGGGAGCTGAGCGAGGCCAGCTTTGGGGCATTCTTCTACAACGTCACCAACAACAATGGCGAAAGCTATATGCTTTACACCCTTTCGGGCGCGGCCCCGGAAGACTTTTCAAAATTTCCAATGCCGCGCAACACACGTATTTTTGCCCCTACATTTAGAGGAGAAGGCACCGTTCGGATCCATGACGTTACAAAGGATGAACGTTATGGAAAAAATGAACCGTATCACGGAATGCCTCCGGGACATCTTCCCGTGTGTAGCTATCTGTCGGTACCGGTACTTTCGCGTTCAGGCGAGGTACTCGGCGGCCTGCTCTACGGACATCCGAAGCCGGGAATTTTTACCGAGCGCGCGGAACGACTGGTGGAAGGGATCGCCAAACATGCGGCCATCGCCATAGACAATGCCAAACTCTTTGAGGCGCTACGCCGCAGCGAGGAACAATATCGTACGCTTTCTACGACTCTTGAAGAGGAAGTGACGGTTCGGACCCATCAGCTTGAAGAGCGCACCACGGATGCAACACGGCAATCTGAACAGGTCCGCGAGTTATCGTGGCGACTCATGAGAAGCCAGGATGAAGAACGACGACATATTGCCCGCGAACTGCATGACAGTGCCGGTCAGACTCTTGCGGTGCTTGGCATGAATATTGCCGAAATTATTCAAAAAGCAGGACGCGCTGCGCCCGAAATTACGGAAGACCTAGAACAAATACAGGAAATTGTTCAACAGCTGAATCGCGAGATCCGTACTGCCTCATACTTATTACACCCGCCATTGCTCGACGAGAACGGGTTGTACTCAGCGATCAGCTGGTATGTGGCGGGATTGTCCGACCGCAGCAGCTTAAAGGTTCGCCTCGAGATGTCAGAGAAATTTGGGCGATTGCCCCGTGATATGGAACTCATGCTTTTCCGGTTGGTGCAGGAATGTCTGACGAATATTCATCGTCACGCCGGCAGCCAAACAGCGACCATCCGCCTGGGGAATGACTCGAGGAACATCATTTTAGCGGTGCGGGACGACGGTAAGGGAATGTCCGCGGTGCGACTGGGAGAGATTCAGGCGGGGCGCTCTGGCCTGGGCATACGCGGCATGCGGGAACGCCTACATCAATTTGGAGGCACAATGACTATCGAATCTGGGAATGATGGGACAACTATCGCGGCGACAGTCCCGGCGCCGACATTTCCCACAACGCCAGAGGATCCTGCAAAAAGTTCCGGTCAGCGTGGAGTTGTGCTCAACTAAATTGGGACTAAGATTCTAGAAGCGCGCGTTTGATTTTTCCAGGTTGGGAGTGCATTGCGATTTATCGCTCATTCAGGTACGCGGCACACTAAGCCCCGGGACGCCGCTCCACCAGACTCTCTAACTAAACTAACTGCTGCTGTGAGCCTCGTATGGCCGAGATCGCCTTTCAGTCTTGTTTCCGTCGCGCCCAAGGTCGGTTCACTCGATAGACCGGGGTAGCAGTTGGATTTTTCCGTGCGGCCGAAAGCAGCTTGCGCCGTTTCAAAACTCTTACGGCTCCTTGCACCGCGGACTTCGACAATCCCGTGCCCTCCGCCAGTTGCTGATGGCTTAATGATACGACCTTCTGGCCTGCGCCCACGCTGTGCCTCCACACACAGAGATAAACAAGAAATGCTGAAGGTCGTTTTTCATGCTCGGTGAGATCCCGCATAAGTACATCAAGAATGTAACTATCTAAGAACAATTGCACGATCGCTACCTTCTCTATATTTTTATTGACTACAGTTTTTAATACTATAGCAATTCAATTTAACTTGTCAGGAAGCATGTTCGACCCTACACTGAATTTCGCCAGGAGGGCGAACATGATTAAGGCAATTAAATTCGTGAGTATTCCGGTCCGAGACCAAGAGCAGGCGCTAATCTTCTACACCGAGAAGCTTGGATTCCAAATCTTAACCGACCAGCCATTCGACGACAATCAGCGCTGGATAGAGCTGCGAATTCCTGGCAGCGAGACCAGGGTGGTTTTGTTCACCCCTCCTGGCCATGAGGATCGAATCGGCAGCTTCTCGAACGTGACGTTTACGACGGACGACATAGTTCGTACTCATCAAGAGTTGACGGCCCGAGGCGTGGTGTTCACAGCTCCGCCCACGAAGCAACCCTGGGGGCAGTTTGCAAAATTCCAAGATGTTGATGGCAATCAATTTGTACTATCAACCAAGTGACCAAGGCTTGCTAAATTTTCCTCGAAAGGCGCAAGAGCGGAACAAATCATGAGCTCATCGGGACTTGCAAGAAAGTTGGGAATTAAGCCGCGAATGACAGTGCTGCTAAGGGACGCACCCCCGGATTTCGCTTCACTGCTCTCACATTTGACCGAAGGGATCAGGCTGTCAAAGACCTCAGATAAAAAAGTGGATTGTGTGATTGCCTTCGTGCGATGCAAAGCCGACGTGGAGGCTGTAGCATCGGCGGTGCTCAGCGCCGTCATGGAAGACGGTTTGCTATGGTTTGCATATCCAAAAAAGTCGAGTGGCATGAAGTCTGATCTATCGCGAGATATCGGATGGGATCCGGTATTCGCAGCCGACTTTGATAGCGTCGCGCAAGTCTCGATTGACGAAACGTGGACAGGCTTCAGGTTCCGACCCAAACACCTGGTCGGGAAACGTACTCGATAGTGTTCCCGTTCCAGTTCGAACGGCCAGTTGTAGCAGTGCACGAAAACCGGTGTTTGAGACAAGTTAAATCTGCCATACGCCCGCCGATGATTACTGACTTAGCGCGTTGGAGATGGCCGTATACGCTGGCTTCTTCTGATAGGTGTCATCCCACGGCAAGGCCCAGCCCATTCCCGGGAAGGAGCCTGGGATCCATGAATATTTGTCGGTGAAACCCCATGTCTGGAAAGCCTTGCAACGCGGCTGCTGCAAACACATCGTCATTAGCTCGCCGTAAAGTTTGGCTTGGGCGTTGAGTGAAGCCGCGCTGTTGTCGCTCAGCCGAATATCGAGCTCTGTGATATGTACGTCCAGGCCAAGATCGGCAAAGCGCTGAAGATTGCTGGCGTAGGAGGCGAGTGTTGTTGGATTGTCGAAGGTAAGGTCCACGTGGGTCTGGAAGCCGATTCCATCCAGCGGGACGCCGCGATTTTTGAAGTCTTTGGCCATGTCGTAAATGGCGTCTGACTTGGCGTTCATGGTCTCGGCGCTGTAGTCGTTGTAGAAAATCTTGGCGTTCGTATCAGCCGTATGCGCCCACTGGAGAGCCTGTTCGATGTATGCCGTTGTCTGTCCGGCGAATCCAATGCCGGGCTGGTCGTACCAGATTGTGTCACGCATGGTGCCATCGTCGTTGAAGGCTTCATTCACTACATCCCATGTGTAAACTTTTCCCGCATAGTGCCCCGCGATGGTGTTGATGTGGTCTTGCAGAATGTTCGAAAGATCGGCGGCAGTAAAGCCGCCGCTGGTGACCCAGTCGGGGACCGCCTGATACCACACAAGCGTGTGCCCGCGAACCATCATGCTGTGGGCTTGCGCAAAAGAAACCAGCGCGTCGCCGCCGCTGAAGTCATAGGTGTTCTGTGCGGGGTGAATGGTGTCAAACTTCATTTCATATTCAGCCTGCAATTGGCTGTACTCGGAGCTCAGAACGCTTGCATAGTTGCTATCAGTGAGGTAGGGAGAATCGGCGGCTGTGCCCATCAGAACATTGTGAGGCGAAGCAAGCTGACGGAGAGTTGTCGTCGTAGTCGAAGGGGGAGTAGGAGTGGTAGGAGAGGAGCCGGTGCTGCCGCCTCCGCAGCCGGCTAAGATGACCGTCATGAGCAGCGCGGTGGTGATCATTCTTACGCTGATCATGGTTCCACCATCCGACCGCCGGGCGCGGCTCCGTGCCGTAATACGAAAATAGAGAGAGGCCATTGTGTCTCGTGATTAAAGATAGGCTTACTTAGTACATAGTTTTCGCACATCGGGTGCGAGGTTATCAAGTAATTGGAACGCCCAATCCGCTGGCGGGTTTCCAGGATAATTTCTCCCGCTCTTCAGTGTTTGCAGCGGAAGAATTTCCCGATACCGATGCGCACCTGGACTGTATTCACTCCGGAATTCAGCGGCGCCAAGCCTGCATTGGAAATATGCATGTAGCGAGCTTCGACGCTCCAGTTGTAGGTATCGCGCAGAACATGGACTCCGAAGGCTGCGGCATCGGTAAAGTTCACAGTGTTGGTCCCGGCGGGGATATCGTGGTTGGAAAAGAGTGTGCCCCCATTCAACTCAAGATACGGGACCACGCCGCCTCGGGTCGCAAGCAGCCACTTCAAT
>DASXFN010000117.1:0-71299 GCA_036489565.1 Terriglobales bacterium
AAGGGTTCTGCGATGAGGAGTACCCAGCGGCCTGCCCAGAACCCATATTGCTCGCGCCCGAAGAAGCCGACGCGGACGGAGCGTTTGGCTGTTGCGCTGAACTGCTTGAACCGCCCACTTGCGCGCAGGCCATGCGCGAAAATGCAAAGCTGCCCAAAACCATCCCCAGGGCCGCGATCATGATCCGCGAAAATCTTTTGAATGGCCGGTAAAACTTCGTGCTCTGTTCTTTCATAGGAACAAGGTGAGGCTTTCTCGCAAAAAGCGTTCTGACCTTAGCAGGGCAACAAGTTATCTTGATTCAATTTCCGGTTTATAGATGCAAATGATTGTCCCGGCGTACCCTTTTTCCGGAACATTTAGAAGGTTGCCCCCGGTCACTAGCCGACTTGAGTATAGCGAAAACAGCTCATCAGATGATCATTGACCATGCCGGTGGCCTGCATGAAGGCGTAACAGATGGTCGTACCCACAAAGTTGAAGCCGCGTTTTTTCAGGTCTTTGCTCATGGCGTCAGATTCCGGCACGCTGGCGGGAATGTGCTTGTGAGCGCGCCGGGTGTTCACGATTGGCTTTCCGCCCGTGAAACTCCAAATATACCGGTCGAACGAGCCGAATTCTTTCTGCACCTCCAGAAAAGCCTTTGCATTGCGTATCGCCGAGTGGATCTTGAGCTTGTTGCGGACAATGCCCTCATTTTTCAGCAAGCTTTGCACCTTCTTGCGGTCATAGCGGGCCACGCGCGCGGGATCGAAGTTATCGAAGGCAGCGCGGTAATTTTCGCGTTTCTTGAGAATTGTGTCCCAACTGAGCCCGGCCTGCGCACCCTCGAGAATTAGAAATTCGAACAAAGTGCGGTTGTCGTGCACGGGCGTTCCCCACTCTTCGTCGTGATAGCGAATGGAAAGCTCATTGCCCGCCCAGGGGCAACGGACGATTTTTTCGGCGGATTTCATGGCCTAAAGATTATCTCAAACGCAAGCGACGCATTTGACCCATTTTCTCTCTCACCCCTAGAATGAAAATTCTATTCCGCGATCCACTCTTTAATCTTTAGAAATTAGGCATGACCCTGCGCATTTACAACACATTGTCCGGCGAGGTCGAAGGATTTCGCACGCTCCAGCCGAATGAAGTCCGCATGTACGCCTGCGGGCCTACCGTTTATGACTACGGCCACATTGGGAACTTCAGGACTTTTGTGGCAGTGGACATCCTGTTTCGCTGGCTGGGGAAGAGCGGATACAAAGTCCGCTACGTCATGAACATTACCGACGTGGATGACAAGATCATTCGCAATTCCGCTCGCGACCACGTCAGCGTGAAGGAGTACACAGCAAAATACGAGCAGGCGTTCATGGAAGATCTAAAGGCCCTGCACGTGCGCCAGCCGGAGTTTGTCCACGCCACCGACTACATTCCGCAGATGGCGGATTTTGTCGGGAAACTGCAAGAAAAGGGATTCGCTTACCGCGCTGAAGATGGAAGTTACTACTTCTCCATCGCGAAATTTCCTGGATATGGAAAGCTCTCCAAAAAAGATTTCGCCGGGATTGAAGATGGCGCCCGCGTGGACGTAGATGAATATGAAAAAGACAATGCCCGCGACTTTGCCTTGTGGAAGGCGGCCAAGCCGGGAGAAGCGTCGTGGGACACGTCCGTTGGAAATGGGCGACCGGGATGGCACCTTGAATGTTCGGTCATGTCCATCAACACTCTGGGCGAGAGTTTTGATCTGCATGCCGGGGGCGAAGATTTAATTTTCCCGCATCACGAAAATGAAATTGCGCAATCGGAAGCGCTGACGGGAAAGCCCTTCGCCCAGTTCTGGTTTCACTCCAGGTTTCTGCTGATCGAGGGCGAGAAGATGTCCAAAAGCCAGGGAAATTTCTATACCCTCCGCGACCTGGTCCTGAAGGGACACAAGCCTTCTTCCATCCGCTTTCTTCTTGCTTCCGTTCCCTATCGTAATCAATTGAATTTTACTTTTGACGGCTTGCAGGCGGCGGCCGTTTCCGTGGAGCGGCTGCGCAATTTTCGCTGGCGGCTCACGAACACGGAGTTTGCTTCGGGCGCTCCGGGTAGTGCGATGACGGAGTTGGCAAAAACCAGCCGCGAGCGGCTGCATGCCTCCATGGACGACGACCTGAACACGGCGCAAGCGCAGGCGGCGCTCTTTGATATGGTCCGTACTGCTAACGCCGCGTTGGATTCGGGCCAGGTGAGCAAAGAAGATGTTCCGGCGTTGCTCCGGACGCTCGAGGAATTCGATTCGATCTTTGATATTTTGCGCGACGATGATGTGCCGCTGATGAAATCCGTGATGGAATGGGCGACGAAGGAATCCGGCAAGGAAAGCGAAATCAGCCAGGAACTAAAGACAGCAGTGCTATCTGCCGGGCTTTCCGACAGCGACGTAAATCAAAAATTAGCTGAGATGGAAGCCGCCCGCCGCAGCCGGAACTTCCCCGTCTCAGATGCCATCCGCGCCGAACTCACCGCCGCCGGAATTCTGGTCGAGAACACAAAAGAAGGCTTTCGCTGGCGTCGGAAATAGCGACCGCCAGATCAAGGTTTGAACAAACTTCGGCGATCTCCATGACGGTAGGGATGCTTCGACTTCGCAATGCTCCGCTTCGCGAAGCATTGCTGCGCTCAGCATGACAGGGGATGATTTGTTCAATCGCCGGTGTGGGCCACAGCGTAGTATCCCGCCCGGGCTTGAACTCGATAATCTTTCCCGTGCGGCCGGACTTCGATTTTGCGGAAGGTACCATCTTTGATGGAATTGGTCGGCACGTAGCCGATGTTGTATTGGCTTCGCAACTCAGCGGCGATCTGATCGAAAGCTTTTTTAAGCTTGTCCTGGTTGTTGCCCACCTCGATCACTCGGCCGCCGGTTTGCTCGGTCATTTTTTTCATCTCACTGTCGCCGGAGTAGCCTCCAAAGCCGTAGGCAGCGCGGTCTGCAATCAGCAACACGTAGACGATGCTGTCAGACTTTTGCGCGGCCTCCACTGCATCCCGCAGTTTGAGCTTGCTGCCTTGGTCCTCGCCATCGGTAAGTAAAATCATCGCCTTGCGGCCCACCTCTTTGGCCAACTCATCGTGAGAAGCCAGGTAAACGGCGTCGTAAAGCAACGTGCCTTGGGGAGTGGCGCTGCAAGGGAGCGGCCCTCCACCCATTCCGGGAATACCACAGCTCGAAGTAGGCGCGTTGATGGTTGCGCTATTCAGGGCGGCGCGTAGAGCGTGGTCTGAGTTGGTAAAATCCTGAAGAAGATTTACATCCACATCGAAGCTGAGGACGAATGCCTCATCCTTGGGGCGCAGGATTTCTCGAAGGAAATTGGCTCCGACTTCTTTTTCCATGGGCAGCACCCGTTGCTGGCTGCCGCTGGAATCGATCAAAATCCCGAGAGTCAACGGAAGATCTGATTCCGCGCTAAAGTATTTGATTGTCTGAGGTTTGCCGTCCTCAAGAAGGTCGAAGTCGCTTTTGGTTAAACTTGGAATTAAACCGCCTTTTTTGTCTTTCACATTAAAAAACAGCTGCACCACGTCGACATTCACTTTTAAGGTTTCGGCTGAATGATCGGCGGCGGTATCATCGGAATCCTGCGCCGGTGAATTAGACTGGTCTTGGCCCGCGAGTTGCGGGATGCGCTGCGCAGCAGCGGAAGCCAGAAAAAACGACAGCAAAAATACGCTAACGAGTTGCGGCAGATAGATTTTCACGCGCACAAGATTGTCTCAGGTTACTACTTAATTTATAGGTCTATATTAATCAGGTCTGTAAAAGTTAGATGCACCGAGCGAATACTTTAAAGCATCCTAAATGCAGAACATTCTAAGATTGTGGACTTGGATTGGCTCTATGAACGCACGAAAGTGGCGGCTGGGAATCGGATTTCTGATATTGGCTTGCGCAGTAGCGCTGGCCCAGCAGCAAGGCCAAAAGAAACAGGAAGACATTCCGGATGCGCCCTCGGCCATCAAGCCGGACGAGCCTCCGCCGCTGCCAGCGGCCCCGGTTCCGGTGCCCGACGAATCCCCGGTGCAACCGACTGAGAATGTTCCACCTATACCGAAAACAGCGCCTCCACGCACAGACGATATTCCCGCATCTGAACCGGAACCCGACTATCCGAAGCCTCCAATCAACATCAAGACCGTCCCCGAAGGCGATGCCACCAAGGACGGTCCGGCGCAAAATCTGGATCCGGTGTTCACTGTGAACGTTAACCAAGTGATTATTCCCGTCAGGGTAACGGATGATTCTGGACGCATGACTCCCGGCTTGGTCGCCAAGGATTTTCAAGTCTTCGAAAACGGCGTGCAGCAGAAGATGAATTTCTTCACCAGCGATCCTTTCGCGCTTTCCGTGGCGGTCATTATTGACCTGGGAATGCCGGATTCCGCCCTGCAGAAGGTGAGTCGGACCTTCGCGGCGCTACAAGGAGCGTTCAGCCAATTCGACGAAGTAGGTGTTTACACCTATAGCAGCGCAGTCGGTGAAGTCTCCGATTTCGGATCAGCGGGAAGAAGATTGGGTGCGGTGCTGGATGACCTGAAAACCGTCCGCGGTCACAATGATGGAGTTCCAGTCACGGGCGGGCCACTTGGCCCCCAAGGACCCTCCATTAACGGCGCCCCTGCTGACCCTAGCGCGCCAATGGTAAGGAACCCGCCGAAAGAGTCTTATGTGCTGAATGACGCCGTGCTAAAAGCCGCGTTTGATCTGAGCAAGCGCGACAAATCACGGCGCAAGATCATTTTTATCATCAGCGATGGCCGTGAATACCGCAGCCGCGCCAGCTACCGGGATGTGCTGCGGGTGTTGCTGACCAACAATATTATGGTTTACGGAATTGGGACCGGTTCCACGGCATTGCCTGGGGTCGGGACCGTTTCACGGCTGCACATTCCAATGATGGGCTACAGCAATATTTTGCCGAAGTACGCCGCCGCCACCGGGGGAGAGGTAGTAGACGAATACTTGAGGTCGTCAATTGACGACGCCTATGCCCGCGTTCTTGGGGATGCGCGGAACCAATACACGCTGGGTTATCTGACGCATCCTGAGACCGGTTCTACCTACCGGCAAATTGAAGTCAGAGTGGATCGGCCGGATTGCTCGCAATATGCCTCTCCATGCATCAAGACATATGCGAAGGCCGGATACTACTCCTTACCCCAGTCGCATGGCTCGCGGTAAGTTCCAGCTTTGGGATGGGTGGATGCGGTGAAGGTTGCTGTGTGTCTATTAGTAACGGCGGTAACCTGCCAGTAACGCTATCGCGTGTGATATAAAACCAGAAGCACCAATCCAAAGTTCACCACAGTGGCAGAGTTGTTTGCGGGTGCTCCGCGTCTGCCGCAGGCTTAAAGGAAAGTCTTTGAGTTTCATTAATTTCGCAGCTCGCGAGATCAACTGCAAGATCGTGTACTATGGCGCCGGTCTAGGCGGCAAGACCACGAACCTGCAGCACATCTACCAGAAAACTGCCGAACAGCAGAAGGGTAAGATGATTTCGCTGGCCACGGAGACGGAACGAACTCTGTTCTTCGACTTTCTGCCTTTAGAACTTGGCTCCGTCCGGGGCTTCAAGACCCGTATCCATCTCTACACCGTGCCTGGACAGGTATTTTATGACGCCAGCCGAAAGCTGATTCTGCGTGGAGTGGACGGCATCGTTTTCGTGGCTGACTCCCAGCAGGAGCGCATGGACGCCAACATTGAGGCGCTCGATAACCTGATGGACAACCTCAAGGAGCACGGCTACGACTTCAACAAAATTCCCTACGTTTTGCAGTTGAACAAGCGTGACCTGCCCAACATCCTTCCCGTGGATGCGCTCACCAAAGAACTGCGCCGCAAGAATGAATCGGTGCTTGAGGCGGTGGCATTTCAAGGCCAGGGAGTGTTTGAAACACTAAAGGAAATTGCCCGCCAGGTGCTGGTGGAGTTGAAGGCGGGCGGATAGTTCATTGCGGATTTCGTTGTTACTTCTTCCTTCTTAGTGAGAGCTTTTAGACTTCTCCGCATCTTCTCCAGGCGCTAGCACGCGTTTCACGATCGGCGTATTCAGCTTATATTTCTTTTCCACCATCGCGCCGTCCTTGTCCTTCACGTGAATCGTGAACGTCGGCAAATTTCCTTCTTTGCCAAAATCTTCGTGGGAAACCGTCACAGGCAGTTCACCAATCAAGCTACGTTCCCGATAAGCGGTCTCATAGCGGTGCCGCTTCACATTCCAGGAAAAAACTCGAATCTGGTTGAAGTCATACGGCATGCCATCTTTGGGCTCGGTGAGCAGCATCAGGTACTCGGGAACTTTTTTATCGCCGTCAGTGACCTCGTCCAGTGGGAAGCAGGCGACAATGTGTTGGCCTTCGGCGTATTGCGCGACGTCGAGCGGCGCGTCCACATCCAGCATGCGGCCCAGCACCCAGCCAGTGCGCCCCTGCGCATCGCGCACCAGCCACCAGTCTTCCAGGTCCACTGGCATGCTGCCGGCGTCAACCTTCGTTTTTTGTTGCTGCTCTCCCGGCAACAGCTTGGGGGTGGCCGCGCGCTTGAGCATCGAGACCCGAGCGCCCTCCGAAAGCTGATAAAGATGGTCGCTATTGCGGTCAGGCGTGAGGTGAATGTTCGTGTCGTTGCGGGTAATGGCGGCGGCCTGAACGGGATCGTTTTGCGCACTCTGCTTGAGTTTCTGGAAGCCGTCGTAAACCTGTTGCGTCACCAGATAACGCTGCTCCACCCAACCTTCCACTCCCGCGGAGGTCCGCACCTTTACATAACGGCGATCGCGGTCCAGCACTTCCACGCGCTCGGCGTTTTTTATTACGCCCATTTTGTTGTAAACCGCCGCCACCTGGTCGCGGAGAATCGCTTGCGGCGCGGAGACGTAAGCAGCTTCGCGCGAGTGTCCATGATGGTGGCCACAGGCGGAAAAAGCGATGGTTGAGGCAAGGACAAACAACAATGAGCGGCGGACTGCGAACATGCGGCGAGAAGCGTGGACCCAAATCACGAAATAAATATAGCAGCGCGCGAGCGCGGCGCGAACATCCTTCTGAGCAGTGTCCAAGAACAGGAAACTCTTCAGGAAATCGACTCTCTTCCAGCAACACGGTGGCGGGAACAATTCTTGACTTTGATTACAGCCCTGTCATACTTTCATGCCTACCCCGGGGAGTTGAGACCAATTTTATGAAACTCAACAATCCGCTTTTGCAAGCCTTCATAACTGTTGTGCCAATTCATAATTCCATTTTTTTTATTTGCCGGCGAAGCGGGCACTGGCTGTTGGTGTCCGTAACCCAGCAAGAGAGTGATTTATATAATGAGCATTCCCATCAATATTCCCGCCCATGCCGATGCAGCCGGGAAACCGGTTGCGACAATCACGCCGTCTTTCGCACGAGATATTTTGCCGCTCTTCCGCCCGACTGATATTCAGCACATGAATACATTCGGAGTACGCTTGGGGGACCACAGCTGGATCTCCAAACCCAGCCATGCCCGGAACGTCTTAAATCATTTGATGGGAACTACTCCGCCACGCATGCCTTTGGGCGGTCCTTACTGGACCGATGAACAATTGAAGAGCTTTCAAGAGTGGATGAGCGCTGGCTATCCGCCATAGCCCGCGAGGTCGCCAAAACAAATGCCAATGGCGCGGGCCGTGTTGGCCAGTTCACCCCGTGGCTCCACGGTCTTGAGATGGCCAATTGCCTCCGCGATGCAAACGGATTCGATGCGGCTGTTTCGCAGGCAAACCATTTTGCCAAAGTCGCCGTTCGCGATGAGTTCCACGGCGGCGACGCCAAAGCGCGTTGCCAGAATGCGGTCAAACGGCGTGGGAGAACCTCCGCGCTGAATATGTCCCAGCACGCTGATGCGAACTTCCTTGCCGGACTGCGTGGAGATCGCCTGTCCGACCAAATTGCCGACGGGACTGTTTTGCCGGCGGTTCTCCTTTAATTCCGGCGGCAGCTTAATGCCTTCGGCCACCACGACGATGGTGAAGTGCTTGCCATCGCGCTCCCGCTGCGCGATGTAATCGCAAATATTTTGGATGGTAAAGGGAATTTCCGGAAGCAGTACTACGTGAGCGCCTCCGGCCATTCCCGCGGAAAGCGCAATCCAGCCTGCGTCACGTCCCATGACTTCCACGACCATCACGCGATGGTGCGCCTCCGCCGTGGTGTGGATCTTGTCTACGGCGTCGGTGGCGGTGGCCAGCGCGGTATCAAAGCCAAATGTTACTTCGGTGGCGCAAAGATCATTGTCGATCGTCTTGGGAACACCTACCAGCTTGAGGCCGCGCTGAAATAGTTCCCAGGCAATTTTCTGTGAACCGTCTCCGCCGATGGCGATGACCGCGTCAATACCCAGCTTGCGGGAGTTGGCGATGACTTCGTCCGCAATGTCTCGCGTGACTTCTTTTCCGTTCTCGGTGACGCGGTACTCAAATGGGTTGCCGCGGTTGGTGGTACCGAGAATCGTTCCGCCGCGTGGCAGGATCGAGCTGACGTGCTCAAGCGTGAGTTCGCGCGACTTCTCAGGCCAGATGAGGCCGTCAAAGCCATCGGGAATGCCAATGACCTTCCACTTGTACTTAAGGATTGCGCACTTTACCGCCGCGCGGATGACGGCGTTAAGGCCTGGCGCGTCACCGCCTCCGGTGGAAATTCCAATGCAACGGACTTTCGACATGGTGATGTGGGGCGGGAAGAACGACTGCCACGCCTGGATTCCTCGACCTTCGTATGAAGATCATCCTTTGAAACTGGGCAGATGGCAATGTTACCTCGGGTCGTGGCCAAAGCGTAGGTAATGCGTCATCGGCACATATCCAGGTAGGAGCGGAGTTGGGCGCCCTCATCTAACGCTAATGGACCGTCGCTACTGCACGGTCAATGTGGCCGTCGCTTGCAATGTGGTGGTGCTGTTATAGGTCGCGGTAACGATGACCACCTCGGCGCCCGCCGCCGTAACCGTGGCGGGGGATTGACCCTGCGTGATTTGCAGGCTTGTATCGCTCGTAGACCAGGTGACGCTTGCAGAAACATCCACTGGTTGAGTTTGCCCTTGAACGGTAGCCAGGGCAGTAAACTGAGCAGTTCCACCATTGGCATGGGCGGTCGTGGAAGTAGGATTAATTTTAATGGAGGTGACGTTTGCCAAAGCTACGTTCACTGTCGCCTGGCCGCTAACCGTTCCATCTTCCGCGGTAATCGTTGCAGTCCCAGCCGCCGCGCCGTTCACAACACCCGCCGCGCTAACGGGCGCAATCGTCGCATCAGAGCTGCTCCACACGACCCCTGAGGTAAGCGTCTTCGTGCTGCCATCATCAAAATTGCCGGTGGCGGTCATTTGTTGCGTGGTGCCCTGCTGCAGGTTCAAATTCGAGGGCCCAACAGTCACGCTTTGCAGAACCGGATTGACGAAAA
Organism: Terriglobales bacterium; assembly: GCA_036489565.1. Lineage (GTDB taxonomy): Bacteria > Acidobacteriota > Terriglobia > Terriglobales > Acidobacteriaceae > JAICKN01. The sequence goes on from DASXFN010000117.1 coordinate 9,466, forward strand.
AGCCCCGGCATCCCAGGGTCACAGCGAGAAAAGAAAAAGTAATCAACACTGCAAGTTTTCGCTGAATTCGCGACACATTCCGGACTGCCATCGCACGATCTCCTCACGCAACTTAGAAGAAAATTGTACCAGAGCAAGGTCGCGCAGGGTTCATCCGCATGTACCTTCGTGCATGCACCTTCACTTCCTGCGCTTGTTTCATGAACGGAGGAATGCTTCCTGCTTGCGGTAATTTTTGGGAATACCAGTTGGCGCATATTGTCGTGCTGCGCGTAATAAAGCCATGCGCTAGCGCATGGCTTTGTGGAGTCGAAGCATCACTACGATCTTCTGACACTTTCGTTAGGAGATAGGGGTGCTTCGACTCCACATTGCTTCGCTTCGCGAAGTAATGCTGCGCTCAGCATGACATGGAAAGTGGTTCGAGGTTCGGTCCCTGACCGGACCACCTAGTTGTTCACAAAAAATTGGCGTGGAATTGCGTCTAATGGGATCTTTTCGCCTTCGCGATCCGGTCATCAATGGGCTTGCGTCCGGAAAAGCCTTCGCTGATCCCGTGCCAGTGGGTGATGGAGTCTTCTCCCAGCTTCCAGCACAGCAGAATCGTGCGTCCATCTACTTCGCAGGGGAAGTCCAACAGGCCGATATCGAGGTCTTTGACCTGAACGCCGGTAGCGTCAATTTCAGCCATGGCGTCTTTTACCCGTTGCAGGGTCTTTTCGCGCTCGGCCTTCTTGCGGGCCAACGGAACGATATTGAGGGAGGTGCCGCCATTGAGAAAAATGCGCTGTGTGACTTCCTGAAACTCCGCGTCCACTTCCTCAATGAGTTCCTTGCCGGTAATCGCTGTACGCAGGAGAGACTCCAGAACGGGGAGGAGCATCTTGGCTTCTTCGAGGGTAAAGGTGCGGTCAGACATAGGCTATGTTGGTATTTTACTGCATCACTGACGTTAGTCGTTCGCCATTGGTCTTTGGCAAAAGCTCAACAGGCTGCTCTGGAGTTATGGCCAACGACCAAGAGCCAACGACCAACGAAGGTTCACCTAATCTCCAGCATCCGATCCAACGCCACTTTCGCCCAATACTTCACATCGTCCTTCACTTTGATCTGGTTGACGACATTGCCTTCCGCGAGATTTTCCAGCACCCAGCACAAATGCTGCGGAGAGATGCGGAACATGGTGGTGCACAGGCAGCCGGAGTCGTCGAGGGTAATCACTTTTTTCCCTTCCGCGGCAAACTCTTTGCCCATGCGGTTCACGAGGTGGATTTCCGTTCCCACGGCAAACATGCTGCCGGAAGGCGCTTCGCGAATCATCTTCAAAAGACCTTCGGTTGAGCCAATGCCGTCGGCCTTCTGGCAGACTTCCCAGCGGCATTCGGGATGCACAATTACCTGAATGCCGGGATATTTGGCGCGGACATTGTCTACGTGCTCCGGCAGAAAGCGCTGATGCACGGAGCAATGCCCCTTCCACAAAATGACTTTCGCGGCCCGCAATTGTTCGGGCGTCGTTCCGCCGTTCAGTTGATAGGGGTCCCAAACGACCATCTCGTTCAACGGGATTCCCATTGCGTATCCGGTATTGCGGCCCAAATGCTGATCGGGGAGAAAAAGAATTTTCTTTCCGTACGGCGCAGACGTTCCCGTCCGCGGCTGAAAACCCCATTTCATGGCCGCGCCCGCGTTCGACGAAGTACACACCACTCCGCCACGCTCGCCGCAGAATGCCTTGATGGCCGCGGTGGAATTGATATAAGTCACCGGCGTTACTCCATCGCCGTCATCGCTGGTGACGCCCGCCTTGACAAGATGCTCCCAGCAAATTTCCACTTGTGTGATTTCCGCCATGTCAGCCATGGAGCAACCGGCGTTGAGGTCGGGGAGAATGGTGATTTGGCCGGGGCGGCTGAGGATGTCCGCGCTTTCAGCCATAAAATGCACGCCGCAGAAAACGATGTACTTTCCCGCCGTCTTCGCGGCCTCCTGGGAAAGTTTGTAGGAATCGCCGCGGAAATCGGCGAAGCGAATGACTTCATCCCGCTGATAGTGGTGCCCCAGCACCACGACATCGCGGCCCAAGGCTTGCCGGGCTTCGCGAATACGTTCGTCCATCGTGTGATCGGGAAGGACGAGATAATTCTCCAAACTGCAAACGGCTGAAACGGTTGCCATATTGTCCTGCTTTCAGCTCCGGACTGCATTGCTCTCGCTCAATTTCGGCGAAGCGCTTATGCTCAAACCGGAACGGGGATGTTGAAAGCTACTCAGCGACTTCAGCCGGCTCACTGCGCTTCATCTTCGTGGCGTTTGAATCAGCGTCACGTTGAATCAGCGCCCAGCCTGCGGGGATGTTGAAGCCACTTATTGCCTTACTGCTTAGTTGGATGCCCAGCGCCTCTAAAAGTATCGTAATTTAAGTTAAGCCAGTCAATTTGGATTGTGTACTCCAAAGTAACAGGTGGCATCGGATCCATAGGTATTTTGCACTGTTTGCGCGAGAACATGCAACTCTGGACGGTGCGATATGGGTCGACGTCGTTCTGCCTCCATTTCTCCGAACGTTGGTGAATCGTTTGCGGGGGTGGAAGAGCGGCCATTTATGGCCGCGTTCGCAAGAGCAAAAATTGGGGCCCTTTAGGGCCAGGGGCTAAAGCCCCATATTTAGATGATTCTTTCGCGGCTCTGAAGAGCCGCTCTTACACCCCGAAGTTGACCTCGTGCACGGATTGGCGGCTGAAGATCCGGTCTGGGCGGCTTTCGCGCGATTCCATATACCAGCCGCAAAATTACAAATATCCAGCAAAACCATGGCGATTTCAGTTCATAATTGCGGTGTGCACGCAAAATTAATGCGAATCCGCGAAGTTCGCATCGCCCTCGCCGGTTTGGTATTTCTACTGCTGCCCCTCGCTCATTCTTCCGGCCAGGAAATAGCCAAGCGACTCATCCTGAAAGACGGTTCCTACCAATCAGCAACCAAATGGGAGGTTCAGGGAGACCGCGTGCGCTACTACAGCGCAGAAAGAGATGGATGGGAAGAAGTGCCAAACTCCATGGTGGACTGGCCCGCGACCGACAAATATGAAAAAGAACGCCAGGCAGGAGCGGCCTCACCGGAAGCCATTGCGCTGAACAAAGAACTTGAAGCGGACCGTGCGGCGCGAGACGCCAATGCGCCGCAAGTAGCTCCCGGCCTTCGCTTGGAAGATACGAACACCGGTTATCTGCTGGATACTTTTCAGGGTCAGCAGCAGCTCGTGCAATTGAAGCAGGACGGCGGAACTGTCGAGCACAACATCAGGAAGACCATTTTTCATGGCAACGTCGCGGGCGGCCCCGGTGAAATTTTGCTGGCGGGCGCGCATGCCGGTGTGCAATCCCACGTGCCGCTTCCTTCTTTGTATGTAAATGCCGGGGCCACTCCGGACGCAAACCAATCTGGACCCTCCGCAACTCCACCAAAGGTGACCTTGCCCTGGGACCGGTTTCGTATTGTGAGTCTTGATTTGCGGCCGGACAAAAGAGTTGTGCCAAGCATCAAAAATTCATCCAATGGAGCCGCGACTCAGCAGCAGAGCGTAATAAAAACCACCGACGAGCAACTGACCGGTGGATGGGTAAAAATAACTCCCGTGGCGCCGCTTTCCAGGGGAGAATACGCGCTGGTCGAGTTGCTGGGAGATGAAGGAATCAATTTGTACGTTTGGGATTTCGCGATCAATGCGGACGCGCCCGCGAATCAAAACGCCGAGCAGTCCAGCCAGCCCGGCGCACCCGCTTCCACGGAAATACCAAAATTGCGGGGCCGGTAACAAATTACGATTGCAAACTTTCCGCCTCTTCCTGGATTCGCTTCCATGCCTGGGCAACGTGCCTTGCTTCGGTGTTCGTCTGACCCACGCAGAAACGCAGCGTCAGCTTGCCATCAAGTTTTGTGTGGGTCAGGTAGAGATCGCCGCTGCGGTTAAGCCGATCCATGATTTGCTGATTGGCCTCGTCACCGCTTTTGTGGCGAAAGCATACAAGGTTCAGCGGAGCAGACGCGGCAAGTTCGAAACGATCATCTTCCTTCACCCAATCAACGAATCCTTGCGCGAGTTCGACGTGGCGGCGGACGTAGAATTGCAGCCCTTCGATTCCGTAATGGCGAATCACAAACCAAAGTTTGAGTGAGCGGAAACGGCGGCCAAGCTGAATGTGCCAGTCGCGATAGTCAATGACAGCGCCGGATTCAGTGGCCTGGTTGCGCAGATATTCCGGCAGGACGCTGAGAGTTCGGAGCAGTCCGGCGCGATCGGCGACGTAAAAACAACTGCAATCGAAATTCGTAAACATCCATTTGTGGGGATTGAAACAATAGCTGTCGGCGAATTCGACTCCATCCTGGATCCAGCGAAATTCCGGACACAACGCGGCCGTGCCCGACATGGCAGCGTCCACGTGCAACCAGATTTTATTTTCGCGACAAATGCCGCCGATTTCTCGAATGGGATCCATTGCATTCGAAGAGGTAGTGCCGACCGTCGCGCACGCGAAGCAAGGCGTCAAACCAGCCCGGCGATCAGCTTCGATTTGCCGCAGCAAAGCTTCGGGCCGCATGGCAAAATTTTCGTCCACTTCGATAAGTCTTAAATTTTCGCTGCCCATCCCTGAGATTTTTACTGCTTTTTCAATGGACGAATGGGCCTGCGCCGAGGTGTAGACCATCAGCTTTCCGGAGCATCCTTCGCGATTGGCGGCAAAATTTGTGGCGCGCTCCCGCGCCGCCAACAGTGCGCAAAGCACCGCACTGGAAGCGGTATCCTGAATAACGCCACCCCCGTCCGTAGAAGACAGGAATTTTTGCGGCAGGCCGAGCATTTCCACCAGCCAATCGAGAACGTGCGTTTCCAATTCCGTGCACGCCGGACTGGTGGACCAAAGCATTCCCTGCACGCCCAATCCTGAAGACAATAAATCCCCGAGGATCGCCGGGCCGGAGGCATTCGCAGGGAAATAGGCAAAGAAATTTGGCGACTGCCAGTGCGTGATTCCGGGAAGAATTAGCTTCTCCAAATCGGCAAGGATGGAATCAAACGGTTCGCCAACTTCCGGCGGGCGCGGCGGAAGCGAGGCACGAACTTCTCCCGGCTTAACCTGCGACAGCACGGGAAACGACTCGATGCGTTCGTAGTAATCCGCGATCCAGTCCACAACAGCGCGTCCGTGACGGCGAAACTCGTCGGGCGTCATGTGAAAAGTCTTTGGTTCGGGCACGTGAGTTCTCCAAAGTTGCCCTCACATTAGAACAAATTTCCGCGTGCCGCGGGGTAATGGAACGAAGCTTTGCTGGATTGTTCGTTGGGAATTAAACAAAACGAAAACTATCTTGCGACTCGTGAGGGCGAGACTTCCGTACCTTTTCGACTAAAAGCAAATTTCAGGAGCCATTCGCTCGCAATGTTCTGCCCATCCATTTGCGCCGGGGCAAATTTCCATTGCTGCGCGGCGTCGTGCGCAAGGCGGGCAAAATACTTGCTGGGCCCGGAAGAAACGAATGTCACATCCGTCACGTTCCCCGAACGATCCACAGTGACTTTCACCGCAATGCGAATCTTGCCATGGACCGTGTTGCGTGCACCCTTGGACGGTTCGGGCATGATTTGGCGAATAATTCCCGCAGGAACGCTGGCAGTATCCGACCGGCGTGAGACGCGTTCAGTCTTCGGCCTCGGTGAAGGGATTACGGGAGCGGATGCGGGTTGACGTGCCGGTTCCGGTTGGGGCGTCGGCTGCGACTGCGTTTGGGGCTCCTGTGCCTGCGAAGAAGCTTGCGCAGGCGCATCGGACGGCCCATTGTGAGAACCGCGCATCTCGATCCCAGCCACGATCGCAACAATCACGATCACTGCGGCAATCAAAATTAAAAAACCTCTTTTTGCAGACGGTTCGCGAGTAACGGGAATTGTGTCTGTCGAGGTTGCGGGCAGACCCGATTGCAGCCAACTGTCAATTCGCTCCACTGTCCACCGGCGCCGTGGATCGGAACGTAAACAATTGCGAACGATCTCCTGGAATGGTTCCGGGATAGACGCAGGAACGGCAGGGTCTTCCTGCTTGGAATTATCAATCGCGGCGTAGGTTATGGGCGGCAATTGCTGCGTGAACGCCTCGCACAACAGCATGCCTACTGACCAGACATCTCCCGCCGGAGAAGTCATCATGGTCGCGGTCTCCGGCGGATCGTAGGAGTCCCGCTTCGTCCGGCCGCTAGGTTCATTGATTTTGACGATTCCATCGCTCGAGAGCTTGAGCTGGTCATTGACGGCCTGAACATTGGAAGGACGCAGGTGTCCATGCACAAAGCCCGCTTGATGCAAGTACGCGAGCACATCGAGAACTGGACGAAGCATCTCCTGAGCTTCACTGGGAGCAAGGGGCCGCTGTGGAAGAATCTGCGCCAGGCTTTCGTCCGCATACTCCGTGGCTAGAAAAAGAAGATTTGCTCCTTTCAAGTCACAGCGTCCGAATTCCAACACGCGCATTAAATGAGGATGGGAAAGATTCGCTGCCAGCTTCCAGCGCAAAAGTTGAGCATCCGCATTCGCGGGGGTGGCGAGGACAAGCTTTACCGCAGCCTTCTGCGATCCTGGCTGAGCGCCCTCGCTAAGAAAAACGGCAGCGCGGTCTGAACCGCCGAGATATTGATCCAGACGGAACTTTCCCTGGATCACCTGCCCACGCCATTGTTCCCAATTTTCTGCCATCTTTTTTTCAGCCATCAACATTGCCATCAACGGCCCTTCCGCCGTTATTGTAGGACGCGAACGCACAAGCAGCGCAAATATTTAGTCCTGTGCGCCGAAAAAACTTCCAACACTAAAAAACGCGTGGTCTCTCTCTGGAATCCTCACCATACAACCTGATGTGATCTTTTGCCCATCGGACTATCGCGTCACGGTATGCTGTAAATGTGCCGAAGTGTGTTCTGTGAACGCCTCTCATGCCCGCAAAAAACGCGACCATTCAAGATTATGGCCTCATCGGCGACTGCCGCTCGGCCGCTCTGGTTTCACGCGAAGGTTCGATTGACTGGCTCTGCTGGCCCAAATTCGATAGCCCGGCGATTTTCTGCGCGATTTTGGATCGTGACCGCGGCGGTTATTGGCGAATTGGGGCTGCGAATGCCGCAAGCACAACCCGCGAGTATGTAACCGACACGAACGTTTTGCGGACTACCTTTCATTGCGCCACCGGCGTCGTCACGCTGACTGATCTAATGCCGGTCTCGTCGGAAGAGTTCAAAAAAACTACGCGTCTTCCCGACCATGAGATCGTACGGCAAATTGAATGCTCAGCGGGAGAGGGCGAAATTGAAGTGGAGTTTGCGCCGCGAGCTTTCTATGGATTGGAACCGGTTGCCATTCATGATCTAGGCAAGCTCGGCATTCGGATGAAAGTAGGCAAAGGAGTTTACTGGTTACGCACCAATGCTCCTTTAGATCTCCGCGAAGCAGTCGCGCACTCCCGCTTCCACATTCGCGCCGGAGATATCTTTCAATTTTCTTTTTCCTACACGGAGGAAGCGCCAGCCGTACTGAATCCGCTGGGAGATTTCGTGCGTGACGGAATCAAGCGATCCATTACCTTCTGGCGTGAGTGGGCTGGCCAGGCTACGTATGAAGGCCCGTACCGCGAGGCGGTGGTACGCAGCGTCCTTGCCCTCAAGTTGCTCACCTTCGCTCCTTCAGGAGCAATTATCGCGGCGCCAACCACTTCCCTGCCGGAGCGCATTGGTGGACCGCTCAACTGGGACTACCGCTATTGCTGGCTTCGCGATGCTTCCCTGACAATTCGTGCTTTGCTGGATCTTGGCTATTGGGACGAGGCTTCCGACTTCATGGAGTGGATGCTGCATGCGACGTGGCTCACGCAGCCTAGTTTGCGGATCTTATACACGCTGTATGGCCGTCCAGCGCCAAAGGAGCGCGTGTTGCAGCACCTCAGCGGCTACAGAGACACCAGCCCGGTCCGCATTGGAAATGAAGCGAGGAAACAGCTGCAACTGGATGTATATGGCGAGGTCGTGGATGCGGCCGCGCAATATGTATTCCACGGAGGAACGCTTGACGGCGGCATGCAAAAAACCCTGAAGGATTTTGGCGAGTATGTAGTTAAACATTGGCAACTTCCCGATGAAGGGATATGGGAACCGCGAAACGGGCGGGCCTGTCATACCCATTCGCAGTTGCTATGTTGGACGGCGCTTGACCGCCTTTTGGCGCTGGGAGAGCGTGGCTGGGACCTTGGCGACTCAGCGATGGCTTTCCGTGAGACGCGGGGGGAAATACAACAGAAAATCCACACCAGGGCCTGGAATCCGGAGCTAAAAAGCTACGCCAGTACGCTGGGCGGAAGCGATATGGACGCGAGCCTGCTGCTGCTCTCCTGGTACGGATTTGAAAAGCCTGACGGCGAGCGCATGCAGGATACTTACGCGCGGGTTCGTCAGGAACTCGCCGTCGATGACGGGTTGCTGTACCGCTACCGTTGCGATAAATCGGAGGGTGCGTTTGCCATGTGCAGTTTTTGGGAGGCTGAATTCTTGGCGTTGGGAGGCGGCACTTTTAAAGCCGCCACCGATCTTTTTGAGCGTTTGCTGTCGTTTAGAAATGATTTGGGTCTTTATGCCGAAGAAATTGATCCCGATACCGGCGCGGCGCTGGGAAATTTCCCCCAGGCATTTACGCACGTCGGCGTGATCAGTGCCGCGCTTTCGCTCGCCCACCGCGAGGAGGGCACTCAGGCACTACCCCATCGTCCAGAAAAAGCTTCTCCTCACGGAGCGGTGCAGGAGGCGAAAGCATGAACTGGCTAGGATGGTTGCTGTGGGGTTTTGTGGCGACTCTCGCGCTCACCACCATGTTGTCGGGAAGTCAGGCCCTGGGATTGACAAGAATCAACATCCCTTATTTTTTGGGGACTGCTTTTACTCGCGACCGGAAGCGCGCTAAGTTATACGGATTTTTTCTCCATATGGCGGACGGCTGGCTATTCGCATTGGTCTATGCCTTCATTTTTGAATCGTGGGGCCACGCCAACTGGTGGTTAGGGGCCTTGCTGGGCGCGGCGCAGGCGGGATTTGTCTTAATGGTGGGAATGCCCCTCATGCCTAGTTTTCATCCTCACATGGCGACGGAGCAACACGGACCCACCGCCAGCCGCGACCTGGAACCGCCGGGGTTTATGGCCTTAAATTACGGAGTGCAAACGCCGGTTTCCATCGTTATTTCCCACGTTATATTTGGAATCATTCTGGGCGCGTTTTACCACGTTCATTTGTAATGGTAATTGCTAAGAATGATTTGGGAGCGGCGAGCCGCTATTGCAACTTCATCTTTTCACGCGTCTCGCGGACAATCGCGACAAATTGCCGTGCAGCGTCAGTAATCACAGAAGTGTCGCCAGATTTAAGCGCCGTGGCTGAAACCAATTCACCGCCAATGCCCAACGCCGCCGAACCAGCTTGCAAGAATTCCGCAGCGGTGTTCAGGTTTACGCCTCCGGTAGGGACCATTGGAACCTGAGGCAGCGGGGCTTTCAGGGCTTTAATATATTTCGCGCCGCCTACCGTTCCGCAGGGAAATATTTTTACGAAATCGCTTCCCGCTTTCCATGCGGCGATTACTTCCGTCGGCGTCAACGCGCCAGCCATGATCAGCTTGCCCAACCGCTTGGCCAATTGCACGGTCGCAAGATCGAATCCAGGACTCACTAGAAATTCCGCACCCGCGTCCAGACAACGCTGCGCCGTCTCCGCATCAAGCACGGTGCCTGCTCCAATCAGAATTTCTTTGCTGGAAGTTTTCGCCAGTTGCGCGATGGCTTCAATCGCTCCGGGAACGGTCATCGTCATTTCCACGATGGGAATGCCGCCCTTGCAAACCGCCTCCGCCGCTTGCAGCGCCTGTTTGGTGGAACCCGCACGCACTACCGGAACAATGCCGATATCTGTAATTCGTTTCGAAGTTTCTTCTTTCGTCATACTCGTTGCTTATTCCTTATCAATGCTATGCCGGTTAACGCGCGATGCGGGCGCCGACGCCGCGCATCACTTGCGTCACTTCTTTCAACGTCACCATAGTTGTATCGCCGGGCGTGGTCATGGCCAAAGCGCCGTGGGCCGCGCCGCACTCCACCGCCCATTGCGCGCCTTGCCCGGTGAGAAACCCGTAGATAAGTCCGGAGGCGAAGGAATCGCCGCCGCCCACACGATCGAAAATCTCGAGGTTTTCGCGGTATTTGGCTTCGTGGAATTGGCCGCCTTCGTAGCAAATCGCGCCCCAGTCGTTCACGGTTGCGGTTTTCGCTTTCCGCAAGGTCGTGGCGACTATCTTGAAGGGAAATTCCTTTACCACGGTTTGAATCATTTTCTTGAACGCTTCAACCTCAATGTTGGAGACGTTTTCATCCTGCCCCTTTACTTCAAAGCCGAGTGCGGCGGAGAAATCTTCTTCGTTGCCAATCATCACATCCACGAGAGGAGCGATCTTCCGATTCACTTCCTGCGCACGCTTCTTGCCTCCGATGGCCTTCCAGAGCGATTCACGATAATTCAGATCATAGGAAATAATCACGCCATGTTTTCTGGCGGCCTGCATGGCTTCCAAAGCGACATCGGGAGTCGTCTCAGAGAGTGCGCAGAAAATTCCGCCTGTATGGAGCCATCGCGCGCCTTGTTTACCGAAAATTTCTTCCCAGTCAATTTCACCTGCTTTGAGTTGCGAAACCGCGGTGTGTCCACGATCCGAGCAACCCAGGGCGGCGCGTACACCGAATCCGCGTTCGGTGAAATTCAAGCCATTGCGCACCGTGCGTCCCACGCCATCGTAATTCGCCCAACGAACAAGGCTCTGGTCCACGCCGCCCTGAAAGATGAGGTCTTCGAGCAAACGTCCAACCGGATTATCGGCAAATGCCGTGATTATGGCAGTGTTCAGGCCGAAGCAGCGCTTCAGTCCGCGCGCGACGTTGTACTCGCCCCCGCCTTCAGAGACTTCGAAATTTCGCGTTGTCCAAACCCGGCGGTCGCCTGGGTCAAACCGCAGCATGACTTCGCCCAGGCTGACGAGGTCCCAGCGGCAATCGGTTTTCGGCTTGATCTTCAGTGACATAAATCAACTCTATCGCGAAAACTCGAATTCCGTAATTGGTCTATGCCGCGGTACAAGAATCTTCATCAGCGCCCAGGCGATCAGGTAGCTCAATCCGCAAACCATGAACATAACGAGGTATGCCGTTTGCGGCGTTCGAATGAATATATCCGTGAGCCGGCCGGCCAGCAACTGCAACAGCACACCGCCGATGCCGCCCGCCATCGTTCCAATACCAGTAACCGACGCGATGTTTTTTTTCGGAAACATATCCGAGACGGTTGTAAATAAGTTAGCCGACCACGCCTGATGCGCGGTAGTGCCAGCGCAGATCATGGCAATTGCAAGCGGGGCTGCGGCGCCGCCAAAACGATGTACGTTGCCGAAGAACTGCGTCAGCAAAACCAATAGCGGCACACACGCAATTACCAACATCGTCTTCATCCGCGCGCTATAAACGCTCATGCCCCGCTCAATCAGCTTCATCGGCATGCTGCCGCCATAAATGCTACCCACGATTGCGATTCCATAAACAGTGAACGTTGGCAGCATGATCTGCCGATCCGTCATGTGAAATTGTTTATGCAAATAGTCCGGCAGCCAAAAAAGATAAAACCACCACACTCCGTCGGTCATGAACTTTCCGGTGAAAAACGACCAGAGCTGGCGGTAGCGAAACAAGTTCCACCACGTAATCTCCGGCTGGTTATCGGTCCGCGCGGCGCCTTGCATGGTCGCGGGCCCGTCATCCACACGAATATAGTCGAGTTCGACTTGAGTAACTTTGCGGTGCTTCGAAGGTGAATCATAAAGCCAGAACCAAAAAATGAGCCACAGGAACCCCGCCGCGCCGGTGATGATGTAGGCCATTTTCCAGCCTGCCGCATCTCCGTAATGGATCATGATGGCCGGCACGAGCAGCGCAGCGACCATCGCCCCGGCATTGGACCCCGCGTTAAAAATAGCGGTCGCCAGGGCACGTTCGCGTTTAGGAAACCATTCAGCCACAGTTTTGATGGAAGCCGGAAAATTTCCCGCCTCACCAACCGCAAACGCGCTGCGCACGACGATGTGCATTCGCAGCAAACCACCGACGAAGGCGTTAGCTATTCCACAGATAGACCAGACGATAAGAGAGAGCGCCAAGCCAAGCTTGGTTCCAATCTTGTCAATGAACCACCCGGCGAAAACCGTCACTCCCGCGTAAACGCCGGTAAAAAAGGAGGTGAGGTAAGAAAAATCCTGATTGCTCCATCCAAAACCGCCCAGCGCCGTGGACCGGCAAAAAAACTCCTTCAAGTAACCAATGACCTGGCGGTCCATGTAGTTGATGGTGGTGGCGAAAAACAGCAGCGCGCAGATCGTCCAACGATAGTGGCCGATTGTTCTTGCCGCATTTTGCAGTGGCGAGGGAGACGCCGCAGCCGACGTGGATGGAGTTTGATTCGGAGAATTGCCCATGAAAAAAATGCCTACGTCTTGAAGCTCGTCCCTGATGTTTAGATCATTGATGCTTAGATCATTTCTATTTCCGGCTTCCGCCAAACCCCAATCCGCACTGGTTGAACTCACAGTGAGACGCCTCGCTTCCAGGGGATGAAATCATCCTGGCCCAACGCCTCGGCTTTGGTACGAACCTCACCGCTGGCCACTTGAATGACCCGATCCAGTATCTGCGCTCCCATCTGCTCGACGGTCTGTTCACCAGCGATAATGCTGCCAGTATCGAAATCAATAATGTCAGACATGCGTTGCGCAAGCGAGGAGTTTGTGGATATTTTCATCACGGGTGCGATCGGATTGCCTGTCGGTGTTCCCAGTCCGGTCGTGAACAGTACGACATTCGCTCCCGCGCCCACCTGCGCTGTCACACATTCCACGTCATTTCCCGGCGTGCACTGCAAATTGAGGCCTTTCTCCGTCGCATATTCCGGATAATCGAGAACGGCCGTGACCGGAGAAGTACCGCCCTTTTTCGCCGCGCCTGCGGATTTCATCGCGTCGGTGATCAATCCATCGCGAATATTTCCCGGCGAAGGATTCATGTCGAAACCAGAACCCACGGCTTTGGCACGCTCCGCATAGCTCCGCATGAAATGAATAAAGCGGTCCGCAGTTTCAGTCTTCGTGCAGCGATTAATTAGCTCCTGTTCCACCCCGCAAAGTTCAGGAAACTCGGAAAGGATAGTCCCGCCACCGAGCGCGGCCAGCAGGTCAGCGGTGTGGCCAATCGCCGGGTTTGCCGAGATGCCGGAAAAACCGTCAGAGCCTCCGCATTTCAGGCCAAGACGCAAATGCGAAAGCGCTGCCGGTTCACGGCGGCATTTGTTCGCTTCTACTAAACCCAAAAACGTGGCGCGGACCGCCTCGGAAAGCATCTTGAATTCCGATCCGCTTTGCTGCTGCTCAAAGATGAACAGCGGCTTGGCGAAGTGGGGGTCCCGCAACTGGATCTGATTTCGAAGAAGAGGGACCTGCGCGTTCTGGCAGCCGAGACTTAGAATCGTGGCGCCAGCGACATTCGGATGGTGAATGTAGCCGGCGATCAATCCGCAAAGATTGCCCGCGTCTTCGCGCGTGCCGCCGCATCCTCCCTGATGGGAGAGGAACTTAATACCGTCGACGTTTTCGAAGAGTTGGTGACGACCGGCGGCCCCGCCAAATTCCTGAAAGTCATGCTTCTTGATTTCTTCAGTTTTTCCCGCCGAATATAAGTGGGCCAGCGCCGCCACTTGCTGGCGATAAATGGTTGGCGAGGAAAATCCCAATTCTTCTTCGAACGCCTGCTTCAAAACTTCAATGTTGCGGTTCTCGCAGAACACCAAGGGAACGATCAGCCAGTAATTTCGCGTGCCGACCTGTCCATCCGCGCGCTTGTATCCGGCAAATGTTTTTTGCCGCCAGGGCTCCACGTTGGGAGGCGTCCAGTGGTATTCGCTCGAACTTTCATGAAAAGCTTCGGTGGAATGGCTAACGTTTCGAGTGCCGATGATTTCTCCGCGTCGCAAAGCCTCACGCGTTTTTCCAACGACAACCCCATACATGACCACGCGCGCCCCGGCGGCTAAATCTTCGGCGGTAAATTTGTGCTTGGCAGGAACGTCCGAAAGCAAAACATAATCTTGTGAGTCTACCGAGACACGTTCGCCTTTGCGCAAATCCTGAAGAGCGACCAGGATATTGTCATTGCGGTGGAGTTTGAGGACCCGTTCCATAGTGTTTGCTGATTGCTATGCCTGTCCGAAACGGTTTTCGGAAAATTGACTAGCTTGCTCATAATTTCACAGTTTCGTGAATATTCTCAATGACTCAGCCGGATCGGGTGTTTTAGCGGGTGGATTTAAGAGGCGAGATCAGTTTGTACTGGAACCGCGCTTGAGTTCGTTGGCAAGAATAATGGCGTCAGCGATTTCCTTCATGGACCTGCGTTTTTGACGGCTTTGGCGTTGCAGGGCAAGGTAAGCCTGCTCCTCAGTCAATCCTAACTCCTGCTGCAGAATTCCTTTAGCGCGTTCCACCAGTTTGCGGGTTTCCAGTTGTTCAGAAAGATGGGAATTTTCCGTTTCCAGCCGCGCCATTTCGATTTCGGCCCCGACTAGAAATCCAATCATGGAAATAAGTTGTATTTCGCGCCGTTTATAACTATGGCGCTCGCGGTTCTGCAAATTGATCACCCCAACCAGGCGGCCCCGGCATAAAAGAGGGACTGACAGAAAAGCCTCGTAACGGTCTTCCGGCAATTCATTAAATACTTTGAAACGCGGGTCTTGAAACGCATTCTGCGAAACCGCGACGGCCTCGCGATGTTCGGCCACCCAGCCTGTGATTCCCTGCCCCACCTGCAACTTGAGACGATCAACAATATCCTCGTGAGGATTTTTGGAGGCGCGCAGAACCAATTCATCGTCCTGCAATACATATACAAAACAGGAGTCGCATTTCACGACGCCGACCGCGAAATCCACGACCCTGGCCAGAACTTCATGGAAAGGATCAGCAGCGGCCATACGGCTTCCAATTTCATGAAGAACATCAAAATCAAGATCGGCGGGCGAGTTTACTTCCATGCTGTGACGCTATCGAGTGCTTGCGCGGGAGTCAAATTCAAATTTCTTATGGAATGGGTAAGCGAGTTGCATGTGACAGAGAGAAGTGAGCTTAGACCGCAAGCAGATTTGACGTAGCAAAAAAACAGATGAGCGAGCCGCCGATTGCGCCGTCACATTTCGGGAATTAAATCAATCGAGCCGACGCCGCCTTCCACGTGCAATTCCAGAGTAATTGGAGATTTCCCGTAAGCTTCATTCACGTAACGGTCGCCATCTTTCTTCATTCCGTGCGCATTCACGGAACCAAGGCCGCCCTGCGCATGCACCTCAACGCCTACATCCTTCGGCAGGCGGATCGTCGCGCTGCCCACGCCCCCTTGAATATGCGCGTCCAGATTGTTCTTCCAGTCACCCCGAAGATCGGCGGTCACCGAGCCTGCCCCCATTTGCAAATCCAATTTCGTTAGGGGGAGATTGGTGAGGTGCAATGTTCCCCGCCCGGCGCCGATTTGCACTTTAAGTTCCATCGGGAGTTTGTTGCCCAGGCGGACGTCCCAGTCATTCTTTTCGCCGCCCCACCCCGGAGCAAAGTGCACATGAGAATGTTCGATTTGTTTGATAACGAGATGCCCCTCCGTCCCATCCACCTGATAAGAGACGTCTGGACCGGAAGAAGATTTACGGTAATCCAGATCGGCATCCAGTAATCGCGGTGCTCCGCTGGAAAGCTGCAGGTCGCCTTCGGCCATTTCAATGTCCACTTGAGCTGATTGCGCGGCGCCATAGTCAATGCCTTCGTGCTGCCTGGCTGTAGCTCCTTCGAACCTGTGATGGTGAGAGATGGCAACGACGAAAAAGACAATGAGGACAATGGCCGCGATCTCACCGCCTGTGATCAACCTGCGATTGCCGCCAGGATTTTTTTGTATCAGATAATAGTCCCAGAGTTTGCCCAGTCCCACAAAGATCAGAAGCAGCGGCCAATACCGGCCCAGAAGTGGCCAGGGATCCACTCCGGGATGAGAATTCGTATAAAGGAAAAGAACTCCCAACCCAATAAGCACGGTGGCGCCCACAATCGAGCTACGCCGGTATTCGGCCATTTTTTCACTCCTGTTTGGCAGCCAAAAAATTATTGCATAACAATACGAGCGACAAGTGTATTTACGAAAAGCGGGCCGGGATAGTTCCGGCTATTTAGCCCTTGCAAGCGGAATTCCAGGAGACCGCATTCGCCCTTCGGCTGCTTCATTTAAACTGACCGTATGTCGGAGCTGGGAAAATTGTTGGTCTCCGTAGGGGTGTTGTTGATCGTCGGAGGCCTGGTACTGATTTTGCTCGGGCGCGTGCACGTCCCGCTGGGCCGACTGCCCGGGGACATTACGCTTCGCGGAAAACATACAACGGTTTATTTTCCCCTCGCCTCTTCCATCCTGGTGAGTCTTCTGCTGACGCTAATTTTGTATTTGGTCGCGATTTTTCGGCGCTAACTTTGCATTCCATTTTTCCCGAGCTTCTCCCTGATTGGCAAGAGCGTGGGCCATGCCTGTACACTTCCTTTCGTGTCGTCGCTTGACCAACTAGGCTTCGGATTTACCGCGCCCAGCCGCCGCGTATGGGCGGTCAAAGACATTGTGGCCGCGGTGCGCACGCATGTGGAACGCGAATACAGCGATAGTTGGGTCGAGGGAGAAATTTCTAATTTTCGCGCACACGATTCCGGTCATCTTTACTTCACTCTCAAAGACGACAGCGCGCAATTGAGCGCGGTCATGTTTCGCTCCCAGGCGCGGCTGCTTCGATTTCGCCCCGAAAATGGCATGCAGGTAGTAGTACGAGGGCGCATCACAATTTATGAAGACCGTGGCCAACTGCAGATTTCCGCTGAGTACATTGAGCCCAAGGGCGCGGGCGCGTTGCAAATCGCATTCGAGCAACTAAAGGCAAAGCTGCAAGCCGAAGGGTTGTTTGATTCCACCCGTAAGAAGCTTCTGCCACTGCTGCCGCGCCGTATTGGAATTGTGACTTCACCGCAGGCGGCGGCATTGCGCGATATTCTGAACATCCTGCAGCGACGGCATCACACAGTGAATATCGTGATTTTTCCCGCGCAGGTTCAGGGGGAATCCGCAGCCGCGGAAGTTGCCGCCGGCTTGCGTTATTTCAACCGGAGCCACGGCGCTGACGTCATCATCGTGGCGCGAGGAGGAGGCTCCGCCGAGGACCTTGCCGCTTTCAACGACGAGGCGCTGGCGCGAATTGTCGCGGAATCGGAAATTCCCGTCATCTCCGCGGTAGGGCATGAAACGGATTTCACCATTATTGATTTTGTCGCCGATCTGCGCGCGCCAACACCATCCGCGGCGGCGGAACTGGTGATCCAGTCGCGACAGGATTTGGACGAGCAACTGGAAGGATCACGCCTCCGCCTTGAAAAAGCGATGCGCTATCGCCTGCTGCTGGCACGGCAAAACCTGGTGGAACTTTCGCGGCACGGCGCATTCGCGCGCATGATGGACTTAATTCATCGCCGCCAGCAGCGATTGGACGATCTGGTTTACAGGATTGCTCATGCCGAGCGAAATTTACTGGAAGCGCAGCGGCGCAAATTTGAAATTTTCTCGGCAGCGGTGCGGCACTACGATTTGCGCCGAGCACTGGCGGGTATTGGCAAGGAACTCAGCAGCCAGACGGCGGCCATGAGTTCCGGAATGAGGAACTTCCTTTTAACCAAACGCTTACGGCTGGAGCACGTACTGGCGCAATTGGAAGCGCTGTCGCCACTAGCAATTCTGGACCGCGGCTATGCCCTGGTTTTTGATGCCAATGGCAAACTGCTCAAGGACGCGGACAAAATCAAGAACGGCGACGAGATCACGGCGCGCCTTTCCCACGGAACAATCGCGGCGACGGTAAAACGAAAGCTCCCGGAAACCAAGCCTCAGTAATTTTCTAGCCAGCTCACTTCGCTCTGAGCACGAACTTCGCGGACGAGAGATTATCAAAGTGATCGTAAACCCGGACCACCACCACATGTTCTTCCCCGGACGCGGCAGGTTTTTCATTTCCCCCGCTCGCACTGGATTGGGGCGGTAACGCAGCCCGGAAGTCGTAATTCTCAGTCCGCGAATCTGAAAGCTGGTCCACCGGCTCAATGTATTGCCAATCGCTGGCATCCACGGAATATTCCGCCCGCTTGATGTTGGAAAAGCTGTCGTTGGCACGAAATTGAATGCGGAGTTGGTTGTTGGAGAGCGATGCGTTTAGGCCCTCGATGAGCGGAGGTGTCGTGTCCACCTCAAAGCGCGCGCTTTCCCGTTCCGCAGTGAGCCCTTCATTCGGCGGATGCGACGGAGCATCCGAGGCGACGACTTTCATCGTATATCCGCCATCGGGCAACAGAGATGCGTCGAACGAATAGAACTTGTCATTCATGCCGTCTTTCAGCAACAGCCACCGGCCCTCGTCATCTCCGCGATAGTAGAGCGAATAAACCATCTGGTCGCCATTGTCATCGTGGACCGCCCATCTGACGCCGATAGAACCTGAATCGTGAATCGGCTGAGGCTGCACATCAAAATGCGGCTGGGAATTATTGTTCCCGGATGCGTCCAACGGCTTGGGCAAAGATTGATAACGCACTCCCGATTGCACACTCACATCGTCAAAAGCAGGCGGTACATTTTTCGGCAGGTAATTGACGATCACGCTGTCCAATTGCGGCGCGGGATTCCCGGCATGCAATTCCGCCTTCCATTGAATAAAGCGGGCGGAAGGAGCGCCGGCGTCTGCATCCTTTTGCGGATCTACTTTCTGCCAGGCGCTCCAGTTGCGATCTGGATTATCAACATTGCCGCTGCGGACGGAAATCTCTACATTCCCCTTCCCGCGGAACTGGAGCCTGCCCCAGCGGGAAAAATTATGCGCATCGAAAACATCACTTTCGTAAGTGCCGTCAGAATTCGGCGACGCGCCCAGCAAGTACACTTTGCCCAAATTGCTGGTAGCGGCGTAGAGACCGCCTACGCCCTTGGCAAAAGCCGTTACCTGGCTGGCACTGGCTTGCAGTAGGTCCGCGTAATCGTTCTCTCCGGCAATGGCGAAGATGCGTCCGCGATTGCCGGTTCCGGCAAGCAGCCTTCCTTGAGAATCGAACGCCAGCGCATAAACGATTTCGTCATGAGACGCCCAGATGCGCGAAGGCGAACCATCCGGCGCGATCTCATAGATTTCGGAATTTCCCTTTTCCGCCAAAGCTGGGAAATTGATCACAGTGGGGCCGGATGCGGGCATCGCCTGGACTGTCGGATTTTGGCCCGCGTTCACGGCTGGCAATGGCGTTACCGCGGTGGTCGTGGAAATCACGGGAAAGGAAGCAGTCGCGCCCTGTTTTTCTCCCGTCCCCGCCGCATAAATATTGTCTTTGCCATCTACCGCAAGCGCGGTAATTTCTTCTTTTGGCGCGCTGTACAGGACAAATGCCCCGCCCTTGGCGGAAATGCGATAGATAAGACCGCTGCCATCCGAACCGGCAATCAGGTTTCCTTGATGATCGAAGGTTAAAACTCGAATGTGGGCTTCATCACTTTTAAAGAAGACCGAATGATCGCCCGCCGGCGTTACCCGGAAAATCTCTCCATGATCGCCGGTCGCCACATAAACATTCCCGGATGCGTCGAGTGCCAGGTCCCAAATGTATTTCGTGCCAGGATCAAAAAAAACCGACGCGTGCCATGCGGAAGCGGCATTCGAATCTTTCGAATCGCCGGGGGCCGGCGGAACAATCCGGTACACCTTGCCGTCTGGGTTGGTGGCGGCATAGATAACGCCATTCTTATCCAGAACCAGCGCTTGCACCTGCAACTCCTGTGGCTGAAATATCGCAAAGGACTTTCCGTCTGGCGTGATGCGGTAAATCCTGGCAGGCGCGCCCGCGGCTACGTATACGTTCCCGGCAGGATCGGCTGCAATGGCCCAGATGTATGTAGAGGGCGTCGTGGCAAGCGATTTGAACGCCGGCGATAATTCCAATCCCCCAGTGCTGCGAATTGCCACGCCTTTGGCGGTTCCCTTGGAAAGATCGCCAAAACTCGATTGTTCCCAGGAGCGGGTCCCTTCGCCGAGTGCGAAGATCGAATAAAAGACGAGCGAACAAAAACAAATGAAGACAACCATCAGGTTAAAAGAATTGCGGCGTCGAATGGCCAATGCACACCTCATGAAAAATTGAGCGGGAACACTCAGGAAATATGACGACGAAGAAAAGTTTCGGAGCCTCACTTGATGGAGATGGTCAAAACCTGCGCGCCGGAAGCAACGTAGTCAAGCGGCTTGGTGGCCGATTCGTCCACTGCGGATTCCGCCTGCACCACCATTTCCTGCGTTCCTCGCATGCTGTCCATAACGTTCATAATGGAAAGCGGCAGGCCGGGCATAACTTTATCGCCGATCATGGCTTCGGGGTTCGCTTCAAGCAGCGAAACGTAAATTTTATTGTTCACGTGCTCTTTATTGAGCAACGCAATGGTGGACGCCAGATCCATGCGGCTGGCGAAGAGCGGTTGCGTGTGGCGCAAACGGTCGAGCGTGTCGCCATCGCTCACCAGAATATGCAGCGGGCCTTGCGCCACGGAAGTAGGTATTTTTACTGGAATTTGCTCAACGATGGCCTCTCCGCGGTAAGGTTGCAAGACCGCTTCCACGGTAATCTCATCTCCGGGCCGCGCTTCAATTACGTCTGTGCGAGCGCCTTCCAATCGCGCCCAGCGCCGCGCGCGCACGAGGTCAAAATCCAAATGAACGCCGCGAATTTCTGGAGCGCTGTAGGGATTGTCGTAAATCCGCCCGAAGCGATCGCCGAGGGAAATTGCGGCCAGCATCGCCGCCGGCTGGCTTCCATCCGCTGAGGCAAACATATCCTGCAGATTGACGTCGGGATATCCGTTCACGGAAATCTTCCCTTTTAATTGATAGGAAGTTTCTTCTCCGTACTCATTCACGCCGTGCAGCGCGTTGAAGACGGTCGCCATCATGGCCACCGGGCTCAGGCGTGGATTGTTAAGCACTTCGTAATGAAACTGGCGGTCGGCGGGGCCGCCGTGAATGGTAAGAGTGACCGGAATCATCTCCGGCTTCTTGCCGAACTCTCCCAGAATTCCCGTATGGCGGTCTTGAACGAAGGTGCCAACCGGCTCTGTCGCGTTCACGATTTTGAATGCATTCAAAGGCGAAGGTAGAGTGGCAATCACCTGCGCTTTGGTCATGGGCAGGTCTACCATGCCGAACTGCAGCAACGGATGTCCGCACGCCAAAAGATGGTTCGCGGCAATATAAGTGACGGTGCAGGTAGCGGCGATATCCATATCGCCACGTACCAGAATGGCGCTGACCGCCGATCCCGGCTCAAGCGGCTCCGGCTGCTTGGCGTCGCTCACTGAGCCAACCCCCATCACAGGAACAATGCCGGCAGAGGCAAATTGCGGTGCGAATTGCTTGATGGCATCTTCCGAGAATCCGTTAAAAACCAAGGGCGTTTCAATCGGCTTCAAGAAATTTTCGAAATTGGCCGCTGGCAAGTTCGCCACGCCGGGGCTGGATGTTTTCTCAGGAGTTGCCGGACCCGCTTTTGCCTCCACTGTACCTTCGCCCGGAGAGCGGTCCATCGCGCTGATCTCCAGCATTTCCCCGATGGGGGTCACTCCAGCAATGGGCTCTTTGGAAAACTCCCCGATGCGGAATGCCAGAGCTCCCGCGAGTTTTCCATTCAAATAAACCGGACTTCCGCTCATGCCTGCAACCACACCGGTGTATTGCGCCTTTTCTCCGCCGAGCCGCACTAGGATAATGTCGCCTTTAGGACCGTTGGCGTTCTTCAGGATCCCCAGGACTTCCACATCCATCGGCTCAGGCTTCGTGCCCTGAAACACGGTGTAGGCAACCCCTTTCATGCCCGCATGGATTTCGTTCACTGAAATGGTTTCCACCGTAGATGGCGCATCAGCACTAAACAGGAAGGAAGAGGACAGTAATAAGCAGAGGAATGCCTGATAAAAAAATATACGTCTCATGAAGTTTCCTGGAGGCCCCAACGGTCTCCCGAAGCGCTACTCCGCGGGGCTAACGGTGTGCCGGAGGAGAGAACAGAAACCGGGCAAACATCCTACCGCGAAGTTGTTGCGTCTATACTAGCATAGGGTTTTTTAAAGGAGTCCCATGATTTCTTGTCTTTTAAACAAAAGAATGCCGCGACTGGGACAAACGCTCTCAGCGGTGTTTTGCCTGGTGCTAACCCTGATGTTTTTGCCGGCGAGCAAGGTCTCCGCCCAGGACCAACAGGCCTCTCAGCCATCCAATCAACAGTCCGGCCAACAGCAGGAAGCGCCGCCCGCTGCCGGTGGCCCGAATGATGACGCCGGGCCTTATGCGATTCCCAAGAAAAAAGAAGCACCGCCCGAGCCGCCTCCGGAAACGCCGAAGAAGATTGAAGGCTTGCCCAACTACTCCATCAACATATCGGTCCCGGAAGTAGATCTCCCGGTATTGGTCACGACGAAAGATGGACAGTTTATTCCTAATTTGAAGAAAGATAATTTCAAAGTTTTCGAAGATGGCGTGCAGCAAAATATCGCCAACTTCCATGAATCGCAAGATGCTCCTATCACGGCCGTACTGCTGGTGGAGTTCGCACAGACAAATTACTCCTTTCTGCAGGACACTCTGATCGGCGCTTATAATTTCGCCGCCAACCTAAAGAAGAATGACTGGGTGGCCGTGGAATATTACGACATTAAGCCCCATATTCTGGTGGACTTCACGCAGAACAAACAAGCAGTCGTAGGCGCCTTGAACCAGTTGCGTATGCCGGACTGGCAGGAAACCAATCTATTTGACGCGCTCTCTGACACGCTGGACCGGTTGCAGGATATTCAAGGCCACAAGTACGTTATTCTCATCTCCACCGGCGTGGATAGCTTTAGCAAACTTAGGTTGGGGGAGATCCTGACGAGAGTTAAAAACGCCCAGGACGTCACCATTTTTCCCGTTAGCATTGGTTGGGCATTGCGTGAATATTGCGAGGTAAACCACTGCACGGGACAAACGCAATCGCGAGCCGGATTGCCGATTGACCAAATGGACTACCTGCAAGCCGACAATGAGATGAACACCTTCGCCCGCCTGACGGGAGGTCGCGCTTATTTCCCCCGTTTCCAGGCGGAGTTTCCGGAAATCTTC
The DNA here is from genome assembly GCA_036489565.1 of Terriglobales bacterium. Taxonomy (GTDB): domain Bacteria; phylum Acidobacteriota; class Terriglobia; order Terriglobales; family Acidobacteriaceae; genus JAICKN01. Next base: position 32,885 of record DASXFN010000117.1, read on the forward strand.
CACAGCATTCTTGGCGACATCCGCAGCCAATATAATCTGACTTATCGCCCGTCCAACGCGAAGCAGGACGGCTCCTATCGCAAGCTGAAAGTAGAAGTAGTGGGCCCGGATGGCCATCCATTAAAGGTGAGGGATCAAAAAGGCAAAGATCTGAAATACCAGATCATTGCCAAGGAAGGCTACACGGCCAAGCGCACGGTGGAATAATCGTCAGCGGGGAACCGGTGGGCCTGCCCACATCAGCTTAATGAACGTGAAACATATCAAGCAGAAAGAGCAGTCCTACGCCCAGGAAAACCACCAGCGCCATTCTTATTCCTGGCTCGCGGTTTACTTCCGGCATAAGGTCGGAAGCGGCGACATAAATCGCTACTCCAGCGGAGAGAGGTAGTCCGACCCGGACTTCGTGGCGGAATACCGCCATTGTCAGGACTCCGGCTAGCGTCGCCGCTCCCAGAATGACCGATGATCCCCAGGCGATGCCGCGACTTTGCCCGCTCGCGAGCATCACGGAAGCGACCGTGAAGCCTTCGGGAATTTTGTGAAGGAAGATCGCCACAAAAATAATCCATCCCAGCCGCGGAGAAACCAGGAAGCCGGAAGCGATGGCGATGCCGTCGAAAAACGTGTGGATGATCAGCCCCACCAACACGGAGTATCCCGTGTGGCTGTGCATGAATTCGTGCTCGTGTGTCTCTTCGCCAAAGTGAAAATGCGGCGTCAGCGTGTGTTCGAAAAAGTGGGTGATGAGATATCCGATTAGAACCAGAAATGCCGCGCTCTTGCCTTGCAGTTGAATGCTGGCGGGGAAGATTTCCACGATAGCCGTGGCCAGCATGAATCCCGCGCCCAAGGCCACGAAATAGCGAAGGTAAGATCGCTCCCAATGTTTCTGGACAATAATGGCGCCGCCGAAAACATTGGCGCCCGCCGCGCTGAGTCCCAGCACTACGCTTAGAGCAATTGGGTTCATGTGTGGTGGATGATAACAGTTCTCAGTTGCCAGTTGCCGGTTGCCAGTTCAGTTGCCAGTTGCCGGTTTCGCTTTAGGCAGCAGCCCGGATTGACGAGATGAGCCCATTGAGCATGCGACCCATCTCCGCGGTTTTCGCCAGCGCCTGATCGTTCAGTTCGGACGAAATATAGCCGAGATCTCAAAACTTAATGTGCAGCTCGCACCGAAATTAAGTCTGTGACATCTGAACATTTTCAAACACTGAAAAACTATCCACCAGAAACTAGCAACCGGGAACTGGCAACTGCTGCTTCACCCACTATGCCGTATGTGCATCACGTCGCCATCCTGCACGATGTACTCTTTGCCTTCGAGGCGCAGCGTTCCTTTAGCGCGGGCATTCGCTTCGGAACCTGCTTCCAGCAACTGGTCCCAGCGAATGGTCTCGGCGCGGATGAAGTGCTTTGAGAGGTCGGTATGAATCGCGCCAGCGCCTTCCACCGCCCGGGTGTTCACCGGAATCGTCCAGGCGCGGCACTCGTCTTCGCCCGCGGTGAAAAAGGAAATCAGCCCCATCAGCAAATAAGTTTTGCGGATCAGGCGGCTCAATCCGCTTTCCTTCAGGCCATAACTGCCCAGAAATTCCGCCGCGTCCGCATCGCTCATCTCGGCAAGCTCTGCTTCCACTTTGCCGCAAATGGCGGTGGCCCCGGCGTTCGGACGCGAAGCGAACTCGACGATTTTGTATTTCTCTATGGATTCCTCCAGTTCTTTCCCAAGTTCCATACTCTCGCCGATGTTGAGAACGTAAAGAATGGGCTTTTCGCTGAGGAACATGAAACCTCGAAAACGCTTTTTGTCGTCGGCGGTCATCTCCAACTCGCGGAGCGGCTTTTCCGATTCCAAATGCGCCTTGGCGCGTTTAAGCAACTCAAGCTCTTTTTCCAGGTCGGCGGAGCGCATTTTCTTTAGGTCTTTCTCCACGCGCTCCTGGCGTTTTTCAATCTGGCCGAGATCGCTGACCATAAGGTCGAATTCCACATTCCGGATGTCGCGCACGGGATCCACCGGGCCAACATGTGGAATGGAATCATCTTCAAAAGCGCGCAAAACGTGAATCAGCGCGTCCACGTTACGCAGATGAGTAAGATACGAGGTTTCTTTCAAGGCCTCTTGCCCAATGGCGCCCACATCCACGTATTCGACGGACGCGTGAGTGAGTTTCTTGGGATGGTAGAGGTCCGCGAGTTTATCGAGACGGTCATCGGGGACTTTTGCCACTCCCAGATGCGCCTCGCGCGGGTTGGAGTAGGACTGATCGGAAAGGTCCGCCTTGGTCAAGATGCGGAATAGAGACGATTTGCCCACCTGTGGCAGGCCAATGATGCCAGTTTTCATAGGACATAAAAATCATATCAGCCATCTCGGAATTCTGTTTTGCTCTGCTATGCTTTGCTGCGTATGCCGCGCTCTCACTTCCTTCCCCTGGCTCTCGTGGTTCTCTGTCTTTTTCCAGACGCGGTTGCACAAATACGATTCGGACTCGCGGACCGCGCCACAGTGGAAGCCCGATTAAAACGCTACGGTGGGAATAATGCCCAGCGCGAACTCACTGTAAAACAAATGTTCGGCGAGGCAGGGTGCAAGGACATTTCGGAGCAAGAGGTGAAGCACTTTCCGCCGAACGTAATCTGCGTTCTTCCTGGAGAGACGAACGAAATCATACTAGTGGGCGGGCATACCGACCGCGTGCGGGATGGCGACGGCGTTGTGGACAACTGGAGCAGCGCATCGCTGCTGCCGAGTTTGTTCTTCAGCGAAAATATTCAGCCTCCGCGGCACCATACATTCGTATTTGTCGGTTTTACAGGCGAAGAAGAAGGACTAGTTGGCTCAACGTTTTATACAAAGCATCTAAGCGACCAGGACCGGTCGCGGATCGTCGCGATGGTAAATCTCGATACACTTGGTCTTGGGCCAACGGAAGTTTGGGCCTCGCACGCGGACAGGCAACTGCTCGATGCCTTGGCATTAGTTGCGAACACGATGAAATTACCCATTGCCGCATTCAACGTGGATGGCGTCGGCACCACGGACTCTGAATCGTTTGCCAAATATAAAATACCCAGAATCACCATCCACACAATCACCCAGCAAACATGGCCGATTTTGCATTCAGCCAGAGACAATTTTAGCGCGGTGAAAATGGATGATTACTACGCGACTTACAGGCTGATCGCTGCATATCTGGCTTTTCTCGACAGCGGCTTAAATGCGCCGCAACCGCAGCCAAAACCAACTCATTGAGCTTTCTGAATTCTCGCTGCCAAATACAGAACAACCAAACCAAGAATCAGCACGGTGCCTTCAAGACGCGTGGACCAAATGTGCAACGCATTGAAATGCAGCCGGATCGGGTCCCCGAGCAAGAGCAGATCAATATCGCCGACCGACTTTCTCAGTTCAGCCATGCGCGGCATGACCACAAATTGCGAAATGCAGGTAAGCGCCAGCATGAGATAAATCAGAATGTGTTGCGCGGAAAGGAATGGCATCCGGGCCTTTGTGAACTTCGCCAATGCCAAGGAACTCAAAAGGAAGACAATCCCAGCGCCCATCCCCATCCAATGCAGCTTCTTCAACATCGGCCCCACGATCAAAGCGGCCATCGCATGCGTGGGGAGCACCGAAAATGCCGTGGGCGCGAGCACGATGAACAAAATAATTCCGCCCACCCATACCGCCAGCGCGAGAAACATTAGAAACCGCAATACAGACACAGCTACTCTCCCGTCATTGGGCTGCGTTCAATTCCGACAACGTCAGCGATAAATTGTCGGCCAGCGCAAGATAACCAAACTGCGAGTCTTTCACCGGCTCCCCCGACAAACGCACGACAGCTTTGCGCGCTCCACGAGGCACCGGCCCGGATTGCTGCCGCTGCACAACGGATGCAGCGCCTGCGAACGCGCGGCGCAGGTCCATGGGCATGACGGCGCTTACCGACATTTTGTCTAACTCCTTGCCGGAAGCATCCTGCCATGAGACTTCAAGATGGACCGTTGTGTTCCCATCGACAATGCCGCCAAGATATCCCGAGAGATAGCCCCACACTTTGCCCTGATCAATGTCGGCGCCAAGAGCGGAAAGGTCAATGGTTTGAAACGCAGCCTCGGAAGTTTGCTTGTCCTGCCACTCGAGGCGGAAGTAGCAGCAACCTCCGTGAGGAGCGCCTTGCACTCCCTTTCGCCATTCTCCGGGCTCCTGGCCATAGCCCGCTTCTTCGAGAGTGTTGGCTGGCTGCCAGAACGGCGCCCACATGGAATTGGTGTCTTGCTCCGCGTCACCGTTGACGATCAGGTTGCGGCCCAGCAATGCGTGATTGGCTGCCGGGTTCTCGGCAGGAGATGAATTTGTTTGTCCGTGAACAGGAACGACAAAAAGGATTGCGGCAAGCAGAGTAAAAAAATATAAGCGCATTGGATTCCCTGTCTGAAACTTTGACAGGCTTCTAGGATAAACGAGCCGCAACTCGAAAGATGTAAGGATTTATACGGCGATAAGGACTAAACGGGTACCGCGACGCTTTCCACGATTTCCTGCAAAATCTGTTCTGCCTGAACAGAAGTTTGGTTTCCCGCGGAAGAATATGCAACATGGGCCGCCACGCGATGAGCGAAGATGGGCAGAACCAAAGGTTTGAAATCTTCCGGAACGCAGAAGTCTCGGCCATCCACAAACGCCATAGCCTGCGCGGCGCGGTAAAGCATCTGCGATCCTCGAGGGGAAACGCCCAAAGATAAATGCTCTGACTCGCGGGTCTTGCGGACAATCGCCAGCGCGTAATCCACGAGCGATTCATCCACCCGCACACGGGCCACGGCCTGCTGCATTTCCAGAATGTCTTCTCCATGAATAACCGGACGGAGGCTTTCCAACTGCGTCGTCCCCGCTTCCGAGTGCAGGATCTCACGCTCCGCCTCGCTGTCGGGATATCCCATGCGCAAGCGCATCAGGAAACGGTCCAGCTGCGATTCCGGCAAAGGATACGTTCCGTGATGTTCCACTGGATTTTGCGTGGCGATCACCAGGAACGGCTGCGACAGCGCATAAGAATGCGAATCCACGGTGACTTTGCCTTCGCTCATGGCCTCAAGCAGCGCGGACTGAGTTTTAGGCGTGGTGCGGTTGATTTCATCTGCCAGCAGAATGTTGGTAAAGACCGGCCCGCGCTTGAATTCAAAATGCTGCTCCATCGCGGAATAAATGGAAATGCCCAGAATGTCGCTGGGGAGCATGTCGCTGGTGAACTGCACGCGCTGAAAGCTGCAATCAATGGCCCGGGCCAGGGCATGCGCCAGCGTGGTCTTGCCGACTCCCGGAACGCCCTCAATCAGCAGATGCCCGCGCGCCAGCACCGATACGATGGCCAGGCGAACGACATCATCATTACCGCGAATCACTTTGCGGAGCGCAGCCTCCAGAAGAACTGCCCGCGAGGCGGTGGACGTGATAGTGGCGTTTTCCAGGGACATCTTTGCGAATTTTACTATGCCGCGCGCGGCGGTCTTCGGTTACCGAAGTACCTGAGAATTTAAGCAAACCGGCAGTTCCAGCATTTTATGATCGCGAGAAAATGACCGGATTGCACGTTTATTGTCCCCGGAACACTCAGAACTGCTTTACGAATTCGGTTACGGCACTTCTTGCAGCCGCGCCGTCCGTTCTGCTTACTGCTGAAACTCCGCCGGCCGCCCCGTCAGCCTCTCAATCCGTTTGGCAATCGGAGGATGGGTGGAGAACAGATTTCCGAAGCTCATTCCCAGTAGCGGCTGAATAATAAACAAATGCGCCGTGGACGGTGTCGCGGCCATGGGAACACGCCGCGAATAGGCATCGAGCTTTTGCAGCGCCGAAGCCAGCGCATAAGGATTGCCAGTAAGGTGCGCGCCGGTAGCATCAGCCTGATATTCGCGCGAGCGGGAAACCGCAAGCTGAATCAGCATGGCGGCAATGGGCGCAACGATCAGCATGAACAATGCGGCAAGCCCGCCGCCACCGCCGCGGTCATTGTCATTGCGCTCGTAACCGCCGAAGATCATTGCCCAGCGGCCCATTTCAGCTAAATAGGTAATCGCCCCGGCGATGGTCGCCGCAATCGAACTGATCAAAATATCGCGATTGCGCACGTGTCCCAATTCGTGCGCCAGCACGCCTTCCATCTCGTCATCATTCAACAGATTCAGAATGCCCTGCGTCATGGCGACCGAAGCATGCGCAGGGTTCCGGCCCGTGGCAAACGCATTCGGTGAATCAGTAGGAATCACGTACATCTTGGGCATCGGAATACCGATGCGCTGCGTAAGGCGCTCCACGATCTGGTAAGCGCGCGGCAACTCCTCGCGGGTCATGGGACGCGCGCGATACATCTTCAAAGCGATCTTGTCTGAAAAGAAATACGAAACAAAATTCAGCACCGCCGCAAAGGCCAGAGCCAGCAACATGCCATTCTGTCCGCCAAAAGCACGGCCAATAAACATAAGAAGCAGCGTAAGTGCGGTAAGCAAAAACGCGGTCTTGAATGTATTTCCCATATTTTTCTAAGTCTCTATACAGATAGATGCTCGTTTACCTTACGAGTTTCAATCTAAAGAATGACCTGGAGTGCCTTTTCGATTCATGACTTCAATTCACTAACAAATACGGCGCTGCTAAGCACAAAGTTCCTACTCTAAGGCGAGCAAAGGCAATCAGTTACAGATGGAGAGTCCTATTGAGTCGCCTGCCGCTTCAGCGCTCGATCCAAGGTTTGGTCGAGGGCGGACTTCGCCTGCTCGTATTCAGCCTGCGTCACCTTGCCCTGTTTACGATCCACCTCAAGCTGGAAGATTTCTTCTTTCAAGGCTTCCAGCAATCGCTCGGCACGGTTTTGCGGAACTGCCGGGGCAGAAGCGATTGCGCCTTCCGGCAAATCTGGTGAGTCGTCCAGCGCGGCGGCCGTTTGAGGGCGTTTCATCGTATAAATTGCGCCGCCAGCCAACAACACGGCAAAGCCACCCAGAATATACGGCCAGTCTTTTTGCAGAGGATCGGGAGCGTCAATGGGCGGACCCAGACCGCCTCCCGGACGATCATCTGATGTGGTGGATCCAGTTCCCTGCGCGTCTTGGTTCGAAGCTCCAGCGTTCGCGCCTCCGGCGTTCTGATCAGGAGTTTCCTTGATGGTACCTGTGCCGGAAACCGTAAATGCCAGCGATTGCCCCGGCTCCGTCTTCGAGGCGACCTGCACGTCGGTGTCATTCTGATGAGGGTCCTTCATCGCACGGAAAGACGATCCCGGGCCCGCCGTGAACTTCATGGTCGCGGGCAGCATCACCATGAGGTGCTGCGCCGGATAAAGAGACTTCGGATCAATTTTCGCCTGGCCGGTATAGGGCAGGTGAAACACAACCTGAAATTGCGTCGTGCCCGGCCGCAGCGGGAACATGAACGCGTAACGGTTCTTTACCGATTGCGGGACCGGCGCGGAATTCACGGGTCGGCCGCCCTGGGTCATCGCCTGCCCTTCATCCACTTCCGCTCCGTCGGGCAGGTAGAACTCAAAATTCGCGTCGTTCATCTGCGTGCGCGGCGGGGTGGAGAGATTGTCCACCGCGAAAAAGCGCACGCCTTCAAGCTGGCCGTTTTCCGCCTGCAAGCGAATCACATCGGCATTTACCGTAACGCCCGGAACTTTTTTCGCGACGTCGTAAACCTGCAAATCCACCGTCGTTGTTCCCGGTGTCGCCATTTCGTTGTAGGTCACACCCTGATGGATGTCCCGGACAAGGTGCGGCCCGCCATCGTCAGGGACAGTCAGCGTAAACTTGCCGTTGGCGTCGGTCTTGGTGCGCGCGGCTTCCTCCATGCCCTGTCCGAATTTAATGAGAACGACGTCGTCTCCGGCGGAAGGCTTTCCGGTAGTGCCGTTCTTCACCGTGCCCGTTAATGTGGATGCTGCCGCGAACGTGCTGAACGCAAGCGCGGCGCATGAAATGACTTTCAGGAAAAACTTCAAATCGAGGCTCCCTTTTTAGGTCGCGGAGACGCAAGCAGTGCAGCCTGTTCGAGCTTGGCGATCTCCGCCAGCAGCGAAGCCGCTTCTTCTTCCAGCGAAGTTTTCATCGCCTGATAATCAGCGGCGGGAAACTTTCCTGCCTTGTATTCAAAGTTGAGGTCGCGAAGGTTCTCATACACAGCTTCCTTCCGCTCCAAAAGAAACGTCAGCCGCGTCTTCCGCGGACCAAGTTGCAACACTCCCGGAAGATAGAAAACGTAGAACAGAACTCCCACGGTGAAAAGAATGCAAATGAGCGTGACCGGCGTCATAACTCCGTCTCCTTGCGCACCTGATTGCTGTATTGGTCCAGCTCTGCCCCATGAGCGTGGGGAACTCCATCAGCGAGCACCGGCTCAGGGCGTTTTTTCCACGAACGCACAATGAAGTACACGGAACCCAATCCCAGAATCAAGACCAGAAAAGGCATAATCCAGGCTATGCGGTTAAAGCCCGTGGTAGTTGGCGCCAGCAGCACGGTCGGCCCAAATTTTTGAACAAATGCCTGGATAATCAGGCTGTCGCTGTCGCCACGTTGCACGTATGAAGCAAGATCGTTGCGCATACCGTCGGAAAGCGGACAGCCAACGTGATTGCACTCAAGCAAAATCTGGTTGCAACCGCAGGCGCACATCATCTTGTGGCCTAGGCTCTCGAAACGGGCATTCTGATCGCCCGCGCCCAGAAAAACGAAAATGGCCACAAGCACAAGCCCGCATTGCAGGAAAATTCTCACAGAATTCTTTTGAGACATCAGTCGCCTGCCCCAACCGTGACCGCGTCGCCCACTCGCACCGGCGCGGCGGCCCGCACGGGAACGGCGTTGGGGAACAGAGCGAGAATCGTTCCCGCGAGCATGATCCACGCTCCAATCCATATCCACATAACCAGCGGATTGAGATGAGCTTTGATGATGGGATGTCCGGTGGTCTGGCTTTGCCCCTCATATACGAGATAAAGATCTTCCTTCAGCGTGGAGCGGTTGGCCACGATGGTGGAAGTCTGCTGGCTGGCTTTGTAGAAGCGCCGTTCCGGATAGACTGTCGCGATCTGCCCGCCATTTTTGAATACGTCAATCACGGCCCATTCGCTCGCGTAATTAGGATTGTCATCCTGCGTGAACGACTCGCACTTGAGCGTATAAGCGCCAATCGTCATCTGGTCGCCAAAGTTCATCTCCTGCTCTTTATCCTGATTGAAAGCGGAGCCCGCGAATCCAATGATGACGATGATCACGCCGAAGTGGACAATGTACCCGCCATAGCGCCGCGTGTTGCGATGGCCCAAATGCACCATGGAGGCGATCAGGTTCTGCCCCGTGTGACGGCTGATGACGCGCCCGCCGCGGACGAATTCAGAGACCACCGTGGCGCCCACCAGCACCGCGAGCATGACGGCCATCAGCGAGTAGAAGTAGGAAATATCATTCCAGGGCCGCATACCGAAAGGTCCTCCCCACGAACGCGGCGTTGCAACCAGAAACACACCCGCAAGCACGGCGAAAAGGGCAGGCCACTTGAAGTTGCGTTTAATGCTCTCGGTGGAAGTCCTCCGCCACGCCAGCAGCGGGCCGAGCGCCGTCAGCAACAGAAGCAGCAACGCTATGGGCACATTCACGCGATTAAAAAACGGCGCGCCCACGGTGATTTTGTGTCCCTGCACCCACTCCGAGAGGATGGGAAACAATGTGCCCCACAGCACCGTGAAACAAGCCACCAGGAGCAGCAGATTATTGAAAAGAAAACTAGCCTCGCGCGACACAAGCGATTCCAGCTTGTGTTCGCTGCGCAAAAAAGAACTGTTTTTCAGGTAAGCAACCAGGCACACCACGAAAATAATCAGCAGGAAGGAGTGAAACCATCCTCCAATCGAGGACTGCGCAAAGGCATGGACGGAATTGATCATGCCGCTGCGTGTGAGGTCAGTCCCAAAGATCGTGAGCATGAAGGTGATAAAGATCAGCCACACGTTCCACGTCTTCAGCATGCCGCGTTTTTCCTGCATCATCACCGAGTGCAAAAAAGCGGTGCCGGTGAGCCAGGGCATGAGTGAAGCGCTTTCCACCGGGTCCCATCCCCAGTAACCGCCCCAGCCTAGCACCGCGTAAGCCCAGTGCATGCCGAGAAAGACGCCGCAGGTGAGAAAGCACCAGGTCACCATCGTCCAGCGGCGCGTAATGTGGATCCATTTTTCGCCGGGATAACGCATCACCAGCGCGGAAAGCGCAAAGGCAAAGGGCACGCTGAATCCCACATAGCCGAGATAGAGCATGGGCGGATGAATCACCATCTCGGGATATTGCAGCAGCGGATTCAATCCCGCGCCGTCGGTGGGCATTGCTCCCTGCATCAGGCCGAAGGGGCGTGCGGCGAAATTCAAAAGCAGCAGAAAGAAAATCTGTATTCCCGCAATCACCACCGAAGCGTGCGCGAACAATCGCTGATCGGTCTTATGACGCAGCCGCAGCACCAGGCCGTAAGCAGCCAGCAGCAGCGACCAGAACAGCAGCGACCCCTCCTGCCCCGACCACAAAGCCGCCAGCTTGTAAGGCCACGCCAGATCCTTGTTGGTATGGTGATAAATGTAAGCGATGGAAAAATCGTTCTGGAAGGCTGCCACCGCTAAAACCAGTGCCGCCAGCAGAACGGCGGCAAAGGTAGCAATCCCCGCACGCCGCGCCGTTTCCGCCAAACGTTCCGTACCGCGGCCTTTTTGAACAAGAGCGACTAAGCCAAAAACGAAGGAATACGCGCTCAATGCCAAAGCGAGCATGAGTGCAAAACTGCCAAGTTGTGCCATGAATGATACCGTCAAGTATTTTTTCAGAAATGCACGGCTGAGGCAACCATGAAGGTTTTAATACTGTAAAAAACTGGGAAATTTCGACTGAACTAGTACAAAACGCATACCAGTTTCACGGCCGGTAAGTGATTTACCGGCCGCTTGGTCAGTCGCTTAGGATGGCTTCAGGCTGATTGCTGATTGTGCCGCGCCATGATTTCACGTTCAGCGTGGACCCAGTCTTCGTGCTCATAACCGGGCATGGCGCCTCGCGCTTCATATAGCTCGTACGCGCGGCGGCGAATTTCATCCTGTAAATTCACGGCTGCGGAGGCCTTTTTGTTTTCCTGAGTTATGCCCTGAGTGATGGGCGTGATTTTTCTGGCGCTTGCGTCGCCGTTGCGGGGGGACTTTGCTCTTGGCATAGAGTGACTCCTTTAAAGAAATAATGAAGGCCAACGACGAAGCGTAATGAATGAAATCTCCACGCCTGAGTTGCCTGCCACGACCCCAAAAACCTTGCGAAGGAATATCTCAATAATAAACCGATGTGCTGTGGAATGTTCTGAAAGAAAAAAATTTCTTGGGTTCTTCCCCCATCCAGCCAATGCAAAAATCTTATAGACTGAATAAACTTTTCTTAATAATTCCGTTCCTTATTGCTTGCAGCGTTGGAGGTAAATTGAAGGTAGTTCTGCAGCTGGTGGCTATCAGTGTGTTCTTTTCCGCGCCCGTCGCGCTTTGCCAAGCGGCTGATGGCACACAGAACAACTGTCCGAACCCTCCCCTACAACAACCGTCCGGTTGCGGGACTGCTCAAGCCCAAAAATCCTCTCCGATTCGACGCAAAGAGACCGTGACGGTTACGGGGACGTTTGCTCCCACGCCCGTGGAGGACGTAGACCGCGCAGTCACGGTGATTGATACGAAGGAAGCGCCGCTGCTCTACACCAACTGGGTCGATTATCTCGAAATGGACCCTTCAGTGGATTTACAACAGCGCGCTCCTGGCGATGTGCAGACCGATCTCACCATTCGAGGATCAACTTTCGCGCAGACGCTCGTCATGCTTGATGGTCTGCGCATGAACGACGCACAAAGTGGACACCACAACATGGACCTTCCCATCCCCACCTCCGGCATTGACCGCATCGAAATTATGCGCGGAGCGGGGTCCACGCTCTATGGATCAGACGCAGTAGGCGGATCGATCAACATAATCACCGCGCCGCCGACGTATTCCGATTTGCGCTTCGGCAGCGCCGTGGGAAACTTTGGCGTGAACCAGGAGTACGGCTCCGCCTCGCTGTTATATGGCCGGATAGATGAAGAACTGGATGTGTCGCGCGATTTTTCCAGCGGCTTTATTCCCGATCGCGACTACCGCAGCCTGACCACATTTTCAAGCACCGGACTGCAAACTGGCCTTGGCCGCTCACTCCTACTGCTGGGCTACGGCGACAAACCCTTCGGCGCTGACCAGTTTTACGGAAACTTCAACTCCTGGGAGCGCACCAAATCATGGTTTGCGGGTTTCAAGCAAGACCTGGGCAGCAAAACCGAAGCCGATTTTTCCTATCGCCGCCACACCGACGAGTTCGTTCTTCTCCGCGACGATCCCGCATTCTACGAAAATAATCACATCGACCAAAGCTGGGATGCGGCCCTGCGCCGTCATGAACAGTTGGCTTCAAACGTAGCGCTGTTCTATGGCGGCGAAGGTTTTCACGAATCCATCAACAGCAACAATCTGGGACAGCATGAGCGCAGTTGGGGCGCGGGATATGTAGACCTCGACATTCGCGCGTGGAAGCGCTTTTCCTTTTCATTGGGAACGCGCGAGGAAATTTACAGTTCCACGAACAACCAGTTCAGCCCAACAGTTTCCGCCGGCATGTGGCTTAAGGCCGGATGGAAGCTGAAGGCCAGCGTGGGCCGGGCCTTTCGGCTGCCGACTTACACAGACCTCTATTACACCGATCCCGCTACTATCGGAAATCCCAACCTGCAACCGGAAACCGCGTGGAGCTACGAAGGCGGCGTGGTCTGGGACCAGGGAGGACGATTGAGCGTTGACGCGACGGTCTTTCAACGGCGCGAGAGTAACGACATTGATTACATCCGCAGCTCTCCTGCCGATCTTTGGCACGCCGAAAATATTCAAAGCGTAAATTTCACGGGCGCGGAAACCAACGTGCAGCTTCGCCTGCCTCGGGAGCAACACTTACAAGTCGGATACACCGGACTTTACGGCGCCCAGCAGTCGCTCAATGGCCTGGAGTCCGAATATGTATTTAACTATCCAGTGGATGACGCCTTCGTCGCATGGCAAGGACGATTGCCGGCACGCATTCAGGCGCGCACGCGCGTGGGCACCATTTATCGCTATCAGCGCGATCCTTATACCCTGTGGGATGTTTCACTGGCGCGCCAGTTCAATCACGTGGCGGCACATCTGGCGCTTGCCAACATCACGAACACCGATTACCAGGAAATTCCCGGAATCGTCATGCCCGGCCGCAGCGTGATCTTTGGACTGGAATTTTCTTTGAAGCAAAAGTAGCAAAGCAGACGTAAAAGCCATGGCCACCAATGGACCGTGCCATCGCATCCAATTACGTCGGACATCTACAGTAGCAGCCACGTTTTATCGGAGGACACATTGCAAAAAGCACAGTGGAAGTCTCTTTGCTTGGTAATGATCGCGGCTGTGGTGGTCATGCTCACAGCGTGTCCTGCGCGGGAGGACATTGCCAGGGTCAATCATGATCCGGGAAGGTTTGCGGGCCGGGAAATTACCCTCGCGGGCCGTGTTTCGAACTCATTCGGCGCAATGGGAAACGGGGTTTTTGAAATCGAAGACGGTACCGGGAAAATGTGGGTGTTCACCGACCGCTTTGGCATCCCAGGCCGCGATGCGCGGGTGGCTGTAACAGGCCGCATCGAGCAGGGATTCAGCTTCCACGGGCACAACTACGCCCTAGTCCTGCGCGAAACCCGTCGCCGCCACGACGCCCATTGAATGGGTAATCCGCGATTCACCAGGAGACGTACACGTCCCCTATGTACCGCACCAAACTATCGGTACGTGATATTTCTCGAACGCATGATCAGCAGTAAGAATTGTTGTTTCTTCTATTAATGCTTGCGCAATGAGCAGTCGGTCAAAAGGATCGGCATGATGGAGCGGAAGATCATAAACTTTCGCGGCATGGATATGGGTAATGGCAAGCGAACGCAGCCCTTGTTTGGCCATAAACTCGGGCACGCATCTTGCAGGGGAAGCGGAGAGCTGCAATTTGCCTAACCGCATTTTGATGCTTAGCTCCCACGATGTTACCGCTGAAAGATAAATCTCTTCGCGGCCATTCTCCAGGATTGCACGGCCTTCTTCGCTGATTTTCTCCACTGCCCCGATACTCCACATCCAAACGACTGTATCGAGCAAATACTTCATTTGCGCGGCTTTCGTTGCGATTTCGCAGGTTTGGGAATTTTCCCTCCGTAAAAAGAGGCCAGTATTTCGTCTGGCAACGGCGCGTCAAAATCTTCGGACACCACGACATGGTCCCGCGCGAAGCCGAGTGGCCGCTTGTTGCTTTCCTTTTCGACGGCAACCAGCCGGGCAACTGGTACTCCAGAACGCGCGATCGTGATTTCCTCACCTTCCGCCACTCGTTGCAGCAGGCGAGACAGGTGAGTTTTCGCCTGATAAACATTGATTTCCATAAAAATTAATATTAGTTTAGTCAGATGACTTAGTCAATATAACTCCCCCCGAATATCTGGATGGCGGGTTATCGCTTTCGAAGAGCCTCCCTTCTCCAGTTGTTGCCCCATAGGCCAATTACTTCAGTCATCTAGGACTTTGATGACTTTCGCGTCATCCTATTGAGGTTCTTAGGAACCGCAGAATGAATATTGATGATTTGCTTCGCATTGCCATGGAGCGCCGCGCTTCGGATTTGCACCTGAAAGTCGGCAACTATCCGCATTTGCGTATTGACGGCGATCTGGTCCCTTTGACCGACCAGCCACGCATCAGCGCCGAGGACATGTTGACCATGGCCTTCAGCATGATGTCTGCCCGGCAGAAGCAGAAGTTTAAAGAGACCACGGAAATTGATATGGCCTACGGCGTCGCCGGACTGGGCCGCTTCCGTGTGAACGTCTTCCAGCAGCGCGGCAACGTCGGACTGGTGCTCCGCGTCATTCCCACAAAAATCCGCGCGCTCGATGAACTGTATCTTCCTAAGATCGTCGAACAGATTTGCGACATGCCTCGTGGGCTAATTCTGGTGACGGGCGTGACCGGCTCCGGTAAATCCACAACGCTGGCCGCAATGATTGACCGCGTGAACTCCACTCGCGCCGAGCACATTATTACCATTGAAGACCCAATCGAATTTTTGCATCGCGACAAAAAAGGATATGTAAATCAGCGCGAAGTTGAAGTGGATACGCCGACTTTTAGTTCGGCCCTACGCGCTTCTCTCCGTCAGGACCCAGACGTGATTCTGGTTGGCGAAATGCGCGACATGGAAACCATTGGAACAGCGCTGCATGCAGCCGAAACCGGCCACATGGTCTTTTCCACTTTGCACACATTGGACGCTGTTGAAACCATCAACCGTATTATTTCCGTGTTTCCTCCGCCAGAGCAGAAGCAGATCCGTTTACAGCTTGCAGCGGTTCTGCGCGCCGTTATCAGTCAGCGATTGGTAAAGCGCAGCGACACGGAAGGCCGCGTGCCTGCAGTCGAAGTGATGATCAACACCGCTTACATTCGAGAATGCTTGCTTGTCCCCGAGAAGACCCGTTCCATCCGCGATGCCATTGCTTCGGGCACGTCGCAATACGGAATGCAGACCTTCGATCAATCGCTATGGGACTTGTTCCAGGCGGGACTGGTGAACTACGAAACAGCTCTTGAAAACGCTTCCAACGCTGACGACTTCAAACTGCGCATGCAGGGTATTTCGTCTTCATCAGAAGCATCGCGTAATTCCATGCAGGCTGCGGGATTCGGCGGGCGATAAAGTTTTCCGCATATCTCTTAAGGGCACGCAATCCAGCGTGCCCTTATTTTTTCAGGAATCAGCGGCGATTGCAGGGTCTGCAATCAACAATCCAGCATCCTTAATAAGCCATCATGGCCGCGTGGCCAAGGGCTGTGCTCTCACGTTCCGGCGGGCAGCGCAACAACTGCAGCACTTGGTCCAACGAAGACATATCAAACACACGGTCGAGCCGCGTAATTGCGAGCATGGTTTGCACAAACTTCGACGGGCTGGTGAGCTTGAGTTGAATTCCCTGCCGCCCCGCCCATTCATTTAATGACAGCAGCACCGCCAGGCCGCCGGCATCGAGAAATTTCACCTGTGCAAGATCGAGAACAATAATTCGCGCGGTCGCTCGAGAGACTACCGCGCAGCGTAGTGTTTGCATTGCCTCACCTCGGACCATTCGGCCCGAGCACCGTAAAATCGCTACATCTCCCGTGTTTTGTATCACTATGTTAAGCATGACTCACTTCCTGTATCTACTATCTATCTACGTGAATAGACGCGAATAAGTTCGCGTTGTAATCATCGAATCGGTAAAATCGTGTTAACTCTCTGTAAATAAATGTGAACGGACCACATGCCCTTTTCCCGTCCCAGGAAGCTTTATACCGAAGAGGAACTGTATGAATACGCTGTCGGCGCTCTGGGACGGCGAATGCGGACCGTGGCCGAACTGAAACGACTGCTGCGGCAACGGGTTGAGTCCGATACCGAGATAGGGCAGACGCTGGTGGAGTTAATAGTCCGCAAGTTGAAAGACCAGGGCTATTTGAATGATGCAAAGTATGCCGCGGCTTTTTCTTCTTATCGCCGGGACAACGAAAAATTCGGCCGTCAGCGCGTGATTACGGATTTAAAAATCAAGGGCATTCACGGCGAGGTAATCGAGAAAGCGGTGGGCTCCGTCTATGAAGAAATCGACGAAGAGAAACAGGCGCGGGCGTATTTAAAGCGCAAGCGCCTTAAGAAACCTGCCGATCAGAAACAGACAGCGCGTATTTTTCGTCAACTCATTCGTGCAGGATTTCGTTCCAAGACAATTTTTACCATCCTGAAAAAGTGGGACGTAGAGGATGAAATGCTGACCGCACTGGAAGAAGAAACTCCAGAGTAATATTACTAGCCCCAAACAAACCTTGGATCGTAGTCAATTTTATGTTTCTTGAGGAATACTAAGAATTCTTGCTGGAAGTCGCGGCGGCGATGATGTTCCACCTGGTTCTTTATGTAAGCGACTGTGCCGGCTTGTTGCGAGATTCCGACAGTGAACGCGCCGTATCCTTCCTGCCAGGCGAATCCTTTCCCATATTCTTCATTCATCCAATGCGAAGATGCCCCCTTCAGGAGTTGCATTGCCTTGGCCAGCGGCATGGTCGCGGAAAGCGACAGCAGAATGTGCGCGTGATCTTCGGTCCCGCCCACGATCAGCGCTTTGAATTCGTTTTTCCGGGCGATGCCCCCGACAAATGCCCAGAGGCGAGGTTGGATTTCCGGGGTGATGAGCTTTTGGCGATTCTTGGTTGAGAATACGCAATGCACAAGACTGGACACGTAGGTGTGCGACATTGAGAACCTCGTAATTAATTTCAAGCGTCCCTACGGGACGCGCTTTCATTTCCCTTCCGGTCCCCGGCGTTGAAACGCCGGGCTATTTTCGGGGCCGTCCCTTGCGGGACGAAATTCAAAAACAATCCCAAAAGCTCGTTCGGGATGAATTGCCCACGGATCTCCGAAATAAATTTCCGATACCCCCAAGAAAATGACCCGGCCGCAACCGGAGACAAATCCTTATTGGGATGAATCCCCGAAAATTACCCGCCAGTTCTGAAAATAGCCCGCCAGTTCACTGGCGGGTACACATGACCGATCAACCGCAGCGTCCCGTAGGGACGCCTGAAAGCATGCCACAGGCATTCATAAAGAAAGACCGCAACCCAGCACCCGTGACGCGCCCTAATCCGAGACGGCCCTCTCGGAAATGCCCCGGCCGTTCTGAAAATAGCCCGCCAGTTCACTGGCGGGTAACATGACCGATCAACCAACCGCGTCCCGTAGGGACGCCTGAAAGCCTGCCACAGGCATTCATAAAGAAAGACCGCAACCCAGCACCCGTGACGCGCCCTAATCCGAGACGGCCCCCTCGGAGACGATCCGGTCGTTCCGAAAATAGCCCGCCAGTTCACTGGCGGGTACATGACCGATAAAACCGCAGCGTCCCGTAGGGACGCCTGAAAGCATGCCACAGGCAGTTAAAGGTCGTCTGTGACGAATGAACATCGCCAGAACGACGCTGTGGAGAGCGATGCTAGAATCGAAGTCGGAATCAATGCACATTGATTCCCCATAATCCCATGCTGACAGGCTCTCAAATCCGGCGGATGTTTTTGGATTTCTTCGTCCAGAAGGGACACCGCGAGGTGCACTCTTCCTCGCTCGTCCCGCACAACGATCCCACATTGCTCTTCACCAACGCGGGGATGAACCAATTCAAGGATGTTTTTCTCGGCCTGGAAAAGCGCGACTACAACCGCGCGACTTCTTCGCAGAAATGCGTACGCGCCGGCGGCAAACATAACGATCTGGAAAATGTTGGCTTCACTAATCGCCACCACACGTTTTTTGAAATGCTGGGAAATTTTTCCTTCGGCGACTATTTCAAGAAAGACGCCATTGCCTACGCCTGGGAACTGATCACTTCTGAAAAATGGTTTGGGATTGCGAAAGACAATCTCTACGTCACCATCTTTAACGGCGAAGGCGGCGTGCCGCGCGATGCGGAGGCTTACGATTTGTGGGCTGCGCAAGGCGTTTCTAAAAACCGAATCTTTGAGATGGGCCTGAAGGACAACTTCTGGCAGATGGGCGACACCGGTCCCTGCGGCCCGTGCAGCGAGATCTACTACGACATGGGCGTAAAAGCCTCAGAACGGGACCATGCCGATTGCAAGTTCCCATGCGATTGTGGCCGCTACGTTGAAATTTGGAACCTGGTGTTTATGCAGTTTGACCGCGATGCTTCGGGTAAGCTGAATCCGTTGCCTAAGCCTTCGATTGATACCGGCGCGGGCTTAGAGCGATTGGCTGCAGTCCTTCAACACAAAATTTCAAATTATGATACGGATCTGTTTTCTCCCTTAACACATCAGGCCGCGCAATTGATGGTAGTACCACTCAAGGGTGGATCAGATTTTATTGTGACATCTACAAGTTCAATGCGGGTTATCGCGGATCACTCTCGTGCAGCTACCTTTCTGATTTCGGACGGCGTTCTCCCCTCAAATGAAGGGCGCGGTTACGTTCTGAGGAAAATTATAAGAAGAGCTATCACTCATGGACGTCTGGCTGGCCAGAACAAACCTTTCCTTCATCAGATGATATTTGCCGTACGAGACGTAATGCAGGACGCATATCCTGATTTGAGAGAAAGTGCCGAGCGAGTTTCGAAGGTAGTTCTTTCGGAGGAAGTCCGTTTTGAACGCACGCTTGGAGAAGGCTTGCGCAAGCTGGAAACGTTAATCGAAGAAAGCATCGGTGTTGCCCAACAGCAGTGGGCTCATCCGCCCAACCTAAATTTACCCATGCCTCCGGCATGGGTTAGTGGAAAAGATGCCTTCAAGTTGTATGACACCTTTGGCCTACCTCTCGATTTCATTAAAGATGCGATTCGGGATCGAGGCGTAAATCTGAATGAACCTGAGTTCGAGCAGGCTCTCTTAGAACAACGCGAGAGGACAAAAGCATCCTGGAGAGCGACATCCAAACAGAGCGCTAGCCCAGTTTATCGAGAACTTCCGAAATCAGAGTTCGAAGGCTATCGGCAGACGCGTTCCGAAAACTGCGAAGTGCTGGCCATCATCAAAGACGGCCAAGGTGTGCAGGAACTTAAGGCAGGAGAAAAAGGCGAAGTCATCCTCGACCACACGCCATTTTATGCCGAGTCCGGCGGACAGGTCGGTGATCGTGGCGTGTTCTACAGCGATGAACTGAATGCAGTCGTCGCCGAAGTCACTGGATGCTACTACCCGATTCAGGGCGTGAGGGCCCATCAAGTGATCGTAAAACCCCCACCCTCCGCAAAAGGCGCGGAAGGGTGGGGCACCCTCAAGGTCGGGGACAAAGTGGACGCCGTGGTGGATACAGGAATTCGCCAGGCTACCATGCGCAATCACACTGCCACGCATTTGTTACAGGCGGGGCTGCGCGAAATTCTCGGCAATCACGTGAAGCAAAAGGGATCGCTGGTTACGCCGACTCACCTGCGATTTGATTTCGACAACTTCACCGCCGTGGCTGACGAAGAATTGCAGGACATCGAAGACCTCATCAACAAAGAAGTGCTGCGCAACCAAAAAGTCGAAGTGATTGAAAACGTGCCCATTGATGTTGCCGTCAACGAGTATCACGCGATGGCGCTATTCGGGGAGAAGTATGGAGACAAAGTCCGCGTCATCAAGATCGGAGATTTCTCCACCGAACTCTGCGGCGGCACGCATACCGGAGCAACCGGCGAAATCGGCCTCATCAAGATTCTGAAAGAAGGCAGCGTTTCTTCCGGAGTGCGCCGCGTTGAGGCCATCACCGGAGAAGGCTCGCTGCAACACTTCCGCAAAGATCATCAGCTGGAAAATGTTGTTGCCAATCTCACCAGCGGAGAGGCCGCCAGGAATCCTGCCGAAGCGCTGAAACTCGAGCTCGATAAAAAAGACGCGGAGATCAAGCGCCTCGTCCGCGAACTCGACCAGGCGCGGATGAAATCAGCGTCGTCTTCAACTACGAACATTGGCGAAAAGATAAAAGATGTAAAAGGCGTCAAAGTCCTCGCCCACCGTGTGGACAATCTTGAACGCGCCCAGATGCGCACACTTGTAGATCAACTGCGTGACAAGGTCGGCTCCGGCGTGGTCATTCTCGGCTCAGCAACAGATGGAAACGTATCCCTGATTGTGGGCGTCACCAAAGACCTCACCTCGAAAATCCAAGCTGGCAAAGTGATTGCCCCGGTCGCGCAGAAAGTGGGCGGCAAAGGTGGAGGCCGTCCTGACCTGGCCGAAGCCGGCGGCAAAAATGCTGGTGCGCTGGATGCGGCACTGAACGAGGCCTATGAAGTAGTGGGGAACTTTCTGAGCTAGCGATCAGATCGTTCTAATTCGCGGCCCGCGAAAGCATAAAATTGCAACCTTCTCTTCCTAAAAGAAACAAATATTGCGGATAAACCGAAGGCATATTTCCTCGAAACCTGTCAGAAAAGGGTATATGTACACATATCCTTGACAAATTCCAGACAGATGCTAAAGTTCGTTCAATTGTGTTAATTGACCGTTTCCCGGGTAAATACTTATGAAGAACATTTACGAAGTGCTGCGGCAAAAAGAGTTGGATCTGGCCAGATTGGAAAAGGAAGTGGAAGCACTACGGCTGGCCGCGCCATTGCTTGCCGATGAAAAAGAACCTGCGATCGAGGCCACCAACAACAAGCCGGCCCTGACCACGACGAGCACGCCACAGCAGCCCATCCGGATTCCCCAACCGGCGATCAATGCGAACCCTCAGCCCGCGCGTGCATCTGGCTGGGAAGACACCGCGAAGCGCTGGCCTTAGTCCGACGCACGGGGCTCGATCTCGGTTCACATTTCCGGTCAAGTGGTTTCGCCGCTGTTTTTGTCCGCAAAAGAGCGCGTCCTGCGCCTATCCCCGAGACTTTTGTGCGCTTTTCCGCCCGGGATCAGTGATATACTCGCGGCTTAAATTTGCTCTTGCCGTGTCTTCGTCTTCGGAGAGACCGGACTTCCCTCATGAGCGCAACGGCCACAAAGGCAGAATTTCAATTCACGTCCGCGCGCAACCACGCTCGCGTGCCTCTTTCCGTGCCCGTAAACATCACCGTTACGCGCGGCGGCTCTTCTGAAATCATCCCAGCGCGCGCCCTGGATGTAAGCGAGGGAGGCGTAAGCACCGTCATTGCCGGAGAACTTCGCCCCTTGGAATTGGTGGGCCTGGAGTTCCGCTTGCCAGACGTGGGTATTCCAGTACGGGGCAAAGCGTGGCTGCGTCACCAGTCGGCGCTTCGCTGCGGGCTTGAGTTCACAGGTTTCTCCATTCAACAACGCTCGTTGATTCGTTACTGGTTACAGCGTTTTCCGCAACTAACAGTCTCCGAACCAGCGATGATGAGCGACTTTTCCGCGAAACCGCGGAGCAAAACTCGCAAACCAGCCTCGCACCGGCTGCCGCTGCTGATCGTCGCTGGCGCCGCCATTCTGCTGGCAGGTCTTTTGTGGTGGCATTGGCAAGGCGAGTGGACCAGCTTGGAAAACAGCCTTCCATCCGCGCAGACGAGCGTCGCGGACAAACCGGTACAAGTTCCTGCCGCTGAAATGCAAAAGCTGCTAGTACACAAGGTGGACCCTATTTATCCGGAAAACGCGCGGCAAGCGAATTTATCGGGAATTGTCACACTGAATGCAATCGTGGAAGCGGACGGCGCTGTTTCTCAGGTGAACGCCCTTAGCGGTCCTGCCGTGCTGCAGCAAGCGGCGGTAGATGCAGTCAAATGGTGGCGGTTCAATCCTTATCAGATCAGCGGCCACGCGGTGCGCGTGCAAACGATTGTCGCGGTAGAATTCCGTCCCTAGGCGTTCTTGGAGCCCGGTTCCACGGGGCTCTGCCGGTTCTTGCGCAACGCGTGCAAAATCATTGCGCCGCTCACGCCAAACGTCCCAATCGCCGCGAGGGCCAGTGCCTGTACCCACTGGTTGCTCACTCGCAGAAAATCCAAAACCACCGCACTCACTGCCAGCAACATGCCAACGCTGTTAAGCCAGGTATGCGGATGGGCAACGGCGGCTTGTCCGCGGTCCAATCGCAATTGCATTAGGAGAGCAACAAAGCCAATGCAGGCGACAACCAGCACGGCAATCGGACTATGAAATGCGCGCGGACTGGTAAAAAGGACAACAAGAGCAAGGACGCCGCACAAAAAGCCAGATGCAAGCACGGTCCAACGTCGCGACTTTGAGATTTCGGCGGCCAGAGCCACTATTCTAGACAGAACCGGATGATATTTGCGAGTACAGAATATTTTGCATCGGGTTATTCCGCGCGTTCCTGCAAATACTTTGATAGGGCGTCCTGCCAGGAGGGCATGACGATTGCATATTTTTCCAGGCTGGCGGGGGAAAGCACCGAATACTTTGGGCGCTCCGCGGCGCGAACAAATTTGTCACTGGTCGTGGGCCGTACGATCGTTTCCGAACCGCTCTTCACAAGAATCTCCCGCGCAAATTCAAACCAGGTGCAGTCACCAAGATTCGTTGCGTGCACAATCCCGGAAGCATCTTTCCGGCAGAGTTGGATGATGGCGTTCGCCAAATCAACCACGTAGGTCGGCGAGCCACGCTGATCGTTGACCACATCAATGGTGGGACGAGTGGCGGCCAGTTTTAGGACGGTGTCGGGAAAGCACTTTCCGCCGGTTCCAAAGAGCCATGAGGTGCGGACGATAATGCATTCAGGCAACAATTCCGTGAGCTTGATTTCCGCTTCAGCTTTCCACTTGCCGTAAACGCTTCGCGGCTGGCGAGCGTCGGTGGTCTCATACGGAACATTCTTGGATCCGTCGAAAACATAGTCGGTGCTCAGGAATAAGAGCTTCGCACCTGCCTGCCTGGCCGCTTCGGCAACATGGACCGCGCCACCATAATTAATGTTGCGCGCCAGTTGCTCATTAATTTCGCAACCATCCACGTCGGTATAAGCGGCGGCCAGCACGATCCAATCAGGACGAGTGGATTGCACAATCCTGGAAACTTGTTCCGCATTGCGTAGATCGGCGTCTTCCGAACCGAGTCCGGTGACCTCGTCGCCCACCCAAGCGCGCATCAACTCTTTGCCGAGCAGGCCGGTCGCTCCGAAAATCGTTACACGCATAGAGTGGACGCTCCTATTCGAAAACTGCGGCAGCCGACAAAAGTTGCCCTTTGGCGTCTTTCGTGGAAATGGTAGGCTCGCCTTTGATCTTCCAGTCAATCTTCAGCGCAGGATCGCTCCAGAGAATCGTCCGCTCATGTTCGGGGGAATAAACGTCGGTCACCTTATAAAGCACATGCGCGCCCGCCGAGAGTACGCTGAAGCCATGCGCGAACCCGGGAGGAATCCATAACATGTGTTTATTCTCGGCGGAAAGCAGGGTGCCATGCCATTGGCCGAATGTCGGAGAATTCTTGCGCAGATCAACTCCCACATCAAAAATTTCTCCCGCAACTACGCGGATCAGTTTGCCCTGGGGACGCTGAATTTGATAGTGCAAGCCGCGCAACACATTTTGCTTCGAGTAGGATTGGTTGTCCTGTACAAACTGCTGCCGGATTCCGACTGACTCCAAGGCCTGTTGGCTGTAAGTCTCCAGAAAAAAACCGCGCTCATCTCCAAACAACTTCGGCTCGAGCAAAATCATGTCCGGGATTGAAGTAGGAATTACTTTCATGGCAGGCGATTAGAACACGCGTTCCCGCAAGAGTTGCAGAAGATAGGCGCCGTATCCGTTGTTCTTCATGGAATTTCCGATTTTTCCCAGCTGCTCGGCATTGATGTATCCGTGGCGATAGGCAATTTCCTCGGGGCACGCCACCATCAAGCCCTGCCGGCGCTCGATGGTCTGAATGAACAGGGCCGCTTCCATCAAAGCGTCGTGCGTTCCGGTATCGAGCCAAGCCATCCCTCTCCCCATCACGCACACTTCGAGTCGTCCCTGTTGCATATAAACCTTATTAACATCGGTAATTTCCAATTCACCGCGCGCGGAAGGCTTAAGTGACTGCGCGATGTTGACGACATCGTTGTCATAAAAATAAAGCCCGGTCACGGCATAGCGGGAACGCGGCGTTTTCGGCTTCTCTTCCAGGCTCACGGCCTTCCCATCTTTATCAAACTCAACTACGCCGTACCGTTCGGGATCGTGCACCGGATAGGCGAATATCCGCGCCCCTTCGGTTTTTTGCGTGGCTGACTGCAAGTCGCGCGCGATATCGTGCCCGTAAAATACGTTGTCGCCAAGAATCAACGCACAACTGCTGTTCCCAATAAATTGTTTTCCAACGATAAAAGCCTGCGCGATCCCTTCCGGTTTGGGCTGCACAATGTATTGGAGATTCAACCCCAACTGCGATCCGTCTCCCAATAACTGCTGGAATCGCGGCGTGTCCTCGGGAGTAGAGATGATCAAAATGTCCCGGATGCCCGCGAGCATTAGCGTTGAAAGTGGGTAGTAAACCATCGGCTTGTCATAAAGCGGCAACAAGCTCTTGCCAACAACCTGCGTTGCCGGATAGAGGCGCGTGCCGGAGCCGCCAGCCAAAATGATCCCCTTATAGGGAATTGCCTGCATCGTGTTTTGGTTAATTGTTTCTATGAGCGCACCATTTAATAATTATGCGTGGAATATTATGCGCGAAACTCATGCGTAGTGCTTTGCGATCCACTGCCGATAACTTCCGCTGGTTACTTCTTCCACCCAAGCCTCATTATCCAAATACCATTTCACGGTTTTGCGTATGCCTGTCTCAAATGTCTCGCGCGGCCTCCATCCTAACTCACGCTCGATTTTGCGCGCATCCATCGAGTAGCGGCGGTCATGGCCAGGACGGTCCTTCACATAGGTAATTAGATCCTTGTGCGGAGCGACGGGATCTTTGGGAGAAAGCTCGTCAAGTAAAGCGCAAATGGTCTCCACGATTTCAATATTCGGTTTTTCGTTCCAGCCCCCAATGTTGTAAGTCTGCCCGGCCACGCCTTTCGCCAGCACCGTGCGAATCGCCTCACAATGGTCCACCACGTAGAGCCAGTCGCGGACGTTCTTACCGTCTCCATAGACCGGCAACGGCTTGCCCTTTCTGGCATTTAGGATCATCAGCGGAATTAGCTTCTCGGGAAACTGAAATGGGCCATAGTTGTTAGAACAATTCGTCGTCAGGGTCGGCAATCCATAAGTGTGATGGTAAGCGCGCACCAGATGATCGGAAGCGGCCTTGGACGCGGAGTAGGGGCTGTTTGGACTATAGGCCGTGGACTCCGAAAAAGGAGGATCATTCGGCCCGAGCGATCCATAGACTTCATCGGTTGAAACGTGAAGAAAGCGAAAAGCGGCGCGTTCCAATTCGTTCAGCGAACTCCAATAAGCGCGCACAGCTTCCAGCAGTGAGAATGTTCCGTGGACGTTCGTGCGCACAAA
Organism: Terriglobales bacterium; assembly: GCA_036489565.1. Classification (GTDB taxonomy): domain Bacteria; phylum Acidobacteriota; class Terriglobia; order Terriglobales; family Acidobacteriaceae; genus JAICKN01. The sequence goes on from DASXFN010000117.1 coordinate 59,008, forward strand.
ATCGTCTGGCCCGTGGATGGAGCGGTCCACATGGCTTTCAGCAGCAAAGTGAATGATGGCCCGCGGCTGATTGCGTTCCAGCAAATCCGAAACCATCTCCCGGTCGCAAACGTCACCGTGAACAAAGCTATACTGCCGGTGGCTTGAAACCTGCTCAAGATTGCGCAGGTTTCCCGCATAGGTGAGCTTGTCGAGATTGATGACGCTGGCCGGTTCCTGCGCGATCCAATGAAGAATGAAGTTCGAGCCAATAAAACCCGCGCCGCCGGTGACGATGACTCTATTTTCCATGGAGAGTGCTTCGCAGTGATGAAGCAACCCAATTGTAAAATAAAAGACGGGAAGATGGTTCCCGGCTCTTTTATCTATCGTGGCAGGATTTTCAGGAACGTTACGCGGCGAGCCGTTTCTGCTCTACCTTCACGCGCACCGGTAAAGGAACAATGCGCTTTTCCGTAGGATGGAGCGCATCCAGATAAACTTCTTCGACGGCATCGGCTATCCGCGGCCATAAATATGACCCGCGCACCTTGCGTTGCCCTAATCTTGCTTTGCTTTCGCGCAACGCCGGGTTATTGATCAAAAAGCGCAACATTCGCTCCAGTTCACCCACATTCCCATGCGCGAAAGTGAAGCCTGCTCCGTCCACAAGCTCCCGGTTTTCCGGAACGTCACTGGCTAGAACGCAAATACCAGCGCTCATGGCGTCCAGTAAAGCCAAAGACATGCCTTCCAGATCGGATGGCAACACGAACAGCATGGCGTTCAGTAGTAATTCATCAAGAGCTTGGCCCGAGAGCCAGTCCAGCAGCAGAACATTTTGGTTGGCCTGCTTGTGCAGCTCGGCCGCGTAGGCGTTGGAGTGGCTGGACCCTCCAGCAAGAACAAGCTTGACCGGAGTTTGTATTCGTTCGTACGCCTCTATCAAAAGATGACAATTCTTTTCCGGCGAAAACCGCCCCAGGAACAGGATGTATTGACCCTTCTCAATCCCCCATTTTTGTAAATGTGAACACGCCCCGCCACGCCGGATCGTAGCTCCGTTCGGCACGTAATGTGTTTCGCGGGTATATCGGGCGCGGTAGAAGTCTTGAAGCACGCGGGAAACGACCATGGTTCGCGAAGGAAAGCGGACGGCGGCTTGCTCCCCCATCCTGAGCACGCGGCTCGCCAGCGCGCCCCACTTTTTGCGTTGCCAATCCAGCCCTTGCACCGTAACCACAGTCTTTTTTCCCGTGAGGCGGGGAAGAAATGAAAACAGCGCCGGGCCCAGCGCGTGAAAATGCACAATGTCATAAGGACTAAACATCGCATGGATCGTGCTCAGCAAAGTATGGCTGAGAGTTTCCAAGTGTTTGGATCGTATTGCCGGCAAGCGCAGTATTCGCATCTGTTCATGGCGATGCACCGGCGGGGTGAAGTATGTCCTGCAATAAACGGTTACAGTATGGCCTTTCGCGGCGAGCCGTTTACCAACCTCCTCATAGTACGTTTCGATTCCGCTGTATTTCGAAATGATTCCTCGCCCTCCGATAAAAGCGACTTTCATCGGGGTAGTCAATTCCTGCCGGATTAACTCAGGCCCATCCGGTTCAGATTGAGTGGAGTCAGATCGCACTGACTCCGCCCGAACCAATTCCGGGCCAACAGGGCTGCACTCAAGCGTGCTCTGTTTTGCCAGGCCTTGATAAAGCGACACCAGCTTCGAGTAATGTATTTGCGGAGAATATTTGGTACGCACCAAGTCGCGGCCAGCAATTCCCATCTGCAGCGACCATTCAGGCCGAGCGACCAAACGTGCAATGGCATTCGCCAATTTTGTGGCATCGCCAACCGGATAAAGCAGGCCGGTCTCTCCATCGCGCACCAATTCTCGCCGCGATCCCAGGTCAGACGCGATAACGGGGCGCGCACAGGCATAAGATTCCACTATGCTTTTTCCAAACGTCTCATACGCGCGCGAGGGGAGGACTGTAAATTGCGATGAGACAATGGCCTGATGGAGGGCGTCTCCGGAAAGCTGACCCAAGAATTCAACATTTTTCAACCGCAAGAAATTGACCCTATTTTCCAACTCTGCCCTTTGTGGCCCCTCTCCGGCAATTCGCAATTTCACATCTGGCAGCGACTGCATCGCATCCAGCAAATCGGGAATTCCCTTCTCCGCCGAAAGCCGGCCAAAATAAAGAATGGACGCGCCTGGAGACGGCGCTGAAATACTCGCTGCCATCTTTTGGAAATGAGGCAAAACATTGATTTTGCATTCATCCCAACCATGCTCCACCAACTTTTGCTTCACAAATTCGCTGGGCGCAAGAAATAGGTCCACGCAATTCTGGTAAGTCTTCAGCCATTTGTGTGTGTAGGCCTCGAGTGCAAGCACGGCGCTGGCCCCGCGGCGTCCGGCGTAACATCCTTCACTCAACACATGCCAGAAACGTCCGCCCTGGCAACGCTCGCAAGCGCTTCCACGGGAAACCATGTTGTATGTGGGGCAGAGCAACTTGAAATCATTCAGGTGGTAAACGACGGGAATTTTGTGGGCCCTCAATTCCCAAAAAATAGAAGGCGAAAGATGATGATAGATATTTCGCACATGCGCTACATCGGGCTTGAATTCTCGGATCATCTGCCGCAGGCAACGCCGCGCCTTCCAGGAATAAATCGCGCGTCCGGCTGCTTTCACACTGGACCATAGTCCGCCGCTCTTAAAATCCACTTGCGGCACGAAATTATGCTGAAAGCGATGCTGCTTTTCCCCAGTTCCTCCCGCCATGGAAAACAGCGCCACCTCGTGCCCCTGCGCACGCATGAGGTCCATCAACTCAAACAGGTAGGCTTCAGTCCCGCTGAAAGGAAAACTATACTTGTTGCAATACAAGATCCTCATCCTGCACCTCCCCGCTTCCTGGAAGTTGAGCGATAAATAATTCTGCAAATGTGGCGAGCGTTTTTTCGCGATTGAATTTTCGGCTCACATGCCCGCGCGCGCAACGGCTGACCGCGTCCAACTCGCCGAACGACCGGGTGATCTCTTCCACAGAACGGACGAAATCCCGAACGGATCCCGGAGAATAAAGAAACCCGGTTTTACCGTGGATCACTAGCTCGGGCACGCCGGTAATCGCCGGAGCCAGCACAAGTTTCTTACGGGCCATAGCTTCCATGAGGACGAGCGGGATTCCTTCACTACGACTCGTTAGCACGACCAGGTCGGCCATCACGTAACAATGGTCGAGTTCTTCATGCGGAAGATGGCCGGCCAAGGCAATTTCATTCGCCAACCCAAATTTTTCGATCATTCTCGCGAGCGAATCGCGTTCCGGCCCATCGCCAATAATCTGGCAGGTAAATTGGCATCCTCGGTCTTTTAATACGTGGCATGCGCGAATGAGGAAGGCGTGGTCCTTAACGCGGTGCAGACGACCCACCGAAAGTATTCGGAGTGGCGTAGCGGCGTGGAGCGAAGCAATTTCCAGAGCAGGCAGGGCGACTCCCATTCGACTGACCACAACTCTGCCAGGAGGAATCTGTGGATAACGCTTAAGTATGAAGCTGCGATTGAAATCTGATACGGTAAAACACGTCCTACAACTCTCCAGCTTGATATCCAGATACGCCGCGTGGATGAGCAGATCAGATCCGTGCAGCGTCATGCTGTAGCTGATGCCCAGGAGCCGCGCGGCAACCATGGCAATCCAGGAAGCAAAATATCCGTGATGCACGTGGATGTGCTCCACCTCTTTATCTTTCAAAAGCAGAGCGTAGTAAGCGCCCAGGTAAGTGTGGGCCACCGCCCGGACGCGGCGGCCCAGCCCCTCGTTTCCCTTTGCCAGAATCCTGACAAAAATTCTGAGCATATCCAGGCGGCAGAGAGCGAAAAACGCTGCGACAATGAGCCGGAGCCGCAATGGATAGAAATGCAAGACTTCTTCTGTATGACTTTGTGATTCGTTTCGATAAGAGTTGCGGGGCTTTTTTACTCCGCACATCAATACTTGAAGACCATAGCGGCGCAGTTCACGGACTTCATCCATAACGTATGGTTCCACCGCGCAGGGAAATTCGTTCGCAAGATAGGCAATCATGTTTGCTGGAAACCCCAGGAATTCACTAGAGTCAGTGCGCCAGCTTGCTTTACGCCGTGTTTCAAGCGATAGTCTTGCGCAGCCAGCATTCCCGCCAGCGTAAATATCAATCCATTTACGAATTGATAATTCATCACGACAAAGCAAGAGTTCAAAACGTAAACAAACAAAAGCATCGGCCAGAGTGAACGAAAACCCGCGTCAAGAAAGTTGCCAGCCCGGGAGTACATTTCCCCCGAAAAACGCTGCCGCGTCAGAAAGAACAAATCAACCAATAGCCACAAATACAACCCCAGCCCCACGCATCCGTATGAGACGGCAACTTCCAGAAAAGTATTGTGGAAGTAATACACATCCTCATGAATCCCTTCGACTGTTCGCTCGAGTTCCGATTGGACTTCCGCTGCGCTCCATCCAAATAGCGGCCTTTCCTGGAAAAGTTCCCATCCCGCCTGATATACAGCCATGCGAAACTCGACGGGACTGGCCTCCTCGAAGCGATCACTGAATCCGCGGTCGCCTTGCGTTATGGCAAGAACGATCGAGAGTCCCACCGCCGCAACAATTAAGCTTGCTATGCAGGCACGGCGAATGCGCCGGGAATTGGACACAATGGCCAACGCGCCGACCGACAGCGCGAAAGAAAGCCAGACCGCGCGGGTTTTAGTGGCGAGAATTGCAAACGGCAATAAGACGAAGAAGGAAATTGACAGCCATTTGGGCAATCTCCTCCGGCGAAATGAATCCAGCACAACCAGCGCCAACAGATTAAGCGCTACCCCATTTGCCACTGCTTGAAGAAAAGGTCCGCGCGCCCGATCAGCGTGGATGCCTAGACCCTCGTCCAAAATAAAGCGGGGGAAAATCAGCGTCTTCCACCCCAGCAGAAAAAACACCGCGATCAGACTGAGATATGCGAGGGCAATCCAGCAAAAGATTTCGAATTTTCGCAGTGAGGCGGGACCTTCAAAAACTTGTCCTGCTATATGGAAAAGCAGAAAAGGCACCAGCCATTTTGCCGCGAATACGCTCCAGTTCTGGGAATCATAGGACTGGGTGACGGCACGGCAAAAGGCAAGAATCAACAGCCCCAGCAGAGGCAAGCTGACTGGAGCGAAAACCCTGAAAGATTGCCGATAAACCTGCGCTCGCACTATCGCGAAATAAGCCAGGAGCAGGATTGCAATGCGGTCCATTTCATACAGACGCAGGTCCGGCGGGCGGAACAATATGATCGTCAGTGCAGCCAAAAATAAATAAGTGGGATGCGAAACAAAGGCATGGAACAGGCGCGAAGGAATGCTTACAGCGGAAATGGCAAGTCCGCTTGCCCCCGTGCGCGGTGGCGTTACCATGGCCCTTGCGCTCAAACGCCCGTCCCGTCGAGGACCGCGAAAATTGTTTTGTAGAGGATAGTCAAGTCCATCCACAGGTTGCGCCTTTGGATATATTCGAGATCAAGCGCGATATTGCGGCGAAATGACGGATCGCGGCGAGCGGTCACCTGCCAGAGGCCGGTAAGCCCCGGTGTAACTTCCAATCTGCGTAAGTCTCCAGCCTCATATCGCCGAACGTCATCTGGCGGATGCGGGCGCGGACCTACCAAACTCATGTCCCCCCGCAGGACATTCCAAAGCTGGGGAAGTTCGTCGAGGCTGTAACGACGCAGAAGTTTTCCCAGACCTGTCACGCGAGGATCATTTGTCATTTTGAATATCGCCCCGACGCGTTCGTTCCGCGAACGGAGGCTTTCTTTGCGGTTGTCGGCATTAACAACCATCGTGCGAAATTTGTAGCAGACGAAAACTCTGCCGTATCTGCCCACGCGCAAGGAGCGATACAGAACAGGGCCCGGCGATTGCAGCCAGACGACGATTGCCAGACATCCCAACAGTGGGAACGAAACCACCAACCCGAAAAAAGAAAGCGCCATGTCCATTGACCTTTTCAGGAAGGAAAAGGAATCAGAGCGAACTCGCTGATTAAGCGCTAAATGTCCTTCAACAGCGTGGCGGGACCGCCGCAAGCGCAACGAACGCGGCAAACGAAGCTTGTTATGGACCAGACTAACTGAGGCGTATGAGGACATAGGAGACGTCCGTAACCCAAAACTTTCCATGAATGCGCTTAGCGATTGCGTTACAACCTTCTATAAATACTTTCGGGAATGGGGAACGTCCTGCCGCTTAATAGTGTTCCCAGTACTCTAACGTTCGCCCCATGCAACAATTCTTTGGCTTTTTGCGCGCTGGAGCGGCGGGTGTAGTTCGCTTCAATCACGAGGACAAGTCCGTCGCTCACCTGCCCCAGGAGAGACGTCCCGCTATAAACGCCCGCGGCGGGAGCATGAAGAACGCTATAGTCAAACTCGGTGCGCAATTCTCCCAATCGGTCGCGCACCCAGGCTGGCGAACCCGCATGCGCGTCGCCTCCCCAAAAGACAGGACCAGAAACGTTCCATAAATTGCTCGAGAGCTGGTTCGATGCCGCTCTTATCGGCGCTATTCCCACGCGTTCAGAGGGGCGTCGCCGTTCCGGATGAATGCCAGCATCGCGCGACCATGCATGGGCTTCTACAATCGCCACTCTCTCGCTCACGCGCATCGAAAGAGCCTCCGCCACTAGCATGCACACCCCGCCGACATCCACTCCTTCGTCCACGGCGCTAAATACAATTTGTTTTCTCGATTTTCCTGACGCGGGAAAGAACACTTGATGCACAAGACGAGCGACCTGTTCGGTGGTAAATGCATCCAGGGAGTTTTCTCTGAGTACATCTGTCTCAACCGCTACATGCGCTGCTCTTGTTTCTTCGGCTGCGCCACGCGCCATCGGGATGTGCAGAACGTCCACCCGCGTGCTCATCGGAAATTCCCTCTTGCGGTCTGCTTCCTCATTCATTCCCCCTAGGGAGTGAGGCCAATACGGGCGCCCCTAAATACAAAGCGACTTCATCCGGTGTGCGGAATGCCGGACTCAAAGAATCCGCGACAAATGCAAAACCTGTGCTCGCCACTCCCGCCAGCAAAAAACCTATCAACCCCAAGCTCATCTCAGAACGTACCGGCAACGCCGGCAGCGTCGGAGGCTCTGCCAGCGTCACGTTCACAATGCCGTCTGCATCCATTGCATCGCCAATTCGGGCCTCCTCGCGCTTATTCACATAAAGCAGGTACTTCCCTTCTGCTTCTTTTAGGTTGCGCTGCAATCCTTCCTGCTGAATGGCCCGGTCCTGCAAGCTCTCGGCTGACTGCCGGAAACTGGCAAGCATGGTCCCCGTAGCTTTCGCCCGCGCAGCCAAGGTGTTGAATTGGACCTGCGCCTTCACTAATTCAGATTTTGCCCATTCGTGGTTTACATCCAATTGCGTGGTCTCATCACGCAATGGCAACTGGTCCTCGGCCCCAATCATGCTTTTCGTCTGTGTGATTTGCCGCTCCACCTCCTGCACCAGCCGGTAGGAGGGCTGAAATTTTGTCAGCAGGTCGGTACGTTGCAGTTCCAGTTCCAGCAATTTCGACTTTAGTTTCTGCAACAGTTCTGGGTTGTCGGAATTCCGTATTTCGGTAGTGGAGCGTGCGGGCAGTGTTTTGGTTTTTTCTTCCAAGGAGCGTATGCGTTGCGCGGTTTCCGAGAGCTGCACCCGCGTCTGTAGTTCAGTGGCCTCGGCATCGCTCAATTTTTGTATGGCTTCATCCCGCTCCAGGGACGCCGATATGACTCCTTCGTCATTGGTGAATTGCATTAAATCGTGTTCAGCCTGTTCAAGATTTTTTCGTGATAACCCCACTTGTTGGTCGAAAAAATTGAACTCTCCCGATGGACGAAGCACCTGTTGATGCCGCTTCAAGTAAGCTTCCGAAAGCGCGCTCAGCACGCGTCGAGATTGTTCCGGACTCGAACTGCGGTACCGCACCACAATCATGGTGGCCTTTTTCGCTGGTTCAATTTCCAGACTTCGAGCCAGCCCGCGCACCGCATGTTCCATCTTGATTTCGGGCGTTTGGCTGGTAAGGTGCGCAAACCAGGAGTCCGTTTTGGGCAGCAAATCCGACCGTTGCGCCACCGTCCGCAGAATGTCCTGGTCGCGAAGCAGCTCCACTTCCGAGTTCAGCTCTTCTTCGCTGACTTCATTGAGCGCGAATTCCGGGGGCGGAGTCGGCGTCGGGGTGAGCAAGGGATCGACCCTGCCCCTGCGAACCAGGACCTTCATCTCTGACTGGTAACTGGGAAACAACATGCCGTATCCGAGTGTCCCCAAAAAAATGGCCACGAAAGAAAACCCCAGGAGCCGCCTCTGGCGAAACACCACCGCCAGCAAATCCCGCAAGGTCGGGGAGGGCACTTGCACGGCGCGCGGAACGAGTCTGAGTTCTTCGGACATAGTTTTCGATTGATCGCCGCTACTAACGCTGAATACGTAGCATCAACACCGTGGACTGCATTCCTAAAACTGTGTCGGGTTCACATATGTGCTCAAACTGGAGGCCGGTAAATATCGCTGCAATTTCGAGATCCTGTTTTGCGGCACAAACAACAAGTCTCCCGGCTTCAAGTGCAGGTCCTCTGTTAAATCCCGCGCATGCTGCATGTGCTTTACGTCCAGAACTCGCGACTCCGTTAGACCATCCGCCATGCGGCGAAAAAGTACGACCTGCGAATGCTTCGCTTGACCGGTAAGCCCTCCAGCAATGGCCAGGGCCTCCATGACCGTCGTGTCCCCGCGCAATTCATATTTCCCAGGATGAAACACTTCCCCGCTGGCAATGAAATATGGCTTGTCAAAATTCTTCAGCGCGACAGTCACTTCCGGCTCGTGAAGAATTCCGGCATAGGCGACCTTGATGGCATCCTGAAATTGCGGAAGGGTCATCCCTTCCACGTAGGTTTCCGGCACGTCTTTCAACGTGACAAAACCATCAGGTTGCACGGTCAGGCTTTGATTGAACTCCGGAGCAAACGTGAAGCTAGCTTCCACAACGTCACTCATATGCAACCGGTATAGCGGACGGCGTTCCCCCGTCAGGGCTGGACTCCATACGCCGTCCGCCGTACCGGATTTCGCGGTGTCCGGCTGCCCATTCGCCGAGGCCAATTTCAGCCCCTGCTTCTGGGCAGCCGCCACCAAACTGCAAAAGATGATTGATACCCCTAACAACCGTGTGAGCTTCATTCGCTTCCCGTGTGGCTCCGGCTTTGTCCTGATTTGAGAATTTCGTATTGCTGTTGGTTTGCAAGTTATTTGGTGTACCCAAATTGGACAAGACATAGAAAGTACCGTCCACGAAAGTAGTCATCCGTAAAAATCCCGGTGAACTGACTGCTTACGGTCAAGCGATTGAGAAAAAGGTGTTTAATGCCCGCCAATGCGGATGTATGCGAAAAATTTCACTACCTACTTTGGTAGCATCCCGCGAGAGGGGCAGCACATGGCCGCGAAGACGGATTATTCGAAATAGGAACCGATGTTTGCTTCCTAGCCGAACTTTTCCACAGTTCAGTTGGAATAACTTTATGTTGCGAGTCACAGCCGAGGCTCGAGTGTTCCTCTTAGAATGCTGCTCAATTAGCTGTACACGCCACTTGAGTACGGAAAACTTATGGAGCTAGCCCGCGCCACGGGTTCTGATCCGATTCGGGTACTGATCGCCGATTCCAACGAGGTTGGACGCCAGCTCCTTGTGAGCGCACTGCGCCGTCATTCTGATTTCAGGATTCTCTCCTGCAAATTTGAATTCGACGCCATCGAGGACACCCTGGCGGAGACCGGGGCGGATGTCACGGTCATAAATGTGCAAACTCCAGGTCCGGGAGATCGGGGCTTGGGGGGCATCCGGCGATTAAGCCTGACTCATCCGGAAGTGTCCCAGGTGCTTTTGCTGGATACCTACAATCAGGATCTTGTCGTAAACGCGTTCCGCTCAGGAGCGAAAGGACTTTTCTGCCTCACAGAGCACCCCTTCCGCATGCTCTGCAAATGCATTCATCGTGTCCACGATGGCCAGATCTGGGCCAATGCAGAACAACTCCGGTATTTATGGGAGGCTGTTTCTCAGGTGCCGTCCTTGCGAACGGTCAACGCCTCTGGCATGAAGTTGCTTACACCTCGCGAAGAGCAGGTTGTGGCGCTCGTCGCCGACGGCCTTAGCAATCGCGAAGTTGCCCGTGAACTCAACCTCAGCGAGCACACAGTCAAGAAGTACATGTTCCGAATTTTCGATAAGCTAGGGATCTCCAGCCGCGTGGAATTGGTTTTATATGCGGTGCACAACGGTGGGCACCGTGACGCGGAATGGTTGGCCGCGGGCGCTTAATTGGCGCATCTGGCCTCGTTCAGTCTCCTATACGCTTTTTTTATTCTCCCTACAGTCTCTTATGTAAAAGTCTTTCGAAAAGTCTATTAAAGAGACAACTTTCTCAAAATACTAGGGTTTGTAAAGAAATGTTCCGGCGAGCGGTACCCATGAAAAAGCATCTAGGGTAATGGGTCTGTGCATCTATTTCAGGAGCGAGAGCAGGAAGTCCATTTAGAATCCGAACACGACCAGTTCTTTATGAGGAGTCAGATGAGTAAGCTTACGTTGATTGCAGCTCTGTGCTTTGTTTTTGCCGTGCCAGCCGTAGTTCATGCGCAACAAGCGGACCTGGGGTTGGGATTTGGCACGTTGGTAGCACCTTCGGCCGGCAGCGCCGACAGCAGCCACTTTCCACAGTCCGTTCGCGGCGGCCTTTATACCAGCATCCGCGCCGATGTTTTTCTTAAAAAGCATTTGGGCGTTGGCGGCGAAGTGGCCTGGCGGAACGCAATGAACGGATACGATACCGGCCTTGGCTTCCTGGTACCGTACCGCCCCATCCTTTATGACTTCAACGCCGTTTACGGATCGCGCTTCAACAAGAAGGTGGGAGCTGACTTGCTAGCTGGCATCGGCGGTGAGGATATCCGCTTCTACTCTTCGCAGTTCAACTGCGGGTTTTCAGGGTGCACCAACTACACCAGCAGCAGCCACTTTCTAACCCATGTTGGCGCGGATGTTCGTATCTACGTTCACGGAAACTTCTTTGTTCGCCCGGAAGCTAACTGGTATTTCGTGCGCAACAACAATGAATTCAGCTCCAACAGCATGACGAGGATTGGAGCTTCCATCGGATATACCTTCTTCTAGTTAGTTGGGCCCAAGGCCATGAGATTTATTTTGGCCGGGCCTAGCGACGTGCAAAGTTTCTAAGACCAAAAATGAGGCCCGCGCTCCATGCGGGCCTCATGAGTTTTCCACAGATGTTCCACGTGGAACATATTGTCAATACATTATTATACTTTCCGATTTGTAGGATGACGTTATGAATCAGCAAGTTGGCGGATTGTACGTACAATCCCAGGTCTCGCAACAGCGGCGAGACCCGCCCCACTGCATGAGGTTGCGCGCCTTGCTCATGGATGAGTCCCACACATCTCGAAAACCACGAGATATGGGGCACCCCAAGCTAGAATCACCGGGGACGTGGTCAGATGTGGGCCACCCGTCAGGCTTGCCTCCCACTCTTTCGCAAAATGCGCGAAAAGGGTGGGGCACCCTCGGTTGAAATAATATTGGCAAGCGTAAGAAAGGCTGGGCCACCCGCCCTCGTTCTTGAAAGGATTATTTCAGAAGGTCGAGTGCCATGGCGGTCATCGCGGTTACACCGGTTTTGATCGCCGGTGCATAGACAGGCGCGAAGAGCGGCGAATGCAAGCCGGGCAAGGCCACACCGGATTTCCGGCTCTCCGCCAGCTTCTCCGGATCCGCTGCACCAAGCCAGTACATAACGCCCGGAATTTTGCCGTCAAGAGTAAACCGGCCAACGTCCTCGCTTGCCATAATGGCTCTGGCTTGTTCCACATGATCCTTGCCAAGCGCCGAAACTGCAGTCTGGCGCAGCCGTTCGGCCATGGCATCATCGTTCATCGTCACCGGCCCGGTACCCAACACGGTGACAATTGGCAAGCGGTCCGCAGGAACTCCGTAGGCCTCAGCCAGCCCGTTTGCGGTCCGGCGTATGTCTGCAATGATCTGATCCTGCAGGTCTTGCGAATAGGTGCGAAGCGATAATCCCAGCTTGACCTCGTCGGGTATGACATTGTTCTTGGTTCCGCCGTGGAACATCCCAACGGTAAGCACGGCGGGCCGTTGCGGATCGATCTGGCGGCTCACGATGGTCTGTGC
>DASXFN010000033.1:0-107486 GCA_036489565.1 Terriglobales bacterium
GTGACCCGCTCCTCAGGGCTATGCAAGTGAGTTTCGATGGCTGACAGCGCTGGTGAGGGCTTCCACCCCAGCGAGCAAAAATCGCTCGCCGGGGACCCCGGAGGCTTAAATGGGGCACCCGGCGGGTGTCAGGGTTCAGAGATCAAGGAACAGAAATCAGGAATCAGGAATCGCAAAATTCATAGTTGACATTCACCGACAATCCACTACCATATGGTTGTGGATAGATTGGGCACGACATTTGCGGCTTTGTCTGATCCCACCCGCAGGGCGATGGTCGAACGACTCTCACATGGGCCTGCCTCTGTGCATGGATTGACGGAACCGTTTGCACTCTCGCAGCAGATGATTTCAAAACATATTGCCTGCCTGGTGCGCGCGCGGATTGTGATCAAGACGAAGCGCGGAAGAGAGAGCGTGTGCACGCTTAGGCCAGCGGCGATAAAGACAGTCAGCGACTGGGCGATTAGCTATCGCCGATTCTGGGAAGAGAGTTTCGACAAGTTGGAAGTGGTTGTGAATCAGATGAAAAAAGCGGAGGCCAGAAATGACAAAAAACACGGTTAACGAGACAGAGCGGATGGTTGTCACAAGAGTTTTTGACGCACCACGCGAGTTGGTTTGGAAGGCGTGGACAGACCCGAAGTACGTGATGCAGTGGTGGGGACCGAAGGGCTTTACTGCGCCCGTTTGCCAGATGGATTTTCGCGTGGGAGGGAAATCTCTCTTCTGCATGAAAGCGCCGGATGGGCAGGAGTGCTGGAATGCAGTTGAATACCACGAGATTGTTCCGCACGAGAAGATCGTTTCCTCCATGCACTTTTCGGACTCGAAGGGAAATAAGATTGAGCCTGCGCAATTAGGAATAGAACATGAGGCCATAGACGGTGCGTACGACGTGACCATCTTTGAAGATCTCGGGAACGGCCAGACGAAACTCACCCACACTGGAAATGAACCTCTGGAAAGCGCAAAGAACAGCGGTCAACTCGAGGGCTGGAACCAGATACTCGATAAAGTTGCCGCAGTTGTAGCGAAGCTAGCACGGGCGAAATAAGAAGTTGAAGTTTTGATGATTGTCATGTGCGAGATCTGAACATAGACGTGTGCTCTTGGAGTGACTTGGGGCGTAGAGACGCGCGTCCGCTCCCACTGTTGGGTTAAAACTAAAACTAACTTAAAATTGAGGACAGACGGAACGTTTCCCAGTTTTTTCGGTGAATGGAAATTTGTGAACGTTCGGTCTGTCCCCTAATTTTCCAAGTTGTCTCAACCGGGCGATATACTGCTGCTCTCGACGGATGGCATCACGGAAGCCGAAAATGCCCACCTCGAAGAGTTCGATGAACGCCTCCTGCAAGCGGCCCGCGCCCAGGAAGGCAGCGCCATCGAAATTCAACGCGCCATCATGCAGCAGGTCACGGCCTTTTGCGGAGGGAATTTCCGCGATGACGCAACCTTGCTTGTTGTACGAATCACTTGAGGTTCTAAAATAATGTGGTTCTTTGGATCTTTCTTTCCTGTGGTGTGGATCGCCTTCCTTGTTTACTGGCGCATCAAGGCCATTGGCACTAAAACTACCCAGCGCAGCGAGCCATCAGCCTCGGCCATTCTGCGGGCCGTCACCTTTCTGATTGTGATTGCGCTACTCTCGGTACCTCACATCCCGCTGCCCTGGCTCTACCGCCAGCTCTGGCCGTCTACCCTCTGGTCTTTTTGCATTGGAGCTGCTGTTACCGTCGTCGGCCTTCTCTTCGCGGTGTGGGCTCGTCGGCACCTCGCCAGCAACTGGAGCAGCGCCGTAACCATTAAGCAGGACCACGAGTTGATTACCAGCGGCCCTTACGCCCTGGTCCGTCACCCCATCTACACCGGCATCCTGGCCGGGTTTCTTGGCACGGCGATTGCGCTCTCCCAGTTGCGCGGGGTCATCGGCTTCGTAATGATATTTATCGTGTTATGGGCCAAGCTCCGCCTGGAGGAGGAGTGGATGCGCTCCCAGTTTGGGGAGACGTATGCCGCCTATGCCCAGCGGACTGCGGCCCTGGTGCCGTATGTTTTCTGATCGCGATATCGACGCACGGCGCACATTGCTCGTCTTTTCAAGGTGAGATAGGCACCGATTTCCAGTCGTTCGGAAAACTTTGAAACGTTCCGTCTGTCGCTTTCCACTTTGTGTCTCTCACTTAGGGTAAACAGACCCATGACACGGCGAACGCGACCCTAGCTAAGCCCCGTCATTGACCGCCGTTTTCATGCGAGGATTCTGGACACTCAGGTTGAGCAACATCGTCTTGCAGTGCGGGCAACCCAGTCCGGAGTGGTTCGCGTTGTTCATGCGGATGACGTGGATCAATCGGCGCTCCGCATCCCAGCAATGTGAACAAAATCCTGTGCGATCGCCTTCGAGAAACACGACGTTAGTGTTCTCAGGTGCGCGGAAAACCATGCCGGTCAACTTCAGCTTGTCGTCCAGCTCACGAATCTTGTCGTCCAGTTTCGCAAGCCGCCTTTGAAGTTCCAGGTTCTGCTGACTGAGCTCCAATGCTTCGACGTTTGCCTTCGTTGCAGCTTGGATAAGCTCCGGGTTAGCGAGTTTTCCGGCGATCTTCACCACTTCCAGCGACGTCTCCAACAATCCCATGGGATCCTCCACGCTTCCTTGACCTGACTCGATACAATTGGGTCGTGCGATACACCCCATTCAGCGGCTCGATGTGGCACGCTCTGTACATCATCTTGCCAATCGCAATCATAGTGTACCTATTGAACCTTTGGAGCTTAGGGAAAGCCGACCACTACTTCTTCGATCCGAAGCATAACAACAACCCCAGATTAAAGACGGAAGGAGGTAATTTCGAGCCGCATTCAAAACGCTATCAAGACCTCGCAAAGCTCGCGATCACACTATCAGCGGGGGCACTCGCTTTCCTCGTCAGCGTGACGCTCAGTGAGAAGCCGATGAACCCGGCGTTTGCGGTTCGAATCCTAGAGGTGGCTCCCATTGTCGCGGGCTTTTTTGGCTCGACCATCGCTTTGCTTGTCGCGTTCATGCTGTTCCAGGCGCTTAACTACGAAGCCTATTGTCATTCAGGTGACCATAGCACCTACAAGCCGTGGAGATATGCGCTTAGTCTTGCCTTGGGTTTTACAGGCTTGATCGCTTTCGTCCTCGGTTTCCTTTGGCTCGCGGACAACCTGTTTCGATGACCAACCATTATTTGGTACCACCTTCATCGTAAGTCTTTGGAAAAGATCGGGCCGACTGAACATTCCCAGCTTCCGACTAATAGAAATTAGCGAACTTTCTGCTTGTCTCTAGTTTTTCCTAAACTTTTCCCTTCCGTTGTCGATTTCCCCCATCCCCAAACGACTATAAGATGAACGGTCGAGAGGATGAACAATCCGCAAGGTTGTGCTGCTCGTCCGAAGGCCGTTATTACAGGAAAATGGAGAAAACAATGCCGCAATATTTTGTAGCTGGTTACATCCCCGACGACTTTGACCCGTCCCAAGTGGACGAAGCGACGGGCCGCGAGATCCATGCGCTTAACAAAGAGATGGTTGCTGCAGGCGTCAGGAAGTTCGCTTGCGGTCTTGGGGCCGCGAAGTCGCTGCGCGCGCAACCCGGTGGCAAGGTGCTCGTCACCGACGGGCCGTATCTTGAGACCAAGGAACACATCGGCGGTTTTTGGATATTGGAATGCGCTGACATGGAGGAGGCGTTGGCATGGGCGCGTAAAGGCGTCGCCGCCATCGGTGGAAAGGTCGAGGTGCGAGAGATCTTCTTCAATCCGTCCGAATAGATAAAGAGGGGACAGATAAAGAGGATAAAGAGGGGACAGACGGATAAAGAGGGGACAGACGGAACTGTCCCCGTTTCTTTTGTCCAAGCAGATTTCCCAATCTTTGTAGGTACCCCGGGCCGCATCTGGTAGTTGTTCGAATTGGGGCCTCTTCCGTCTGTCCCCGAATTGCCCGAATTGGCCCAATGCGCTATTGCCCACCCTGATTTGAATCCCGCCCCAAACCTACTGATGCGACGAGAATCCAGGCGGCAAAGCTGCCTCAAGATCGATTTGTTCGCCGGTGATGGGGTGATGGAATTTTAGAAATTGGGCGTGCAGAAAATATCCTCCATCGCCGGGGAGGCCGGGGAGATTTTCAAGAGGCTGGCCGGATAAACCGTACAGAGGATCGCCTACCAGCGGATGGCCGATGGATGCCAGATGGATTCTGATTTGATGAGGGCGGCCCGAATTTAGGGTTACCTCAAATGTTGTAGTGCTTGCCGTGCGTAAGATCACCTTCGCCAATGACTTTGACGGCTTGCCACTCGGGTTGGCGGCCCACACCATGCCGATGCGCGGGTGCGGTACAAGTCCGATGGGTGTGAGGATTTCGTAGGCGTCGTGCTGTGCGATGTTTTGCGCCAGCGCACAATAGATTTTTTGAACTCTGAGTGTGTTCCAGTCCGCGCCTAGTTTCGAGGCGGCCTGCGCTGTTTTGGCGAAGAGAACGATGCCGGTAGTGGCCCGGCCTAATCGGTGGACAGGGTTTGCGTTGGGGGTTTGCTTTTGCACCAGGCGCAGCAGGGTGTTTTCCATGAAGCCAGCGCCGGGGAGGGTCGGCAGCCCGCCAGGTTTGTTGACGGCCAACAGATGCGGGTCATCAAACAGTACTTCGAAGTGTTGAGGAGAGTCTGGCTCGATCCAGGGCGGACGGTTCCAGACAAGAGTTTGGCCCGAAGCGAGCGATTCACTTCCGGTCGCGGTGATGCCGTTGACAGTGACTTCGCGGTTGTCCAGCTTTTGTTGCCAGGCTTGTGGAGTTGAGTGTGGGTAAAGGCTTGCCAGGTGTGAAAGCAGGGTATGCCCATGATATTTGCCGAGAATAATTGTGGTATAGGCATAGCCCCGGTTGAGCATGTGGTTTAAGTGTAAGCTATGGCATCTGCGGCAAGGATTACCGGGTTTCGAGCGTCACTGGATTTAGGAGAGGCTGCCCCATCCGTAGCCTGCCCTGAGCGAAGTCGAATGGGCGGTTTTCAAAGGATGGGATTCCGTGCTGTGCACAGCGAATCGGATTACACATTTCAAGCCCGAATTGAGCTACGAGTCAAAATCAAAACCTTAAGGGGTCGAGAGTCGTTTCTCCCACCCTTTGCAAAACCGGGAAAGAGTGGGGCAGCCCTTTTTGGAATGAGGCAAGAAATCGAAACCAAAGGTGTGCCACCCGCCGTTCTTTTCGAAAGCTGGGCGCCACTAACCTATCCTTCCGGGGATGTTTCCCGGTGGGATGCCCCGCCCTGAATAAAGGAACGGCCGTGCCTCCGAAGGTTGTTCCGCAATGAATCTGCTGCTAAAATTCCCGCGTGAAAAGACGAACCATACTCCAGGCACTTCCTGCGTTGGCATTGTTTTCGGCTATGCCGCGGGCCGCTGCTCAAGGTGGAACGAACTCTATGCAAAGCTCGACCGAAGTATTTGAACTGCGTGTGTATCATGCGACGGAGGGAAAGCTGCCGGAGTTGCTGGCGCGCTTTCGCGATCATACCGACAAGCTTTTCGCCAAGCACGGCTTGAAGAGCGTGGCTTATTGGACTCCGGTGGATGAGCCGCAGAAGAACAACACGCTGATCTATATTCTCCAGCACCCAAGCCGCGATGCCGCAGCGGCGAACTGGAAGGCGTTCCAGGATGATCCGGACTGGAAGAGCGTGAAGGCAAAGTCAGAAGAAAATGGCCCGCTGACGATTAAGATCGATTCGACCTACATGGCTTACACGGATTTTTCGAAGAAGTTGGGTTGAGTTTTGCGCGGAGCCACCCCGCCGACCCAAGGCCGGGTGCCCATTCAAGCATCTGGCGATTTTAATTCCCACCACTCAACGAAAACCGGCTATCCACAATGCGAGGTAGAAAGGGGTCGAGATGACCGTGCAGGAACAGTTTGGGCAGATTGATGTCTATTTGTTCGACCAGATTTTGCGAGGGAATATTTCGCTCGGGATGCGGGTGGTGGACGCAGGGTGCGGCGTCGGGCGGAATATTCAGTATCTGCTGCGCGAGGGATATGAAGTGTTTGGCGTGGATGTAAGCGCTGAAGCGTTAGCAACGACGCGGAAGATGGCGAGTGAACTGGCGCCGGCGCTGCCTGCTGATAACTTCCAGGTGGCGAGCGTGGAGGCGATGCCGTTCGCGGATGACTTTGCGGACGTGGTGGTGTGCCACTCGGTGTTGCACTTTGCGCGGGATGAGGCGCAACTGGAGGCGATGGTAAGAGGGTTGTGGCGGGTGCTGCGGCCGGGCGGGATGCTGTTCTGCCGGCTGGCGTCCACGATTGGGGCGGCGCAGGATATGGCGTTCGAGCCAGTGGGCGGGCGGCGGTTCCGCATGTCCCATGGCGCGGAGTGGCTGCTGGTGGATGAAGCGCTGTTGATGGAACTAACGCGCGGCGTGGACGGAGAGTTAGTGGATCCACTGAAGACGACCGTCGTGCAGGGACAGCGGTGCATGACGACATGGGTGCTGAAGAAGAAGGCGCAGCCCGGCGGGACGGAGCGCGCGTTTGTGAGCTCGGGAATGCCGGGGTTGACGAAGAAGCTGTGAAGTGCCGCCGAGTGAAATGACCAATGCTGATCGGAAGGCTGGCGGGCGTGCCCATGTTTGCTGCATTTGGAAATAACATCGATGTTCATAAGCCATTCTTGATTTGCATTACTTGTAAAAGTAACGAGAGGAATACTGAAAATCTGGAGAGAGAACGGGCAGCATATTTTTTCGCGATTTGCTTCCCGGGCGTAAAATACTCCTATGAGTCCAGACGTTTCCGAACTCTTAAAAAAAGCCCTGGCTCTCCCGCCGGGAGCTCGTGCTGCTTTGGCCGGATCGTTGCTGGAAAGCCTCGACGATACCGTTGACCCATCGGTTGAAGAAGCATGGCAACACGAAATTGCCCGGCGCATCGAGGAACTGGATTCCGGCAAAGTAAAACCAATTCCATGGGCAGAGGCACGACGTCAGATTACCGCCCTCCTCAATGGCCGCTAAGTCTCTGGACATTCACCCGTACGCACTCGCGGAACTCAAGTCTTCCATCAGTTGGTACTTGGAACAAAACGAAGCCATCGCCGACAAGTTTGTCGAAGAGATAGATCGAGCAATTGACCTCGTACTAGCGTCACCCCGACGTTGGCCGACGAGTGGTCTCGACACCAGGAAGTTTGTTCTTCGCCGTTTTCCTTATGCGGTCATTTATCACGAAAGAAAATCAGCGGTAAGAATCTTGGCTATCGCCCACGGACACCGGCAACCTGGATATTGGAAAGATCGTTTGTAACAGCGAATGTGAGCGGGTAGCCCATTCAAAGTTGAGGCGCTTAGCGGGCGTGAGCCCGCCGCCGAAATCCCGAGCACAGTCGAGGGACCTGGGCGAAGTCGAACGGGTCTGATTTTGACTTGAGCGGGGATTGAGAGTTCTTTGAGGCAAATTCGAATTAATGCCAGAGCATCTGCCGATTTTTTAATTCTCCACACAACGAAACCGCGTTGTGTGGGCCACCTGCCTTGCACAGTTCATTGCTCTGAGGGCATCTCTCGGCAAGAGACGGCCATTCTCTATTCGTCGTCATCGTCATCTTCATCGTCGTCAGGGTTCGCTTTCTGATACATCTCCTCAAGTGTCTCGTTGAACTCCTTGTCCGACATGTTGGTGACGTCATCTGAGACTTGCCTGTCTTCGACATTATCCATCCAGTTTTCACCGGACTTGAGGAGCCGAAGCTGAATGTCCCCTTTGTTCCAATATGGAACGATGAGAGCATAGTCAGGAAAGGACAGGCCGTTCTTGCCGCCTTCTAATCCCTTCGCATGGGCTTCTTCCTTCGCCTTCGGATGCTTCGCAATAAATGTTATAAGAGCGTCAATCATGGTCTTGCGACGCTCAAGAATTTCTACTGTGTTCTTTTGCTTAGGCATCTTAGTTCAATCTCCGCTGGGAATTATAATCGCCGTATGAACGCCATTCCCACAACGCCTTACCCAATGTATGGCTTCCCTGAAGAATGCCATAACTTCGACCTACGCCATGCGCTTTGGAACGAGATGATGACCAATCTCGTGAAGGCGCTCAATATCGCATTCACCCGCGTAGAGGTCATGGATTCCGTTGCCGACAAGTTCGTCTACTTCTTCGGGCGAGTCATCCTCGAAGACTTCATGGAGATCACGCTCATCGCGCAGCATGGATACGGAGTGGCAGCCCAGAAGCTTGTGAGAAGCATGTATGAGTTCACCGTCACGGTGAACTATCTGCATCATCACCCAGACGAGGCGCAGACGTTCTTGGACTACCATGCGATTCAGCAGAACAAGCTGCTGAGCCGAATCATTGAGACATTCGGGGAGAGCATCGTAACGCCTGAGGTCATTGCGGACGTTCGCCAGAAGGCAGCCGAGGTCAAAGAAGACTTCATGATTCCAGTTTGCGACCATGATGGCGCGAAGATGCGTCTGAATCACACATGGAACAGACTGGACTTCATATCCATGGCGAGAACGACGGGTGACTTGGGAACGCTCGTCATACCCGGCTACTTCTTTCCATTGCAGCATGCCCATCCAACATTCGGCGGCCTGACACAGCGATTAGAGATTATGCCCGATGGGACGATGAGTCTGAAGGCCGAAGCCCAGACGGATATTGCGGATCGTTCCTTGATGACGGCTCACAACTGCATCATCAACATGCTCGGTGTTCAGAAGGATCATTTCAAGCTCACAGAACTTGAGGAGCCGATCCAGACTTGCATCCGAGACTTCTTCCGGGTCTGGGCTCCTGACTCTCCGCTTCTCAAGGAATGATCGTCAATTAGTCTTTCTAGTCCTTACGGCTTCCATCTACAGCATGGAACCAATAGCGGACCTCCGGGCTTTCTACACCTACAAGACGGCGGGGCCCATTCAGCCTGATTTTGGCTTGAGTGGGAACTGAGAATCTTCGAGTAAAATTCGAGTTGATACGAGAGCACCTGGCGATATTTATTTCCATACAACGAAACCACGTTGTGTGGGCCACCCGCTAAGAGGTGGCAAACCCCGAGTAGATTACTTTGGTTTTCGGCATGGAAAATCTGAAACGAGTATGGCACCGACGACGCCGGATGCATCTAGCTTGCGGTCGTCGGGAAACACCATCAATTCTTGTCCCAGTTTCATTTTGACCGCTAACTCTATAGCCGAGGCGGGGAGATCGTCCGGAATACAGGGGCGTCCCACTTGAGTTTTGCCGTCGGCGATTTCCATCCCCATAGAAATCCCCTGCGTTATTCCCAAAAGGTAAAATCGACATGCAGCTTTGGATTCAGCACTGGAGTCAATACAAATCTGTTGAAGGTCTCCAGCCGTCATTGCAGTCTCTTCAGCGGTAGCACGTTTCGACTGCGTCACACCAACGATGGTCAAGCCGCAGAGTGTTAACAACAGCAAGGCCGTAAAACGCATTGGCAATCTCCTGTCTTGAGAACTTGATAGGTATACGGGAGCGTAGTCTCAGTTCAATGGTTCGGCAAGGATGAGTTGACAGAATCCCCAAGATAGAATCATTTTGGAACTCGGCACTGAAAGGATTGCCAGATGCGCAAAGGCTTCACCAGAAAACCACAACCGGATGCGCCCGCGACGCAAACCAAGAACTACATCACGCCGAGCGGGTTGCAGCGCCTTCAAGATGAGCGCCACTTTCTGCTCACCAAGGAACGTCCGGCCGTCACGGAGGTGGTGACGTGGGCTGCTGGCAACGGCGATCGCAGTGAAAACGCTGACTATCAATATGGCAAGCGGCGGCTGCGGCAGATTGATGGGCGGATTCGTTTTCTCACCAAGCGAATCGAAGCCGCGGAAGTGGTGGATCCGGAAGCTCCGAGAGCGGGGCTGGCGAAGGCCAGAGCATTCTTCGGAGCGACCGTGCGCTATGCCAATGCCGCCGGAGCGGAGCGAGAGGTGAGCATCGTGGGTACCGACGAGGTTGATCTCCAGCGCAATCACATCAGTTGGGTGTCGCCTCTAGGACGCGCATTGATGAAGTCGGCAGCGGACGACGAAGTGGTTCTCCAAGCGCCGGGCGGTACGGAAAATCTGACCGTCCTGGAAGTGTGTTACCAGCGCATTCCTGTGGAACCGTTCCGGGAACCGCCTGGGTCCGAGTCCTCGGCAAAGCGACTCCCTCGCGACGCCGATAAATTCCCTATCAGTCATTGACGAATCGAGTGGTTCAGATTGTGGGCGTGAACTGCTCCCCCAAAACGAAAACGCCCAAAACTCTAATTAGAGTCTTGGGACGTCCGTCGAACAGCCCTCCCCCGAAGTCTGCTCGAAACAACTCTAACGTTTCATCGGTGCGATGGGAATGGCACTGATGGGCTACTGTGGATATCTCTCGGAACATGCTCGCGAACGATACATTGTCCCGGCAAACCGGCGATTTCTAGAACTACTGGGGTTTCTTTTCGTTAGCGATCTTCTTGGCGATCTCTTCCATCAAGCGAGGTTTGAGTTCCGCCAGTACGCTGTCCACGATGCTGGCAATCGCGGTGGGATTGGAAGGTTGGGTCGCCTCAATGGCCTCAACATCGGCCTTGGTATCAGAGGAAGATTGGCTGGGAACCATACTGTTCAAACTTGCAACGGCTGCTTCGCTAATTTGTTCTGTAACCGGCGAGCTTAGAACGGTTTCGCGGACGTTCTGCCACTGCTCCCAGGCCGCCGCAAGTTGCTGCTTGTTGCCGGCATCGTTTGCGGAGGAAGTGTTATCCGCCGCGGAGCGCGCGTCTATGACCGCTGCTTCTGCTGCGGAACCCATGGAAGCGGCTGCCGCGTAGGCTTCCTGCTTCGATTGCGCGACTGCTTCAGTAGTCTGGGGTTCGACGGAGCGTGTTCCGTCGGACTGAGATATTTCAGATGAAACCGCCGAAGATGCCACCAGCGGGGCATCGGTCGAAACGACACTGCCGGAAGTCTTCTCTTCTGTCGGCTTTGGCGCAGATTCTGCTTCCGGGGCTTTCATTTCGACGATCTTTGTTTCCGTCGTTTTGTCTTCCGCACTCGGAATGGCAGGCGAAGCTGCTGCTTCAGTCACTGCGGGAATATTCGCGGTAAATTCCGTCGCGCGAGTTTCTTTGTTCGCTGACTCTAGATTCGCTGACTCGATTGCTGCCTTGTGTCCCGCGTCAAACGCGGCATTGGCGGCGAGAGATTTTTCCATCTCATGGTCAAGCGCCGTAGTCACGTCGTCCGCAGTGGCGGCAATTTCTGCCGCGACCCACCGTGGACCGCTGTAACTCGGGGCGGGTTGATCCGCGACCGCAATCGGAGCAACTGCTACAGGAACAGCAACAACATCGCTCGTGGCTACCCGGTCAACGGAGGAGGAAACAAGCACAGGGCCGGGAATTGCGGTTTTCTCGGCGTCAACTGTTTGCGCTGCTTTCGATTCGGCCGGATTTGCAGACGCAGTTTCCACGGCCTTCGATTCCGCCGCTTCTTGCTTGACGGTTTCTTTGGCTGGTTCTTGAGATGTTTCGCCCAGCGGAACTTCGGCCTTCGCAGGTGCAGCGACTTCTTCAGTGCGCACGGAAGAAGGTTTCTCTTCTGCTGCCGACTTCGCGGCGACAATTTCTTCTGCGACCTTCGCAACCGCAGGCACGATTTCCGGCGACTGTTTCTTCGCGGAATCTCCCGGCGCATGTTGCCCAAAATCGTCAGCTTCCAGTCCCTCTGGACTGCGGCCCTTTTTCCCGGGGGGAATACTCAGCCGGTTCTTCCATCCCGTATCTTCGCCAGGATCAGCCATGCCCGCAGGGCGGCCCTTGGCGGTCCGTTGCGCGTCCGCGAGGGGAACAATTTTGTCTTCCAGTTTGGTAAGAGCGGCCAGCAGCTCAGTCGCTTCAAATGGTTTTACGATAAACGCATCCGCCCGAACGCGGCGCGCTTCTTCAGGTTTGAAAGGTTCCAGTTTGCCCACTGAAAGCAGGATGGGAATGCGCGCGGTTTCAGCGACTTCCTTCAGGCGCTGGCAGACTTCCAGCCCGCCATAACCTGGCATGTACACGTCCAGAACAATCAGGTCGGGAGCCTGCTCAGCGACCTTCTTCAGCGCGGCAGAGCCGTTATTGACGGTTATGACTTCATAACCGGCATCGCTAAGAATTCTCCGTCCCATGTTCTGGGCGGTCACACTGTCGTCGGCGAGCAGAATTCTCCGGGCCAAGGTTTGTCCTTAATAGTAAAGGGGAGATAGCGCGAAGGTAACTGGTATCGAAAGCTAAGTCAATGAGGAGTACGGGTAACCTGGTTACCTCGGTTCAGTTACGAACGGGTAATGAATCAGATACTAGTTGCTTCAGATATCCCAGCCTCGCTCCTTCAGCTGTTTCAAAACGGAAGAACCTTCTTCAACCCTTTCTTTTTGTTCTTCTTACTGGATGAAAAGACGCTGTCATCGGCGGTTTGCTGGTTCGCAGCAGGTTTCTCCGCCTGTGTCGTGTTTCCATTCCCCTGGATCTCATTGACCTGCTGGGGAGGAGCGGCAACGTTATTTTCATCCGCCACATTTGGCTTCAGTTCGTTGGGATCGGCTGTCGCCGGAACATTGGGCTTCAATTCCCCTGCACCGGAATCGGCAGCTGAATCGGATGCGGCCGCGGTGGAACCTGCGGCGCCCGCACCGGAACCGGAGTCTGGCGGGGGAGTAGCACCGTTAGGATCACCTGGAGGCGCGTCAGAGTGTGGCACAGCATCGCTCGCCGGCGGCGCTCCGTGACCAATAATCTCTACTGATGTCGCGTTGTTGCCTGTGCTCGCCGATTTCAGTCCAATTTCCTCCCGGATCACCTGCGTCGCGCTCACTGGCTTGGGATCCACCAACGTAGGCTCTCCCACCTTGGCAGCGCTGGATGTATCGGGATGATGATTAAAACCGTCCTTCACGCTCTGCATCCATGTTGGGTCAGTTCTGCTCGCTTCTTCGGCGCGATTCTGCGCCACCGCAGCCACGGTCGGATGAGGCACGGTCTGGTGCAACGCCTCTAGACGCGCTTTCGCATCCAGAGCGCGGTTCATGACCGGGTAACGCGTCAATATTTTCGAATAGGCATCCGCCGCTTGGGCCGTTAATTTGTCCAGCATGGCTGCTTTTTCCGCTTCTGCTTTCGCGCCTACAGCCTGCATTAGCTGAATTCGCCCGATTTCCCCCTCATACGATTGACCCAGAAGGTACAAAGCCTCGTCAGCTTTGCTGTACAACGGATAAGTGTCCACCATGGACCGGAGGCGGGCGATCGCCGCGGGATAAGCGCCTTCAAAATAATAAAAGTGGCCGACCCTGAATTCGCGTTCAGCAAGCACTTCCTGAACAATGCGCAGCTTCTGTTTTGCCAGCGCCACCATTTTCGCGTTGTCGGGATACTGCATGACTACCTTGCGGTATTCTTCTTCCGCCCGCATCGCATGGGTGTAGTCGCGGTCCGGCTTTTCCATTTCATTAAAGTGAATGTTGGCGATCTTCAGTTGCGCTTCCGCGGCTTCCGGCATGTTGGGGAAGAATGTGATGAAATCGTCGTATTCGGCTTCCGCCTGCGCCATGGCGGTCGCGCCGCCTTCGGCGTACCAGGAGTCACCCAACGCTAACTTCGCGCGCGCCAAAAATTCCGAGTCAGGATAAGTGTTGATCAACGTCTGCAGCGTCATACGCGCCACATCGTACTGATTATGCTTCATCGCATTCATGGAACGGTCAAACAACACCTTGTCCGGTTGCTTGGAGTCCACGTTGGCGATGGGATTGCTGACTTTCTTGTTGGTGCATGCGATGGTGAAAGCCAGAATACCCAAGAGCACGAGAACCGGAATGCGACGTAACATAGAAACCTCGGAATTGAATTGCGCTTACAGCCCGGGACGATGAACCCTTCCACGCGGCCAGACGGAAAGTCCGGCGCTACGCAAGTCTGCTCCCAGCCTCAGACTCTCTGCAACGCTGCCTCAGTTGCAGCTTTCAATAATTTTTGAGCATTACTCTTTGGATCACCGTGGCCGAAGACGGCGTTGCCCGCCACTAGAATTTCCACCCCGGCTTTTACAACTTCCCCGACCGTCGCAGTGGAAATTCCGCCGTCCACCTCGATGCGGTAGTTGAGCCGCCGCTGTTCACGTAATTGCACAAGGCGCTTGATCTTATGCACTGAACCGGGAATGAATTCCTGTGCCCCGAACCCCGGATTTACCGACATAACCAGCACATAATCAACAATATCGAGTACTTCGCTCAGTGTTTCCACTGGGGTGGCCGGGTTCAAAACGACCCCCGCCAAACAGTCATGGCTCTTGATCAAATGCAGCGTGCGGTTCAGGTGACGGCAGGCTTCCTGATGCACGGAAATCCAGTCGGCTCCTGCTTCGGCAAATTCGGGAATAAACTGGTCGGGATTCTCAATCATCAAATGGCAATCGAGTGGCAGATCGGTCGCTTTGCGCAACGATCGCACAACCGGCGGCCCAACCGTCATATTGGGCACGAAATGCCCATCCATGACGTCAACGTGAATTAAGGAGGCTCCGCCCTCGCTCGCGGCATGAATCTGCTCCGCAAGCCGCGCAAAATCAGCCGATAAAATCGAGGGTGCTAGCTCTACCACCTGGGCTCCGCAGAAGAACAGATTATCGCCAGATTCTAACATGCTGCCGCAGGCGCATTACTGCCAAAACATGCGTGGACAGCGGTTTAGGCAATTTTCCGCATTGCCTGGGAGTTTTCCCTTAACAGCGAATTCGAGCTTTTACCCTAGGATTGATTTCAGTAATGTTTCTTCTTCAATGCCGTTCGCGAAGGGCCTGCATCCAGTGTTTCACAATCATCGGGCGTTTCTGGACTGGCTGGTTGCCGACCCACAACAACATGCCTCCAAAAGCCAGCAACAGAAGCAGGGCTGCATCCAGGATCCAGCGATGTGAAACCTTGCTGGTTTGCGGATTTGTGTGCAAGCTTTCGGGGACGCTCTGCGAACCTTGCGCAGCTTCCGGAGGAGTGTTGAGGTTGAGCGTAGTGGCAACAGGCGGTGCCGGCTGGCGGCGTCGCGCCCGCCAGCTTCCGAAGACGACAAGGAGATTCGTGGCCAGGATGACGGCGAAAGCCAGCCCCGGCAAAAATGAAAGTTCCTTGCCGATGGCGTCAGTAACTTCGATCGCCAGCACAACGGTGATCAAACCGCGAGGCAACATCCACAGGATAACGTCGCGTCCGGCGGCCCCGATGTCATGCCAGGCCCAACGGCTCATCTGAATCGAAATCCATCGCGCCAGAAAAAGGGCTCCCAGCGTACCTGCCATCAACAAAGGATGATGGCGGAACATGCCAATGTCGGCGATCAAACCTATCAGCACAAAAAAGAACGTCCGCACCAGGAACGCCAGTTCGGAATGAAAAGTCAGTAATGACTGGTGCGATTGTGATCCCAGGCCCAGACCTCCGACCACGTCCGGATCAATGCCGGGAAAATTCGCCAGCGTCAACCCGAACATGAGCACGGCAATTAACCCATTCGCGCCCAGCGATTCCATTCCCGCATAAAGAATCAGAACAATGGAGAATGTAAGCACCTGCCAAAATCTCTGTTCGGAAAGAACTCTGAGCAGTCGTGACCAAAGAATGCCAACCACAACGGAAAACAAAGTGGCCACAACCACTTGAGTGAAGACGCCGCGCAGCACGCCCCCGGCAATGGAACCGCTGTGGGTCTGCATGCTGATCAGCAGACCCACGGTGAGAACGGCAAGCACGTCTCCCCAGGAAGCTTCCAGCATCAGGGTGATGCGCACCGGCTCCTCGGTTTGCATCTGCTGCAAAACGGGTAGGACTACCGTGCTGCTGGTGCAGCCCAACGCGGCGCCTACCAGCAATCCTGCTGTTAGAGAGAGTCCCAAACCTTTGCACACAATGAGCGCGACGAGTCCGGTGCTCAGGACATAGGCAACGATGGCAAGCAGCAGGCTGCCGCGAAAGTGACGCAGCGTTTCGCGAAGGTCGAGTTCCAAGCCGCCTTCAAACAGAACCAGGATGATGGCAATCGTCCCGAGAAGATTCGTTGCTTTGGAGAAGCGCTCAGCATCCACCAGATGCATGGCGGGGCCAAGAAGAACGCCAAGCGCCATAAGGACCACAATGTCGGGAATTCGTGTGAGCCGGAAAATACGGTTGGCGACGAACGCCAGTATCAACAAGCCGCCAATCAATCCGAGAATGAATGCCGCTGGCATCTACGCTTTTCGATCTCCCTCACCGAGGTCACAGTGTACCCGCCCATCCGCGCATAAGACCAAATACTTAAGTCCTGTTCCACCAGTTGCGCGCTCCCAAACGATTGTCATGCTGAGTGGAGCGACGAGCAAGCGCAGCGACGCTCTCGCGTAGTCGAAGCATCCTATAGCAACGATGCCCAAGGGCCCAATCACAAACGCGTGCTAATCTCGTGTTCATGGCAGCGTCGCCTTCACTTCTTTCCGCCGGATTCAGCATGGGCGCGGTCTTCGCGTGGGGCGGCGGAGATTTTCTGGGAGGGTTCGCCTCCAGGCGCGCTAACCCAACTTTTCTCGCGGCGATCGTTTATGGAAGTGGCTTAATTTTCATGACCGCGCTTGCCTTGCTGAACCACTCGTCTTTTCCATCCCGTCACGCGATGTATTGGGCGCTTGCCGCCGGTTGTTTTGCGGGAATGTCGCTAGCGAATTTCTACAAGGCGCTGTCGCTGGGATCCATGGGCATTGCCGCGCCGCTCACGGCGGTATTGGCGGCGGCAATTCCCGCGCTGGTAGGAATCGCAACGGAAGGGTTGCCAAACGCGTTGCAGATTGCCGGACTTGTTCTAGCCGCGCTGGGAATCTGGTTGGTTTCGCGTCCTGAAGGTGGCACAAAGACCAAGGGACTTGGGCTGGCGGTGATGGCTGGCTTCGGCTTCGCCGCGTTCTTTTTGTGCATTAAACAGGCAGGCAACGGCTCTGCCTTGTGGATCGCGGACTTTTCGCGCGTGACTTCTTTGCTAGTCACTGCGGCAGTTGTCTTGTTTAGCCGTACTTCCTTTCAGTTGCCCAGGGCAAGTTTCATTACCGTAATCTTCGCCGGATTTCTCGACGTAAGCGGAAGCGTTTTCTTTGTCCGCGCAACGCAAACGGGACGTCTTGATTCCGCGGTCGTGCTTTGTTCCCTTTATCCGGTCATAACTGTTGTGCTCGCCAAAATTTTCCTCAAAGAACAGTTCACCCGCTGGAAAGTTGCTGGCATCATTGCCGCGCTTGCCGCGGTCCCGCTCATTGCAGCCTGATTGGTAAACAATTAAACGATACTCGAGGGTGCCCCGTACAAGCTTTGCTTGTGCGGAGGTTTTAATCATTCGCTTCAGACACCATTACCTGTTCTTCTCCGACACTCCCCAAAGTTTTTCCGCGCTGCTACGATCCATTCGTGGCACTCATTGAAATTAGAAATCTCAGTAAGACTTTCCCGCTTGGCGAATCCATCTTCGGAGGCGGAGCATCCGGCGAAGTACGCGCCGTTGACGATGTGTCGTTCGACATCGAGAAGGGCGAAACGCTGGGACTGGTAGGCGAGTCCGGATCAGGGAAGAGCACGCTCGGACGCCTTATATTGCGGCTGATTGAGCCAACTTCAGGCGGCATTCGTTATGAAGGGCGAGACCTTCTGGCCGCCAGGCATTCGGAAATGCGGCGCTTGCGGCGCGACATGCAGATTATCTTTCAGGACCCGTTTGGTTCACTCGATCCGCGCATGCGAGTGGATGAAATCATCGCCGAGCCTCTGGTGATTCATGAAAAATTAGGCCGTGATGCGCGTCGCACCCGAGTATCGGAGCTGCTGCGGGCCGTGGGCCTCGATGAATCCGCGCGCACGCGCTTCCCTCATGAATTCAGCGGTGGCCAGCGGCAGCGCATTGGAATCGCTCGCGCGCTTGCGCTGCGTCCTAAATTCATTGTTGCTGACGAGCCCGTCTCCGCATTGGACGTAAGCGTAGGCGCGCAGATCGTCAATTTGCTGGCCCAGTTGCAGCGAGAGTTTGGATTGACGTATCTGTTCATCTCGCATTCCATGCCGGTCGTGCGTTACCTGTCCACTCGTATTGCTGTCATGCATCGCGGGAAACTGGTGGAGATTGGCAAGACAGAAGAAATCATTGAGCAACCGACACAAACCTATACGCGAAGTTTGCTGGAAGCCACGCCGCGGATCAGCGCATAGCCCGCGAAATTGCCAGAGTTAAAATGGCCCTCCATTTTATTTTATTTTCAATTACTTAGCTTTAAGTTATTGAAAATGCGTTAAGGGCAGCTGGGACTCTTTTGTTTTCGGGGGTGGTGTTGCCACATAAGATGGCCCGCAACCGCGCTACGTTGACTTATAGGCGACCGATAGGCTCACTGCTGTCTTTAGGGGTCCGCGAGGTTCCGTCAGGCCTTAAATCGAAAAATTAACTTTAAGCTATATAGAAAAAGCGTCTATTCGTGTAGCCAAGAAATTTTTAACGAAACTCTGCTTCAATCTAAAGGCATGTCATCCCGACGTTGAGCGCAGCGAAGACGGAGAGCCTGCCCTGAGCGAAGTCGAAGGGGACCCTTACGGCGACAAGCGACCTTCTCAAGCATCAACGGGAATATCGCTCCCCATGGCAGCATAGACGCTCTCGTCCGACGAAAGGTCCCTCGCAAAAGCGGCTCGGGATGACATGATTGTTGGAAGCTGGAGAATATGGGCAGTTTGCAAACCGACCATAGACAAAAGACTCTGGCAGATAGAACCTGCTTATTTAAGTTGTACTAACTCGCCGGCTGCAGTGCCCACAGGCGCGGCAGGCGCCGGATGTTGCGGCGCGCGCCAACGGTCAACGGTAGAAACCTGATGAACGCAGGAGACAGTGCAGTGCGGCGCGCAGGGTTTTTCTGTGAGGAACTCGCGGCGGATATCGGTAACCGAATACTTTTCCAGGGGTGTGCCCGGGAATCCACGCTGCTGCGAGCAGTAATGCACCAGCCCATCCTCGCAGATATACAAATAACGCGCGCCCGCGCGGCAGCGCCAGTTGTTGGCTTTTCCCTCAGCAATATTGTCCTGGAAGCCATTGATGCGGGTGAAGCTGCGCTTTTCCAGGTTCTTCATCTCGTGATAAATGCGCTGCTCTTCGCCATCGAGCGGCTGCAACTGTCCGGAGCCATCATGAATAATTCCGATGGTCGAGCTGAAGCCAAGTTCCAGCGCGCGTTTCCCGATGGTCAGCGCATCCTGCGGATTTTTAATGCCGCTGCCGACCACGGAATTGATGTTCACGTGGAAGTCGGCATTTTCGGCGAGCATCTGCAGCTTCTTATCGAGGACCTTCAGACTTTTCTTAGAAACGTCATCGGGCGTGACGTTATCAATGGAAATCTGCAGCCATTCAAGTCCCGCGCGATTAAGGCGCTGAATGCGCTCGGGAACCAGCAAATATCCATTGGTGATCATTCCCGGGACCATGCCGTGCTTGCGGATGCGGGCGATAATGTCGTCCAGCTCAGGATGGAGCAGCGGTTCGCCTCCGCTTATAGTGACGACGGATGTGCCCAGCTCTGCCAATTTGTCCACGCGGTCGAACATCGTTTGTAGAGGCACCGGCTTGGAAACGTCGTCAAACTCATTGCAGTATTTGCAGGCCAGGTTGCATTTGCGCATGGGAATAATGTGCGCCAGCAGAGGGTGATCAGTAGAAACCAGGGCGCGTGCGATTTTCGCCGCTCCGCGAAGATTACGGCGCGCAGCCTTCAACCGCAGACGGAATGTGTTTCGGCTGGAACTCATGCAGTTTGCTTACTTTATTAGAACACAGGAGGGTGCTAAGTACATCGTTTCCAACAGTATTCGGAGGGTTCTGGGGTGCGAACTGCGGGTTCCAGATCGTGGAGGTTCATGCAAAATCCCCCCAAGCATAGCCCTTCGACAAGCGCAGGGCAGGCTTTGGACGGGGCACCCTTAAGAAATCAGCGGCGGGCTGCGGCGGTATCGAACAGATTGAGGAATTGCAGCTTTTTCTCCGCGGGCAGGAAGCTGGCCTCAAAGGAGTTGCGGGCGAGCTCGCGGAGGTGCTCATCCGTGAATTCAAATTGTTGTTGCGCAAGCTGATATTCGCGATTGAGCGAGGTCGCGAACATGGCTGGGTCATCGGAGTTGAGGGTCAGCATCATTCCATGTTCGAAGTATTGCCGGAGGGGATGGTCGGCGAGCGACTTGCAGCAACCCGTGCGCAGATTACTTGTGAGGCAAATTTCGATGGGGACCTGCCGCTGCGCCAGTTCTTCGACCAGTTCGGGATCTTGCGCTGCAGTCAGTCCATGACCAATGCGTTCGGCATGAAGGTTGAGCGCGCCCCAAATCGAATCGGGCCCGGCACTTTCCCCGGCATGAGCGGTAAGGCGAAGGCCATTCTCCTCCGCATAGGCGTAAGCTTCGCGAAAGAGTTCGGGCGGCGCTTTCAATTCGTCGCCACCGATGCCGATGCCAACGACGTTGCGGTCGCGATAATGGACTGCGAGTTCGAATACGTCCTTTGCTGCCGCGGGGCCGAATTGGCGGACGGCGTCGAATATCCAGAGCAGGGAAGTCCCAAAATCACGCTCGCCGCGCTGGCGGCCGCGTTCCAATCCTTCAAAGATGGAATTGAAATCCTGTTTGCGCCATAGGCATATCCCGACCGAAATATAGACTTCCGCATGAAGCACGTTCTGGGCTTTCAGTGCTTGCATGAGCCGGTAGGTGATGAGTTCGAAGTCGTCCGCGGTCTGGAGGTCTTCGGTGATGGTTTTGAAAGCCTGAAGAAAGCCGATGAAGTCCTGATACTGGTAGAGCGGGCGGATTTCCTCGAGCGTGGAGGGACGTCCGTGGTGCTGGCGAAGCTCGAGTAGAGTTTCAGGCGCGATGGAGCCTTCCAGATGCAAATGCAACTCAGCCTTGGGAAGGGAAGAGATGAAAGCGCTGGGACTTTTTGAATCGGCGGCCACGGTTTGATTGTAGATATTCGATGGTGGATTGGCGAATGCTAGTCAGGAACCATTCCAATGGTTCGCAACCAGGTTTCCACCAATTGAGGCCATGCCGTAATTGGGAACTTGGTGGGGCGCAAACCAAAAGCGTGTCCACCATGCGCGTACAGATGCATCTCGACGGGAACGCCGGCATTTTTCAGCGCAATGTAATAAACCAGCGAGTTTTTTACTGTGTCAATCGGGTCGTCCTCGGCTTGGAGTATGAAGGTAGGAGGCGTTTGATTGCTGGCGGGAACATACGGATTCAGCTCAAAAGGTTTCGAAGTATTCTCCAGCAAGTGTCCGGGATAAAGAGCCACGGCAAAATCCGGGCGGCAGCTTTCTTTGTCGGCCGCATCAACGGCGGGATACAAGCGCTTTTTAAAGAGGGTGCTCGTCGCCGCCACCAGATGCCCGCCTGCCGAAAAACCGAGCACTCCGATTTTGTGCGGATTGATGCCCCACTCGGCGGCGTGGAATCGAACCAGCCGCAATGTTCTCTGCGCATCTTGCAACGCCATGGGTGATTTGGGATACGCTCCCGACTTCGGGAATAACTTGTCACCCGGCACGCGATACTTCAACAGCACACAGGTGATCCCTCTGGACGTCAGCCAGTCACAAACTTCCGTTCCTTCAAGGTCAATGGCCAGAATCCAATAGCCGCCACCGGGAAACACAACCACCGCTGCGCCAGTATTCTTTCCCCTGGGCGAATAAACCGTCATAGTTGGGCGGGAAACTTTCTCAATGTAGATCCAGGGCTTTCCGGCCACCAATTCTTTGGTGTCCGTAGTAGCGGTCTCTGGCCCTTTTACCGGCTGCGCATTGGGCGGTGTGTTTGGCCATATGGGAATTTGTGTGTGGCCCGGCGAGGGTTGCCAGGTTTGAGCGATCAGGGTTCCGAGCGCGAACAGAATGCAGAGAACCACAAGGTGCGGTTTCATCAGAAGAGTGTAGATTGTAGATTTTCGAGATGGGATTGGCGAATGGAGAACCGTCGCAATTACTTCAAACTATTTCTGATTGTCATTCCGTGGCGCGGTTGTATCGCGCGAGGAATCTGCTGTTCTCCCGGCAAAAGCAGATTCCTCGTCGCTTCGCTCCTCGGAATGACAAGCAAGAGGATGGGAAGCAAGAGCGCATTGGCTTACACCCAGCCGCCGTCAATAACATAGCTCTGGTTGGTGATGGCGCTGCTGTCATCGGCGGCGAGAAACAATACGAGGCGCGCGATTTCGTCAGGCGTAAGTGCACGTTTCAGGCATTGCCGAGCGAGAACTTCGGCTTTGTATTCCGGCGTCCACCAAAGTTTGCGTTGGCGCTCGGTGAGAATGGCACCGGGCAACACAGCATTCACGCGGATATTGCTTGCACCCAATTCGTGCGCCATTGTCCGCGTAAGTCCAACGATCCCTGCTTTCGCGGTGACGTAAGCGGGCAAGCCCGTGGAGGGGATCATCCAGGCAATCGAACTCATGTTGATGATCGAACCGCCACCCGCCGCAGTCATGCCCGGCACCGCAGCTTGAATGGCGAAAAAGTGATGGCGCAGATTCGCGGCCATCCGCTCGTCCCAATACTCGGGAGTGACCTCGGCAAATTGATGGCGGTCGTCGCTGGCGGCGTTGTTGACGAGCACGCGCACCGGCCCTAACTGCGCCTCAACCTGCTTCATGCAGGTTCGCAACTCGGCGATGTTGGTAAGGTCGCAGGCGAGAAAGAGCAGCGGCGCAACGCTGGACAGATTCTTTACCAGGTCGTGAGAGCTTGCTTCGTCACGATCAAGAAATGCCACCCGCGCGCCCTGCCGCGCAAACTGCTCGACCATCGCCGCTCCGATTCCTGAACCTCCGCCGGTAATTAAGACGACACGATCGCGCAAACTGGGGTAGCGCGCGAATGCATCGGAATTCATGGCCTCGGAGTGCATGAGCAGCGATTGTAAATTTCAAATTGCGGAATTGCGAAATTTTGTTTCGTGAGTAAAGCTGCTGATCGGAACTTTCGTCCCATGCTCGCTTTGCAGTACAATTTCGGTGCTTCCGCGCAGGCGAAAAAATTTAATCCAAGTGGAAGCACGCCAGACATAAGGGAGTGTATGAAAATGCGAATTTTTTCCAGGGCCTTATTTTTTTCAGCAATCGTGATTCTGCCGTTTACATTGTGCGGAGCTTCTTCGCTGAAGGTAAAAACCGCGTCGGGAGTTGTGGAAGGAAAGCAAGACGGCCCGGTGCGCGCATTTCTGGGCATACCGTACGCCGCTCCACCCCTGGGCGATCTTCGCTGGAAAGCTCCGCAACCCGTTGCACAGTGGAAGGAAACTCGTAAAACCACTGAGTTCACGTCACGATGCATGCAAGGCAATGCTTTCCCCGACATGATTTTCCGCGATTCCGGTTCGAGTGAAGATTGCCTGTACCTGAACGTGTGGACGGCGACGAAAGATGCAAAGGCGAAGCTGCCCGTGATGGTGTGGATTTACGGCGGCGGCTTTGTCGCGGGAGCAACTTCAGAGCCGCGGCAGGATGGCACCATTCTTGCCCGCGACCACAATGTGGTCGTGGTCTCCATGAATTACCGCCTGGGCGTATTTGGTTTTTTTGTTCATCCCGAATTGGCGAAGGAATCGGGCCACGATT
This sequence comes from Terriglobales bacterium, assembly GCA_036489565.1. GTDB lineage: Bacteria > Acidobacteriota > Terriglobia > Terriglobales > Acidobacteriaceae > JAICKN01. The sequence goes on from DASXFN010000033.1 coordinate 23,756, forward strand.
CCGCCGGGAACTATGGCTTGCTCGATCAAGTCGCCGCATTGCAATGGGTGCATGACAACATCGCGGCTTTCGGTGGTGATCCGTCGAATGTCACAATTTTTGGCGAAAGCGCGGGATCATTTTCGGTAAGCGCGCAGATGGCGTCGCCTGTGTCCAAGGGTTTATTTGAGAGAGCTATCGGCGAAAGCGGCGGAGCGTTTTCCAAGACAGGGCTGTCTTTCGATCCGATGTCGGTCCGCGCGGAAAAAGATCCGAAGGCCCTTGCCACTGCGCTGGGAATGAAAACGCCAACTTTGGCTGAACTGCGCGCCGTCCCGGCAGAAAAAATGCTGGATGCCACCATGAAGCAAGGGCGTGGGTTTGGCTACGGTCCTGACGTGGATGGATACTTCCTGCCGGAATCGGTCCCCGCGATTTTCGCCGCCGACAAACAGAATGACGTTCCGCTGCTCGCGGGGTGGAACCACGATGAAGGCAGCTTTGTGGTTGAGGCACAGAAGCCGACGGCTGAAAGCTTCAAGGCCCAGGCGGAAAAGCAATTTGGCGATAAAGCGCCGGAATTTTTGAAGCTGTATCCCACGGCGACCGAAGATGAAGCTTTTCGTTCAGCGGAGGACTTTGCCGGCGACCAGTTCATTGCCTGGGGCACGTGGCGGTGGATCAGCGCACAGTCGGCGACCGGGAAGCAGCCGATCTATCGCTATCGTTTCGATTTAGGCGACCCCAATGCGACCACGGGAAAGCGCGTGGCATTTCACTCGTCAGAAATTGAATTTGTTTTTGGACAGCTCGACTCACGCCCTCACACGCCGTGGACTTCAGAAGATCGCGAGCTTAGCTCGGAGATCCAGAAATATTGGACGAACTTCGCGCGCAGCGGCGACCCGAATGGCGAGGGCCTGCCCAAGTGGCCAACATATGACTCTGCCGACGGATGGCAGGTCATGTACCTGAACGCAACTTCAGAAGCGCACAAGGATGGGCTGCGGGATCGGTATCTGTTTTTGGATCAGGCGTGGGGGAAGTAGTTGATATGGGGATGCATGACGTTCAGCATTAGGAGCGGAAGATTTCCCATCCCACAACCACCGACAAAACGCCCAACGTGATCAGCCATACTTTCATTACTTGTTTCCAATCCAAAGAAAGTCTATCAATTGCGTTGATCTTCGGTGGGCGGAATCCTTTTATTCTTGTGACTCGATATGTCCCAGTTGGAATAAGAGGGACCCAGAAAAGTAGTATGAATATTGTCGTCGTAAACTCCTCCACTTGCGTCGCCGGATCATAACGATAATCACCTTCGCAGAAGCGTTTTCGTCCTATTCCGAACGTGTATATAAACCATAGGCGGCCAATATCCAGTTCTTGCTTTTGTTTCTGCTCATTTTCCTGCTGCTGAAAGTTGATTATTTGTTCTTTGGCGTCCAAGCGACGTTTGCGTAACTCGATAGCCAATACGTAGTTTGCTTCTTCGGTTAGTTGGGATGGATCCGTCGCAAGACGCAGCAGTTCTTCGTTGCTTTTCGTTTCATATTCTCTAATGAAGTCCTGCGTCAGCATATCTCTCAGCAATCCTTGATCTCTACCCGCGAGCTTTCGCGAACTCGCTATGGTGGCGGCTGTACAGGAGATAAATTCCCAAGCCGATCACAAGCCAGCCGAAGAAGCGCAGCCAGGTAAGGATGGGGAGACCCATCATCAGCAGCACGCAGAAAATAACGCTCAAGATGGGTACGACAATTCCGCCGGGAGTACGGAATCCGCGACGGCGTTCTGGCTCACGATAGCGCAAAATAATTACGCCGATAGAAACAAGGACAAAGGCAAAGAGTGTGCCGATGTTCGAGAGATCCGCGAGCGTGCCAATATCTAAAATTCCCGCAGGAATACCCACTACAAAACCCGCAATCCAGGTTGCCGTCGAAGGCGTGCGGAAGCGAGGATGAACACGTCCAAAGAAGCGCGGCAGCAAGCCGTCGCGGGACATGGCAAACCATACGCGCGCTTGTCCAAGTTGAAAAACCAGAATCGAAGAAATCATTCCCAGCATTGCGCCGAACAGTACCCCGAGCCGTGTCCAATGCAGACTAACGGAACCTGTGGCGAGCGTAAGTCGCTTCATGCTGTTAACTACGGGAGCTGCGTCATCCCGCAACGACTGCCATGGAACGATTCCCGTCAGCACAATCGCAACTCCGATATAAAGCACCGTGCAGACGATGAGCGTGGCAATAATTCCAATCGGAAGATCGCGCTGCGGATTCTTGGCTTCTTCAGCGGCAGTGGAGATGGAATCAAACCCGATGTAGGTAAAGAAAATGATCGAGCCGCCAGTAAGTATCCCGGACCAACCCTGCGGCGCGAAAGGATGCCAGTTTCCCGGATGAATGAATTCTGCTCCGGCAATTATAAAAGCAAGGATGGCCGCGATCTTAAGAACGACCATCGCATTATTCGCTTCAGCCGATTCGCGGATGCCGCGAACGAGCAGTACCGTAAGAAACATCACAATGAAAAACGCCGGGATGTTAAATCCGAAGTGCAGCCCGGGCGCGTACAGCATGTCGCCTTTTAGGTCGGAGAGGCCGTCGGGCAAATAAGCAGGAGTAATCCAGCGCAGCGCCGGATGCACTCCGAACCAGTCGAACATATCCACGAAGTGCGCGGAGAACCCGACGCTCACGGCCATGTTACTGACCGCATATTCAAGGATGAGGTCCCAGCCGATGATCCACGCAATCAATTCACCCATGGTTGCGTAAGTGTAGGTGTAAGCGCTGCCGGCGATGGGAATCATCGAGGCGAGCTCGGCATAGCACAGCCCGGTAAACGCGCAGACGATGGCCACAAGCACCATGGAGAGCGCGAGCGCAGGACCAGCTCCGGGTCGGCCCAACGAAGCCGTATGCTTGATCAGATAATCGAGCAGCGGAGCGTTGAGTATGGAAGAAGTATCGAACTTCTGTCCGGCAATGGCGGTTCCGATGACCGTAAAAATTCCCGAGCCAATGACCGCGCCAATTCCCAAGCCGGTAAGGGAGATCGGGCCGAGCGTCTTCTTTAACTTCCGTTCCGGCTCTTCGGAGTCAGAAATCAGCTTGTCGATAGACTTGCAGCAGAAGACCTGTTTGTCCGAAGTGCGAATTGGTCCAGCGGTTTGTTTGATCGGGATTTCTGACACTTGTCCCGTCTCCTGAACAGAAGACTTAGCCCTGCGCATGGCACCGGCGACCGTCCCATTGCAACGTGCTTATTGCCAATGTCCAAGCGCAAAAGACTAAATGTCCGCGATTACCGTTTCGCCGTGCCACGCACCAGTTTCTTCACTTTGCGCTTTGCGGAACCGCGCGCGTACTCGCGAGGCTTAAGCGGCGTTTCCGTGGCTTTCTTCTTGCGAGCGGCGCGTTTTACTTTCTTGCGATCTACTTTGCTGAGTTTTTTTGTATTGGCCATGAACCCTTTCAGAGACGATTGTGTAATTAAAAAAGTGAGTAATTGGTAATTGCAATTCAATAGCAAACTACCGCTGAGTCAAAATCTGTTGCGTGAATAAATTGCCCGATTACAAATTACCAAATTACTCAGAAATTTATGCTGGTTCCAACTGTGCGTACTTCTCCACCAGCTTTTTTAAACCGAAGCGAGGAAATTGTACCGTAATCTTGGCCTCTTCACCGTCACCTTCTCGCTGATAGACGGTTCCCTCGCCATATTTGGGGTGCCGGACCTTCTGGCCGGGGCGGAATCCCTTGCGGCCTTTCAGTTCTTCGACCGGCATTTTCGGGACGTTAAACTTCTTGCCCCGCGAGGCAAAAAAATCCGCAATGTTGCCGATGGAGTTGTATTTAGGGCCGGATGAGGAAGCCGTCTGACTTCTGTTGGCGGCGGCGTAGCTTGCCGCGGTCCTGCCGCTGGCATCTTTCTGCCGTTCCTGCCAGCTTGCGCTTTGGTCTTCATCTTCGTAGGAGTAGTGCGACGAGCTGTATTGATCGTGTGGCGCTCCTGTCCGCGCGGCTTTCCTTCGGGCCGTTCCCATCTCTTCCACCAGCCCGGCGGGCACTTCCTCCAAAAACCGCGAAGGGATGCTCGCTTCCGGAAGATCCGTTCCGTAACGGCGGCGATAGACGGCGCGCGTGAGCACTAGAGTGTCCATAGCGCGGGTCATGCCCACATAGCACAGGCGGCGCTCTTCTTCTACGTCCTCGGGATTCAGGAAAGTCCGCGAGTGGGGGAACAGGCCTTCTTCCATGCCGCACAGAAATACCAGTGGAAATTCCAGGCCTTTCGCGGCATGGAGCGTCATCAGCGTGATCTGGGCGCTTTGATCGTAGGCGTCGGCATCGCTCACGAGAGCCGCATGGTCCAGAAATTGATCGAGCGTTTCGCCTCGGTCGCGCGAATCCATGGCGGCGTTCACCAATTCGCGCAGGTTCTCGATGCGGGAGTAGGCTTCGGGCGTGTCTTCGTCTTCGAGTTGCTTGATGTAGCGGGTACGGTCAATGAGAAACTTGAGGACGTCGGCGGTGGAGGCAGCCGCGGGATTGGGTTCGACGGGCGGGACAGCGGCCGAACCATCTTTCGCGACCGTTTCTTCTGTCGCAGTTTCCTCGGGGAGTGGAAATTCTTCCGCCTGCTCGCCGAAATCGAAGCTGAAATTTTCGGGATCGAAATCGGTTTCTTCTGTTTGACCGCTGGCTTCGACTGTGACGAGCGGGACGCCCGTCGCTCCATCGTCTGGCTTAACTTCCTGTGCGGATTGTTCCAGTCGTTCCGCATAATTTCCGCCCAGCATGGCTCGAGCGTCTTCGATTAAATCGCGAAAGGCTTTTAGCGCGGCCAGAGCGCGTTGCGGCAGAAGCTCGCGCCGGATGGTTTCGCCGATGGCTGCCCACAGCGACAAGCCAGTTTCGATCGCGAGGCGTTCGATGACTTCCATTGTGGTCTTGCCAATGCCACGGGCCGGCGTGTTGATCACGCGCAGCAGCGAAATGGAATCATCCGGATTATGAATAACCTTGAGGTAGGAGATCATGTCCTTGATCTCGGCGCGCTCGTAGAAGGAAAATCCGCCGACCACGTGATATTTGAGCTGGTAGCGGCGCATGGCTTCCTCAAACAGGCGCGATTGCGAGTTCGTTCGATAGAGCACGGCCACGCGCGACTTCTCACCCTGCGCGGCGGATTCGCGCAGGTAGCGGGCAATCCAGTCGGCGGCGAACAGGGCTTCGTTTTCTCCGTCCGGAGCTTCGTAGTAACCGATCTTCGCGCCGCCCTGGCGCGAGGTCCAAAGATTTTTGCCTTTGCGCTTGATGTTGTTGGCGACCACGGCCGACGCCGCCTGCAGAATGTTCTGCGTGGAGCGGTAGTTTTGTTCCAGGCGAATGATTTTCGCCTCAGGAAAATCTTTCTCGAATTCCAAAATGTTGCGAATGTCCGCGCCCCGCCATGAATAAATGGACTGGTCTTCATCTCCCACGGCGCACACGTTATGCCGCGTGCCCGCGAGCATGCGCATCAGCTCATATTGCGGACGGTTCGTGTCCTGATATTCATCCACCAGAATGTATTGAAAACGGCGATTGTAATATTCGCGGACTTCGCTGGCGGCCTTCAGCAGGCGGGCAGTTTCCAGCAGCAAGTCGTCGAAGTCAAAGGCATTAGATTTCCGTAACTCCTTGCGATACTCCTCGTAAATATGGGCAACGCGCTCGGTCTTGGGATCGCCGGATTGCAAATAAACTTCCTGTGGGTCAAGCATGTGGTTCTTGGCCCAGGAAATATGCGAGAGCACGGTGCGCGGCGTGAGTTGCTTGTCGTCAAGCCCCATGCGCCGCATGATGCCCTTGACCAGTTGCTGCTGGTCGTTTTCGTCGTAAATCACAAAGCTTTTTGTGTGGCCGATGGGCGGCTGTCCGGGAACGGACGACGGAATCCTAAGCGCTTCGATATCGCGCCGGAGGACACGAACGCAAAAAGAATGGAAGGTCGCGATGACAGGTTTGGCAATGGAAAGCCCGCCGACAATTTTTTCGACGCGCTCCACCATCTCCGAGGCAGCCTTATTGGTGAAGGTGACCGCGAGGATGGACTCGGGCATTACTCCCATCTGCTCAATCAGATAAGCGATGCGATAGGTGATGACGCGCGTCTTGCCGCTCCCTGCGCCGGCGAGGATAAGCACAGGCCCGTCGGTAGTTATGACAGCCTCGCGCTGCTGCGGATTGAGTTGATCGAGAAAAGACAACGAGAACGGCTCCAGGGGGTTTCTGATTCAATTTTACAGGATGGATGGTTGTTCTGAGCGCTCACAGAGATTGTCATTCCGAGAGCAGTTTTGCTTTCATCGAACAGCAGATTCCTCATGGCTAAAGCCATTCGGAATGACAAGAATTGGATTCGGTCGCCGACTTAAAGACCCAGCGCTACACGGCGGTCACAGCTTTTATCGCCTTGCACTCCTCGCACGGGCAAATATCCCGCAGGAATTGCCAGGAATAAATTCCCAGCTCATGGCCATCATTCCAGTTGAACTTGATGGCATATTTTCCTACCCCCTCGGCTGAAACAGGCTTGGCTTTCTCTTTGAACATGGGTAGTGCGCCGGGTTTTGGTTTCGGGGGCTCTCCCGGCTCGCGTTTGCTCTTTGCCCGTTCGTCGTCGCATAAGGCACAGGGGCAAGCATCGCGCAGGAACACGAAGGAATAGTGGGAACGGTGGCCATCTTTCCACTCAATATCCACGCCGTCGCCGGTCGTGAGGTTGACTTTGACCGACTTGGGATCGATGGAGGGAGGCATAAGTTCAGTATCGCAAATCCCCACCCTAAATTTCGCAAACTGCGCGAAATTTAGAATGGGGCAACCGGCGACGGGCGAGGACGCCCGTCACTCCATCGTTCGGTGGTGCTCGTTTGGCGACGCTTGTCGAAACCCGGCAAAATCCGGTAAAATCTATACTTTACGCAGCAAGTCCTTATTGTCCTTGGAGTAGTCATGGCACAAGTATGCAAGATTTGCGGCAAGAAGCCGCAGTTTGGAAACAATATCAGCCACGCCCACAACGTGACCAAGCGGCGCTGGAACGTGAACCTGCGCCCGGTGCACGCCAAATTGAAGGGTGGCAACAAGCGCATCCGCGTTTGCACGTCCTGCCTGCGCAGCGGCAAAGTGGTGAAGGCCTAAGAGAATCCTGCGGATTCTCCCAGGCCCTTCCTAACCAGCTATTTCACTTTCAGCAATTCCACATCGAAGATCAGCGTCGCGTTCGGTGGAATCGCTCCGCCTGCTCCCTGCGCGCCGTAGCCTAACGCGGGTGGGATGCGCAGTTGGCGCTTGCCACCGACTTTCATTCCCGCCACGCCTTCGTCCCATCCCTTAATTACGTGGCCTTCGCCTAGCGGGAACTCGAAAGGCTCATTGCGATCCACTGAACTGTCGAATTTCTTGCCGTTGGAAGCCAGCCATCCTGTGTAGTGGACCGTGACTGTCTGGCCTTTGGTAGCGACCGGACCATCACCGGTTTTAATGTCCCAGTATTCCAGTCCGGCGGGAGTTTTATGCGGCGCGCCACTTACCGGCGTAGGCACACTGTTCGAGGCGGGAACGCCGGCCTGCGTAGAAGAACTCTCACTTGCAGGCGATGTCGTCTCCGCATGGTGTTTTGAGCTTTGCATCCACACAAGAGCAACGATAACCACCACTATCGCGATCAGCAAAATATATTTGTACATGTTTGCCTCGGCTTATTTTCTTAATACTGCGATCACGTCAATTTCCACCAGCACATCTTTAGGAAGGCGCGCCACTTCCACCGTGGAACGGGCGGGAGGGGCAGCCGTGAAATGTCGTCCGTAGACTTCGTTCATGGCGGCGAAGTCATTCATGTTTTTTAAAAATACCGTGGCCCGCACCACTTTTTCCAGGCCGCTGCCCGAGGCATTCAGGATTGCCGAAAGGTTCTTCAATACCTGCTCGGTTTGCGCAGCGACGTCGCCCTGGACGACCTGTTGCGTAGCCGGATCAATCGCCACTTGTCCGGAGACAAAAACAAAACCGTTGGAGCGGACGGCCTGCGAATAGGGGCCGATGGCCTTGGGAGCGTCTTCGGTTGAGATGATCTCTTTCATGGATCTCCTTTGCAGTTGAAATTGTAGATTGCGGATTTCTGATTGCACAAGGCCGGGTGGTTTGAGGGCGGTGGAAATTATAGGGATGCTTCGACTTCGCATTACTTCGCTTTGCGAAGTAATGCTGCGCTCAGCATGACAGGAGGAAAGAGGTCAGCATGACAGGAGGAAAGAGGTCAGCATGCAGAAGGGGAAGCGGAATAAGTTGGGGATCGGATCTTCTAGATTTTCTGCAATCTTTGCACATCGTGGACGCCGGGAATTTTCTTGAGTCCCGCCAGGAGCTGTTCCAGATGCTTTAGGTCTTCGATTTCAAGCACGATATCAACGCTGGCGTGGCCATTTCCTGTTTGCGCGTCAATGTTGCGGATGTTGGTTTTTGAGTCGGTAACGACGGCAGTGATCTGCTTCAACATGCCAAAACGGTCATCACAGAATACCGTAAGTTTTACCGGATAAGAGCTGGGCGCATCGTCGCGCGACCACTCCACGTCAATGCGGCGCTCTGGCTCATACATCAGATTTATGACGTTGGGGCAGTTCACCGAATGCACGGCAACGCCTTTGCCGCGCGTCACGTAGCCCACCACGGATTCTCCGCGAATGGGATTGCAGCAGCGGGCGCGGTAAACCAGCAGGTCGCCGTGGCCCTTTACACGGATGGCATTGTGATCGCCGCCGAAAACGCGCCTCACGACGCTTGAGAATCCCTTTTCACCGCTGCCCGCCTGGTCAGTGGAATGATCCGGAGAACGGTCATTCACTGACGGGGCTACGCGTCCAAGCACCTGGCGGGCGGAGAATTTTCCGTAGCCGATGCCTGCCATTAGATCTTCGGCGCGGCCCAGGCCGTAGTCGGAGGCGACGCGGTGCAAGTCGTCTTCCTTGATGTCCTTTAGAGGGACGCGATACTTGCGCGCTTCTTTTTCGATCAGCTTGCGGCCAATTTCGATGGCCCGCTCGCGTTGGTGGATATTGAGCCAATGCTTGATTTTGTTCCGCGCGCGAGATGATTTAACGATGCTCAGCCAGTCGCGGCTGGGTTTGTGTCCCGCTTGCGTGACAATCTCCACGATGTCGCCGCTATGCAGGCGGTGACGCAGCGGGACCATGCGTCCGTTGACCTTCGCGCCAACGCAAGTGTGACCCACGTCGGTATGGATGGTGTAAGCAAAATCAATCGGCGTGGATTCACGCGGCAGTACCACGACTTTGCCTTTTGGCGTAAATGTATAAACTTCTTCCGGATAGAGATCGACCTTTAGCGTGGAGAGAAATTCGTTGGGATCGGAGACGTCGCGCTGCCACTCGACGACCTGGCGCAACCATGCGAGCCGTTGTTCGTCCTGCGCCGAGACTGGGCCGTCCTTATATTTCCAGTGCGCGGCGATGCCTTCTTCGGCGATCTTGTGCATCTCTTCGGTGCGGATTTGTATCTCGACCGGAGTGCCGTCTTCGGTAATCACCGAGGTGTGCAGCGACTGGTAAAAATTGGGCCGCGGCATGGCGATGAAATCTTTAATGCGCCCGGGCACCGGACGCCACACGTTGTGAACAATGCCCAGCACCGCGTAACAGTCCTGCACCGATTGCGTGATGACGCGCATGGCAAAGAGGTCGTAAACCTGGTCCACGCTGATGCGCTGCTTTACCAATTTTTTATGGATGCTGTACACGCGCTTGATGCGGTGCTCCACGCGGGCCATGATGCCGGCTTCCTTTAATTTCTCGCGCACGGCCTGTTCTACTCGAACAAGAAAGCTCTCGCCTTTTTTGCGGCGCGCATCTACTGCTTCACGCACCTGCTGATAGGTTTCCGGCTCGAGATAGCGGAAACCTAAATCCTCGAGTTCGCCGCGAATTTTACCCATTCCCAGGCGGTGCGCAATGGGAGCGTAAATTTCCAGTGTCTCCTTCGCTATTTTCTGGCGGCGATCTTCGGGGAGATGTTCGAGCGTGCGCATGTTATGCAGGCGGTCGGCGAGTTTAATGAGGACGACGCGGATGTCGTCCACCATGGCCAGCATCATCTTGCGTAGGTTCTCGGCCTGCTGCTCTTCGCGCGTGGCGAAATCAATCTGGCTGATTTTGGTGACGCCTTCGACAATGTGCGCGGCCTGCTCGCCGAATTCCTTGCGAATGTCCACAATCGTGACCGAGGTATCTTCCACGGAATCGTGGAGTAGTCCCGCCGCCACCGCGACCGGATCCATTTTCATCTCCGCGAGTACAAGGGCAACTTCGAGCGGATGAACCAGGAAGGGCTCTCCTGAGGCGCGCGTTTGTCCGGAATGATATTTTTGCGAATATTCGTAGGCTTTTTTGATGATTGCAAGATCGTCGTTGGGACGGTTCTCCTGCATCCGGTTCATGAGTTCACGGAATTTTGTGACGTGAAGGGTAGTGGTCGCGATTTGTTCGCGCAAGGTAGCCATGTCGCGTAAACGCCGCGTAAATTGCAGCGATCAGGATGCTTTGACTTGATTATACCTGCGCGGAGCGAGCAGCTAAACCGCCCGCTGATACCATCAAAACACTGAATTCAAAGTTATGGACCAGCGGAAAATACTCATTAGCGGGGCTTCCGGTTTGATTGGCACGGCGGTCGGGACTTCGCTGGCGGCGGATGGCTGCGAGATTAGCCGCTTGGTCCGTGGAAAAGCCGTGCGCAAAGGCGACGTTCCCTGGAATCCTGCGCAGCCGATTGCGCCTGAAAAGGTCTCCGGTTTTGATGTGGTTATTCATCTTGCGGGCGAAGGGGTGTTTGGGGTTTGGACGCGCGAAAAGAAACGGCGCATCCACGACAGCCGGATTTTTGGCACAAAAAATTTGGCGGAAGGGTTGGCCCGGGCAGCACAGAAGCCGAGGGTATTCATAAGTGCGTCAGCGATTGGATATTACGGTGATCGCGGAGATGAAGTTTTGCGGGAAGAGAGTTCCTCGGGCGCAGGATTTCTTGCCGAGGTTTGTCGCGAGTGGGAGGCGGCGACCATGCCAGCCATTGATCCTGGCATCCGGATCGTGAATCTCCGAACTGGGCACGTACTCAGTCCCGCAGGAGGGATATTGAAAAAAATGCTGCCTCCATTTCGCCTGGGGCTTGGTGGAAAAATTGGCGACGGCAAGCAATGGCAGAGCTGGATTCACATGGGCGATTGGCTGGGTGCGCTGCGCCACATCATGAATAACGATTCGCTGCGTGGCCCGGTCAACCTGGTGGGACCGAATCCGGTGACGAACGGGGAGTTCACAAAAACACTCGCAGGCGTGCTTTCACGCCCTGCGTTTTTTACGGTGCCGGGCTTAGCTTTGAAGGCTGCATTAGGTAAGGAAGCAGCCAATGAAATGTTGTTGTCGGGCCAAAGGGTAGAACCCGCCAAGCTGAAAGCAAGCGGATATCAATTTCAATTTCCGAACCTGCACGTGGCATTGCGCGATCTTCTTAGGAAATAAAAACTATTATTTCGCGCGGGCCTTGCCAAACGCTTCCACTCTCTCGCGCACGTTGAGCACGTGCGTTGGCATATCCAAATGACTACCTTCCTCAAGGATGGGAACCAGTTTGTCGAACGCGGGGCCGGAGTGTGATCCCATGATGACGATCCGTATGGGATGAAAAAGTTCTTTGCCCTTTACGCCAGTTTCCGCCTTCACTTCACTTACGATTTTGTTGAACTGCTCAGGGGTGAGTTTTCCCTCGCGCGCTTGCTCGTCTTCCAGAATTTTGACGGTGAACCTTGCCAGCACCGCGTCGGTGTGGGGCCACGCCAACGCTTCAGCATTGTCCGGCGAATGAATTGCGGCCTTGGCATCGTAATCAAGAATGGGTTTGGCGCGATCAGGAAGCTGCTCCAGGCGGTCAACATACGGAGAAAGAAGCCGGGTAATGCTGCCAAACCAGTTGATGATGGTAGGGGGCCAGAAATAATCCGGTGCCGAAGTCTCATCCGGCTTCACCAGATCGGGAGCAATCTCGCGGCTGAAGTACCAGAGAGCCAGCTTCTCAATGCGCTCCGGCGAGGCTTCTTTGATGTAATGCCGGTTCAGCCAATACAGCTTCTCCATGTCGAAAACCGCAGGAGAAGGCGTGACGCGCTTCAGCGAAAACTCTTTGATCAATTCCTGCGCGCTGAAAATTTCGCGCGTGCCGCCGGTCGGCGCCCATCCGAGCAGCGCCAGATAATTCATCAGCGCCTCCGGCAGTACACCCATCTCGCGGAAGTTAGCAATGGAAGTCGCACCGTGACGTTTGGACAGCCTTTCACGATCCGCGCCAAGAATGGTGGAAAGATGCGCGAATTCCGGCACCGGCCAGCCAAGCGCCTCGTAGAGCGCAACTTGTTTGGGGGTATTCGAGAGATGATCGTCGCCGCGGATGACATGCGTGATCTTCATCAGCGCGTCGTCAATGACTACCACGTAGTTGTAAACCGGCATCCCGCTGGAGCGAACAATCACGGGATCGCTGACGACCTCATTGGAAAACTCTACGTCTCCGCGGACGATGTCATGAAAGCGGATGGGGCGCTCGGGGATTTTGAGCCGGACCGCGCACGTTTCGCCGTTGCTGCGACGCTTTTTCGCTTCTTCCGGATCAAGGCGGCGGCATTTTCCTGAATAGATTGCCTGCCCCTTTTCGGCAGCCGCGCTCTCGCGCTCCTTCTGCAACTCTTCCTCGCTACAAAAACATAAATACGCTTTGCCTTCGCTCAACAGGCGCTCGGCGTGTTCGCGGTAAATCTCCAGGCGGTCCGACTGGCGGTAGGGGCCGTACTCGCCGCCTGTGTCGGGCCCTTCATCCCAATCGAGGCCCAACCATTTGAGGTCCGCCATCAACATGCCCTCGAAGCGGGCTTCGCTGCGCTCTAAGTCGGTGTCTTCAATGCGAAGGACCATCGTGCCGCCGTTCTGGCGGGCGAAGAGCCAGTTAAAGAGCGCGGTTCGGACATTGCCAACGTGCAGATGTCCGGTTGGAGATGGAGCGAAACGTACGCGAACAGGAGAGTTTAGGGCCACAAATTATGTTACCAGAGCATGGCGGGGAGCTCTTTCGGAGTGTGGAGACGATAGGGATGCTTCGACTCGCGAGAGCTGCGCTGCGCTTGCTCTTGCTTCGCTCAGCATGACATTAGTTTTGGATTGGTTTTGCTTTAGTTGGTCTAGCTCTGAGTTGGTTTTTCGGGGGCGGATTTTGGCGCTAAATGGGTCCTGGTGATGCGATCGTGCCAGCAAAGCTGATCTTCGTCCAGGAAGCACCATAGGTATCCCAGGCCGATTGATACGGCTGAGAGGACGGAGCTGAGAACTCGCCATCGCCGGAGGTGTCGCGAGGCATCGGCGCCGTCAAAGCGCGCCAGCCGCAGTCCTGCGATCCGCAGCCCCGGAGTGTTGCCGCTGTAGACCAGGAATGAATATTGATAGGCCACCCAGAAAGCGCTGGCCAGCACCGCCGCGACGCCAATCCATTGCGATAACGGCAAGGTTGGGGTGGTTAGGCGGAAAAATACATATCCGAACACTCCGAGTGAGGCCAACACAATGACCACGTCAATGATTGCGGCGGCCAGACGACGACTAAGAGAAGACGATTGCAAAGGAATCTCGAAGCCCGGGCGACGCTCCTGCGGGCGCTCTTCGACTTGCTCAATTAATATTCCGCCCAGCGCGGGCGGAGTAGGCGCAATCTCGGGCGCTTCCAGAATGCGCAACCGGTCGAGCACGGGTTCAGCGAGCTCGTCCACGTGGCTGGGCCGCTCCGCGGTAAAGCGGGGGAACTCGATGAGATTGCTTATGTAATCCGGATCGTCTTCGACTGCAGGTGACGCTGCAACCGGCGGCAATGCTTCCTGAATCAGCTCTACATGGCGTTCGAGGGCAACGGCCTGTCGCACGACCGGCTCTGACGGCCGAACCGGAGTCCAGGCGGGGAGGCTTGATTCAAATTTCAGTTGCAGCGACGGATAGCGAGGTTCACGAGGGCTCTTGCGGCGGTACTTGCTTACGCGTTCGGCGACTTCTTTTCGCCATGAGGAGGCATCCGCGCCGTTAACTTGTTTTGCGGAATCCTCACTCGCCTCTTCGGTTATCGTGGAGGAGGGTGCAGCGGCAACTTCCGGGGAAAGGGAAGCAGCGTGAACAACAATGCCAGGTTCTTCGAGGGGTTTCCCATCTCCCTCAGGAACAAACCGGTCCGCTTCTTGCCGCAGCGGTGCGTTTAGGCTTGCGGCAAATTGCTGCTCGCTGGCATCGAACGGTTCAGGGTCCACGAATTCGGCTTCGTGTGAATTCTTGTAGTCAGGTTGGGAATTGTGATTCATGAGGACGGATTACCTAAATGTATACCCGCAGCCGGTGGACGCACATATTAGAAAACTACGCGAGGCGAAAAAACTGAAGCACGTGTATCTAAAGTATCAAGTGCCCCCGCAAATATCTGCTCCGTCTTTGCCTCTTGGGCTGGCGGCATGTTAACGTCAGCCTGCCTCCCCGCATTGCGGAGGTTCCGTGCGTCCGCGATGAATTCCCGCGCACAACTTCTTTTTACCGCCCCGGCCGTTGCCTGCATTCTGCTGCTCGTTTCATTTTTGTGCATTCCTCATGCGCTGGCGCAGGCCATTCCTGATATTTCCGAGGCGATCACCACCACGCGCAATGACGATGTTTCCATTCAGGCCCTTTCCCAGGAAAAGCAGGGAACTACTTACAAGCTGAGGGGGAATGTGGAGATCCATTACGGAGTTTTTATCCTTCACGCCGACGAGGTCACTTACGACTCCGACACTAAACAGTCCCATGCAATCGGCCATCTGGTGCTCGAGGGCGGCCCGGCGGACGAGCATATCGAAGCCACGGAAGGGACCTACAATTTCGGCACCGAGGTAGGGAGATTCGAGCATGTGCACGGGACCGTGGGCATGCATTTGCACAGTAAGAGAACGGTCCTGACTTCTTCGAATCCATTTGTCTTCAGCGGCAAAGTCGTGGAGCAAACTGGCCCCGGCCACTACCTAGTGCATAACGGTATGATCACCACTTGCGAGCTGCCGCACCCCAAATGGCAATTCAACGCGGGCAAAATCATTGTGGACGCCGGCAGCAACGCGACCATCTACAACTCGGTCTTCCGGATTCAGGGCATCCCGGTTTTGTATTTGCCTTTCGCCACTCATCCAATTGATCGCCAGACGCGGCAGTCGGGATTTTTGCTGCCCAACATTGGGCATTCTTCCATCAAAGGCACCATCCTGGGAGATTCGTTCTACTGGGCCATCAATCACTGGATGGACGCTACGCTCGGAGTTGATTATTACTCGCAGCGAGGATGGGCGCCGCTTGGCGAATTCCGTGCCCGCCCCACGGAACACTCGTTCGTGGACCTCAACGTATTTTCCGTGCTTGACCGCAAGAGCAATAGCGGGGCCGACGTTACTCTGAACGCCGAAGATGATTTCAGCCCAGATTTTCGCGCGGTCGTCAAAGCCGAATATCTCAGTTCCTACGCCTTCCGGCTTACTTTTTATGACCTGTTCGCGCAAGCTGCCAATTCAGAGGTGATATCACGGGGCTTTGTTTCCAAAAATACCGACGGCTTTTCTTTCAATGCCGGGCTCGAACAATACCGGAACTTTGAAAGCAGCACGGACTCAACCCAGGTTTCCATTCTCCATGCCCCGAGTCTCGACGTGACAACCGCCGACCGGCAACTGGGCCATACGCCGTTCTATTGGAATTTTGATGCCGCGGCGGATGGTCTCTCACGCAGCGAACCCACATTCAGCACCGCTCCGCTCCTGGGACGGTTCGATCTCAGCCCCACCCTCACCCTTCCTACCATGCTGCACGGTTGGTCCTTCGTACCATCGTTGTCGCTGCGGGACACCGTGTACACGCAGGAACTCCTGCCCTCCCAGACCGGCAGCACGGTCGGCACTGCCAGCAGCCATGCCATAAATCGCAAAGCTCTGGAAGGCTCCGTGGAAGTGCTTCCTCCGGCGATGGAGCGAGTTTTTGACAAGACCTGGCTGGATCGAAAGTGGAAGCATGTAATCGAACCTCGTGTCACTTACCATTACCTGACCGGGGTCAACAACTTTTCCAACATCCTGCGGTTTGATGATCGTGACATTCTGAGTGATACGAACGAAGTGGAGTATGGACTGGTGAACCGCCTCTATTCGAAGCGCATGTCTCCGGCGAAAGAGAACTGCAAGGCGCAGGAGTTCCATCCTTCGTTCATGGCGACCGAATCTCAGCAAAGCCATATTCCATGGGAGCGCGCGGCGGAAGAGAACTCATGCGCAACCGAACCGGCCGTCCGCGAAGTCGTAACCTGGGAGCTGAAGCAGAAATATTTTCTTGATCCGACATTCGGAGGCGCGCTGGTTCCCGGACAACGAAATGTGTTGACCACTACTGCGGACCTGACGGGAATTGCCTTCTTAACCAGTGGTCGCCATCTTTCCCCGCTGGTCTCTTTGCTTCGCGTCCAGACGACTTCGAACACCGACGTTGACTGGGAGCTGGATTACGATTTCACTTCAAGCAAAATCAATGCCAGCACGGCACTCGTAAATTACCACTTCGGACAATTCACGGTCGGCGGCGGCGAAGCCTTAATGCAGGTCCCGGCGGCGATTCTGAAGCCTACCGTGCCGCAGTTACCGAGTTTCGACCAATTCCGCCTGCTCATGGGCTACGGGAATGCAGGGAAGCGCGGCTTCAGCGGGGCCGCCAGCGTGGGCTACGACGTGAATGTGAATTCTTTGCAATATTCATCCCTGCAGGCGGCTTACAACTGGGATTGCTGCGGCTTGAACGTGGAGTACCGGCGCTTTCAACTCGGCTCCGTGCCCAATGAAAACCAGTACCGATTCTCTTTTGTGCTCACCAACCTGGGCGGCTTTGGCAATTTAAAGCGGCAAGAGCGCTTATTCTGAAACCCGTTTCGCACGCTGGGAACACGGGCAGTGGTGCAATCCGAATAAACCGCACCGAAACCCGCCCCGCGCGCTGACTCGCCTATTGTCTATGAGATAATGCTTGCAATATCTCCTATGCACAGGCGGTTCCTGGTGGCGTTTTTACGGAATTCTTTCCTCATATTTTTGCTGGTCTGTTTGGGATGTTCGGCGCAGTCGGTCTCGCCGAATTTGTCTCGCGTTATTGAAAAACAGGTGCGCGCTTTTTACGAGGTTGCTCCCGACGTAAAAGTCTCTATTGGGTCGCTTAAACCCAGCGAATTTACCGGTTATGACACGGTGACTGTCACTCTAGCGAACGGGACACAGCAAAAGGATTATGACTTTTTGGTCTCCAAAGATCAAAAAACCCTGATTCGCATGACCAAGCTAGACCTGACCAAAGACCCCTATGCCGAGGTCATGAAAAAAATTGACCTGAATGGCCGGCCGGTTCGCGGCGACAAGAACGCCAAAGTCATTGCCGTTAATTTCGACGACTTCGAATGCCCATTTTGCTCCCGCATGCACCAGACGATTTTTCCTGAGTTGCTCAAGGAATACGGGGACCGCGTGGCGTTTGTTTATAAAGATTACCCGCTCACCGAAATCCATCCATGGGCAATCCACGCCGCCGTGGACGCGAATTGCCTGGGGGCGCAGAACAATGACGCGTATTGGGGATTTGCCGACTATATTCATTCCAATCAGCAGGAAATCAATGGACAGCATGGCCAGGATGCGCAGTTCGCAGCGCTTGATAAACTGACTCTTCTTCAGGGACAGAAGCATGATGTGGATGTAGCGAAGTTGCAGTCCTGCGTGAAGGCGCAGGACGAGACAGCGGTCAAAGCATCAGTGCAACAGGGTGATTCGGTAGGTGTGAATGCAACGCCGACCTTTTTCGTGAACGGGATGAAAACCCATGATGGGGCTTTGTCTTTGGAAGAAATGCGCGCGATGCTGGACCAGGCCCTAAAAGAAGTGGGGGAGAATCCTCCTCCCGCGCATCCCGGCGGGGCCTCGGGCCCATCCTAGTTGGTAGGGATCGTTGCGCAGGATGTATTAAATAAATTTCAGCCATGGTTTGGAATTCACGCTCCAGCGCTGGCGCATTTCAAAAATTAAATTTACGCTGTACGTCATTCGGGGAGGCCGATTGAAAATCAATTCGCGTCTTTTTAGCGGATTATTGCCGCTAATTCTCGCAGTGTTCATTGCTGGGTGGACGGGTTGCAGTTCCAAGTCCACTGGCGGCTCCGTGGTTGCCACTGTGGATGGACACAAAATTTATCGCTCCGATCTCGATAAGTATTATGAGAACCAGGCCGCGAGCTCCAATCAGCAACCGGTGGGCGAGCAGGCCACCAGCATGCGCTTGAGCATCCTGCGCGAACTCATTGACAACGAGATACTGATGCACCGCGCGGAAAAGCTGGGGCTGTTGGCGACCGACGATGAGGTTGAGCGCAAGCTGAATGAAATCAAATCTCCCTACAGCAATGAACAATTCCAGAAGCATCTAGATGAACGTAAGTTGACGCTGGATGATTTGAAGCGTGATTTGCGCCGTTCTTTGACGGTGGACAAGGTTCTGAACAAAGAAATTACGTCAAAGATAAATGTGTCGGACCAGGACATTACGAACTACTACAACAACCACAAGGCTGAATTCAATTTGATTGAGCCGCAATATCACATCGCTCAAATCGTGGTTACCACATCTCCTTCCACCGATGTCCACAACCTGAAAAATGACAAGGCCCAGAACGAGGCGGAAGCGCGCCGAAAAATTCAGGTGATCAAGGGTCACCTGGACAACGGGGATGATTTCGCCACTCTGGCGATGAATTATTCGGAAGATGCCGATACAGCCACCAATGGCGGCGATCTGGGTTTTGCCCCGGAGTCTTCCTTGAAGAACACCGACGCCAGCAACCGCGATGCAGTCATGAAGTTGAAGCCGGGACAATTTAGCGACGTGATTCAGATCGTGAATCCCATTACCAAGCAATTTATCGGCTTCCGTATTGTGAAACTCTTGGCGAAAGAGCCCGCCGGCCAACGCGAATTGTCTGATCCGCGCGTGCAGCAGGCGATTCATGAACAGCTTCGCCAGCGCCGCGAGCAGCTTTTGAAGTCTGCCTATTATGAAATGCTGCGTGACCAGGCCAAGGTCGAGAACTATTACGCCGAGCAGATAACGGAGAGCAATGGCACTTTGCAGTAGCGCCACGTATTTTTCCGGAACTGAACTCCGGTTATTCGATTACTGCCAGCAAATCACCTGCGTTTACTGATGCCCCGCTCTGTACCGCGATCTTCTGGATGCGGCCTTTCTTGGGAGATTTGATCTCGTTTTGCATCTTCATCGCCTCAATTACGATAATTCCTTGTCCGGCCTCTACTTCGCTCGATTCACCGACCAATACCCGGACAACTTTCCCAGGCATGGGGGCAATCAATTTGCGCGGCCCAGCTTCCGATTCTGAACGCTTTTTGCGGCCACGGAAGGAACGCGGGTCGCTCACTTCCACTGGGTAGGACTCGCCATCTATCCAGATTCGAACCCCGTCGGAAGAACTCTCCCGCCGAGTCTCAAAAGATTTGCCCTTGTAGATGAGGGAGATTGTGTCGGGGCCAACAAAAGCAACGTCCAGTGGAACGTCCACGGCCATTTTGTCTTTGCCTAAACGACACTGCCAACGACCGCCTATTTGCGCAAGCTCCAAAGGGAGGGTCTGACCGTTGATTGTCACTTCATAGAGCATAAAATTGCTTTACTGCAATGCCTCTTGTCGGGCCGTGGATTTCCAGTTGGTAGTGTTCTTTGCTTCCTGAATTTCCTGCTGCGTTCCGCTGCTGCTGGAAGAACGCTGCTCAAGTGCGACAAACAACGCCGCGGCAATGGCCGCAGGCTCGACATTAGAAATGTCCGGCGGTGTCTTCTGAAGTCCATTCAGATATGAAGTGTTCAAGTCTCCGGCAATGAAACGGGGATCGGCCAGGATGTCGCGGAACAGCGTGAGGTTCGTTTTTATCCCGCCCACGAAATATTCCTGAATAGCGCGCCGCAATCGCGCAATTGCCTGTGCCCGGTCTGAGCCAAAACCAATCAGCTTGGCGAGCAGCGGATCATACTCGATCGGAACACGCCAACCCTCGTACACGCCGCTATCGACGCGCACTCCCGGCCCGGCAGGTTCCTGAAGATTTTGTATGAGGCCCGGGCTGGGCATGAAATTGTTCTCCGAATCTTCGGCATAAATGCGGCATTCGATGGCATGCCCGCGGAGCTGAACGTCTTTTTGCTCGAACGAAAGCGTCTCACCCTGCGCGATTCGAATTTGCCAGTGCACCAAATCTAATCCAGTCACTAATTCCGTGACAGGATGTTCCACCTGCAGCCGCGTGTTCATCTCCAGAAAGTAAAAGTTCTTGTCACCATCCACAAGAAACTCGATCGTGCCCGCATTGGTGTAGCCGGAAGCCTGTGCCACTCGCACTGCGGTTTCTCCCATACGCCGTCGCATATCTTCATCAACAAGGGGCGACGGAGCTTCTTCCAAAACTTTCTGGTGCCGTCTTTGGATGGAGCACTCACGCTCTCCCAGATAGAGGGTATGTCCGTGCTCGTCGGCCAAAATCTGCATCTCGATATGCCGGGGATTGATGATCGCTTTCTCGATGTAAACCGCGCTATCGCCGAAGGCGCGTAACGCTTCACTCTGCGCTGCTTCAAGCGCGGATCTCAAGTCTCCGGGCGCATGAACCAGTCGCATGCCTTTTCCTCCTCCCCCGGCAGCCGCCTTTAGCATGACGGGATAGCCAACCTTGGCCGCGATTACAGTCGCCTCTTCGGGCGACTGCACCGCGTTGGCTGTGCCCGGAACAATGGGCACGCGAGCGCGCTCCATGGCCTGGCGGGCCGCCGTCTTAGATCCCATTTGGCGCATGGATTGTGGGGAAGGGCCGATGAACTTTACTCCAGCATCCGCGCAGGCCTGCGCGAATTTTTCATTTTCAGAGAGGAAGCCGTAGCCGGGATGGATGGCGTCCGCGCCGCTCCGTTTTGCGGCGTCAAGAATGCGATCAATGTTCAAATAGGATTCTGAAGCCGCGGCGGGCCCGATCAAGTATGCTTCATCGGCCCTGCGGACGTGCAGCGCTGTCCGGTCCACTTCCGAATAGACCGCGACGGGCTGGATCCCCATCTCGCGGCAAGCCCGGATGACTCGCAGAGCAATTTCACCGCGGTTGGCAATCAGGATTTTCTTGAAATTTCCGCGCTTGCTGGACACAAGCCTAAATTCTACCGGGGAGATTCAGACAAAGAGAAACAAAAAACAAAGGCCTCATCCGGGGAAGCGATGAGGCCTGGAATCAAAACGCCGGTAATTATTGCGTCGGTTGTTGTTTGCTGTTCCCCTGATTGTCAAGCACGATGCCCTGGTTCTGCGGCTGCTTGGCGGCTTTGGCTTTCTTGGTGGCCATTGTCTTGTCCACCCAATCATCGGCGGTTTTCAGGTCTGCCGCGCGCGCATCCGGCTCGCTGCATTCAAGATCAGCTTTTTCGCGATACATCAGGTTCATGTAGGCCATTGCATCATCGTAATCGGGACGAAGCTGGATGGCTTTATTCAGAACGTCAATGCCATCCTGAATGTTTGCCCAATTCTGCTCTTTTAGGGTGTCGCAAACCTTCTTGTCCTTGAGAGGCTCATCCGGCTTCAGTTGAAGTTCGGCCCGAGCTTTCATGCGCGGCTGGTAGGATTCCGTCCAATCAATCACGCCGACGGAATAGTACGGTTCCGCGTCGTTGGGATCCATTTGCGCCGCTTTCAGGTAATACTCCTTGGACTTGTCGAACTTGTGCATATTCAAGTACAAATATGCAATTCCTTTGACGCTGTTAATGTTTTTCGGGTCTTGATCCAGAACGGCCTTATAGGCGTCAATGGCCTGTTCCGCGTTGCGGTTGTTCTCAGGCGTGTCAACGTCGGGAATGTATTGCTGCGCAAAGGCGGTTGCCAGGTACAACTTGGCATTCAAAAGTTGGGGATCAAAGTGTACGGCGTTCTGGAAGTGATCAATGGCTTCTTCGTACTTCGCGTTCTTGTAAGACGCCACTCCCTTGTTGAGCTGGTCTCGTGCCCGCAGCTTGTCGCAGCCGACGGTCGCCAGCATCAGTAACCCAGCCGCCATGAGCACGGTCAATCGCGCAGTTCTAGTCATCTTAATTTGAATTCCCCCTCGCCCCTCGGGACTTGTGCGGCCCACAGAAGAGTAGCGATTCCTGTAATTTATTTCTCTATTGCCCAGATTCAATCTTGGCCGTAATCAGTCCAACTTTATCCACGCCAGCGGCGTGCGCAATGTCAATAACGTAAGCCACATCGGCAAAGGGAATATTATCATCGCCCTTCACGAACATCACTTTCTCCGCGCGCGTCTTGAAAATGTCGGTCAAGCGGTCCTGTAAGCCGGTCCAGGCGACGTCATCCTGATTGATTTTCAAATTCGGCTGCCTGCCGGCTCCCGTATCCATGACCTGTACGACAATCGTACGTTGGTCCGGGGGAGGGTTTTTGGGCGCATTCGGTGGTGGCGGCTGCGGTACCAGCGCGTCCAATCCGTGAGACACAACCGGAGTGATGACCATGAAAATGATCAGAAGCACCAGCAGCACGTCAATCAGCGGCGTAACGTTAATATTTGCACTTTGGCCCCCGCCGGAGCCCGCCGTCATACCCATAATAGAATCTCCTAGATTCTTA
The DNA here is from genome assembly GCA_036489565.1 of Terriglobales bacterium. Lineage (GTDB taxonomy): Bacteria > Acidobacteriota > Terriglobia > Terriglobales > Acidobacteriaceae > JAICKN01. Next base: position 46,618 of record DASXFN010000033.1, read on the forward strand.
CTGTCCTTGCGCACTCAGCGCAGGCAGCGGCTTCGGCGCTAAAGGCGAAGCTGCCGGGTTCTCTTGTCTTTGATCGGTCAATAATCCCAATTGGTCCACTCCAGCCGACCGGATTGCGTCCACAATTTCCACGACGTCTTTATATTTCGCGCGAGCATCCGCGCGCACGAATACGCGCTTGTCCGCCTGGTTTGCAAGGCGGTCCTTCACCGCGTCGGTGATTTTATCCGGAGATGTTCTCTCCCTGCCGAGGAATACATACCCATTACGCGTAATGGCGACCACAACTGCAGTGTCCTTGTCCGCGTCCGGCATCTGCTGGGGATTATTCACTTTGGTCAAATCCACGCTGATGTCTTTCTGCAACATCGGGGTGACCACCATGAAAATGATCAGCAACACCAGCATCACATCCACCATGGGAGTGACGTTGATGTCGGAAGTGACTTTTCTACCTTCGTTTCGTACTACGATTCCCATGTTTCATCTCCCGCGAATCAGGCGATCCAAGCTTGCTCTGCTTAAGTCAGGCCTTTGTCAAGCGCCGGGGACAACCCCGGCGCTTGAACCGGCAAACTCATGCATGTTTTCGCCAACTCGCTGCGACTAACCTACCGTCGGACTGCTGCTCCACGGCGCTTCAGGAAGTAATCAATCAATTCGCTCGAGGAATTATCCATTTCCACGTCGAATGCTTCCACACGTCCGGTGAGGTAATTGAACATCATGACAGCGGGGATAGCCACGAGCAGACCAAATGCCGTGGTCACCAAGGCTTCCGCGATACCGCCAGCGACCGCGCTGATGCCGGGAGCGTGCTGCGTGGACATTTCCTGAAAGGCGTGCAAAATGCCCATGACCGTGCCGAACAGTCCCACGAACGGGGCCGTCGAGCCGATTGTCGCCAGTCCGCCGAGTCCGCGCTTCAGTTCCGCGTGGACAATGGCTTCCGTGCGCTCCAGAGCGCGGCGCGATGCCTCGATTGTTTCGCCGGGGATCTCTCCGCTCTCCTGATGAGCGCGGAACTCCATTAAGCCAGCAGTGACAACTTTGGCCAGGTGGCTCTTCTTGTTGCGCTCCGCGACTTTAATGGCTTCATCAATTTTGCCATCGCGCAGGGCGCCCGCCACTGCCGGAGCAAAGGAGCGAGACTGCTTGCGAGCGGAGTTAAATGCCATCCAGCGGTCAATCATTACGGCAATTGACCAGCCTGACATGACGAATAGTACGAGTACCACTGCCTTGGCCACCCATCCCATGCTGTGCCACATGGAAATCGGGTCCCAAGAAACTGTGCCGCCGCTGTCTTGAAAGAGCCAGACTGCAGCAGTATTAATGTGAGTTACGGCCATCGTTGCAAAATTGGCTAACATGAGTCGTTATTTCCTCCTCGGAACTTTCTATCGCTTACAAAATTGGTCATGCCGCGGGTACGCATGGAGAGCAAACAGACCCGCACTATGTATTGATGCAAACTCTCTACTGCTCGCGGTAAGACATCTATCCGCCCAACGAAAAAATCACCGTGACCTGCGTATCCACCACAACAGGCTCGCCATTCAAGAGATAAGGCCGGTACTTCCACTGCTTCACCGCATCAATTGCTGCTTGCCGCAGCAGAGGCGGGCCGCCGAGCACGTGCAAATTGACCACGTCGCCTTCTTTGCTGATCTCTGCTTCAAGAATCACGCTTCCTGAAATGTGCGCGGTCCGCGCAATACCCGGATATTGCGGCGTCACTTTGCGGATCAAGTTTCCCGTGGAGACGCCCGAAGATACCCGAATTCTCTGCGGTGCGGCAACCGTCGGCGCCTTAATATTGGTTGAGCTTAGGATTCCGCCAATTACTCCACCCGGCGATCCACCACCAGTTCCACCAACAACTCCTCCCATTGCTCCCATGGAAGGCGGAGCCGCATCTTCCTTGATCATCTGCACTTTTTGAGGAATCCTTGTAGGAGTGCGGAGTTGGTTATTTACGATGTCGGTCTGCACCTGATGAACAATATGCACGGGCGCCGCTGGCGGTGGAGGAGGCGGAGGAGGGGGAGGCGGCGCGACTAGAAATGTCGTTAATTGCTGCTTGGGCAACGCTTCCGTGATCAAAAGCGGAATCAGGACCAGGATGCCAACCAATATGGCCTGCAATCCAAAAGAAATTGCTGCTGTCCTGCCACGATTCGTTCTGAGTCTGTTACCCGATTCTATAAGGCTGTCTTCAAACATAGGCTTCTCCTACCTGGACCCTACGTACGCTTAGACACCACCTGCCGACCGCTTGTTCCCAAATAAATCTCCCAATAAATATGGGACGGGAACGCTAAACCTTGGCCTTCTCCGGGCTCTGTTTGCCAGCCTTTGCTACAGACATCCCGGGCGTTTTGCCATGCTGCGACCGCCAATCCTGGTATGCGACCAAAATGGGCGCCGCGATGGCGATTGACGAATACGTCCCAATTAAGATGCCGATTACGAGGGCGAAGGAGAACCCATTTAACACTTCTCCGCCAAACAGATAGAGCGCGAGGACTGTCAGAAAGGTCAATCCGGCGGTCAAGACCGTCCGGCTCAGGGTTTGATTAATACTTCGATTGACGATCTCGGACAGCTTTTCCCGCCGCATCAGCTTCAAATTCTCGCGGATGCGGTCAAAAACTACGATGGTGTCGTTATTCGAATAACCTACCAGCGTCAAAATTGCAGCAATCACGGTAAGCGATATGTCCTTATTCGTCAATGAAAATGCGCCAACCGTGATGAGCGTATCGTGAAATACGGTCACGACCGCCGCAACCCCGTAAATCCACTCAAAGCGGAAGGCCAGGTAAATCAGCATTCCGAGCAGGGAATAGAGCACCGCGCGGATGGCCTGTCCTTTAAGTTGGCTGCCCACCTGGGGCCCGACAATGGCTACTGAGACCACATGAAAATCCGATAGGAAAAACCCATCCGGCAAGGAAGCTAAAACCGCAGGCTCCACGTTTCCTTTTAGCTCATCCAGCGAATTAAGAAGGCCATCTTTTACTTTGTCCCGATAGTTGACGATGGCCTGGGCCTGAGTGGTGTAAAGCTCTTTGGCATTCGTTCCCGCGTGCAGGGGGTCCTTATCCAATAAATAATTTTGTAATGCCAGGGGGCTGGCATTGTTCAAGTCCTGTTTTCCGGCGGGAACATTGCTCTGCAGAGCGCTGATAATTGTATTTTTGCCGCGATCCAGCGCTTGTTCGTTGGTTTCCTGAATGGGCAAGTCAATCAGTTCTTCATTGGTGCTCGCCGGTTCCAGAGGCTGAAGCTTTACGTCATGGAGGCCGGCACGATCCATGGCGGCGCGGATTGCTTTGTCATTGGGCGTGGAGGCGAACTTGACCTCGACCACGGTGCCGCCGCGGAAATCGATACCTAGCGGAATGCCGTGCCAAAAAAAGATGGATAGCAGGCCCGAGATGCTAAAGATCAAGGAGAAGGCAATGAAATACCACTTCTTGCCCAGAAAATCGACGTTCGGATTGTGAAAAAATTCCACGCTGCCTCTAACCCTTCAGGAACTTAAAAGCTTGTAAAAAAACGACCTCTGCAATCTGCTAAATGCTCAAAGCTTCGCCACGCTGTTTGCGGCTCAAGATCCAGTCGAAAATAATTCGCGATACGAAAACGGCGGTAAACAGGTTCGCCACCAAACCGATGGTCAATGTGGTGGCAAAGCCCTGAACCGGGCCAGTGCCGAAAACAAACAAGATCGCAGCGGAGAGAATGGTCGTGACGTGCGTATCAAAAATGGCGGTCCACGCATGGCGGAAGCCCTGGTCCACGGCCGAAGGTGGCGTTTTGCCGTTCCGCAACTCTTCGCGGATACGCTCAAAGATCAGCACATTGGAATCCACGCCCATGCCGACCGTGAGAATAACTCCGGCAATTCCCGGCAGCGTCAACACGCCCTTCAGGTAGCCCATGGAACCAAGCAGGATGATGAGGTTCAGGATCAAAGCGACATCCGCATTGATGCCTGCTCCGCGATAGTAAACAAGCATGAAGATCAGTACCGCGACCATGCCGACTACGGTTGCCTCCACGCCGTGCCGAATCGAATCAGCCCCCAGCGACGGCCCAACCGTGCGTTCTTCCAGGTAATTGATGCCCGCGGGCAACGCGCCGGAACGCAGGACCAGCGCCAGGTCTTTCGCTTCCTGATCTGAAAAATTTCCTTTTATCTCGCACTGATCGCGAATGGGCTCTTCAATATTGGCTACTTCCTGCACTTTATTGTCGAGCACTACCGCCAGGCTGTCGTTTACATGCTGCGAGGTGAAGTTGTAAAACTTCTGCCCGCCCTCGCCAGTCAAGTTGAAGGTGACAGTCGGCTGTCCAGTTTCACTGCTGCGGCTTACATCGGCGCTGCGCAGGTCGCGTCCGCTGATGGCGGAAGCCCGCGAAATCAAATACCACGCTTCGCCCCCGCCGCCACCCGTGCCAATACTGCGCCCCGGCAATATCACGGTATCAGGAGGAAGAACGCCGCCATGCTGCTGCAGCGCATCCTGCTCGCTGGTGTACGGCCCGCCGAAGGATTGCCGCACCTGCAGCATTGCCGTGGACTGCATTACTTCCTTCACGCGCGCCGGATCGTTCACGTCCGGCAACTCCACCAGAATCTGGTACGCGCCCAGTCCGTGCTCCTGCACCGTCGGTTCGCTCACGCCCAGGCTGTCAATTCGATTGCGGATGGTTTCAATCGCCTGCTGCACCGCGCGGTCCTTCAATTCCTTTAACGCCTGCGGCTTCATAGCAACTGTCCAGTTGTTATCGGCGCCAGAGGCAGCGTCATATTCCGGCAAAGCGTCGGAAATCAGGGATCGCACGTCGGAACTTGCGTTTGGCGATACTCCTTGAATCACAATTTTTTCGGGGCTATTGGTTGGATCAGGCTTAGTAACGCTGGCGTAATTTACTTTGCGGTTGCGAAGGCCCTGCTTGATGGTCTCGACGGCGGAGTCGGAGTCCACATTCACCGCGTCATTCACCTTGACTTGCAGGATGAGGTGAGTCCCGCCTTTGAGGTCCAATCCCAGATGGATTTGCTTCTGGAGAGAGCTCACTAGTCCCTGCCAGCTGAAGCTGTCGGGAATCCCAAATATGCCGACGATAAAGAACAACAGCGCGGCGACTGTAACGATGACTTTCCAGCTTAAATTCTTGTTCATGACCTGATCTATAACTTCAATTTCACTGTGCTTTTTCTTGCTTGCGCAGGCGATATTCCGAAGGGCTTGCGCTTGTTACTGACTTTTACTTGGTGACGATCTCCTCACCGCTTGCAACAGTAGCAATGGAAGCGCGGGTGACCTCAAGACGGAGGTTGTCAGGCGGAATGCGCAAATGAACGTAATCGTCCCGCAGGGCGATTATAGTTCCATGGAGCCCCCCGTTTGTCACAACCTTGTCCCCGGTCTTCAGCTCACCGAGCATCTTTTGCCACTTTTTCTGCCGACGCTGCTGCGGCATGATCAAAAGGAAATAGAAAATGGCGAAAATAAATAAAAGCGGGGCCAAAGTGATCAGACTCATGCCCCCACCGCTTGATTGAAGCGCCAATAAATTGAACATGCTCATGGAAAACCGGAATTTTCTCTAATCACTCCACGCGAGCGCCCAAAGGCGCAATAACACCATTCGTATTCGCTGCGGGATTCTTCTATTCAGGCCGGACAGTTTTTCAGCTTATGGCATGAACCGGGAATGCCAAGCTGGGTTTCGGTCAAGACCACAACACAGCAGAAAATATAAGGCCCTTACCCAAGTGCAATAGAATGCCGCACCGTCCGCATTAAGTCAAGGTAGAAGCTCAAGTTATGGACAGTATTCAAGACTTGGGCCAGCACTTCATTGGATGCATAAAGATGACGCAGGTAGGCCCGCGAGTAACGGGCGCACACTTTGCAACCGCAATTAGGGTCAAGAGGGCCTTGGTCCCCGATATACCGCGCTTGCTTGATGGAAATTTTCCCCTCCGAAGTAAATAGCAGCCCGTGGCGCGCGGCCCGCGTGGGAAGCACGCAATCCATCATGTCAATGCCGAGGTTTGCGTACTCCACAATCTCTTCCGGGGTCCCTACGCCCATGAGATATCGGGGTTTATCGGTAGGGAGATGCTGGATCGTGCTCTTCACCACTTCTCGAGTCAGGGTTCTAGGCTCGCCCACGCTGAGCCCGCCAATCGCGTACCCGGGAAAGCCGATTTCGATGGTCCGCTCCGCGGATTCCTTGCGCAGCGCTAAATCCATTCCCCCCTGCACAATGCCGAAGAGCGCTTGTGTCTTTTCTTCTAAAGGCTCTTCTAACGGCCCTTCCAAAGACTTGTCATTCCGAGCGTAGCGAGGAATCTGCTGTTCTGCTTCAGCCTGAGGGGCGCTACTCCAGGGCACTTCATGCTTGTGCTCCTCAAAATACTTTTTGCTGCGCGCGGCCCAACGCAGCGTCAGTTCCATGGACTGCTGCGTCCGCGCGCGGTCCGCGGGATGCTCCGTGCACTCGTCAAATGCCATGATGATGTCCGCGCCCAGCCCGATCTGCGCGGCTATAGCGCTTTCCGGGGTAAAAACATGGGACGACCCATCCAGATGCGAGCGGAACGTTACCCCGTCCTCGGTGACTTTGCGCAACTCATTCAGGCTAAAGACTTGAAATCCACCAGAATCGGTGAGGATGGCACGAGGCCACGACATGAACTTATGCAGGCCGCCCAGCTTCCGCACCTGCTCAATGCCCGGCCGCAAGTAGAGGTGGTAGGTGTTCCCCAGCAATATCTGCACGCCAAGGTCTTCAAGAATGTCCTGGGAAACGCCCTTTACCGAAGCGACCGTGCCCACCGGCATGAAAACTGGCGTTTCCACTTCGCCATGGGGCGTGAGCAGCCGTCCGAGGCGTGCGGCTCCGCGCGTACTTTTAATTTGAAATTGAAGAGGCACGAATAGCGATTGTAAAGGATGGAGGATGCCGAACCTTTTACCTGAAATTTGTCATCCTGCGCGAAGCAGATCATTCGCTTGCGAATGATCTACGAAGTCGAAGGATCTTGCGGTTCTTTGGTGAAATTACAAAGTGGCAGGGACTTCATTCTGCAGCCGCGCTTCAAAGAATTCTTCCACTCGCGACAAGATTTCCGGAGCGGATTTCGAATCGTAAATTCCCTTGCGCAATGCCGCGCCTCCGGGGACCCCGTGCGTGAACCATGAGGCGAATTGTTTCATCTTGCCTTCCGCGTCAGGAAGCTCTTCTTCAATGAGCATTTGGAAATATGTGCGGATCATTTGATAACGGTCGGCTTCCGTGGGCTGGTTATAGCGTGGCCTCGAGCTGTCCCCGAGCACATTCGGGAAGGGCACGGCTTCAGCCGTGCCGACCAGAGTCTCTTTAAAGTCCAGGGCTTCAGCCCCCGAGGGACGGCTGTTACACTCAGCGGCTAAAGCCGCATAAGTTTCGGCATTTTCGGCACGACTAAAGTCGTGCCCTTCCCGGATGTGCCCTCCCACAAATTGCTGTTCCCGAAGTCGCCCTTCCCGCAGTCGCCCTTCCCGCAACTGCTGCATCCCTGCGCAATACTGCTCAATCTGGCGGAATATCCAGGGATTCGACGGCGCCATGCGGCCAATCATTACCGCGTCGCAGCCGGTTTGCGTGACCATGGCGCAAGCGTCTTCCGGCGTGCGAATGTCGCCGTTGCCGATGACAGGAATTTTGACGACATCTTTCACGGCGGCAATCCACTCCCAGCGCGCTTGTCCGCTGTAGCCCTGTTCGCGAGTGCGAGCGTGGAGCGCAACGGCGCAAAGGCCACTCGCCTCGGCCATCTTCGCCAGATCCACGCACACAATTTCATCGTCATTCCATCCAACACGGAATTTCACGGTGAACGGAATTGTGACGGCCGAGCGGACCGCTTTGAAAATCTCGCCAATCCTGGGCAGATCGCGGAGCAGTCCCGAGCCGCCATTGCACTTCACAACTTTTTTCGCGGGGCAGCCCAGGTTGAGATCAATCAAATCAAAGCCGAGGTCCTCCACCATTCGCGCGGCTTCGGCCATCACATTCGGGTCGCTGCCAAAAAGCTGTGCTGAGATGGGATGCTCATCTTCGTAAAAATGCAGGTAGCGCTTTGCCTTCTGATCTTTTTTGCGAAGAACGCCATCGGCGGAAGTGAACTCGGTCATGATGAGTCCGCATCCGCCAAGATTTCGGATGAAGCGGCGGAAGACGGTGTCAGTAACGCCGGCCATAGGCGCGAGAACGGTGGCGGGAGCGATTTTCACCCCGCCGATCATGAGCGATGAAGGTACGGGCGTCCACGCCCGTACAGCGGCAGAACCGACGGGCGAGACGCCCGTTTCTCCATCGCCGGAATTGTCCCAGAACTTGCGCACGAACCTATTTTACTGCCTCCCGGCAAGTTGGGGATGTGCGACAATCCGCCACATCGGAATTTCATCGTACGAGCGGTGTTATGAGAATGGTCCGGAAAATTCTGCTGACTGACTATATTGGGGCCATGCTTTCGGCGGTGCTGATCGCCGACGCCTTCACAACTTTCGTCACAACTCTTGCGGAGCAGTTGGCCTTCCACTTCCGCTCCTCAGACCGCTTGGCCCTGGACCATTTATCCGGCACATATTCCGTGTTTTCCGCCACAACGCGTATTGCACTTTATCTGGGCTTCGCCTACTTCTTGTGGTTGTGGCTTTATGGAACAAAGTCCGGCGGGGATGATAATGCGCCGCCGATGAACGACGAAAAGGCTGCCGACTGAATGAGCGAGGAACAAATCTCTGCTGAAATACTTGCGCGAAGGTTCGCCGTCCCGGTATTCGCGGTCTGGCTGCTTCATGCCGGAGTGTGGATAGCTATTATCGCGGCCAGTCAGCCAATTTTGTCGGGACTATTGAGAATTTCAAATTGGTATGTACAACATTTTCTACCCACCAGCAACCTCATTGAGGAAATATCGTGGAGCATGTATTTCACCTTTGGCGAAATAGCTGAAGGGATAATCCCTATCGTTCTGGGATTACTGCTTGGCTTTTGGGTGCTTCGCAGGAAGACAGCGAAAAGCAGAATGCCAAACGCTTAGGCGCATTGCTCCTGAGGCGTAAGCTCCATGGCGGAATCGGCGGAGGATTCCACTGCGCCTTCGGTGGTGATGCGGCTGGCTTTGCGAATCTCTTTGGCTATCCGGGTGAGGGCTTCGTTGCGCAGCGGGCTGTCTGCGTACATGACGGAGCTTGCGGCTAGAGTGAACCGTAGCGCGTCCTCTTGTTTGTCGAAGTGAAGGACTACCTGGCTTGCCGTCATTTGCACACCTCCGGGGCGGGGATATGAGCAAAGCATAGGCCCGTTTTGCTTCCTGAGAAGGGTACTTTTTTGATGCCCCGAGACTCGGAAGTGCATTCTTTCCGAGCGCTTAGGGCTTTGACCCTAGTCGAGCGGAAGGGGACATTTGCGCGCTACCCGGTTATTTGCTTTGGGCTTGGGAGGATCGTCCGATTCCCGGAATGAGTACGCCTGTTTGTTTAGACTTTTTGACGCTACTTCTGGACGCTATGTCCGCGCTCTTGATCGGGCCGTGGTTCCGCCAGTCGTGAAAATCAAGCAGGGGTAGAAAAGGCCAGCCTTAGTTTTTTGAAGAACAAGAGTGTCGGCCCGACATCATTGCCCGATATTGTTCTGGAGAATGAAGAGAATGTGCAACAATCTTCGATACTCGACAAAAGGCTGTTTTGTATTTGCACTTCAATAATTTGACGAAGGTTCCCGGAGGAAACTATGGCAGAGGAGAAACGAACGACGTCTGTGGTGAATGGCAGGCTATGGGGATCGGCTGCGGAGGACTGGGCGGCGTTTCAGGAGGGGGTATGCCGGAAGGTCTATGTGGATGCCTTCGATCGCGTAAAGCTAGGGCCGGGCACACAGTATTTGGACGCGGGTTGCGGCGCGGGAATGGCTGCGCAGATTGCACGCGAACGGGGAGCGCAGGTGAGCGGACTGGATGCCTCGGAGAGTCTTCTGGGGATTGCCAGACGGCGGGTGCCGGAGGGAGATTTCCGGCAGGGTGAACTGGAGATGCTGCCGTTTGAGGATAATTCGTTCGACCTGGTGACGGGGTTCAACTCCTTCCAATATGCGGCAAATCCCGGAGCTGCTTTGGCGGAGGCCAAGCGGGTAGCACGGCCGGGATCTTCAGTGGTGGTGATGACGTGGGGAAAACCGGAAGGGATGGAGGCTGCGTCGCTGGTAGCGGCGCTGCGTCCGCTGCTACCGGCTCCGCCGCCCGGGGCACCAGGGCCATTTGCGCTCTCGGAGGAAGCGGCGCTGCGCGGGTTCGCCACGGCAGCTGGGCTGGAGCCGATAGAGGTTGTGGACGTGGATTGTCCGTGGATGTACCCGGATTTGGCGACGGCCATGCGGGGATTGGGGTCATCGGGTGTGGCAGCCCGAGCGGCGGAGAACTCCGGAAAGGCGAAAGTGGATGAGGCGCATAAGAAGGCGCTGGAGCCGTTCCGGCGAGAGGACGGAAGCTACAGAATCGGGGCCACGTTTCGTTATCTGATGGCGCGGGCGTAAGAGACGAAAAGGGAGCGTGGGGGCTGGGGGTCATTTGAGGTGGTATGCATCGTTCTCGGAGGGTCAAGGGAGTGAGCCAAAATCGCATCATGCAGGTGGGAAAGCGGCGCACCCCCATCAGCCTTAATCTTTTAGCGGACAAGAGTGTCCGCTCCACATTTTGATTCCAAGGGCAAACGACATGAACTTCGAAAACCTGCTCTTCGAGAAAAAGAATTCCATCGCCTATGTCACGGTGAATCGTCCTAAGGCGCTGAACGCGCTCAATGCCGCGACGATGGAAGAATTGCGCGCAGTTTTTACGGAAATCAAAAACGATGCTGGAGTCCGCGTCGTGATTCTGACGGGCGCGGGTGAGAAGGCATTTATCGCCGGCGCCGACATCGGCGAAATCGCCAAGCTCGATGGCGAGACTGGGAAAGAATTTGCGCGGCGCGGGCAATCGGTCTTCAACTTGATCGAAAATCTGGGCAAGCCGGTGATTGCCTGCATGAACGGCTTCGCGTTAGGCGGAGGATGCGAGATCGCGCTGGCCTGCACTATGCGTATCGCGAGCGACAACGCGAAGTTTGGACAGCCCGAGGTGAAGCTCGGAGTTATCCCGGGCTTTGGCGGATCGCAGCGGCTGCCGCGTCTGGTGGGGAAGGGAATCGCGAACCAGTTGTTGCTTACCGGCGAGATGATCAGCGCGCAAGAAGCCCATCGCATTGGGCTGGTGAATGAAGTTACTGCTCCCGCGAATCTGATTTCCCGCGCGGAAGAGATCGCAGGGAAGATCATTGCCAACGCGCCGCTGGCCGTGCAGTACACTTTGGAAGCGGTGAATCAAGGGCTGGATATGCCGCTGGGAGAAGGGCTTCAGTTGGAAGCGTCGCTGTTTGGAAAAAGCTGTGCGACAGAAGACAAAAAAGAGGGAACCGCGGCATTTCTGGAGAAGCGCAAGGCGGAGTTTAAGGGCAGATAATCCACTTCCTGACTTGCTTACTTTGCCAATTAACCATTTGTCATCCTGAGGCGGCTTCATCGCCGAAAGACCCATGCATCTTGGCTTCCGACGATTGCATGGGTTCTTCGCTTCGCTCAGAATGACAAAGGGTTTTAGATTTAATAACGGAACAACTAAAAGGAAAGACATCATTACGAACAAGAAAAACAATGCGACGTTGAACGAACGCTCACGCTTCCACGGGAAGGCGCTTGAGGGCGGCCTGAACGGCGCGGGGAAGCGTTTCGGTATCGTCGTTTCACGATTCAATGCATTTATTACTGAGCGGCTTTTGCAGAGCGCGTTTGACGGCCTGCTGCGTTCCGGCGTGGCCGAAAAAGCAATCAATATTGTCCGCACGCCCGGCGCGTTCGAAATCCCTTCCGCCGCGCGTACTCTTGCGGAAACCGGAAAATACGACGCCATCATCTGCATCGGATGCCTGCTGCGCGGCGACACCGCGCACTATGACGTGATCGTCAACGAAGTGACGCGCGGCATTGGACAATCCGCGCAGGAAACTGGAGTGCCCCATGCCTTCGGAGTTCTCACCTGCGAAACGCTCGAGCAGGCCATTGATCGCGCCGGACTGAAGATGGGCAACAAAGGTTTCGAGGCGGCGCAGGCGGCGATCGAGATGGCGAATTTGAAGCGAGCAATCAGCAGTCAGCAGTCGGCTTTCAGCTCCAAAAAACAGACTCCTCGTTCCGTGCGGAATGGCAAGCGCGTGAGTTCTGCGAAAAAAACTCGCGCGGTATCCACTTCCCAAAAGCGCAAGTCTCGTCGCTGATCTCAAAACTTCGATCCTGTACACTGAATGCTGACGGCTGAGCGCTGACGGCCCAATGCCAGGCGCTTATTACCAGCTTTCACTCCCATGGGCACCCGCCGCAAATCCCGAGAGTTGACGCTGCAAATGCTCTTTCAGGCGGACATGGCCAAGCAGCGCCCCGAGGAAGTTCGCAAGACCTTCTGGAAAGAACGCGGCGACGTTGCGCCTGATGTTCAGGGCTTCGCCGAGGACCTTTTCCGATCTGCTACCGACCGCGCCGCCGAAATCGACGCCCTGATCGAAGAACATGCGGAGCATTGGCGCATGGAGCGGATGGCCGCCGTGGACCGCAACATCATGCGTGCCGCGGTTGCCGAATTGTTAGCTTTCCCGGCGACGCCGCGCGCTGTAGTCATCAACGAAGCCATTGAAATCGCGCGAAAGTTTTCCGCGCCTGAGTCGGTGCAATTCATCAACGGCGTGCTCGACAGCGTGGGCCGCAAGCTGGAAGGCGTTCCGCAGAGTTCGACCTGAAATCTCCTGTTTCGGACAGTGGTCGGAGGTTCAAATCCTCCGCGACCAATGATTCTCACGCCTCACTTTCAAAAACCCTTGCAGGTCGCCTAACAGCGACATCCCAGTGTTTCCAAGCTGGGACACCGTATTTATCAGGTTTCTAAACCCGGGATACCGTACCTATAATGAGCACTGGATCGAAATTGGAGTCGTCGATGAACAGCGTACAAATCGAACAGAAGAGCTATGAAATGCCCCCGCGAGAGGGGATTAGCATCGCGTATTTTCTCACCGTCGCTGACATTGGGCGATCGGCTCGCTATTACGAAAAGGTCTTCGGCGCTCGCATTCTGAGCCTGGGCGACGGCAATGCGCCTGGATACCTTCAGCTTGCGAATATCTGGATGATTCTGAACGTTGGAGGCGGCCCGACCCCGGACAAGCCGACAGTAACGCTCAGCGTCCCCGATCCGAATCACATCAACAGCTTTATGAATTTCCGCGTCGCGGATATTCAAGCCTGTTATGAATTATGGAAGAGTCGAGGAGCGGAGTTCATCACGGAGCCGATGCCCAAGTACGGCGAGATCCGCTGCTACATCCGCGATCCAGATGGTTTTATTATCGAGGTCGGACAGAGTACCGACCAGGTCTACGGTTAACGCTCATCCTGGATGGGACGCGGATTTAAAAACTTACGGATGTCGCTTAACGCCAGCCCAGGCGCGACATAAGTGTAACCGCGATTTTTCGCCAACCATTACACCATTTCATTCATTACAGGATTGCGCAGCGTGCCAATTCCTTCCACGTTCACTTCCACGACATCTCCACCGACAATCGGCCCCACGCCCTGTGGCGTTCCGGTGGCGATGAGGTCTCCAGGCAGTAGAGTCATGACGCGCGAGATATAACGGATGACGACATCGAGCGCGAAGATGAAATCTTTGGTGTTGCCCTGCTGCCGAACTTCTCCGTTGACGCGCGTTTCGACAGCCACGCCGGCCCAGGGATCAAGCTCTTGCACAACCACTGGCCCGACCGGACAGAAAGTGTCAAAGCCCTTGGCCCGCGTCCACTGTTTGTCTTTGTTCTGGAGGTCGCGAGCGGTGACGTCGTTCACGCAGGTGTAGCCGAGAATGTACGGGCGGACATCGTCTTCATCGGAAAGATTGTGGCAGGTTTTCCCGATGATGACGCCCAGCTCGCCTTCAAAGTCCACGCGTTCACTGGCCCGCGGCCGCCTGATATTTTTTCCCGGCGCGAGGATTGACGATGGGGGCTTGAAAAAAATCAGCGGCTCCGTCGGGACTTCATTTCCCAGTTCGGCCGCATGTTCCCGATAATTGCGGCCCACGCACACGATCTTCGAAGGCTGCACCGGGGCCAGCAATACTGCATTCACAAAGGGAAGAGAATTTATTTTCTTGCTGGGCAAGTCTTCCAGCTCTTTGTCGGTCTGGTAGGGCGTAATGAGAAGCACGCGCGTGATCACATCCTGACCTGCGACGGATTCCACCAGCCCGTACTTCGCTTCTTTGTTCAATTCAAAACGGCAATATTTCATAGGATTTCCCGATTATAAGACGTGCGTAGGTCTTAATATTTGTTTGCGCGCCGCATTGGAGCCTCTCATTTGTCCGACCGCACCTGCGCCCGTACAATTCCCCACAGCCGCAATGCAATCAGAATCAAGCAGGAAACTCAACGCGCGTTCTCCGGCGCATTTTCGCCGCAGGCTGCTGCAATGGTACGACGCCAACAAACGCGACCTGCCCTGGCGAAGGAACACCAATCCCTACAACGTTTGGCTTTCGGAAATTATGCTGCAGCAAACCCGCGTTGCGGCGGTGATTGACCACTACCAGCGCTTCCTCAAACGCTTTTCGACAGTCGAAAAATTAGCCAAGGCCCGGGAAGCCTCGGTGCTGGCCGCGTGGAGCGGCCTTGGTTACTACCGCCGCGCTCGCATGCTTCATGCCGCAGCCAAAAAAATCGTGCGAGAACATGAAAGCAACTTTCCTCAAACATCCGCTGAGCTCCGCAATCTGCCGGGCATTGGACGATACACAGCCGCGGCCATCGCCAGCATTTCCTTCCGTGAACCTGTCGCGGTCGTGGATGGCAACGTGGAGCGTGTGTTGGGCAGAGTCTCCGGCAAACATATCGGCGGCGAAAAAGTGTGGGAGTTCGCCGGGCAATTGCTTGATGCCAATCGCCCCGGCGATTTCAACCAGGCGATGATGGAGTTAGGCGCGACGGTTTGCCTTCCACATCAACCCACGTGTCCCGTATGTCCCGTGAGCAATTTGTGCCGAACGCGAGGGGCGCTCGCGCGCGTGGAAAAGCCTTCACGTCAGAAGAAGAGAACCATCCAGTACGCGCTTGATTTCCGCGATGGATCTGTCTTTCTGGTGCAACGCGCGCGCGAAGCATCTTTAATGGCGGGAATGTGGGAGTTGCCCGAACTGCCTGCTGCACCGCCTGCAATGACAAGCGCGCCATCGATGACGCTGCGTCACTCCATCACCGTGACCGATTACACTGTTCAGGTTGTCCGCCAACCCGCTCCGAAAGGAGCCAACGGGAAGTGGGTGCCAATATCCAGAGCCGGTACACTTCCGCTGACCGGATTGGCACGAAAGATTTTGCGTAAAGCAGAAGTTATTTAGAATAAGAGGTTCGCCTTAATGATCGGCGAATCGAACCGCTGCCGAATTTCGTAAACGACTTTCGAAGTCATTCAAGTTGCCAGGGAGTATCACCTCATGCGGAATGGTTTTATCTTGTTCCTTGTTCTTTCCACTTCTTTCCTTTTTGCCGCGCCGAAAACCCAGAAACTTGGCCATGATCCCGAGGCCTCCGCGCACTTGCCCGGGCCGGCCATCGCCGCCATGCAAAAAGTGGACCCGGAGCGGATTCGCGCGCATGTGAAATTTCTCTCCGATGATTTACTTGAGGGACGCGGCACTGGCCAGCGCGGCGGTGACATAGCCGCTGCCTACATGGCAGCGCAGTTCGCGCTTTACGGACTTAGGCCCGCGGGAGATAACGGAACATTTCTGCAAAAGGTGCCGCTAGTTGGGATCACGCCCGCCGAGGGGACCACATTCACGCTTGTCCCAAACCGCGGGCCCTCGCTCGACCTCAAACCGCTCGATGAATACGTTGCTTACGATCAGACGCAGCGGACTGAATCCGATGTGAATGCGCAGATCGTTTATGTCGGCTACGGCATCGACGCGCCCGAATATAAGTGGGACGACTACAAAGGTGTGGACGTAAAAGGGAAAGTGCTGCTCATGCTGGTGAATGAACCGCCCTCGAGCGACGAAAACTTTTTCAAAGGCAGGGCACTGACCTATTACGGGCGCTGGACTTACAAATATGAAGAAGCGGCCCGCAAAGGAGCGGTCGGCGTCATCCTCATCCACAAAACTGATATGGCGAGTTATCCCTGGGAGGTTGTGCGGAACTCTAACTCAGGAGAGAAATCATATTTAAAAGCCGAAGGCGCGCCTCAGTTGAAAGTGGCTTCATGGGTGCAGCTCTCCGTGGCAGGAAAACTGGCGGCCATGGCGAACCTGGACATCAACAAAATGATCTTCGACGCTCAATCCACGAACTTTCATCCTGTGGAACTGCCGGTCAAATTAAAAGCTCACATGGTCAGCAAGATTCGCCCCTTTTCATCCAACAACGTTGTGGCCATGCTGCCGGGCGCTGACGCAAAGCTCAAGAGCCAGGCGGTACTCTACACTGCGCATTACGACCATTTGGGCATCCGCCCAGATATGCCCGGAGACAATATTTATAACGGCGCGGAAGACAATGCGACCGGATGCGGAGTTTTATTGGAGATCGCCCGCGCCTATTCCTTGTCGGAAGAAAAGCCGCGCCGCTCGATTCTGTTCGCTGCCGTTACAGCGGAAGAGCAGGGACTGTTAGGCTCAGACTATTTGGGAAAACATCCTCCCGTTCCCGCTGGGAAAATTACTTTGGATTTGAACTTTGACGACATTCCGGCCCTCGGCGCGCCCGAGGAAGTTGAAGTTTCAGGCGCCGAGCGCACCACGTTCTATTCCGTGGTTTCCGCGATGGCCAAGGAGTTCCGGCTTGCCATCCGTCGGGATTCAAATCCCGGCGCGGGTTACTACTATCGCTCGGATCACTTCAGTCTCGCTCATGTGGGCATCCCTTCTTTTTCCGTCAGCGAAGGCTTGAAATATAAGGGCCACACCGAAGCCTGGGGAGAGAAACAGGCCGAGGACTACACCACGAACCGCTATCATCAGCCAAGCGACGAGTACCGCCCCGACATGAATTTTATTGGCGACGCGGCCATGGCCCGCTTCGGTTTTGCCCTGGGATGGAAGGCCGCCAGCCTGCAGAATTTAATCGGCTGGCAGCACGGCGATGAATTTGAGGCGGAGCGGCTGAAGAGCCAGGCAAAGTAACTGTGGGGCGGACACTCTTGTCCGCCAAGAGTTCCACATCCACAGGGAACTTTTCAGAGCTCTGGCGCGTAGCTTATTGAGAAGGGAGAAAACTCTCAATGTTTGCCTTCTTGCTTTGGTGCATACTCTTCGTTTTGTGCTGGCCTCTCGCATTGGCAGCGTTGGTCTTGTTCCCTATTGTTTGGCTGCTTTTATTACCCTTCCGGATCCTTGGAATCGCTGTTCATGGGGCGTTGGCGCTGGTGTGGGCGGTCGTCATGCTGCCCGCCAGATTGCTGAGCGCACCGTTTCGGATTTGAAAATTGGCTTTGGAACTTTTCAGCACTCCATCGTTTTCAGCTTCGGGCTTATCGTTAGCTTTGCCTCGGTTGCGCGCTGCACGTCCTCTGAATTCAATCCTGGTGCAATCTCTTCCAACACAAGCCCATCTTTTGTGACCTGAATACAGCCCATTTCCGTAACGATTGTATCCACGACTTTGAGCCCGGTAAGAGGAAGCGTGCACTTCTTCAATATCTTCGGTGCGCCGTCGCGAGTGGTGTGTTCCATGGCGACGACCACGCGGCGAGCGCCAGCCACAAGGTCCATGGCGCCACCCATGCCTTTCACCATTTTTCCGGGAATCATCCAGTTGGCGATGTTGCCTTGCTCATCTACTTCCATCGCGCCCAGCACGCTTAAATCAATGTGACCGCCGCGGATCATGGCGAAGGAATCGGCGCTGGAAAAAAATGCCGTGCCCGGCATCTCGGTAATGGTTTCCTTGCCTGCATTAATCAGGTCCGGGTCTTCTTCTCCTTCGAAGGGATATGGCCCAATGCCGAGCATTCCGTTTTCACTCTGCAGCACGACTTGAATTCCTGGAGGGACGTGATTGGCGACGAGCGTGGGCATGCCAATTCCGAGATTGACATAGAAACCATCGCGCAGCTCTTTGGCAATGCGTCGCACGATGCGTTCGCGTTTGTCGAGATCTTTCGCGGCTTTTTCAGGATTAGACATTGTTGAGCCACAGCTTGTTTGAGTTGCGAACGGCCCGCTAAGTTTTTCTTACCGTCCTTCTTTCAATCCGCTTCTCGTAATTCGATCCCTGAAAAATTCGCTGCACATAAATGCTCGGAGTATGAATGGAATCCGCTTCCAGTTTTCCTACCTCAACCAATTCTTCGACTTCAACGATGGTCACTTTCGCGGCGGTCGCCATCATGGGACTGAAATTGCGTGCCGTCTTGCGATAGATCAAATTGCCCCAGGTGTCGCCCTTCCAGGCTTTGATTAAAGCAAAGTCCGCTTTCAGCGCGCGCTCCATCACGTAGACTCTGCCGTCGAATTCGCGCGTCTCTTTCTTCTCGGCCACAACGGTTCCCACGCCAGTAGGAGTAAAGAAGGCCGGAATTCCCGCGCCGCCGGCTCGAATGCGCTCGGCAAAAGTCCCCTGCGGCACGAGTTCGAGATCTAGTTGGCCCTTAAGTACCATCTGCTCAAGCAAACGATTCTCGCCCACGTAGCTGCCCATGTGGCGGCGAATCTGCCTGGCTTCGAGCAATAAGCCCATGCCCACGCCGTCAACGCCCATATTGTTGCTGATGGTGGAAAGATTTTTAACGCCTTTGCGTACCAGCGCGTGGATAAGATTTTCAGGAATTCCGCAGAGGCCGAAGCCGCCAAGCATGACGGTCGCCCCGTCGAAGATGTCACTGATCGCTTCGTCAGCGTTGGCGACAACTTTGTTCATACCGCCCGATTCTAGAACAAATTCGCGGGGGAAACACAAAGGCCGGAACAATCGTGGAGAGAGAGAATTCGCGCAAGTCTTCCATTCAACAAGAAATCATGCAATAAAAAATCCGGAGAGCGTGAACTCTCCGGACGAGGACTGCTGCGGATATTTACGATTGCTACTGTTCCAACTCCACATTGTCGCCAACGTGTACGTCTTCAAGCGAGGAGGTAATCATGCCCGTGGCCGTCGTCGGAGTTGTGCCAATGATCACGATTTCGCCAACCGAACGCCGCGGCATGTCATGGACGTGAATTTGCGGTCCATTGGTTTTGGTGAACATGTGCTGATCGGTGGAAGATGGATGCTTTTGGGTGTCTTCGGAAGCCGAAGCCTTGAAAGAGAGTGAATCGACCGGGTCATGAAGATCTTCTTCGTAACGGCGGAATGCCCGGAAATATTCTCCGATCTGAACGCCCTGGTTCGTTCCCAGGTTGATGTAAACCTTAGAACCATTGCCCAGTTCAGAATCAAAATCTTTGGCCAGGATAATGCGGCCTCCCATGCGGCCACTGGCTGGCAGGAAGCGATCAAATGTATGCGGCTGTTGCAGGTCAATCGCCTTTTTATCCACGTATGGAATAACGAAGTCGCCGGGATTCACCGGGTCGCAACTGAATTCAACCTGAGCGACGGCCATTTTGCTGCGGGTATCCACAATCCGAATGTGGGCCTGTTCCGCATAGGGCTGCCCCGCCTGCTTCATTAACTTGTCCTGTCCCTGAAACAGCTCGAACTGGTTTGGGTCTTTCAATTCACGCACCACGGTGTATTGCTGGCCGACTTGGTAGCCGCCGCCCGTAAGGTATATGAGATCGCCATTCACGAACTTGGTGGTGTTTGGCGTGTTCAAGCCGCCAGTAACAAAATTGGCATTGGGCAGAAGCTGCTTGCTGACAAAGCCCGCGCAATACAGATCGGAATACGTGGGCGTCTCCATACGCAGCGTGGGAAATGTATTCGAGTTTGCGCTCGTCCCCTCTGGATTTCCCGCATTAGCAGGCGCGTAGGTGGTTTGCGCGGAGGCAGCACCTACTAGAATAAGCAATAACAACAGTCCTGTTTTCTTCATCTTATCTCCCCGAAACGCCGGGTGCGGTTACGTCCGGTTCCCGCTAACCCAAACAAAGTAAAAGTCTTCAACGTGGACAGTAACAACGGGGTAAGGGATGGTCAAGGTTACGCTGGTGTCATCGCGCGCTAAGAAAAAGTTTGCCAGGGAAGAAAATTCTTAAATCATTGTTGCATCTGCAATTAGCGGCTTGTAATATCGCGCCGAATCCTCTTGATGATCACATCTGCCTCCAACAGCTTTTCTTCCCGCTTGCTATACCAACGGCTGCCCCGAGTTTGCGTGGCCATTACCGGATCCGATGCTTCGCAAATCATTGAAAAAGCGGAGTCTTTGGCCCGAGACAACACCTTCCTCGAGTTCCGTTTAGATTATCTTTCCCAGCCCGCGCAGGCATTACCGAAGATCAAGCGATTCATGGAATATCATCCCCACGTCACTGTCATCGCCACATGCCGGCGCGCCGCAAACGGCGGCAAGTTCAAAGGATCATTGGCTTCCCAGCTGGAAATGCTGGCAAAATCGGCGGCTGCCGGATGCCAGATGGTGGACGTTGAGCTCCAAAGCGCGGAAAAGTGCCGCCCCGAACAGTTAAAGAATCTTCGCTCCAAAGCGGCCGTAGTCCTTTCCTATCATGATTTTCACGGAAGCCGGAAACTGGACGAAGCCTTGGAAAAGATGATCGTTCATGCGGCTGACTACTACAAGGTCGTTGGAACTGCGACAACCCTCTATGACAACGTGGAGATGATGAAGTTGCTGGAAAAGCACAGCGACCGCCGCTCACTGGTGGGTCTATGCATGGGAGAACAGGGAATTATCAGCCGGGTGCTGGGGGTGCGTGCAGGCAGCGCATTTACCTTTGCGGCCGTAAGCGCGGATGAGAAGACTGCGCCCGGCCAGGTCACCGCCCGCGACCTGCGCAGCACTTACAGGATCGACCAGGTGGATCCCGCGACGCGGGTTTACGGTGTTGTTGGAGACCCGGTGGCGCATTCTCTGTCACCGGCAATCATGAACGCCGCCCTGCGACGGGAAAATGTGAATGGCGTTTATTTGGCTTTACATGCCAAAACGCTCAAAGACCTTTTGGCCTGCATGCGCGATATACCCATTCATGGGCTTTCGGTCACCATGCCCTACAAGGAGAGCATCGTTCAGTATTTGGATAATACTGATCCGCATACGGCGAAAACCGGCGCCTGCAATACTGTCGTCCGAGCGCAGGATGGACGGCTCTATGGCTTTAATACTGATCTCGCTGGCGTCGTTCGTCCACTAGAGCAGCGGATGACGCTGGCAGGAGCCAAAATACTTGTGCTGGGTGCCGGTGGAGCGGCGCGGGCGGCAGTATTTGGGCTGAAGGAACGCGGGGCGGAGGTTTACATCTTGAATCGCAGTGCTGCTCCGGCGCAAAAGTTGGCGCGCCAGGCCAAGGCCCGCGTGATGAAACGCGCGGACCTGAAAAAAATGTCTTTTGATGTAATCGTAAATTCCACGCCGGTGGGGATGGGAAATTCCACGGAGTCGCCCCTTACCGAAAAAGAGATTCAGGCGCGCTATGTTTTCGACATGGTTTACGACCCGATCGAAACCCGCCTTCTGAAGCTGGCCAAGGAACGTGGAGCAGACCCGATCCCGGGGCTGGAGATGTTTGTCCACCAGGCCGCGCGGCAATTCGAAATCTGGACGGGAAAACCCGCGCCCTGGGATGAAATGGCGCGTGTGCTCATGCTCGCTTTGCAGGAACGCATTCTGGCCCGCAACAATCACCACAAGAAACTTTAGCCTTCGGAAAAATGCGCGCGGGGGATGCCGCGTGGCATGGCCTCACAATTCCTCTCAATATCGAATATTGAAAAAGAAATATGGAAACATGCGTGCGTTGCACGCCATTCCCGATGATGACTGCAACGAAATGGTTGCAATTGTTTAAACCCGGGGGTAGTATCACTTTTGGACGCGGCATTTAGCGTTCGTTCTTGTCGTAGTGGTACCGCCCTTTCTTCCAATGTCAAGCAGGTCGTAGCCAACGTCTCTCCTCCCGGGTTGACGGATGGCATCGCGACCTCCAGGTTCGGAGTGACTCTATATGGCGTGGTACGCTTACTGCATTACCGATCAGCAAATCCTCAACAATGGAATCCGTTCCCGGCGCCCAGCCCTGCTGGAAGGCGTTCAGGGTGTGAATGGCTGCGCGGTCTTCAGCTATCCCAGCGGAGAATTCGCGGTGGTGGTCAGCGAATTTGACGGAAATCGGGAAAAGCTTGAGCAGAAAGCTCTTTTGGAGCACGCCCGGGTGGTAAGCGTCTGCTTTCGCGCCGGCACAGTCCTTCCTTTCAAGCTGGGCACCATTTTTGAGAATGACGAGGCACTCCGGCAGGCGGTACGCACTAATCGCCGAGCTTTCGGACAAAGCGTCGCCAAGCTAAAAGGCAAGGCGGAGATGCACTTAAAGCTGCGGGTTCGCGATGGTTCGCTGCGCGAAGCCATGATTGACGTGAAATTACCCGACACCGTCGGCGGCGACTACCTGATTAAGTTGCGCGAGAAGGCTTCGCGGCAACGGGAGCGGCAGACCAAGGCCCGCGCTCTTTCCGTGCAGGTCCATAAGCTCTTCAATCCACTGGAAGAAGAAATTAGCTGCAAGAAAATGGATTCGCAGGGAATGCTTATCGATATCGCGCATTTGATTGACTCCAAATCCATCGAAAAATATCAGAACCGCTTCAGCAGTGCAGCCAAGCAATTAAAAAACTGCGAGTTGCTGATCAGCGGCCCATGGCCTCCGTATCACTTTTTGCCCGGAAAATTGCGCACGGTAGCTGGCAACTCCTAATACTTTCCTTGCTGAACTGGGACGGCGAATTCTTCGTGTCCCCTCGTGCGCGCAGGTATGCGCTAATAAAATCTTCAGAACGAAGAACTAGCTATACGCGCGCCGCGTAACACTCGTTGGAAATCAAGCTAGGCGGGCTGCGGCTGGAGGGTGGTCAATTTGATGTCCAGCGGAAGACAAATGCGTTATTTGGCGGTTGCCATATTCCTGGCGATGCTCACCAGCACCCTGCATTCGCAAACGCAGACTCCCAATTTGTCTGATTATGTTGGCACCTACAGCGATCAATCGGGCGAAAAAGTGGAGATCGTGGCTGGCGACGAATTATTTGCAGTCGTCGATGGAGCCAAGTACAAACTCCTCCCCGCGGGCGTGGACCAATTTACCAACGTTGTGGGGAAAAAGATCCCATTCCTCCGTGGCGCCAACGGAAAGGTGACAGGCTACGAAGACTCAGGAAAGTTCCACCCTCGCGTTTCGTTGACCGTTACGGCAGAGTCGGCCGCGCTTGCCTTCCCCAGACCTAAAGGACAGGATTCTCCCGACGATTATCGTTATCAGATACCAGCCGATCTGCATGACGGCATCGCTGTCGGAGACATTGCCAAGTCAGACCTCGGTACGGCGACGGCAAACCAAATCGTGCGCGCCATATTCAACGGAACCTATAAGGACGTGCATAGCGTTCTTCTCTACCAGCACGGAAAACTTGTAATGGAAGAGTACTTTTACGGCTACAACATTGTGCGGCCACATCAGCTTCGGTCTGCGACGAAATCCGTGGTGAGCGCACTGGCCGGCATCGCTATTGATCATGGGGCGATCTCGGGTGTGAACGAGCGAGTACTGCCCGAAATGAAGTATGGAACTTACGCCAATCCCGATCCGCGCAAATCAACAATAACGCTCGGAAACTTCTTATCCATGAGTTCGGGTCTGGACTGCAATGACCACAGTTCCACATCTCCCGGGAGAGAAACCGTTCTCGACGACACGCCCGATTGGGTGAAGGCAACGTTTGATCTGCCGATGATTAATAATCCCGGTAGCAAGGCCTATTACTGCTCAGGTGGAGTCGCGGTCGTTGGACGATTGGTTGAAAACGCGGTGCATCTGAAGCTTCCTGAGTTCGCCCAGGCAAATCTCTTTGCACCGTTGGGAATTTTAAGTGCCGACTGGTTCTGGAACTACGACTTGACCAACGCCAACAAAGAATACGCACAAATCCACCTTCGCCCCCGCGACATGCTCAAGCTCGGTATGCTCTACGCGGATGGCGGTAGATGGCAGGGACGTCAGATCATCTCGTCATCCTGGGTGAAGGCATCACTCGCAGCGCAAAGCCAAGTGGACAATACAGATTATGGTTACTTCTGGTGGCGTCCATGGTTGAACGTCGAAACTCCTGAGGGGCCGCAGCACGTCACCATGAACGCTGCACAAGGCAATGGCGGCCAGAAAATTTACCTCTTGCCGCAGTACGACTTTATCGCCGTTTTTACAGCCGGAGATTACAACTCCGAAGGCGCGCCCCCGAACAAAATCATGATAAAAATTATCCTGCCCGTTTTGATTGCAGCCCAAACAAACAGGGCCGATGGATCACGGCTGCAATGATGTGTCCGCGACGGCAATGATGTGCAACTAATTTCGTATTTCCCGGCGGCACAGCTTCTGTGCGCGCATTCTGTTGAATTGATTACTCTACCGTTATCAAACGTTTACGGGGTTTGTGCGGGCCCAGGATCTACTGACAAGTTGGCGGGGAAAGTGCATTTCGTACAGGCACTGAAAGAGGCCGTAAGAAGATATGATTCACCTCTTCTCTATTGTTGATGCCGCCGATTCGCCGTAGAAAGCTAACGGCACCCAAGCAATACCTTTCCTAAATTTCTCACCAATTGCCTCTTGCTAAGGACCCTGAAAAACGGGGTCCTTTTTTTTGATAGCATATGCATTTTCAAATCCCACTCTTGAAGGATCCTTTACACTGAAAATTAGCAAGCTTCAGCCATGTACAAAGTAAAGTTCTATCTCCCTCTCGTCTTTGTTCTTTTCCTGATGGTCTCCATCATCGCGGCGAACGCTCAGAATTCAACCGCTTCGCCATCCGAGTACGAAGAACAACTCAACCATGCCGCTGCGCCCGCATATTCTGAGCAGCTGACGAACCAGCTCGTCGCCTTGCGGGACGCCGCTCTAAACGACAGCTACGCTTACGAGCAAGTAAAGTATTTGACGGAAAATATCGGCGCGCGGCCGGAAGGCTCCGCTCAAGCGCAGGCCGCGGTGGAGTATGTGGCCGATCAATTACGCAAGTTAGGCTTGAACGTTCATCTGGAACCAGTGATGGTTCCACGCTGGACGCGCGGACAAGATGCGGCCGAACTCGTCGAATATCCCGGCCACACTTACGGTACAAGTCAGCGGATTGTTCTTCTTGCCCTCAGCGGAAACGCCCCGACATCGTCTGAAGGGATCACGGCGAATGTGGTGGTAGTGAATGATTTTCAGGAGTTGGAAGAGCTGGGGCGCGACAAGGTCTCCGGAAAAATCGTTTTGTATAACGTCCGTTTTGATCGCGCGAAAGCCGCCAACGGACTTGCCGATGACGCCTATGATGAAGCAGTCCTCTATCGCGGGCTGGGCGCCAGGCGTGCGCAGGATCTTGGGGCGGTTGCCTCACTGGTGCGCTCGGTGGGAAACGCGGATTACCGGATAGCTCATGCCGGTTGGAGCGCGCCGGCAGACATTCCCGCTGGGGCGGTCACCAGTGAAGACGCCGACTTGATTGCCGATCTCGCCGCTGAAGGTCCGGTGCGCATGCACCTGGTTTTGACCTCCCGAGTGAGCGCGCCCGTGCAAAGCTATAACGTTGTAGGCGACATCAAAGGAAGCGAGCATCCGGAACAGGTCGTGGTCGTTTCCGGCCATCTTGACTCCTGGGACCCGGGAACGGGTGCGATTGACGATGCCGCGGGAGTGGCCGTGGCCATGGAGGCGGCGCAGCTTGTTCAGCAACTGCACCTGCATCCCAAGCGGACGCTCCGCGTAATTGCCTGGATGGATGAAGAAAATGGCGGCACCGGGCACAATACCTACGCCAAAGCCCACGCCGCAGATTTTACGAACTACGCCGGGGCCATTGAAAGCGACCTTGGCGCCGACCATCCGCTGGGGTTCGTGGCGAAGATTAACCCGAAAGCTCTGCCCTTGCTGCAACCCGTGCAAGACATTCTCGGCAAGTTTGGCGCTAACCTGATTAAGATGAACGACGACACTGGCGCGGACATCGAGCCGATGTCGAAGGCGGGCGTGCCGGCGTTTGGCATCATGCAGGATGCGCGTACCTACTTCAACTATCATCACACTGCCGCTGATACCCTGGACAAAATCGCGCCGCGATTGCTACAGGAAAATGCCGCGGCCATGACTGTGATGGGATTCGCGCTTGCGGACATGCCTAATATGCTGCCGCGATAGCAGGGAAGTCATTCATTCCACAATCACGGACGTTCAATCCCGCAAACAGCTTAATTTTTCCCAATCGCGAATCCTCTTCCTCAGTTGACGCATCTGAATTTGAACGCATATGATGTGCGTTTTAGTTAAGGGCTTTTCAGCAAGAGGGCCCTTCAGGTAGCGAACTCGTATGGACAAGAAAAAACTGGACTACTTCAGGAAGAGACTGGAAACGCGGCAGCACGAGTTGCACCGCATTGTGGTGCGCACCGAGCAGGATGGCCGCACTGTGGATGAGGACTCGGCTCAGGACGTCGCCGACCGCGCCGCCAGTTCTTACACCAAGGAATTTCTCTTTTCGCAGAGCAACAATGACCGCCAGTTATTGCAAATGGTAGAGGTCGCACTGGGACGGATCCGCGAAGGCGCATTCGGCGAGTGCATTTCCTGCGGGAAAGAGATCAACGCCAAACGTCTGGAAGCCGTGCCGTGGACGCGCCATTGTATTGAGTGCCAGGAAAAACTGGAGCAGGGCTTACTGGAAGAAACCTCGAAGTAACGTTCTCGAACAAACGATCTCAAGCAATTCCTGCTGAGATTGTTTCTATCATGAATGGATAGCGTGAATTGCGCGATTATGCTGGATTGCAGCGCCGGATTTAAAATCCGGCGCTGCACATTTCTGCTTCGCCTAAACGCCTACTGGCTGCTTGCTCCGCACCGGGACTGGAGTGAGCCAGCCGAAGCGGTCTGGTTTTTCTCCGCGTACGATTGAGAAAAATTCTTTCTGCACTTTTTGGGTGATGGGGCCGAGCTCGCCCTTGCCAACTTTGATTTTGTCCACGGAGCGCACGGGCGTAACTTCCGCCGCGGTTCCCGTGAAGAAAACTTCATCGGCAATGTACAGCATTTCGCGGGGAATGCCCGATTCAACCACCGGGATTCCGATATCGCGGGCAATTTTCAGCACGGCGTCGCGGGTAATTCCAGGAAGCACGGAGTTGCCGAGCGGCGCGGTCTGCAGAACGCCGTTACGCACCACGAAAACATTTTCTCCCGAGCCTTCGCTGACATATCCATTGGAATCGAGCGCAATCCCTTCACTATAGCCGTTGGCATTGGCTTCCATGCGGATGAGCTGCGAGTTCATGTAATTCGCGCCGGCTTTCGCCATGGCGGGAAGCGTGTTGGGGGCCAGGCGCGTCCACGAGGAGATGCACACGTCCACGCCGCTGTCATCGCCCGCCAAATATTTTCCCCAGGGATAATTGATCATGTACACCTCGACCGGGCAATGGATCGGGGTGACGCCGGCATCGCCATAGCCGCGAAACACAATGGGGCGGATGTAACAGGGCCACGTTCCGTTGGCCGCAATCAACTCGACCATCGCGGAAACCAACTCTTCTAAACCGTAATTCACATCCATGCGATAAATTTTGGCTGAGTCGAGAAGGCGCTGCATGTGCTCTTTGGCGCGGAAGATCGCCGGGCCGCTGGGAAGTTCGTAGCAACGCACGCCTTCAAATACCGACGAGCCGTAATGCACGACGTGCGACATCACGTGGATGTTCGCATCGTCCCATCGAATGAATTTTCCGTTGTGCCAGATTTTTTCCGTCTTTTGCAGCGCCATGAAGTGCTCCTAACCGCTCATGATCCAAATGAGAACTGTTTCGATTATAACCTTGCCGCGCGCGTAAACATGCAGGTTAGCGCGCATGCAAACCGACCGGTTGGGAGGATGATTTCACGAAATGCGTGCAAGACTCCAACGGAAAAAATCAATGTGGCCAAGCGCAAATGGAGATGATTGCGACTGCGCGCGGCGGGTACACTGGTGCCATGAATAGCGAAACTGGAAGACTTTTTCTCGATTACTCCGTCCGCAAGCTTACGCAGATGACGGGAAATGTTGAATCGTGCCTAAGCCATCTGAATGACGAGCAAGTATGGCGACGGAATGCGGCGCATGAAAATACCATTGGCAATCTGGTGGTGCATCTTTGCGGAAACATGCGGCAGTGGATTATGCACGGCGTGGGCGGGCAGCCTGATGTCCGCACCCGTGCCGCGGAATTTTCCGCCAGCGAAGGTCTTACCGTGAAGCAATTGTCGGATCTATTCCGCAAGACGGTGGAAGAGGCAAAGGGCGTGATTGCTTCTCTGCCACCTGAAAAACTGCTCGACCGAACCGACCCGCAGAAGATGGGAGAAGTTTTCGTGCTTGATGCGATCTATCAGGTCGTGGGCCATGTGCAGCAGCATGTAGGGCAGATTATTTTGCTGACTAAGCAGTTGGCCGCGAAGGACCTGGATTTGACGATTCCCAGGCCGCGGTAGGCAATGTCGAATTGCGGCAGATTCAATTGCATGAAGTTTTTGCCGCTAAGTTTTCAGACCATTTCTAAGCTGGCGAAGCGGACTTCGGCGCGGTTGTGTGCAGCGCACGCAGTCTTTGCCCTACTATGAACACGTAATGGACGCCGGAAATAACTGTGAAGGCAAGCACCGCATGCAGGAAGGTAAATTCCGTGACCCAAACGGCGCGCGTGTGGTGAATTTGAAATAGCATCACGAAAAAAACTGCCGCTACCTGCGCGAAGGTGTTGGCTTTGCCGAAAATGCTGGGGCTGAAATCACGTAGACCGGCAATCGCATATAAAACAGCGCTGGCGAGAAGAATGGAAGCGTCGCGGCTAAAGACGAACACGGTATATTTCCACGGAATTTTGTGCAGAATGGAGAGCACAAGAAAAACCGTGCTGAGAAGAAGTTTATCGGCGATCGGATCAAGATATTGACCGAGCGTGGTTTGCTGGTGCAGCGTGCGCGCCAGCAGGCCGTCCAGCCCATCGCTGCATCCGGCAAGCACAAATAGGATCAGCGCCCAGTTGTAGTGTCCCGCGACCAGGTGGATGACGATGAAGGGCAGAAAAACCATCCGCAACAAGGTCAGTTGGTTGGGCGCGGTAAGAATTCGTGACGTGGTCACTCGCGCGCCTCGCCGGGAACCGCGGGAGCCATTCCATGAACGATCAGCACGTCCGCCGGCGCCAGACCTGTCTTGCTGGTGAAGCGCTGCGAGAGCGAGGGAATACTGCCATCCGGCAAGTCGAGTTCGATGCGCTCTACACGATGCATGGGGAAGAAGATAACACTGGCGGTAAATGGTTCCTCTTCTTTCACCATGCGAACCAAGTCTTCGAACGATGAGATCTCAACGCCGCAAAGGCTCAGTCCTTCGGGAGCCAGAGAAAGGACGGCTCCCCAGAATTTTTCGCGGGGATTGCCAAGCGTCGCCACGACCATGGTTCCGGAGTGAAAAGGAACAGACGGCCCAGTAACCCGGGCTCCAGCCTGAGAATTTCCCTGCATGCAAAGATTGTCGCCGTGGAGCGCTTCCTTTGCAAGCGCATGCAGCAAAGTGTCAGGCGAAACGCGGTAAAAGACGAGTGAAATACGATCAGTGTTAAGCTAGGCATGGGAACGGGAACATGGCTCGCGAGCTGAATGTGCGTGTGATCCTGTGACCGGAATTTTGCAAACGGAGGGCTTTCATGTCTATTCGACCGGTGAAGCGCCTGATCGAATCCAAGCCTACTCTGGAAGGCGCGGGCGTGCATTTGCGTCGCGCGTTTGGCTTCGGCAATACGAATGATTTTGATCCTTTCCTGCTGCTCGATGATTTTCGTAACGATGTGCCAGAAGACTACCTCGCGGGTTTTCCCTGGCATCCGCACCGGGGAATTGAGACCATCACTTACGTGCTCGCCGGGACAGTAGAACATGGCGACAGCATGGGAAATCGCGGCGTCATCTCCAGCGGCGATGTGCAGTGGATGACCGCGGGCAGCGGAATTATTCATCAGGAGATGCCCAAGGGCGACCACGTGGGTCGCATGCATGGCTTTCAACTGTGGGCGAACCTTCCTTCCGCGCTCAAAATGACGCCGCCGCGTTATCAGGAAGTGAAGACCCTCGATATTCCGGAGATTACCGATGACGACGGCACGCACGTGCGCGTGGTCTGCGGAAACTTCTGGGGGAAAGCGGGTCCGGTGGATGGAATTGCCACTGACCCAATTTATATAGATGTGTCGGTGCCTCCGGGCAAAAGAAAGTCATTGCCTGTGGATACCCGGCGCCATGCCTTCGCTTACGTTTTCGCGGGTTCAGGAAAGTTCTGCAACGCGTCGGGGCCGCTGGCCGTGCCGACGGAAGGTGTTAAATGGCTGGACACCGCGCCTCCGACCGAAGCCGACAACCGCTCTTTGGTCCTTTTCGACGGCGGCGACGAAGTCGTGGTGCAGGCGGGCGACGAGGGGATCCGGTTCCTTCTCGTCTCAGGCAAACCCCTGCAAGAGCCTGTGGCCTGGTACGGACCAATTGTGATGAACACGCAGGAACAATTGCGAAATGCGTTCACGGAGCTGGAGAAGGGGACCTTTCTGAAAAAATGAGAATTAAACTCGCGGAATTCAGCTGAAATAATGATGAAGATGTGCTCTACGCAGGCCGCGTGATTCGAGGGCTAGATGCGAAGTTCTCCGGGGATCGTTATAATAGTGAAACCGCGATTTACTGTCTGCTTTTTAGTTTCCATAGGCGCGTAGCTCAGTTGGTTAGAGCGCTACCTTGACACGGTAGAGGTCAGGAGTTCGAGTCTCCTCGTGCCTACCATTTTTCAACCACTTGCGAGAACCCCTGCCAAGAATCTGGGCCCAATAGGGGCCCAAGGTGCTCCACCATCCAAACCGCTGCAGTTCCACCGCGCGGAAACAGACGGCCGCTTTTCCGTAGGAATGGAGCCGTTGCTGATTTGCTTTCAGATAACGGTTCCGTGACTTTCAATTTCGGCGTCGCATCCATTGTCGCTCAATGAAGCTGGCTAAATATGAATCCGTGGGTACTCGCGTTCGAATGGCACTGAAAACATGACGTGCCTGAATCGTGAATGGCGTTCTGTGTTTGGTCGTTGCCCCAGAACCGTTCGAATCGCCATCCTCCAGTGTTATGGTAGAGGTGTGAATCTTTGATCATCACATCCGTTCTCTTGCGGTCGCCCTCTACAATCACTCCATTCTTCTGTTGGGCTTCACGAAGTTCGTAAACAATAATCGAGCCATCAGGGAAGTCGCCGGACGAATAGCCGCTGGTTGCTTTCTCATTCGCAAAAATATGGTGCATTCCTTCTTCGCTCTTGAACATCGGATTCGCGCCGGGCAGGATCACTCCGGTTCCTACGTGCACCCAGCGTCGAAAGTTGTCGGGGTATTGCACGGATTCAGCCGCGTGCAGAGCGCCCAACGACAGGAATGTTACAGTCGCAATCAGCATCATCGTGGTTTTCATACCTTTGACCTCCGTTCAGAAGGCAGTTTGTGCCACTGGCGGTGCTCGCTCAAAGAAGAGATTGACCAAAAGGCGGAATTCTTTGATGAACTGACTGAGTAGGAGATCAGAACGGGTTGCTGGCCAGAGCTTTCAGCCGGTCAGCATAAGTTCTTCCAGACTGGAGACGCGTCCCATCTCGCAGGGTGATTGAATATTCCGCATGCGCGCCGGGCTGCAAATCTCTAACCCGGCCAAGGTTGACTATGATCGAACGGTGGATACGGAGGAAGGTCTCCGGATCAAGTGATTTCTCAAGAGTATTCATGGTCGCATGCAGCAGATGTTTGACTCCACCTGCGTGGAGTTCCACATAGTTTTCAGCGCCTTGTATCCAATCGAGATCGGCGACCTCCACAAACATAGTCTTGCCTGCCGACCGCACCGCGAAGCGCTTCAAATAATTCCGAGGGAACGCGATGGTTTCGAGCAGCCCGAGGATTTGCCGGCTCGAAATCTCCGCAACGTTGGAACGGATACGACCTTTAGCCCTCACCAGTGCCTTGACGAAACGTTCTTCGAGCACGGGTTTCAACAGGTAGTCGAGCGCATTAATTTCAAATGCTTGAATCGCATACTGATCGTGAGCTGTAACGAACACGACTGCTGGCATAGATTCTGCGCCGATGGTCCGCACGACGGCGAATCCATCCATCTCCGGCATTTGCACATCGAGAAACACAATGTCAGGGGCGCTCTCTCGAATGGAAGTAACCGCCTCGCGTCCATCCCTGGCTTCGCGAATCGCTCCAACTTCAGGATCTCGTTCGAGCAGGGCCCGCAAACCTTCCCGCGCGAGCGGTTCGTCATCCACGATCAGGACTGTCAGGGGCATCAGATTCTCTCAATTTCTGAATGGGAAGGGTGAAAGGGAAGACTCATGGTCGCGATCACCCCACCGCGGTCGCAATTCTTGATCTCCAAACGCGCCGCTTGTCCATAGAGCTGCTGTAATCGCGCGCGCGTGTTCGCCAGGCCAATGCCTTGGTTGTGAGATGCGTCTCCGGGCGAAAGTCCTGGTCCATCATCTTGAACGCGAAGTTCCACCTTGCCATCAACCTTCGAGATGTTAATTCGAATCTCGCCCGCGGAGGAGCTTCGTCCGATGCCATGGCGAATAGCATTTTCCACGATCGGTTGCAGGATGAGCTGCGGCACCAACGCTTCCTGTGCTTCTGGATCGACCGACAGTTCGATCCGAAGCCGGTCCGCGAAGCGTACTTCTTCAATAGCCAGGTAAAGCTGCAAGTATTCCAGCTCGCGGCGTAGAGAAATCTCCTGTGTATCTACGTCTTCGAGGACGCGCCGCAGGAGATCGCTAAGGTGTCCCAACATTTGTTCCGCGTCTTTGCTTTTCTGTTGGCGCACCAGCACCGTAATGGCATTCAGCGTATTGAACAGGAAATGCGGCTGGAGTTGCATCTTGAGCGCATTCAATTGGGCGCTCATCAGTTGCGACTGTAGCTCGGATGCGTGCAGCTCAAACTTCAATACTTCGCGTGAGCGCTCCTGGTATCTCTGATAATAGAGGGTTCCCCATTGCAGCCCCAGCACGATCCAGTAATTCACAATACCGCCGTGAAAACCCCTGATCAGCAGGGGCGCCAGAGAACTACGAAAGTCCTTTATTACCGCGGGGAAAAGGTGAAGGCGTGAGTATAAAACTGTCTCGACAGACAGCTCGAAAGCCGAGAATATTGCGCTCAGCAAGAGTTGGAACAGAATTCGGCGCAACCAGTTGCGACGCTCTACGGGAAACTGCCGGCCGAATAATAAGATGATGGGCGTCAGAAATGCCCAAATGTAAACTCCGAGAAGCCATCCCACCAGGTAATGCCACCAGGGAGTTGGGTCGTACGCGAGAAGCCGTTGCGTAACCCCTTGGCTGAAATAAAAAAGACCCAACACTGTCCACAGCAGGAAATACCGTGGGTAGTTTCGCAAATCGCGTTTGAACGCATTCTCCATCGCGCAATGACCTATCCTATGCCGCGCTTACGGGTAGCAGCAATCAGCTCGACTATTTCGGTGGGCGTAGAACGCCAAGTCCTGAGAAGGTCTGTCACCGTCTATTCCATAGGGAGAGATTGAAGAGGCAGCGTGAAGTGGAAGACCGATCCGTGGCCTAACTGACTGACAAGGCCGATGGCGCCGCCGTGCGCTTCTATGATGGCTTTCGCGATGGCCAGGCCCATACCGGTGCCTTGCACGCGGTAGCGTTCACTTTTGCCGCGATAGAATTTGTCAAAGATCAAAGCCTGCTCAAAATCGTCAATACCTGGTCCGTGATCGGCGACGCTGACCACGATCTCATGATTATTAACTTCAGCAGAAACCTGAATCGGAGAATCACCCGGCGAATATTTAGCGGCATTTTCCAGCAACTGGCGCAGAACGTTGGTGATGCGCTCCAGGTCAATCCAAATCAGCGGGGAATTATCGGGCACTTCTATTTTCACCGGATGAGCGGCCAGAATCTGTTTGGATTCTTCGAGCGCGCGCTCAATCGCCGTGCGAATATGGTGTGGTTGACGGTGCAATTCAACCTGGTTCGCATCAAGCTGCGCCATCAGCGCCGCCTCGCCAACTAGGCGATTCAGCCGGTCTGATTCTTCGTCTATGACCGTCAGCAATTCTCTATGCCCGGGCGCATCGAGTTCATTCGTGGTAAGCAACGTAGTCACGGAGGCCTTGATGGAAGTGAGAGGAGTACGGAATTCATGCGTGACAGAATCCAAAATCGCTGAGCGCAATTTTTCATTTTCCCGCGCGGCTTCTGCTTTACTTAACTTTTCGATTGCACGAGTGTGTTCAATGGCAATCGCGATAAGCGTACCAAGGGCCTCCAATGTTTCAAGCGAAAGCAGCCCTCCGGAAACTCCAATCGCTCCCACCGACTGAACTCCAAGACGGATGGGCGCAAGGGAACTATCGGCCCCGGCGTTGATTGCCGGTTCACCACGCGCCATTACCGCCTTCAACTGTTCGATGTTTAACGTATGAATGTCAGGTCCCGAGCGATAGATATCCGTGCGACCAATCACGAAAACGGCCGCGGTTCGTATTCCAAAACACTCCACAACATATTTTGGTACGGCATTCAGTAATTCAGGAACATTTTCCGTGGTCAGCAATCGCTGGCTGAATGTGTAAAGCCGTTCAATTTCTTTTCGGCGTTGCGTTGCATGGAGCGCCTCTCGCCGGGCGCGCTCCGAAAGTTGACTGGCAATGATTGCCGTGGCCAAAAACACGAGTAGCGCGATCCAATTTTGCGAGTCCGCGATCGTGAAAGTTCCTACTGGGGGCAAAAAAAAGAAATTCAGTGCGAGAGTGGCAATAATTGCCAGAAAGACGGCGTAGAGCAAGCCCCAGGTGGCTGAGACGACTAGAACTGCAAGCAAAAATGTGAGCGCAACAGTCGTGGGATTGCCCGGCGCTGTGTGCCGATAGAAAGCAACGATAACCGTTACAACGGCCACGCCGGCAACACTGCGGACCAGGGAATTTACAATCCGTTTCACGACCGCAATTCTACACACAACTCGACAATCGGGAAGTACTCGACGACAATAGCCGCGTGAGTAAGACTCCTGAGCAGTGGCTGGAAGAGTCGGCGCCCGGCGAAAAAAAAGAGGGGGTGTTCAAGCTTTTTCTGGGTTATGCCCCCGGTGTGGGGAAAACTTACAACATGCTCAGTGAAGGGCTGCGACGGCACAGCCGCGGCGAGAACGTCGTTGTGGGAATCGTTGAGACGCATGGTCGCCGCCCGATTGCGGAGCTTGCCTCAAAGCTCGATGTTGTGCCCCGAAAAAAACTTGGATACAAAGGCACAGTTTTCGAAGAGATGGACGTGGATGCTATTCTGGCGCGCAAACCCGCTGTTGTTCTGGTGGATGAACTTGCCCATACCAATATCGAAGGCAGTAAGCATGCCAAGCGTTATCAGGATGTAATCGAATTACTCGATGCAAACATTAATGTCGTTTCCACGATGAACGTCCAGCATATTGAAAGTCTGTCGCCCACTGTGGCCCGCATCACCGGCGTGCATGTGCGTGAAACCGTACCCGACTGGGTAGTGCAGCGCGCGGGAGAAATCGTGATGGCCGATTTAACACCCGAGGCGTTGCAAACCCGCATGCGGCGCGGCGATATCTATCCGGTGGAGCGCGCGGAGCGTGCGCTTGGTAATTTCTTTCAGCGTGGAAATCTGATCGCGCTGCGCGAGCTGGCTTTGCGGCAGGTCACCCAGGTAGTAGATAAGACATTGGAAGCACATCGCGCGGGCGAGCATTTTGAAGTGAACGCGGCGGTGCGCGAGCGCATCGCAGTTTGCATTAGCTCTAATCCCGCGGCGCAGTATCTGATCGCCCGCGGTGGGCGCATGGCACATGCGCTGGACGGAGATTTCTATGTCGCATACGTGGATGTTTCCGCCGATGAGAGCGACGAGAATCGCCGTAGCCTCGCGGAGAATGTCCGTTTCGCCGAGAATCTGGGCGCAACGGTGGTGCGCCTGAATCGGGGGAACGTGGCGGACCGCGTGGCGGAGTTCGTCCGCGACAAGCACATTACACAGATTATTTTTGGGCGTTCGGACCAGGAAGGCTGGCGCAAGTATTTGTACTTGACGGTCATCCAAAAATTTTTGCGCCAGGCGCCTGCGGTGGATGTTCACATTGTCACGCAGGAGGCGAATTGACCTCGAACGCCGATCATCGGAAGATCCTGGTCGTGGATGACGAGCCGCAGATCACGCGAGTGTTGCGGACCGCGCTCTCCTCGCAGGGCTATGATCTGAGGGTTGCAAATGATGGGGAAACAGCGCTAGAGATCGTGAAGGATTGGACGCCGGACCTCATCATTACTGACATCTCCATGCCCAACATGGATGGCCTGGAGCTTTCGCGCAGGCTGCGCGCAAAGTCGCAGGTGCCCATTATCGTTCTATCAGTGAAGGGCGAAGAGCGGACCAAGGTGCGGGCGCTGGACGCTGGCGCGGATGACTATGTGACCAAGCCATTTGGCATCAGCGAACTCCTGGCGCGCGTACGTGCGAACCTTCGTCGTGTGCCGCCAGCCGAAGCTGCGACAGGTGGATTAATCGAGTCAGGCGATTTCCGCATTGATTTGGACGCGCATGTGGTCACGCTGCGCAATCGCGAGGTAAAACTTACTCCCAAAGAGTTTGAGCTGCTTACTTACTTTGCGAGGCACGCCGGTAAGGTCATCACCCATCGAACACTATTGACCGCGGTGTGGGGCGCTGGCAGCAGCGAGCAGCCAGAGTATCTGCGCGTCTTTATTGGCCAATTACGAAAAAAAATTGAACCTGATCCCTCATCTCCTACCTACATTGTCACTGAACCGTGGATCGGATACCGCTTCATAGCTGGCGAATAAACGTGGCCGCATAACCCAGGAAAATCCCCGCGCCGCGTTTTTCCTTCCATTCTCATTTTTATAAACCTTTTATCAACCTCTTATCCGAGGCTTATGGGCGGCGTTATCCAATGAATTGGACGGCGTGGTTTGAAGTCAGACCGCGCCCACTGGATTGGGAGAGATTTATGCAGGACGTTATTTGGGTGGTGGTCACGATTGCATTTTTCATGTTGTCCATCGGGTACGTGCGCTTCTGCGACCAAGTGAAGTGAGGAACGTTATGGGCTTGGAATCAATAATCATGCTCGCCATCAGCATTCTGACTGGCGTGTATCTGCTGTATGCCCTGTTGTGTCCGGAGAAGTTTTGAATATGACCGCCAACGGATGGTTTCAAATTCTGCTTTTTCTCCTCCTCATATTCCTTGTAACCAAGCCCCTGGGCATTTTCATGGCGCGTGTTTTCAGCAAGGAACATACGTTCCTTGATTTTGCGCTGCGGCCAATTGAGCGATTGCTGTACCGAGTGACGGGAGTGGACGAAGAGCATGAGATGCCCTGGACCGAATATGCCATCGCCATGTTGTTGTTCAGCGTGGTGTCCATGCTGGTTCTTTACCTGATGCAACGCGTACAGGGCGTGCTGCCATTCAATCCTCAGAAATTCGCGGCGGTCACCCCGGCGCATCTGGCGTTCAACACCGCAGCCTCGTTCACGACCAACACAAACTGGCAAGCCTATGCCGGCGAAGCGACCATGAGTTATTTCACGCAGATGGCCGGACTTGCTTATCACAACTTCGTTTCAGCGGCGGTGGGCATTTCGCTGGCAATTGCCTTCATCCGCGGAATTGCGCGCCGGCAAATGAAGACAATCGGTAACTTCTGGGTTGATCTCGTCCGTTGTTGTTTATGGGTGCTTCTGCCTTTCTGTATTGTGGGAGCTTTATTTTTAGTTTCGCAGGGAGTGGTACAGAATCTACGGCCGTACGACACGGCAAAACTGCTTGAGCCACAGCAGATACAGAAAGTTGGCGCTGACGGCAAATCGGTAATGGACACGGTCACCGACCAAACCATCGCGCAAGGGCCCGTCGCGTCGCAGGAAATCATTAAGGAGTTCGGCACCAACGGCGGCGGATTTTTCAATGCGAACAGCGCCCACCCATTTGAAAATCCCACGCCGTTAACCAATCTCTTCGAGATGTTCTGCATCTTCGCCATCTCTGCCGGGCTGACTTACACACTGGGCCGCATGACAGGTTCACAGCGTCATGGATGGGCGGTATGGGCGGCCATGGCCATCCTTTTTGTCGTTGGCGTCACGACCGCGTATTGGGCTGAGGCGCGAGGAAATCCGTTGCTGGCTGGTGTTGATCAGCATGCGAGCGCAACGCAATCCGGCGGCAACATGGAAGGTAAGGAGGTCCGCTTCGGCATTGTGGATTCCGCGTTGTGGGCCACGGTCACAACCGACACGAGCTGTGGGGCCGTGAACAGCGCCCACGATTCGTACACGCCGCTCGGCGGCCTGATGCCGCTCGCCAACATCATGCTGAGTGAAACCGTATTCGGCGGCGTCGGGTCGGGGATGTATGGAGTACTGATCTATGTGGTCCTTGCCGTCTTTATCGCTGGCCTGATGGTCGGACGCACACCGGAATATTTGGGAAAGAAGATCGAGGCTTACGACGTGAAAATGGCCATGCTGGTGACGCTCGTCTTTCCTCTCGTCATTCTGGGATTTTCCTCGGTCTCCGTTGTCAAAGATTTTGGCACCTCGGGCATTGCCAATCCTGGGCCGCATGGTCTCTCCGAGATTCTTTACGCATATACCGAAGGCGCGGGCAATAATGGCTCCGCATTCGGCGGCCTAACCGCAAACACACTGTGGTACGACACAACGATCGGCTTGACCATGCTTGTCGGGCGCTTCTTGATGATCATTCCCATGCTGGCGATTGCTGGCAGTCTTGCCCAAAAGAAGTTTGTTCCTCCTTCGCTGGGAACGTTTCCCGTGACCACGCCATTATTTTCGGTGCTGCTGATCGGCGTGATTCTGATCGTGGGCGCGCTGACGTTCTTGCCCGCGCTAAGCCTGGGACCAATACTCGAACACCTGCTGATGCTGGCGGGCAAAACATTTTGAGGACCATGTATGGCGACAACAATGGAAGCTAAAGCTGGTTGGGAAGTGAAATCCGTTCAAACCCTGCAGCCCGCGGAAAGACCAAAGAAGACACCCAAAAAGAAAGCGATTTGGCAGTGGAAGATCGTCCGATGTGCGATCTGGGATTCATTTCTCAAGCTGAATCCGCGCACGATGATGGCCAACCCCGTCATGTTCGTGGTGGAAATTGGGAGCGTTATCACGACCGCTCTGCTTTTCAAAGGCGGCACCGGCTTTGCGTTCAACCTGCAGATCACGCTATGGCTGTGGTTCACGGTCATGTTTGCGAATTTTGCCGAAGCTGTGGCGGAGGGCCGCGGAAAAGCGCAGGCAGATACCCTCCGTAAAGCTCGATCTGAGACCATGGCCAACCGGCTTACCGGAAGCGGCGATGAAGTGGAGCAAGTGGCAAGCTCAAAACTCCGGGCTGGCGACTTGGTATTTGCTTCCGCGGGAGAGTTGATCCCATCCGACGGTGAAATCATCGAAGGAGTCGCGTCGGTGGATGAATCCGCAATTACCGGCGAATCGGCTCCGGTCATCCGTGAAGCTGGAGGCGATCGTTCGGCAGTAACCGGGGGTACGCGCGTGCTCTCTGACAAGATTAAGATCAAAATCACTTCCAACCCTGGCGAAACTTTCATGGACCGCATGATCGCTTTGGTCGAAGGGGCGGAGCGGCAGAAGACCCCGAACGAAATCGCGCTCAACATTCTGCTCGCGGGGCTCACCATCATTTTCCTTTTGGCCGTCGTCTCACTGCAGCCGTACGCCATCTATTCGGGTTCCCCGCAAACGGTGTTTGTTTTGGTCTCCCTACTCGTTTGCCTTATTCCAACAACCATTGGCGGATTGTTGTCCGCCATCGGCATTGCGGGCATGGATCGCCTGGTGCAGCACAACGTGCTGGCAATGTCAGGCCGCGCGGTAGAAGCTGCGGGAGACGTCAACACGCTTCTGCTCGATAAGACAGGGACCATCACACTTGGCAACCGGCAGGCCGCCAGATTTATTCCTGCCCCCGGTGTGACCGAACAGGAACTTGCCGACGCCGCGCAGTTGTCCTCCCTTGCCGACGAGACTCCCGAAGGCCGCTCCATCGTAGTGCTCGCCAAGGAAAAGTACGGCTTGCGTGGCCGCGAATTGGCCTCCCGTGAAGCCCATTTTGTGCCCTTCACGGCGCAAACGCGAATGTCTGGAGTGGACATTAACGGTTTCGAAATCCGCAAAGGCGCTGCCGAATCAGTGGGAGTTTATTTGTTGCAGCATGGATGCAAAGTCCCCGCTCGAGTGAACGCTATCGTCGAAGAAATATCGCGTGCAGGAAGTACGCCGCTTGTTGTCGTCGAAAAGACTCGTGGCGCGTTGGGCGTTATTGAACTGAAAGACATTGTTAAGGGCGGGATGCGGGAGCGCTTTAATCAGTTGCGGGCCATGGGCATTCGTACGGTCATGATTACTGGAGACAATCCGCTTACGGCGGCCGCGATTGCGCGGGAAGCCGGCGTGGACGACTTTCTCGCCCAGGCTACTCCCAAAGACAAGATGGACCTGATTAGGCGGGAGCAGAGCGAAGGCAAACTCGTCGCCATGACCGGCGATGGTACCAACGATGCCCCGGCGCTTGCTCAGGCAGATGTCGGCGTCGCCATGAATACCGGCACGCAGGCAGCCAAGGAAGCGGGAAATA
This sequence comes from Terriglobales bacterium, assembly GCA_036489565.1. Lineage (GTDB taxonomy): Bacteria > Acidobacteriota > Terriglobia > Terriglobales > Acidobacteriaceae > JAICKN01. Next base: position 87,747 of record DASXFN010000033.1, read on the forward strand.
TGGTGGACCTGGATTCCAATCCCACCAAGCTTATTGAAATTGTGGAAATCGGAAAGCAACTGTTGATGACACGCGGCGCGTTGACCACATTCTCGATCGCAAACGACGTGGCGAAATACTTCGCCATCATTCCCGCGATGTTTGCCGCCACCTTTCCAGTTCTCAACGCGCTTAACATCATGCACCTGCAAACTCCGCAGTCAGCGATTCTTTCCGCCGTGATTTTTAACGCGTTGATTATTGTCGGCCTGATTCCACTGGCGTTGCGCGGAGTCAAATATCGCCCCATGGGCGCCGCCGCGCTGCTACGCAACAATCTTTGGACTTATGGCGCCGGCGGGATCATCATCCCGTTCATCGGAATTAAGCTGATTGACTTGATGATTACGCACATCGGACTCGCGTAAGTTCGATGCGCACGAGAAAGAGGCATGCGATGAAGAAAAATTTACTGACTGCAGTACTCATGACCGTGGCGACGACGATTCTGCTCGGAATTATTTATCCGCTGGTAGTGACCGGACTCGCGCAAATGCTCTTTCACGATAAAGCGAATGGTCAATTGATTCAGCGGGACGGCAAAATAATTGGTTCACGGATCATCGGGCAGTCATTTACCGCAGCCAGATATTTTCACTCCAGGCCGTCAGCAGCGGGAGCGGGATACGATGCGGCGAACTCATCCCCCAGTAATCTTGGCCCTACGAACCAGAAATTAATTGATCGCGTAAAAAGCGACGTCGCCACTCTTCAAGCGGAAAACACAGGCGTGCCGGTCCCGGTTGATCTCGTAACCACCTCAGCTTCCGGCCTCGACCCGGATATTTCTCCTGCGGCGGCATACTTCCAACTTCCGCGCATCGCGCATGAACGAAACATGAGCGCCGAGCAGGTTCGGCAGTTGATTGCAACTCATACCGAGCAACGCCAGTTGGGAATTTTAGGCGAGCCTCGAGTCAACGTCCTGGAATTAAATTTGGCGCTCGATCAAGCAGTCGGAAGTGGCGCTCCTAATCGCAACCCCACCGACGACTCACGCGCTTTACAATGAAATTGGTTCCGAATCCGCCGCGTGCGGTGCGACCTTCCCTTCCTTATTTCGTTCGAGGAAGGCCCAGGGAATCTGCGGATCGTGGGTGAACATGGTGAGCCATTTTCCGGGGATCGCCTCTTCATAGAAGCGCTTCTTGCTTTCCATGGTGATCAAAGGTTCCAAATCAAATGCCATCACCCAGGAAAGATCGAGATGCGCCGTCGTCGGGATCAGATCGGCGATATAGCAGGCGGTCTCGCCTTCGCTTTGCACCAGAATCGCCTGCATGTGTTCGGTATGCCCACGAAACACGCGCACCGAAATCCCCGGCACAATCTCCTGGTTGCCGTTGATGAGCTTCATCTGTCCGCTCTCCACCAACGGATCGTAGTTGTCGCTGATGTAGCTGACCGCATCGCGCTCATGCTGTTCGCGCGCGTGGAGCAGTTCTCCCTCCTGCGCGTAATAAACCGCGTTAGGGAACGTTGGCAATACGCTGCCATTTTTGCGGATTGTGTTCCATCCGCAGTGGTCGAAGTGCAAATGGCTGTTGATAACAATGTCAATTTCTTCCGGCACAATCCCAGCTGCCTTCAGATTGTCCACGAGCCCAGCAGGCATTCCAAAAATCGACGCCATTTTCGGCGTCAGCTTATTGCCCAACCCGGTTTCAATCAGCACAGTATTCTTCCCGGTGCGCACCACTACTGAATTCAATGAGAATGGAATGCGATTGTTCTCATCCGCCGGCATCTTCCGTTGCCACATCACCTTGGGCACCACGCCGAACATCGCTCCACCGTCAAATTGGTAAGTGCCGTCGCTGACCGCAATCAACTCAAACTTCCCTAACTTGCGCTTCATGGCTTGCAACGTACGTTCTCCTTAAGGTCTTATGGGTCCGTTACGGGCTTCACGGCAGCGCTCCACGGGCGAGCTTTCGAGCTTCAACCGCTGCCAATATTTTCTCATGACTCCAGCAAACGGATTTGAAACTCAGCGCTCGCCTTTTCGATTAACCCTGGCGCAAATTGACGGACGCGCCTTTAGCTCCTAGAATCATGAGCAGGAATCAAAAGAAAAGAAGCTAGCTTCTTCTTCCTGAATTTATAAAAATACATGCCACTTTACGAGTACCTCTGCAAAAAATGCGGTCACCGCTTTGAGAAGATCCAGAAGTTCTCTGACCGCATGGTAAAAAAGTGTCCCGATTGCGGCGGGCCCGTCGAACAGGTCATATCCGCTCCCGCCGTACAATTTAAAGGCTCGGGCTGGTATGTGACTGATTACGCGAAGAAGTCGTCCACGGCTACCTCCTCTAATTCCAATGGAGATTCGGCCTCAAAGTCGGATTCCAAATCCGACAGTTCCTCCAAATCTGAAAGCTCTTCCAAGGAAAGTTCTTCAAACAAAGAGAGCTCTTCCAAAAAAGACGATAAACCGAAAGCCGAGAGCAAGAAGTCCGAAAAGAAGTAGGCGTTGCGATGTAGGCGTGAGCGTTCCGCCCGTGCAACCGTGAGTGTCCCCGCTAGTGAATCCTTTCTTGTCCTCCGACATCCAACGTAGTGCAAATTAGTCGTTATAACGAGGATATTCCCATGATCACGATTCGACCCAGCAAGCAACGCGGCGGCGGAGACTACGGATGGCTCAACACCAAACATACCTTCTCCTTCGACCAGTATTACGATCCCAAATGGATGGGCTTCCGCTCCTTGCGCGTTATCAATGAGGACTTCGTCGCGGCCGGTCAGGGTTTTCCCATGCATCCGCACCGGGACATGGAGATCATTACCTACGTCCTCGAAGGCGCGCTCCAGCACAATGACAGCATGGGCAACGGCTCCATAATCCGCCCCGGCGACGGACAGCTTATGAGCGCCGGCAGCGGCGTTCGACATAGCGAAGCCAATTCGTCGAAAACGGACTCCGTGCACCTGCTGCAAATCTGGATCATGCCCGAAAAGCGCGGCATCGAGCCAAGCTACGCGCAGAAGTCATTTCCAGAAGAAGAAAAGAAGGGCAAGCTGCGCCTGATCGCCAGTCCCGACGCAAAAGACGGATCGGTGAAAATCAATCAGGATGCAAAGCTTTATGTCTCACTGCTGGAGCCAGGGGAGGAAGTCCAACATGAGCTGGCAAAGAATCGCCATGCGTGGTTACAAGTAGCCAAGGGCACAATTGAACTGAACGGCAAGAAGCTGAACCAGGGCGACGGAGCGGCCGTGAGCGACGAAACTACGTTATTGCTGAAAGGTGTTGCCGATGCAGAGGTCCTGATTTTCGATCTGTCTTAAGCCAATCTGTCTTAAGTCGATCCGTCTTAAATTGATCTCTCTTGAATTGTCATGCTGAGCGAGCAGTTGCTCCGTGAAAGCGGAGCAACGCGCAGTCGAAGCATCCCTACCGTCAAAACTCATCCTTCTGCTTTTATTGTTCCCCGCCGAATATTTGCGGTTACAATAACTCGGTTGTTCGCTAAAGTCAGACTAGGGCGAATCGCAGGTTAAAGCGCAGGAGAAATCATCCCTTATGGCAATTACTCAGGTAAATAGTTCTGCCACGACCGCCCCCGCACCGCAATCCACCAACACGGCCGCGCTGTCGGTCGTCACCACATTATTTTTCATGTGGGGATTTCTCACCGCGCTCAACGATATCTTGATCCCGCACCTCAAGCCGATCTTCGACTTGAACTATACGCAGATACTGCTGATTCAATTCGCATTCTTTTCTTCTTACTTCATATTTTCAATTCCTTCCGGCAAGGTAGTTGACTGGGTGGGCTACAAACGCGCCATGGTCATCGGGCTGCTCACAATGGCTGTCGGCGCATTCATGTTTATTCCGGCCGCAGCTGTACCCTCCTATCCGCTGTTTCTCGCGGCTTTGATCGTCTTAGCGGCGGGAATGACGGTTTTACAGGTGTCGGCAAATCCCTATGTAGCCGTGCTCGGTTCTCCGAAGACGGCGTCCAGCCGGCTGAACCTTACCCAGGCCTTCAATTCCGTGGGTACTATGATCGGACCCTATCTGGGCGGTCTTATCATCCTTACTACCGTTCCCACAATGGATGAAATCCATCGCATGGCTCCGGATGTTCTTCGCTCCTTCCGTATCGAGCAAGCATCGTCCGTCAAATTGCCTTATCTCGGGTTTGGTTTAATTCTCATAGCGCTTGCCATTTTCATCGCTTTTGTAAAGTTGCCGGTCATTGAATCCGCTGTTCATCATAAAGGCGAGTACACGGCAAGCATCTGGCAATACAAACATCTCGTTTTGGGTGCAGTCGGAATCTTCGTGTACGTAGGCGCGGAAGTATCCATCGGAAGCCTCCTCATCAACTACATGACCCAGCCGCAATTCGGCGGCGTCTCTCCAAAAACCGCCGCAACCATTGTAGGGTTCTGCTATTGGGGCGGTGCCATGGTTGGCAGATTCATCGGTTCTGCCGTCCTTCAGAAAGTCCGCACAAATCTTGTACTCGGTACGGCTGCCTTTGTTGCTTTTCTCCTGGTGTGTACTTCTATGCTGACCTTTGGACACGTCGCCATGTGGAGTTTGATTCTTGTCGGCCTCTTCAACTCCGTCATGTTCCCAAGTATTTTCACCTCCGGCATCGCTGAGTTGGGACCTCTTACCAGCAAGGGCTCAACGCTGCTGATCATGGCCATCGTTGGCGGAGCGCTCATTCCTCTTGCCACCGGCAAACTGGCGGATACTCCCAGCGTCGGCCTACATCATTCCTTTATCCTCGCGGCGATTTGCTATCTCTACATCATGTATTACGGATATATCGGTTCGAAGCCGACTGGCCCAGGAATCACAGAAGCGGTATCTCAGTAAGTTTGGCAAATTGTTGCGATGTTCTTGTAGCAGGTTTGAGCCACCCAGCGAAGTTGAAGGAACCTGGGGTCGCCGGATAGACAGATTCGTCGCTACACTCGGATTTACTTGACAGTGCCGTACTTACCGGATTGTGTACTTACACAATTCGATGGACAATATGTTCCACGCGGAACGCCTGTGGATATCGCATAAACTTGAAAACGCTTTCGGCTGTTCAGTGCAGGATATTTCGTATCCCAACGGCGGACGCCCCGGCCAGTACGGGGAAAACAAACGCGCTGGCCCATATCAGAACCTCATTCTTAGGCAGGATTCGCCGCAAGCCCATCAGAGCAAATGGAACTACCGGAATGGCGAAGCGGGCAAAGCTGCCCAACGCCCACTGCGGATAGTTGTAGCAACAAATTATTAACGTATAGAGGCCCGCAAAAATAAACTCCACCGGCCACGATTTTCGTTTTTCAGCGCAGGCGTCGGAAGTCAGAAATAAAATGACCCCTGAAAGAATGAACAGCACCCAAACGCAGCCCAGAATGAGGTTTGTGAGCGGTCGATGGCGGAATATTCCCATCACCACGGCCACCAAGGGGATGCCAAACAGGGGTCGTGAAGTTTCGTATGCATGCACGTTTGCAAAGGAATCATGCACATACAGCCGAAGAGGCACGATGTATAGCACGCCAATCGTGAGCCCAATCGCTAGAGCACGGAAGAACTTCGAATAATTTCGCCTTTGCAGTAGCACAATCCCGATCGCCAGTAGTGCGCACAGGCCAAGCGGGCGAGTGATCGTTGCAAAAGAGGCCAGTAAAGCTGCCCACTCCCACTTTTCATGCCGGACCAGCAGGAATGCGCCGAGCAGCAACGCCATGAATGTAGGTTCCGAGCCGCCAAGTAGAGAACGCTGCATCCAGTCGAAATTCAAGATGACAAAAAAAGCCGCGATCCACCAACCCCAGAGCCGTGATGCAAAAAAACATGCCAATAAGGAAGAGCCCGCCGATACGATAACGAGAGACGGCCGCAGTGGCAGTGCGCTGACTTTAGAAATCAGTGCGGTGAGGTAGGACACTCCCCAGAATTGAAATATCTGCAAGCCGGAAAAATTCCATTTAGAAATCGCCTTTGCAATGTCTATGTATCCGCTGCTGTCGCCACAAGCGTTAATGGCGTCCGCATATGTTTTGTAATGGAGGACAACCAGTAAAAAACAGGCTGCGGAAATCAGCCAGACAGCCAGCAGTCGAATGTTCGTGCGATCTTCGCGGTGATTTTCGTTGGGAAACAGGTTGAGCGCCATTGCTATTATTTCTGTCTAAAGAAATATTACGGTGGAAGGAAAAAGCTAGCGATTGGCAAGCTTGATACGGAAGGAGTTAGGCGAAAACAAGCCGGTTTGGGAAACTTGTTTTCGCCCAACGAAGTTGCAGGGTAAATCTTATTTGCGCACCTTGACCGGTTCTTTTTCTCCCACGCGCTTGCTTACCTTAAAGGTCATCTTGCCAGCCTTCCTGTCAGCGTCCACCACAACGTGGTCTCCATGCAGCACTTCGCCGTCGAGGATCTTCAGCGCGAGCGGGTCCTGTACCAGCTTCTGAATAGCCCGCTTCAGCGGACGTGCGCCGAAGTTGGGATCGAAGCCTTCGGTGAACATTAGCTCTTTGGCGGCATCGGTCAGCTCGAGCGAAATCTTGCGCTCGGCCAGCAGGCGGCGTACGTCTTCCAGCCGCAGCTCGATGATCTTCACCAACTGGTCCTTGCCCAGCGGATGGAAGATGATAATGTCATCCACGCGGTTCAGAAACTCTGGCTTGAAGTGACCATGCAGAGCGTTCATCACTTGTTTAGAAGCATAATCAAAATCTTTTTCTGATTTCAGCCCTTCGGCTTGCAAGAACGATGACCCCAGGTTCGAGGTCATGATAATGACTGCATTTTTAAAATCCACCGTGCGGCCCTTGCCATCGGTCAGGCGACCATCATCCATCAGTTGCAGCAGGACGTTGAAAACGTCCGGATGCGCCTTCTCAATTTCGTCGAACAGAATGACCGCATAGGGCCGGCGGCGGACCTGCTCGGTCAGCTGGCCTCCCTCTTCATAACCGACATATCCCGGAGGCGCTCCGATCAAGCGAGAGACGGCATGCTTCTCCATGTACTCGGACATATCAATGCGAACGAGCGCATGTTCGTCGTCGAATAAAAATTCGGCGAGTGCGCGGGCGAGTTCGGTTTTACCAACGCCTGTGGGACCGAGGAAAATAAAGCTGCCAATCGGCCGCTTGGGATCGCTGAGCCCGGCGCGTGAACGGCGAATGGCATTCGACACGCGTTCCAGCGCTTCATCCTGGCCGACGACGCGCTGGCGCAGCCGGCCTTCCATGTTGACCAGCTTTTTAACTTCGCCTTCCAGCATCTTTGACACAGGAATGCCGGTCCACTTGGAGACAATGCGGGCAATGTCTTCTTCGTCCACTTCTTCTTTCAGCATCCGTGTGGCGCGGACACCCTTGTCCGCGGCTTTTTCTGTTAATTTGGCCAGGTCTTCTTCTGCTTTGCGGATCAAGCCGTAGCGAATTTCCGCCACGCGCTGCAAATTGCCTTTGCGTTCTTCGGTCTGCTCTTCAAGTTTGAGCTGCTCGATCTTTTCTTTCAGCGCGCGCGAGCGGGCAATGACGTCTTTTTCTTTTTTCCAATTGGCTTTGAGCGCATCGGACTTCTCGCGGATCTCGGCCAGCTCTTTGTCAATGACCCCTAAACGCTCCTTCGAGTTCGCGTCATCTTCTTTCTTGAGCGCCTGCTTTTCGATCTCCAGCTGCGTGGCACGGCGCTCCAACTGATCGATGTCGGTGGGCAAAGAATCAATTTGGATACGAATTGATGCGGCTGCTTCGTCGATCAGATCAATTGCTTTGTCCGGCAAGAAACGGTCGGAGATGTAGCGGTGCGAAAGCGTGGCCGCGGCAACGATGGCCGAGTCTTTGATTCGAACTCCGTGATGTACCTCGTACTTTTCTTTCAGGCCGCGCAGGATGGCGATGGTGTCTTCGACGTTCGGCTCGCCGACAAAGACGATTTGGAAGCGGCGTTCAAGGGCCGCGTCTTTCTCAATGTATTTGCGATATTCGTTAAGCGTGGTTGCGCCGATGGCGCGCAGTTCGCCGCGGGCGAGCGCGGGCTTGAGCATGTTAGCGGCATCAATCGCGCCTTCAGCCGCGCCGGCTCCGACCAGAGTGTGCAACTCGTCAATAAAAAGAATGACCTGCCCGGATGAGTCTTCGATCTCTTTCAAGACAGCTTTCAGCCGATCTTCAAACTCGCCGCGATATTTTGCTCCGGCCAGCATGGAACCCAAATCGAGCGCGACGACGCGCTTGTTTTTCAACACTTCGGGAACGTCGCCGGAGATAATTCGCTGCGCGAGGCCTTCCACGATCGCCGTCTTGCCGACTCCTGGCTCGCCAATCAAGACAGGATTATTTTTCGTGCGCCGCGAGAGCACCTGCACCACGCGGCGGATCTCTTCATCGCGGCCAATGACAGGATCAAGCTTCCCCTTGCGCGCCTGTTCGGTCAGGTCGCGGGCATAGCGCTCCAGCGCCTGATATTTTGCTTCCGGATTCTGATCGGTAACACGCTGCGAGCCGCGCACGGCGGTCAGGGCTTTCAGGATTGCATCGTAAGTCGCACCCTGGCGGGCGAGAATTTGCTGCGCCGCATCGTTCTTTGCGTGCGTAATCGCCAGCAGGATGTGTTCGGTGGAAACATATTCGTCCTTGAAATTGTCAGCTTCTTTGAACGCGCGCTCCAGCAACTGGTTGGCAGCCTGCGAGAGCGTGGCCTGCGCGGCGCCTCCGGAAACTTTGGGCAGTTTTTCCATCTCGCGATAAATTTCGCTGAGCACAGCCTGCGGGCCCACGCCGATTTTCTCCAGCACCGGCGGCACAATGCCTTCTTTGTCTTCGAGCAAAGCGGCTAGCAGGTGCATGGGCAACACTTCAGGGTTGCCGTGTTCGGACGCGAGTTCGTTCGCGCGCTGGATTGCTTCCTGCGCTTTTAATGTGAATTTGTCCCAGCGGATGGGCATAGTTTGCTCCATTTAGCAATTTGCAATCGGGTAATTTGGTAATTTGATATTCAAAGACGCTCTCGCGTTGCAGATTACCCGATTACCGAATTTCTCAATCACAAAATTCGGGAGGCGGTTGCCCACCTCCTGATCGAACCTCGGGGGCTGAAGCCCCTCTTTTTCGGAAACCTGGCGGCACGACTGAAGTCGTGCCCTTCCCGTTTCTTTGCTGGGGTTGCACAGCGGACAAGAGTGTCCGCTCCACACGATTCAACTTATGCGGCTTTGCCGGGGCCTTTGGCTTCCAGCGTCTTTGTTGAGGACGAACCAGCCGCGCCTACATTGACTTTGATCTGCTTCGGCTTGGCTTCCGCCTTCTTGGCCAGGGTGATCTTCAGAACGCCCTTATCGTAATCGGCGGAGATGCTGTCGGCATTGACCGTCGTGGGCAAGGTGAAGTTGCGGGTGAAGCTGCCGTACTGGCGCTCCACGCGGCGATAGTTTTCTTCCTTCTCTTCCTTTTCGAACTTGCGCTCGCCGTGGACGGTGAGGGTGTTGTTTTCGACGCGGATGTCGAGGTCTTTCTCGTCAATTCCCGGGACTTCAATCTTCAAGGTCACGTTGTGCTCGTCTTCATAGACGTCCACGGGCGGGGCAAAGTTGCTGGTGGTCAAGGCTTCGTCGTCGTGACCGTTCGCGGCCGACTCACGAAAAAGATGGTTGATGCGGTCCTGCAAAGTGTTGAACTCGCGGAAGGGATCCCAACGGGTAATGACTGTCATGGCTTAAATTCCTCCTAGAATTTTGTGGCTGCTATCGTTGGATGCCTATTTATTATGAAAGAAGCATAAAATATGAGTGTGTTATTGTCAACTACAGTTTACGCCTTATTTTCATTAGCTTACATTGCATATCAGGCACTTTAAATAGGCTGTTTCTGGCACTGATAACACAATGGGATGGTCTTTAGCCTGTGACCGGTTTTCCAGGATGCGAATAGTTCGGTGGGCGTCGCGGGCCGCTTGCGCAACGACTTCCTGAAAGTCTTTGGGGCTGACATGAAACGAACAGGAGCATGTGACCAGCGTCCCGCCGGGGCGCAGCATCTTGAGGGCGCGGAGGTTGAGTTCCTTGTATCCGCGCATGGCGGTGTCGAGGGTGCGTTTGCTCTTGGCGAAGGCCGGAGGATCGAGGACGATGCTGTCGAACTGGCGCTTGCCGTCGGCGTAGTCGCGGAGCAAGTCGAAGGCGTTGGCCTCGATCCATTCAATCTCGAGGCCGGTTTGATGGCGATTGAGCGCGGCGTTCTGGTCGGCGACTTCGAGGGCCGGGCGGGAGCTGTCCACGCCAATGACGCTGGAGCAATGCGGCGCGAGGTGAAGGGCAAAGCCTCCCTGATAGCAGAAGACGTCGAGAGCTTCGCCGCGCATGTACCTGGCGGCAGCGGCGTAGTTTTCGCGCTGGTCGAGGAAGGCGCCGGTCTTTTGGCCTTCGAGCGCGTCGTAGTGGAAGCGGACGCCGTTCATGGTGAAGACGGTTGCGCCTTTTTCTCCCTGTACTAATCCAGATTGTTTGGCTGGAAGCTGTTCCAGTTCGCGAATACGTGGATCAACGCGTTCGGCGATGGCGGCTGGCTTAAGTTGTTCGTTCAGTTCCGTCGTGATTGTTTGCCGGACGAGATCGGCGTCCATGGCCTGGGTGAGGATTTGAAAAGAAAGCAGATCGTTGTAGCGGTCCACGATGAGTCCGGGGAGGAAGTCGGCTTCGCTGAAGATGACGCGGTAGGCGTCGGTATCGCTGACAACTTGTTTGCGGTAGGCGATGGCCGCGCGGATTCGTTCTCGCAGTAGAGCTGAGAGATCATCAATCGGCTCGCGCGAGATCATGCGGATGGCGATTTGCGAGGAGCTGCTGTAGAGGGCCGTGCCTAGGAACTTGCCGCGATCGTCTTTAACTGAGACCAAAGACCCCGGGCCGATACCTTCCGCCGAAACAATGTCGGAGCGGTAAACCCAGACGTGGCCATCGCGGAGGCGCAATGTGCCGGCGCGGGAGATGGTGAGGGAGGGGGAATCGACAGCAGGTTTTTGGGGCATGGAGAAATATTAAAAGCGAGTGAAATATCCGCTGTCTCGCAAATGCGGCGAGGCATGGGGCACCCGGCTTGATTGGATATCTCGGACTTGAATCATTGAATCTTTCCACTTAGTTCGTTTTGCGGAACTATTTCCCATCGAATGTCATCCGCGTCTTCTAGGCCGTAATACTCCCTCAGGCGATAGATAACATTTGACACATTATCTCTGAACCATTTCTCGGTTCCGCGCCCTGACATTGTCACGCCTGGAGGTGGTGTCAGCGTTTCGACTAGTCCGCTGGCCACAAGGCTCTCAAGGTTCAATTTCATTATATGAGCTGTCATGACGGTTATTTGGCCGGTCTTAAAAACGCTCAGAGGGGCCGGATCGGGCGTCTCCTCGAGATGTTTAAGTACATCAACTCTCTCCCATATCGGGAGGCTTGGAGAATCGGGAGAACAGTAGACATAGATTTCACCGGTCTCGGGATCGAGGAACCATTCTTCATAATCACTCCACACTCGTTTGAGAACTGGCACTTTTCTCACGCGCCCTGAGCAGACGACCTCGTTCAACCTTGCGACAAAAATCAACCAGTCCGCATATTTCCTGATCGAAAGCTCACGCGTTAGTGATTCCAGAATGGACGCCATGCAAAGCTTCCAAAGACTTAATCGGGAGATGAACCACTCATTTTTAAACTATTCTAACGCGAACAAAATGGTCGACATAGATGACAGTCAATGAGTTAACGCGATTCTAGCTCGCCGCCGGATGCTGCACTGCCGCGCCTTCCGCTGGGGAGTGTGGCTTTGATCGGCTTTCCACGCGGGCGGCATGGAGATCGCTATTGAGCGCATCGAGCACGAAGGTGGGAAGCTCGGAGCCCCATTCGTCAAAATCAGATTCTTTCCAGTGGCCGTTCAAGCGGATGGTGTCGTTTAGGTCTTCAGGAAAAGCCAGGCGGTATTCGCCTTCACGCCCGAGAATATCGCCAATCATGCGGCCGCTGGCAGAGTCGTAAATGCGGCGGCTGGAGCCTCCCTGGGAATTGATGAAGGCAAGAAAAACTTCGCCGTGGTCTCCGTATTCAGGGCGGTAGTACCAGGCCTGGCTGGCTTCAAATTTGGGATGCGCGCGGCGGCGTTTGGCGACTGCCTCGGCCTGCACTTCTTTATCGTGTTCAGGGTTGTAGTACAGAATGCGCTGGCAGGATTCGCAAACAATCGTTTTGCCGCTGCTGCGGACTTCATTGAAAATCTGCGGACGAAGGATCACCTGGCAGGCGGTACATTTCTGGTCGCGCACTTCAGAAAGCCCGGAGCCGCGGTGCTTAGCGACACGGTCATAGTGGCGCAGCATGTCGGGATCGACTCCGGCGCGGGCCTTGTCGCGCTTGGCGTTCCACTCGGTTAAGAGTTTTTCGTCTTCGGCGGTGCGCTCGCGGGCCGCGTTCTTTTCTTTTTCGATTTCCGCGGTCTCGGCTTTCAGCTCGAGCTCGGCGGCCTTTACGTCCTTTTCGCGGGCCTCGGCGTTGACCATCAATTCGAGAATCTTGTCTTCGTTGCCGCGAATTTCCTGCTCGGCAAACTGGATTTCCTGAAGCAGAGCGCGGTACTGGTCGTTGGTTTTTACCGCCAATGACTGGTCGCGGTATTTGGAGATTTTCTGTTGCAGGTCGGAGATGGCGCTGTCGAACTTGCGGCGGGCGGCTTCATCACCCTTGATGGCTTCTTTACTTTTTGCCAGCTTGGTCTTGGTTCCGGCAAGTCTTTCTTCGATGAGGGCTACTTTTTTCGGCAGGGAGGCAACTTCGTCCTGCAGCCGCTTGATTTCCTTGTCGGCCAGTTGCAGATCGATCAGGCTCTGTACGTCAGGGGACATGAATGGTAGTAAGGGAACGCTTTAATTTTAGCACGGCTGCGAGGGGACGAGCGATGGCGCCCGGTATGGCTTTCGTTCGAAGGCCTAACCATGAATCGGGGCTATGCTTTGATCACTGCCGCGGGCTGAATATCCTCCACGTCCACCCAATGCGTGGGATATTTCCCCGTGTAGCAGGCGGTGCAGTAGCTCGTTTTATCTCCGTCACCGCATGCTTTCTTCAATCCTTCGAGTGACAGGTAGCTCAAAGAATCCGCGCCGATATACTCGCGAATCTCTTCGATGGATTTGTTGGCGGCGATGAGTTGGCTTTTGGAAGGCGTGTCCACGCCATAAAAACATGGAGAGACGGTGGGTGGACAGGAAATCCGCATATGGACTTCTTTCGCACCGGCGTTGCGGATCATGCGGACGATCTTTCGGCTGGTGGTGCCGCGCACAATGGAATCGTCAATCAGGACCACGCGTTTGCCTTCGAGCAGCGAGCGCACCGGATTCAGCTTGAGCTTGACGCCGAAATCGCGCACGCTCTGGCGCGGTTCGATGAAGGTGCGGCCCACATAGTGATTGCGGATGAGGCCAAAGCGCAGCGGGATGCCGCTTTCGGAAGAAAAGCCCATGGCGGCGGTCACGCCGGAATCGGGCACCGGGACAACGATGTCGGCGACCACGGGAGCTTCCAGGGCCAACTGGCGGCCAAGCTCTTCACGGCTCTGCTGCACGGAGCGGCTGAAAACTGTGCTGTCAGGCCGGGAAAAATAAACATGCTCGAAGATGCAGCTGGATTGATTTCCCGCCGGAGCATAAGAGCGGGAAGTCATTCCCTCGGGGCCGATGACGATGAGTTCGCCGGGTTTTACTTCGCGCTCGTAGGTTGCGCCGATCAGATCAAACGCGCAGGTTTCGGAGGCGAAGACAACGGTGTCCTGCTTTTGTCCGGGTTGCGCGGGGATGCGTCCCATGGCCAGGGGCCGGAAGCCGCGCGGGTCGCGGGCGGCGAAGATGCGGTCAGGGCTAATCATGACCAGTGAGAATGCTCCTTCCACGCGCCGCAATGCGTCGGCCATGGCTTCAGGTAAAGTCTGCTCGCGCGACTGTGCGATGAGATGCACGATCACTTCGGTATCACTGTTGGTCTGGAAGATGGAACCCTGCGCTTCCATGCGGCTGCGGATTTCCTGGGCATTCACCAGATTGCCGTTGTGGGCGAGCGCCATCATGCCTTTGTTGGACTGCACCATGATGGGCTGGGCGTTCAACAGCGAGGAGTCTCCGGCGGTGGAATAGCGGGTATGGCCGATGGCCAGGTTGCCGCGCATTTTGGAGAGCATGTCCTCGGTGAAAATGTCGGCCACCAGGCCCATGTCTTTGTGCATGCGCAGGGCCATGCCGTCAGAGGTGACGACTCCCGCCGACTCCTGCCCGCGATGTTGCAGCGCGTGCAGTCCGAGGTACGCCATCTTCTCCGCTTCGGGGTGGGAATAAATCGCCACCACGCCGCACTCATCATGGAATTTGTCAGTCAGCATTTCAGCCTCGACGGTGCCACAAAGATTTTCAGTCGGCTGCCACTAATCCTGATTCTGTTTTCAACGCCTGCTCCAGCGCGCCTTCGTACGCTTCGTTCAGTTCATTGACGGAAGCGGAAATAACTTTGCGTCCGTCCAAGTTGACTTCAACCCGGCTGGCAACGGTCTCGCCAATCAATTCAAAGAGGATGCCGTATTTTACTGCTAATTGTTTGATTTGCTGAACGTTCTCTTGGATACAAGAGATCACAATTCTGGTGGGCTCCTCGCCAAATAAAACGGACTCGGCGGGAAGGCCATTCGAAGATATATCTGCTTTTAATCCAACATCTTGGCGGAAAGATGACTCCGTTATGCTGACGGCCAGACCGCCGTCCGAACAATCGTGGGCGGATTCCACGAGGCCAGCCCGGACAATTTCAATGATCGCTTTCTGGAGCGCGGCTTCCTGCGCGAGATTGAGTTCAGGTGGATAGCCCCAGATCGTACCCAGAATTTCCTTGGCGTATTCGGAAGACCCAAATTCGGATTCTGCATCGGTGACGTCGCCGGGTTCCGAGCCGCGAAGAAGAATGACGGCGCGTCCTGGTTCGCGGAAAGACATGCCGGGAACTTTGCGAACGTCTTCGACAAGACCCACAATTCCCAGGACCGGCGTGGGATAAATTCCTTCGCCTAAAGTTTCGTTGTACAGGCTGACATTGCCGCCGGTAATGGGGACGTCGAGTTCCTCGCAGGCCTTGGTGATGCCGTCAATGGCCTGCGATAACTGCCACATGATAGGCGGCTTTTCCGGATTGCCGAAGTTCAGGCAATTGGTTCCGCCGACGGGAATCGCGCCCGCGCAAGCGACGTTGCGCGAAGCCTCAGCGACGGCGTGCATTGCTCCGAGCTTGGGATCGAGATAAGCCCAGCGTCCGTTGCCATCGAGCGCCATGGCCAGTCCACGCGAAGAGCCTTTCAGTCGGATCACGCCTGCGTCGCCAGAGCCGGGGCCTTCCACGGTATTGGTTTGCACCATGGAATCGTATTGCTGCCAGACCCAGCGTTTGCCGCAGATGTTGCTGCTCGCCAGCAGTTGTTTTAAATCTTTAGTGAAGTCGCGCGGCTGGTTGAGCTGAATGTGCGCGGGTTTTTCGCGCGAAACGCGAGGCTCCCAGCGTTCCATGGGACGGTTGTAAATGGGAGCGTCATCGGTGAGCGCTTCGTTGGGAATTTCGGCGACGACCTTGCCGTGCTCCAGCACGCGCATGGTATTTTCGCCGATCACTTTTCCGATTTCGACGGCGTCGAGCCCCCACTTGCGGAAGACGCTGTAGACCTCTTCTTCGCGGCCCTTTTCCGCGACCAGCAACATGCGCTCCTGCGATTCGCTCAGCAGAATTTCGTAAGCGGTCATGCCGGTTTCGCGCTGCGGCACGCGATCCATTTCAATTTCCAGGCCAACACCGCCGCGCGCGCCCATTTCGCAGGTGGAGCAAGTAAGCCCGGCAGCGCCCATGTCCTGAATGCCGACAATGGCCCCGGTTTGCATGGCTTCTAGGCAGGCTTCAAGCAGGAGTTTTTCCAGGAAGGGATCGCCGACCTGCACATTGGGACGCTTCGCTTCTGATCCTTCGCTGAATTCTTCGCTGGCCATGGTCGCGCCGTGAATGCCGTCGCGCCCGGTTTTGGAGCCGACGTAAATTACTGGATTGCCTTTGCCCGCGGCCTTGGCATAGAAAATTTCGTCTTTCTTAACAAGCCCAAGAGCAAATGCATTGACCAGCGGATTGCCGGAGTAGCACTGCTCAAACTTGGTTTCTCCGCCAAGGTTCGGCACGCCAAAGCAATTTCCGTAGGAAGCAACGCCGCCGACCACGCCTTCGAGAATGGAATGGTTCTTGTGAATGTCTTGCGTGGCGCGGACACTCTTGTCCGCGGCTTTTGACTCTTCGATGGGCCCAAACCGCAATGAATCCATCACGGCCACAGGTCTGGCGCCCATGGTGAAAATGTCGCGCAGAATGCCGCCAACGCCGGTAGTCGCACCCTGAAATGGTTCAATGAATGAAGGATGATTGTGCGATTCGATTTTGAAGGCGCAGGCCCAGCCATCGCCGATATCAATGATGCCGGCATTTTCTCCGGGGCCCTGCAACACGCGGCGGCTGCGCGTGGGCAATCGCTTCAAATGCACGCGGGATGATTTGTAGGAGCAGTGCTCGCTCCACATCACGCTGAAAATTCCCAGCTCCGTCAGGGTCGGTTCGCGTCCGCCAAGCAGTTTTTTGATCTTTTCGTATTCATCGAGGGTGAGACCGTGCTCCCGGATGACGGTGGGAGTAATCGCAGGATGCAAGCTGGTTGTCATGTGGGTGAAACACTATTTTCTCATGGCTGGCGAGGGCTGTGGAAGGTCAATTGAGGACGAACGGAAATTTTTGCGATCGCCTCATTGGGAGATCCAAAGAGGCGCGGCGGCGAAGCTGAAAACTTATATTCCGGCTATGATGAATTGACTATTGTGAATATGAAAAAGAACGGCATTTTTCAAGAAAGCTACTTATGATTTCGATTTATCCGATCACCGAAAAAGATGTGCCTGCACTGATAGCACTGATTAAGGAGCTGGCCGACTATGAGCATCTGGCGGTCGTGGCCACGGAAAGTGATTTTTTGCGAGACGGTTTTGGAGCGAATCCGAAGTTTCGCGCGCTGATCGCCGAATGGGAAGGGAAGCCCGCGGGCTATGCGATGTTTTACGATTTCTACTCCAGTTTTCAGGGGCGGTGCGGGTTGTTTCTGGAAGATGTTTACGTTCGCCCGGAACTTCGCGGAAAGGGAATCGGCAAAGCGTTGCTGGCGCATGTGGCGAAAATTGCGCAGCAGGAAAATTATTTCGGCATGCAATGGGAAGTTTTGGACTGGAACCAGCCAGCGATTGATTTCTACGAACGCATTGGCGGCAAGTTCATGGATGAGTGGCGGCTGGTGGCGCTCACTGGCGACGCGATGCGCAAAGTTGCCGGGGAAGCGAAATGAGCAAAACGATACGAATTGTCGGAGCGGGACTTGCTGGAGCCGAAGCGGCGTGGCAGTGCGCGCGGCGCGGCACGCCCGTTGAGCTTTATGAGATGCGGCCCGTGCGCTCGACGCCAGCGCACCAGACCAGCGATTTTGCGGAGTTGGTCTGCTCCAATTCATTAAAGTCGGAGAGCGAAAACACTGCTCCGTGGATATTGAAGGAAGAGATGCGGCGCGCCGGATCGCTGCTGCTGCAACTGGCGCGGGAGTGCGCCGTGCCTGCTGGCCACGCGCTGGCTGTGGATCGCGCGGCATTCGCGGCACGCGTCACCGAAGTAATTTCACAGGAGCCGCTGATCACGGTGCGGCGCGAAGAGGTCGCGCAGATTGATTCGGCGGAAATTACGATCATTGCGACCGGGCCGCTGACATCGAATGCGTTGTCGGAAGAGATCGCGCGCCTCACAGGCGCCGACCATCTTTCTTTTTATGACTCCATCAGCCCCATTGTGGAAGCTGATTCCATTGATATGGAAAAGGTGTATCTGGCGGCGCGTTATGACAAGGGCACGGCGGATTACATTAACTGTCCAATGTCGAAGGAAGAATACGACCGCTTTTATGATGCGTTGATTGCCGCGCAGCCGGTGGAAGAAAAAGACTGGGAAAATTTAAATTATTTTGAGAGCTGTCTTCCGATTGAAGAAATTGGCCGTCGTGGTCGCGACACATTGCGATTTGGGCCGATGAAGCCCGTCGGCCTGAGAGATCCACGAACAGGTAAGACGCCTTATGCGGTAGTGCAGTTGCGGCAGGAAAATCTGCGCGCTGATTCTTACAACTTAGTTGGATTCCAGAATCACTTGAAATTCGGAGAGCAGGCGCAGGTGCTGCGGCTTATTCCCGGTCTGGAGAATGCCCGCTTTCTGCGTTACGGGCAAATTCATCGCAACACATACATCAACGCGCCGACTTTGCTACTCGAAACTTTGCAGATGAAAGAACATCCCCACGTCTTTTTTGCCGGGCAAATCTGCGGGGTCGAAGGATACGTGGAATCGATCGCCGCGGGGTTGATGGCGGGCATTCATGCTGTGGCTTTGGCAACTGGCGGAAAGTCTGCGCCTCCGCCGCGGGAAACGGCGCTTGGTTCTCTCGTGCATTACATCACCCACGCCGACGCGAAAAACTTTCAGCCTGCGAACATCACATTTGATTTGCTGCCCCCATTAGAAAAGAAGATCCGCGACCGCAAAGAACGGCACAAACAACAGTGCGGCTTGGCGTTGCAAGCCTTTGAGCGATGGAATCAAATCAGCGACCAGGACTGCAAAGCCGTCCCATCACTGGCTCCACCCCTTCCTGCTTGCTGAATGTAAAAATCTATTTGACCTTCCGAACAAATCGCTGTAGTTTTCAGCGAGCTACCGTACCTGTTGAGGTGACGCCTTGCCGACTTCCGCTGCCGACGCGATTTCACCCGCCATGGACCACGCCAAAGCACAGTTATTCAAGCCTTTCCGTTTCGGTCAATGGACCAGGCTGGCTTTTGTGGGATGGTTGGCTGGAGAGTTAGGTTCGGGAGGCGGTTGCTCTGGATTTCGGGTCCCTCAAATCCCTTCAATCCTTCCAATTCCGCATCAATCCCAAGGAGATCATTTACTGTCGAGCGCATTCGCCATGCCGTCGATGGCGCCTGCAATGCTGGCCGGGCTCATCGCCGTCCTGATTGTGGCTGGTCTGGTTTTGTTTGTAGTTTTCGCCTATCTCAACAGCATGATGCGCTTTGTGCTCTTCGACAGCGTAGTCATGCGGGAGTGCAGAATTCGGGAAAGCTGGCGACGCCGAAC
Organism: Terriglobales bacterium; assembly: GCA_036489565.1. Classification (GTDB taxonomy): domain Bacteria; phylum Acidobacteriota; class Terriglobia; order Terriglobales; family Acidobacteriaceae; genus JAICKN01. The sequence goes on from DASXFN010000033.1 coordinate 107,045, forward strand.
CCGCCCGGGGTTTCGCTATTTTCTTTGGCAGATTGGTTTCTTCCTGGTTGTCTGGGCCGGCATGGCGATTGTCATCGGTATTCCCATGGGTATCGCCTTTATTTTGGGATGGTTTGAAGATCCGCGACAACATTTAGCCGCGTTGATTTTAGGCGGAATTGCTTTGTTCTTCGTATTCCTTGCGCTCCTTGTGTTGATGATGGTCGTCGTAGTGATGACGAAAGACTTTGTGGTCCCGCAAATGGCGTTAGAAGAAATTGGCGCAATTGACGCGTGGCGGCGTTTGCTAGGCATGATGAAAACGGAGAAATTAAGCTATGCCGGCTACATCGGCATGAAGATCATTTTGGCCATCGCAGCAGGAATTTTGGTTTCCATCGTTTCTCTTATTGCGGTCCTGATGCTGGTAGTGCTGCCCTTCGGAGGTTTGGGAGCCGTCGCT
>DASXFN010000042.1:0-8896 GCA_036489565.1 Terriglobales bacterium
ATCGCGTTCTTCCACGATTGCTTCGCACAAATCCTTCCAATTGGCTTCTTTCATGCGTTCTCCTTGCAGGGACATACACACGTGTAACGCGAAGTACCATGCAAACAAAATGCCAATCCAAATCCGTGTTGAAAACAAGTCTGTTACCATTTTTGGAACTTAAGATTTTCGCTGTATAACGCAATTGCTGCCTACATGACTGTAGAAATGAACTAATGTTCGAATCGAAATGCAACAAGTTTTCGCGGGTGTCTTTATTTGAGAATGTCAACCGTTCGTCAAAAGTTAGGATCTCAATTTCGATTGGTGAGCTTCTATTCCAGGATTGTTCAAAATATGAAAACTAGATATCGCGGGATAATTTACTCCATTCTCTCAGCGGCAATATTTTCTGCTGCCATGATTGCGCCCAGCGTTGCGCAACAGCCCATTGCCAATCCGCAACCGCAAAAGAGAATGTCGCGGATTACAGTCACGCATATTAATTTTCATGGTTGGGATGCGATCATGCTGCGGAACCAAGTCGCGGAAATTACGATTGTGCCTTCCATCGGTCGCGTCATGAGCTTCGGATTCGCCAACGAGAACAGCCCGGATGAAACCGCGCAAAATGTTTTCTGGAACAATCCCGCAGTAGGCACGGCGCAAAAGCCGGACGTCGAAGGCTGGACGAACTACGGCGGAGATAAGGTCTGGCCCGCTCCACAATCCGATTGGCCCAAGAACGCGGGCAATGCGTGGCCTCCTCCCAAGGCTTTCGATGCCATGCCTTATATGGCGTCGGTGGAAGGCGATCAGGTGCAATTGCTTTCGTCGGTGGGCCCCATCTATGGCATCCGGGTCCGGCGAACGATTGCGCTCGATCCGCAAGAGCCCGTGATGACGATCAAGACGACTTATGAAAAAGTGCAAGGCGCTCCTGTTTCTGTTGCGGTTTGGTCCATCACCCAGGTTGTAGCGCCAGAGAGAGCGTTCATTCTTCTCCCCAAGCAGTCTGTCTTCCCGCATGGATATGTGAATATGTTGCCTGAGCAGCCGAAGGAGCTTAAAAGCGACGACCGTCTACTCTCGCTCGTGCGCGATCCGCAAAAAAATACGATGATCGGCAGCGATGGCGATACGTTATTATCGGTCGGGCAAAATAGCGACCTGCTGATTGAAAACAAAACTCCTGTGTTGCCCGGCAGCAAAGTCGAATGGCCTGACCATGGGCTGCATTCCAAAATATTTACCAGTGGCGGCGACTTAAAATATATGGAGCTGGAGATTTTCTCTCCCTTATCGCTGCTTAAACTGGGTCACAGCATTTCCATGGAAAGCTCCTATACCTTGATTTCCAGGGCCGAGCATGACCCCATGCGCGAAGCGAAAAAGGTGTTCGCGTCTGATCTGAAGTGATTTAGTATTCCGCTTTCCAAGCTGGAGGTCTGTTCAGTGAACCGGAAATTTCTAACGCCTCTTTTGTGCGCGGGCGCATTCCTGCTTTTTGCCGCCTCGCCATCTTTTTCGCAGACCACGACCGCCGCAACCCGCGTTGGAGTTTTCGAGTCGCAGGGCGATATCGGCAGCGTGGTGCCTCCGGGATCCGCGGAATACGATTTCCCCGCGAAAACTTACCAGATCGCGTCAAGCGGGCAAAATATTTGGGCCCTGCACGATGACTTTCACTATGTTTGGAAGCGGGTCTCGGGAGATTTTGCCATTTCGGCCGATATTAGCTTCGCTGATAAGAGTGGCTCGGAGCACAAGAAAGCGGTGTTGATGTTCCGCCAGAGCCTTGACCCGGATTCGAAATATGCCGACTACGCGGTGCACGGCAACGGCTTGACTTCGTTGCAATATCGTCATGAAAAGGGCGCGGTCACTGGGGAAATTCAACTGGCAGTTTCCGCGCCGAAGCGAGTGCGTCTGGAAAAGCGCGGAAACTATGTTTATGTCTATATTGCCAACGATGGCGAAGAATTCCATCCCTCGGGCGCAGCGGTGCGGGTTTCCTTCGATGGACCGTTCTACGCGGGCATTGGAGTATCGGCCCATGACGTAAATTTGGTCGAGAAGGCCACTTTCTCGAATGTCGCACTCGCGCCTCTGCCTGATGCCAATGTAACAACGCAGTTGTACAGCGCGCTCGACGTTATTGACATCGCCTCTCTTGACATCAGCGAAGCTTACGTTGCACCAGGACGCATCGAAGCTCCCAACTGGACGCATGACGGCTCCGCATTTATTGTGAATGGCGAAGGGCGCATTTGGCGCGTGCCTGCTGCGGGCGGCAAACTTGAACCGGTAAATACAGGTCCTGCGATTCAAAACATCAATGACCACGGCCTTTCTCCCGACGGTACGCAGCTTGCCATCACCGACCAGTCCGCGGAAGATCATCACTATCGGATTTACGTTCTGCCGGTTGCTGGTGGAACTCCACGCCAGGTCACGGGACCGTCTTCTTATTGGCATGGTTGGTCGCCCGACGGGAAGACTCTGTCTTTTGTCGGCCTACGCAACGGGGATTATGACGTATACACGATTCCAGCAGCCAGCGGTGCTGAGACGCGCCTGACCACCGCGAAGGGCGTTGACGATGGTCCCGATTATTCTCCTGATGGGAAATACATTTACTTCAGTTCCGAACGAAACGGTTCTATGCAGATTTGGAGAATGAACTCTGACGGAAGCGACCAGCAACAAATCACCAACGATGGCTTCCAAAGCCGGTTCCCGCACGTTTCTCCGGACGGACAATGGCTGGAATTCTTGACTTACGATCCGAATGTCCAAGGTCATCCGCAGGACAAAGATGTCACCATCCGGCTGATGTCGTTGAAGGACGGGAGCATCAGGGAAATCGCGAGACTATTCGGGGGAGAAGGCTCCATCAACATGCCTTCGTGGTCACCGGACAGCAAGAAGCTGGCATTCGTCAACTATGCGTATTTTCCCGTTGATGCGGAAAAATAAGGCCCTCGGTGAAAGCGCGGGCGCTTCGCCGGATCTTCATCATGATTTGTTTTTCGACACTATTTATCTTTCGATCCCAGCTTGAGGACGGCGGAGAAGTCTTTCTCGCCATATCCTGCGGCGATTGCTTGCTCGAATATTTTGCGCGCCGAGAGGGCAGTTTCCATGCTGCGCTGCCTCAAGCGTTGCGATTCCTCATCCGCATAGCGAAGGTCTTTTGCCATCAGGCGCAGCTCAAAGTTGGGAGCGGCGTCCTCTGCCTCAGCTCGGGCGGAGATAACTTTCACAAGCGGGCTGCCCGGAGCGCCGCCGGTTAACACGGACACGGCTTTGTTCCGGTCAAGGCCGCCGGCTTCGATCAAAGAAATGGCTTCGGCGAAAGATGCCGCTTGGACTCCGCACATAAAGTTGTTGATTAATTTCATCAATGCTCCACTCCCGATGGGGCCGAAGTGAAGGGCGTCGCGTCCCAGCGCGGAAAACACCGGCATGGCTTTTTCCATTGCCTGCTGGGGGCCTCCCACCAGAAATAGCAGTTCGCCGCCGGCCGCCTGGGGTTTGCTGCCTGTAACTGGCGCGTCGAGAAGTTCACATCCACGTTGCGCGGCAGCGGTAGCCAGTTCACGGACCCAGTTGACGCTCAGTGTGCTGCACTCGATGAGAACTTGATCGGACGTAGCTCCTGCTAACACGCCTTTTTCTCCAAGCCAAATACTTCGCGAGGCGTTATCGTCGGCCACCATGCTGATCACGACCTCAGACCGAGAGGCCGCTTCCGCCGCGGAACTTGCCACAAACGCGCCCAAATCGCCAAAAGGCTTGGCGCGTTCCGCATTGCGGTTGTAAACCGACACTGGAAAATCCAAGGAAAGCAGGCGTCGCGCCATACCGGCACCCATGATTCCAAGCCCAAGAATTGCCACGCGTGATTTCGACATAGATTTATTCCAACGATTTAATCTCGACGAGCGCTGGATTGGTTTTCGCGGTACGCATCCGATTGCGCAATGCCCGCCCGAATCCCTCAAAGCTGACCTGCATCACATCGCCGTCGGAAAGTTCAATGCCATCGCCGAAGCTGAGAGAGTCAGCCCCGAAAAAATGGATGTGCACATCTCCGGGCCGCCTGTGGCCTTCGAACTTAAAGTGGTGATGCTCTATATTTTGCAAGCTGTGGCACATCTCAGCTTCGCCGGTTTTAATCTGTTTCGACCAAAGTATCTGGCCAGCACGTTCAATCACGACTTTTCCATCAACAGATTGAAATTCAGGATCAATAACGAGTTCGGGTCCGATCGCGCAATTGCGCAACTTCGAACCTGCCAGGTTCAGGTAATTCCTCTTTTCGAAGCGGTGGTCTGAAAATTCATTCCCCGTAGTCATTCCCACCCGCCTGGGATGCCCTTCGGGATCGATAACATATATGCCCGCAATTTCGCCCTCCTCGCCGCCATCTTCCGCATAGGCGGGACGATCCAGCGGTTCACCGTGCGCGCGAAGCATCATGCCATTGCCTTTGTAAAACCATTCCGGAGCGGCGCCTATCTCACACTGCGAGGGCCGTCCGCCTTCCACCCCCCAGCGGAACATCTTCATGCTGTCGGTAAGCACTTCTTCGGCTGGGGAGTGCATGTTCTGGCGCGAGCGGGCACTGCCGAGATGAGTAAGACCAGTGCCGGAAACCAGACAACGCGCGGGATCCTCAGGATGATCCATCGCGGGGAGCACATGCCATTCGGATTTTAGATTGTAAACATCGTCGTAATCCAATGCGTCTTGCGTAATTCTTTGGCGCACCGCTTCTGACAATTTCATTCCGCTCGCGATTGCAGAGTTGGCCAGGGTGTAAATCGAAGAACAGCCGCCGAGAAGACGAAGCTGGGGTTCCTGCACCACTGCCACGCGGCGCGTATTCCCTTTTTTAATTTGAATCAGTCTTGTCATGATGAGGTTCGGTTCATTCAGTTACTTCAAATTTCGCCAAAGCTTCTTCATTGATCGTCAGTCCCAGGCCTGGCAGGTCTTCGCGCAAATCCACGAATCCGTCTTTGGCTTTGGGCTCGCCATTGAAGATGTACCAGAAAAGCTCGTTGCCAACTTCCACATCCACAATGGGGAAGTATTCGGCCATCGGTGAATTCAAACTCGCCATGACTACGTGATAATTGTGCATTTGTCCCGCATGTGGAATGACCGGAACAGAATGTGCCTCGGCCAGCGCGGCAATTTTGCGTGCTTGTGAAATGCCGCCCACGCGGTTGGTATCGAACTGAATGTAATCCACGGCTTGGGCTTCCAGCAGTTCGCGAAAGCCATACAACGTAAACTCATGCTCTCCGCCCGCAATAGGCACGCGGCCATATGATTTCAACTCAGCGTAACCGTGAATGTCGTCGGGAATAACGGGCTCTTCCAGCCAGCGCAAATGGAAGGGCTCCAGCAGCGGCAGCATTCGCTTGGCATAGTCGAGCGTCCATCCCATGTAAGCGTCGGCCATTACATCAACTCCATCGCCGACTGCTTCCCGAACGGTACGCACCAAATCAACATTGCGTTGCATTCCCTCCGCGCCATCAGTCGGCCCCCAGCCAAAGCGCAGCTTCATCGCCTTGTATCCTTCTTTTTTGTAACGCTTGGCCTCCGCTTCGAGTTCGTCCAATGGAATGCTGTAGAGCCTGCTGGCGTACACGGGAATTCGCGGCTTTGTTTTGCCACCAAGCAAACGATAGACAGGCTGCTTCGCCGACTTGCCCAGGATGTCCCACAGTGCAATGTCTACCGCGCTGATTGCGGTCATACCAATGCCTTTGCGTCCGAAGGCCATGGTGTGGCGATACATGTGCTGCCAGAGGAATTCGATGTCCCACGGATCCGCGCCGATCAAAATCGGCTTCAGATACAAATCAATCACTTGCTTTGTGATTTGCGGCGCGAGCGCGGCATTGCCGATGCCCACGTGGCCATCGTCGGTAAAAATCTCGACGATCACCCAGCCGTGAAAAGTGAATGTCTGCATGGAAGCCTCGCCGAGTGTCAGCAGATTCATGGGATTGGTGCAGAAATGCGGCGGCAAGGGAGTCGTTTTGCCTCGCCAGCGTACAACGCGAGTTCGAATTTCTTTAATCTTCAAAGCGCAGCCTCATAACGTAATTTCGAATTTATTGATAACGGACGCACCACGGGAATCGCGATCAGAATGACTAGAAAAGCAATTACGTGCAACGTGCCCGCCATGGTGAAGACCGCCCCATAACCGAAGCCATGGTCCAGCATATATCCCGCGAGCTGTCCGAATGCGATGCCGCCCATGGCCCCGCCGAAGCCAACCAGGCCCGCGACCGCTCCGACCACGCTCGGAGGGAATAAATCCGCGGGCAGCACCATCACCAGAGTAGACCACGACTGCTGGCCGAAATACGCGAGGCTGAATAGAGCAATCGCCCAGACAATGCCAACGTGCGGAACGAGCAGGATAAAAGGCATTACGGCCGCGCTCAGTCCAAGAGCCACCTTCCGCGCCGCGCCCAAACCAAAATGACGCCGCACCAGGTAGCTGGAAAATCCGCCTCCCAGCAGGCAGCCTACGCCAGATGCGGCGTAAGGAATCCACGCCACGGCCCCCACGGCTTTTATGTCGAAGCCGCGCGCGTCGTACAAATATTTTGGTAGCCAGAAAAGATAGAAGTACCAGGCCGCATCACTCAGGAATTTCGCCGTGATCAGTCCCCACGATTCACGGATTCGCAGCAGCCTCAGCCATGCGATTTTCTCTGTCACCACTGGGGCAGCGGATTGTTGGATTTCCGTAAGTTCCACAGCGCTGATTTTGGGATGTTCCCGCGGTGTGAAATATGCGAACCTCCACCAGATGGTCCACAGCAGACCGAAAGCGGCGGTAAGAACAAAAATCCATCGCCAACTGGTGAGCAGGAGAACTACAGCGATCATCGGCGGAGCGACCACTGCTCCCACTGCCGTGCCTGCGTTGATGATTCCCATCGCCGTCGCTCGCTCTTGCACGGGAAACCATTCCGCGACCGCACGTGTGGCGGCGGGGAACCCTCCGCCTTCTCCCATGCCCAACAAAAACCGGCTCACGGCGAGCATAGCGAAACTCCGTGCGAAGCTATGGCTGAGACATGCGAACGACCAGAAAACCATGATTACGGTAAAGCCGCGGCGCGTGCCGAGCATGTCGGTGAGCTTGCCGCCACCGGCGTACATGAAGGCGTATGACAGCAAAAATCCTGACTGAAGATAGGAAAATTTCTCGTTGGAGAGCGGTATGTCCTTCCCAATCGCCTGGATGGCTACGGGAAGTGTTTGACGGTCTAGATAGCTGATTGCAATCGCAACGCTCAAAAGAACAGCAATTCGCCAGCGGAGCAATGTGCTTTCCCTCGTTTTGAAATCGGTCTTGAATGCCGCGCCGTGTGGCGCGAATCAGCTACGAAGAGGATACCCCACGTTGGCGTTTCAGAAAACGTTTACTGTTTCCCGGCAGAATCGCATATCCGCTCGCCTGCCCAGACACTAAAGACGCACCAACCCGCCACAGGGCACAATCCGAGGCATGAACCACGACGTTGAGCTGGTTCGTGCTAATTTTCTTACTGTTGCCAGCCGCCGCCTAACGCATCGTAAAGCTGAACCAGAGCGAGTTGCTCATTCAACTGAGCTTGCGCGAGATTGAGTTGCGCCGCGAAGTAATTCGTTTCGCTGGTTAGCACTTGCAGGTAACTTGTGCCGCCGTGCTGGTAGAGCGTGTTGGAAAGGCGGTCAGTGTCCTGAGCGGCGGAGGTCAGCAATTCCTGCTGCTCGCGGAACTCGTGGTCTTTCTGATATCCGACGAGCGAGTCGGAAACTTGCTGGAACGCGCCCATAATTGTTTGTTTGTAAGTCAACAGCATTTGTTGCTGCTGAGCCTGGGCAAGCTGCATCCCCGCATGGAGGCCGCCTGCCGCAAACACAGGCTGGGTAAGGGATCCGGCTGCATTCCAGAGTCCAGCAGAGCTGGTGAACAGCTTACTGAGCGCGAAGCTTTCAAACCCTGCCGTGCCGGTGAGTGAGATGTTTGGAAAATAATCGGCTTTGGCAACGCCAATTTCGGCGTTTGCCGCTACCAGGCTTTCCTCGGCTTCCCGTATATCCGGACGACGCTCCAGAAGTTCGGAAGGAAGGCCCGCGGGAACAGCCGCCAATTTGGGTTGTTCCGTGAGTTGCTTCCCTCTGGGGATGGCGCTGGGATTTTCAGCTAGCAGAATGCTGAGGAGGTTTTCCTGCTGCGCAATCTGGCGTTCGAGATCGGGAACTGTTTCCGCCGCCGTGTAAACAAGTTGTTCCGATTGCCGTATCTCAAGACGCGACGCGGAACCGTTTTGAGCAAGCACATTCGTGAGCTTTAGTGAATGCTGGCGAGACGCGAGCGTGTTTTTTGCAATCTGTAGCGCAAGGTCAAGTTCGCGGAGTTGAAAGTACGCGGTGGCCACGTTCGATACCAGAGATGTGACGACCGTGCGGCGCCCCCATTCCGTGGCAAGTAAATTGGCGCGGGCGGCTTCGGTTTCCCGTCGATATTTTCCCCAGAAATCCAGGTTCCAGATCACCGAGAGGTTCAACTCTCCCGCATTTGCCTCAGTAACTGGAAGCGCGCTCGCGATTTTGGGGTTACGTTCACTGAAGATTTGCCCTCCGGCATTTGCCAGCGGGAATCGGTAGGCACGGGTGATTCCGAGTTGCGCTTGCGCCTGAAGAACACGGGTCGCGGCGATTTGCACGTCGTAGTTATTTTGTAATGCGGTGCGAATCAATTGCTGCAACACCGGATCCTGAAAAACTTCCCACCATTTCTCATTGCCTAAAGAATTCGCGGAACCAATGGATGGGTTGGCGCTTTCCCCGCGGTAGACGGGTGGTGTATCAATCGCGGGACGTTTAT
>DASXFN010000002.1:0-15068 GCA_036489565.1 Terriglobales bacterium
GAAAGAGCGACGATACAGAATATTTTGATCGAAGTCATCCATTCCTCCGCCCAATAACGCACAACACGTATGTGAAGGGCTCAGTATATGACGAATTCTGGCCAAAATAGTTTTCAAGGCTTTGAAGATTATTGCCGGATCATTTTGCCCGCATCGTTGACCTCTCTTAAAACTGACCTCCCGCAATTTTTACCACCAAACTTCGGTGCAGCCCCCGAGCCCGCAAAACCATCTCATCCGGTACACTTATGGACGCTGCCGCATGACACAAACTATGACTCCTACCCGGCGCGATGTAAGCCTGCTCACCGCGGACGATCTTCATCTCTTCAACGAAGGCAGCCATTACCGCCTTTACGAAAAGATGGGGGCGCATGTTGTCACCGCCAATGGGGAGACAGGCGTCAGCTTCAGCGTATGGGCGCCGAATGCGAAGCATGTCTCGATCATTGGAGACTTCAATAATTGGGACCCGCGCTCGCATCCCATGCAGGCGCGCGCGAGTTCCGGTATTTGGGAAGGATTTATCCCGGGAATTGGCAAAGGCGCGGTTTACAAATTCCATATCGTTTCGCACCGTGACAATTATCGCGTTGATAAAGCTGATCCAATCGGATTGCTGCACGAAGCACCGCCGAAAACCGCCTCCGTGGTGTGGGACCTCGATTACCAGTGGAGCGACCAGCCGTGGATGCAGCAACGCGCCGGAAAAAATTCGCTTCAGGCTCCGGTCTCGATTTACGAAGTCCACCTTGGTTCCTGGATGCGGGTTCCGGAGGATAACGATCGCTCGCTCAGCTACTGGGAAATGGCCCCTAAGCTCGCTGAGTATGTCCGGCGGATGAACTTCACCCATGTGGAACTGCTGCCGATTATGGAGCATCCGTTCTTTGCTTCATGGGGATACCAGACCACCGGCTACTTCGCACCGACGTCGCGCTACGGGACTCCGCAAGATTTTATGTATCTGGTGGATTACCTGCATCAGCAGGGAATTGGCGTAATTCTCGACTGGGTGCCCTCGCACTTCCCCTCTGACGCTCACGGGCTGGCCTACTTTGATGGGACGCATTTATACGAGCACGCGGATGTGCGCCAGGGATTTCATCCCGACTGGAAGACGTACATATTCAACTACGGGCGCAACGAGGTGCGCAGCTTCCTGCTCTCAAGCGCGATGTTCTGGCTGGACAAATACCACATTGACGGGTTGCGGGTGGACGCCGTGGCTTCCATGCTTTATCTCGATTACTCGCGTAAAGAGGGCGAATGGATCCCCAACCAGTTTGGCGGACGCGAAAATCTGGAGGCCATTGAATTTCTCCATCGCATGAATCTGGAAGCCTATAAGGAACACGGCGACATTCAAACCATTGCGGAAGAATCCACCGCGTGGCCTGGCGTTTCGCGGCCTACTTATTTAGGCGGGCTGGGGTTCGGGTTGAAGTGGGACATGGGATGGATGCACGATACGCTTAAATATTTCAGTCATGATCCGATTCACCGCCGCTACCACCACAATCAACTTACATTCCGTTCTTTGTATGGATTTACGGAGAACTTCGTTCTTCCGCTTTCCCACGATGAAGTGGTGCACGGCAAAGGTTCGTTGATCGGGAAGATGCCCGGCGATGAATGGCAGAAGTTCGCCAATCTACGATTGCTCTTTGGATATATGTTTGGGCAGGCTGGAAAAAAACTTCTGTTCATGGGCGGAGAATTCGGTCAGGTGAGGGAGTGGAACCACGATGCCAGCCTCGAATGGCACGTGCTGCGCTATCCCGTGCACGCCGGAATGCAGAAGTGGGTTTCCGAATTGAACCGCACGTACCGGGAGGAACCGGCATTGCATGAACTGGACACCGACGCGGGCGGCTTTGAATGGGTGGACGCCAATGACAGCGGCACCAGTGTGCTTTCCTTCCTGCGCAATGGAAAATCGCCGAAGGATGTCGTGCTTGTGGTCCTGAATTTTACCCCGCTGATCCGCATGCAATATCACTTGGGCGTTCCTTATCCAGGTCTTTGGCGCGAGATACTGAACAGCGACGCGCATGAATATGCAGGCAGCGGCGTGGGAAATTTTGGCGGGGTCGAAGCGGAAGCTTCTCCTGCGCATGGCCGTCCTTATTCACTGAAGCTTACTCTTCCACCACTTGGGGCATTATTTTTGAAGCCCGCATAGAGTCTGGGCGGCTGGCAATGCTATTCTGCAATTCATAGTCTCCCATGCGGATTCTTACCCGCTACATTCTGCGCGAAGTCGCCTCGCACGCGTTCATTGGGTGCGCGCTGTTCACCTTCATTCTGTTTACACGCGATCTGGCGCGCATTCTGGAGCTGGTGGTGCGCAACAGCGCTCCGGTGCCCAGCGTAGCGGAAATCTTTTTCCTCACCGTGCCCGTGGCGCTCACTTACACCATTCCCATGGGAGTGCTGGTTGGAATTCTCATCGGACTCAGCCGATTGTCGGCCGACAGTGAAATTACCGCCATGCGCGCCAGCGGGCTGGGCGTGTGGAGCTTTCTCCGCATTACTTCCATTTTCGTAATTGCCGCGTGGCTGCTGGCGCTCGCCAACAGCGTGTACATCGCCCCGAAATCGCAGGCGGCGCTGGCCCGGCTCCAGGACAAATTAAAGGCCTCGCAAATTTCTTTTGAAATCCAGCCGCGGGTTTTCTACGAAAACTTTTCGCATCTGGTGCTGTATATCCAGGACATCAAGGCCGCGCGCGGAGCGGCAATATGGAAGGGAATTTTCATCGCGGACACAGCGAATCCCTCCGCGCCCCGCATTACGCTGGCACGGCAGGGAATTCTGGTGAGCGAAGGGCCAAACCAGTTGCACCTTCATCTGGTGGACGGTTCCATGCACGAAACCGATCCCAAGCTCGCGGACGAATACAAGATCTCGACGTTCAACGAAACCGACATCCCCATTGCCGTGCCACAGAGCGACAAGAAGCAGGATGAGGAGCCGCTGCCACTGGGGCAGATTCCGACTTCGCAGTTACGCCCAATAGCGAGGACGATCAACAAATATGGTGGATGGTGGTTTTATGTGGAATTCCATCGCCGCTTTGCTTTGCCCACAGCCTGCCTGGTACTCGCGCTGGTCGGCATTCCGTTGGGCCTTTCGTCGAAGAAAGGCGGAAAGTCGTTCGGCTTTGTGGTGACCATCCTGCTGGTATTCGCCTACTACCTGCTCTCGTTGATTGGCGTGTCTCTGGCTCGCCAGGGAAAAGTCTCCCCCGCGGCGGGAGTGTGGATGGCTGACGTCGTATTTTTGTTGACGGGCGCTTTTTTGCTATGGCGCGTGGAAAAGCGGCCGTTGGAGATCAGTTCCTGGAGTTGGTTTGGCGGCTCCCTCACCAAGAAATTTACCTGGCGCGCTCGACCGTTCCGGCTTGCCGCCTCCAACGGCAACGCTTTTGAAAAGGCTGCGGGACGAAAACGGTTTTTCCGCGTCCGCTTCCCCATGATTCTGGACGATTACATTCTGCGCGATTTCGCGCTGTACTTCTTCATGGTGCTCTCGACGTTCCTGATGTTGTTGCTGGTATTCACCTTGTTTGAACTACTTGGCGACATCCTGCGCACACATGCATCGCCACTGATCGTCGCGGAATATCTGTTGAACGTCACGCCATATTTCTTTTATAACGTCGGTGCTCCCATTTCCATGTTGCTGTCGGTGCTTATCACGCTCGGACTGATGCAGCGCTCCAATGAAATTACGGCGATCAAGGCAACGGGAATGAGCATTTATCGAATTACCATTCCCATTCTCGTGGTCGCCTTGCTGATGGCAGCGGGCCTGTTCTTCTTCGATCAATTTTATTTGCCCGGCACCAACAAACGGCAAGATGCGTTGCGCAGCATGATCAAAGGCAAGCCTGCGCAGACGTATTTGAATCCTGACCGCAAGTGGATATTCGGCCAGCATTCGGACATTTACTACTATCAGTTCTTCGATTCAGAGCGCGACCAGTTCGGAAATTTGAATGTGTTTGAATTTGATCCGCAAACATTTCAACTGACCCGCCGGATATATGCGGACCGTGCTCACTGGGACAGCGGACTCTCACGCTGGGTCTGCACGCAAGGCTGGGAGCGCGAGCTGCGCGGCTCCGCCATTAACAACTACCGGACCTTCGACGTGTCCACGTTTGCCACGGTCAATGAGCCGCCGGCCTATTTCAAGAAGGAAGTCAAACAGTCATCAGAGATGAATTACGAGGAGTTGAGCCGCTATATTCATGACCTGCGGCAGAGCGGCTTTGAAGTTGTGCGATTGCAAGTGCAACTGGCGAAAAAAATCGCCTTCCCGTTCATCACGCTGATTATGGCGATCCTGGCGATTCCCTTCGCTCTTTCATTTGGGAAGCGGGGAACGGTGGCCGGCATAGCTGCGGCGGTCGGGGTGGCAGCAGCTTATATCGTGGTCTCAAGCCTTTTTGAAGCGATGGGCAACATCAGTCAATTGCCACCCATTCTCGCGGCATGGTCGCCTGATTTGATCTTCGCATTTCTCGGCGGCTACCTGCTTCTGAAAGTTCCGACCTGAGCTTCGCAGTTAAACCGTCTCTTCTTGATCCCAAGCACGTCGTTCTACTTAACGGCGAGCGCGACCGGTTGCCCTGAAGCGGTAGTCACCACTGGACCTTGGGAGAGCGATCCGGTGGTGGAATCGTAACTGAACGAAGAGATGGACGCGCTTCCGGCGTTCGCGACATACAGGTAATTGATCCCATTATCGAGTGAATCCCGGGAGGTGCCGGCCCTGGTGACGACCCAAGCCGGAGCGGTTCCAACCGAAAGACTGGCCGGGGAAGCGACAGTAAGAGCGCCGCTGCCTGCACTGATTTTAAAAGGCAAAATTTGGTTTGACTGCTGCCCTACGGTGAACAGAAATGGGCCCGACGGGTCGGTTGCCATGCGCGTCGGGCCTACACCTGCCGAGATGGGAAATCCGCTGGCGATTGCCGTGAGACTGCCATCTGGACTGTTCACGTTAACGCAGGTATTGGGGTGCGCCTGGTCACAAATAATGAATCCGTAAACCTGATTCGTGCCAAAAGCGGTGACGTAAAGAAATGCGCCGCCCGGCGAAATCGTGAGTCCCGAAGGGGATGACACTACAGAATTGCTCGCGGTGGTGGCCGAAGGGAGGGAAGTGAGATTTCCGCCGGAGTCTATGGAAAACACGGCCACGGAACTGTCAAACGTATCCGCAACGTAGAGAAATTTCGTGTCTGACGTGACCGCCAAAGCTGAGGGCCCGGGATTTAGTGTCCCGTTAGGGGCAATGGGAACAGGCGCTCCTACCTGCGTAATTCCGGTCCCAGAGATTGCGAAAACCAAAATGCTTCCTGATGCGGGAGTTCCGGCATTTCCCTGATTAGCTACAAACAGAAACTTCCCTGAGGAATCCACGATCAGGTCCTGCGGGGAAAGATCCTGCGCACTCACGCCGGAAAATGCAACCGTGGTCACGGCACCGAGGCTCCCATCGCTGTTCACGGGAGCGCTCCAAACGCTGCCTTCCGCGTTCAGTCCATACAAGGCGGTACCGTCAGGACTGAGGACCATGGCTCGCGGCGTCCCTTGTACGCCTGCGGGTTTGTTGATCGCAGTAAGATTCCCGTTGGAAAGATCAATTGCGAACGAATAGACCGATGAATTTCCCTGGGTGGCGACAAAAAGGAGACCGTCCGAAGAGGATGAGAAATTCGAGGTACAACTTGTCAGGAAACAGAATGAAATCACCACCATCAGACCCGCGAGAAAACGGCACTTCATCCTTATAAATCTCCCTGTCATTGGCTTGGAATCGGCCCTGCTTAGTGGCTAACCCGCCCTATATCTTGTTTCAGAGTACTCAATTGTGTATCAGGAATGCGAGGGAAGAGCAAACCCCCACAGAGTTGGAGACGGGAACGGGAAACAAAGTTGTCCGGAATACGGCAGTGCTTCATTTAGCGACCCGCCAGATTAAACGCTTCCGGAGGCTTGGCCGCCGCTAAGGCATGCGGGTCCGCGAGGGGAAGCCGAATTTCAACGGTCAAGCCACCCTCTTTACGGTTGGAGGCGCGCACAGTTCCGCCATGCAGTTCCACCGCGCGCTCGGTAATCGCCAGACCCAGCCCTGCTCCGCCCGTCTGGCGACCGCGCGCATCATCTATGCGATAGAACGGAAGGAAAATTTTCTCGAGCGAATCCTCCGGAACTCCTGGCCCGAAGTCGGAGACGCGGACCACCGCTTCCGGCTGGAATTCCCGATCCGCCTGTTCCAGGCGTACTTCCACATCGGAACCTTTCGCCGTATAGCGGACAGCATTGCGAACTACATTTTCAATCGCGCTGTGCAACAGAGCCGGATTTCCGTTCACTTTGCACGCACCCTGAATCACCGCGACAACATGGCAGCCGAGCCCCTGGGCTTCAAAGTCCGCATCCTCAGCGATTTCCGTGATCAGGTCCGCCAGGTCCACCGACCGCTTGTGCGTGCCGTCAACGCTGGCATCCAGACGGGCAATCGTGAGCAGCCGTTCCACCAATTCATTCAGGCGATTCGATTCCAAATCCATGCGATCAAGAAACGCTTCTGCTTCCGGGCCCGAGCGCTGGCGAGCCAGCGCCAAAGCTACGTTGATCCTGGCCAGGGGCGAGCGAAGTTCATGGGAGATATCGTTCAGCAGGCGGGCTTGCGCCTTTACAAGTTTTTCCAGGCGTTCGGCCATGGTATCGAAATCGCGTACCAGTTGAACGATCTCATCCCCCTGGCGGGACGTGCTTCCACCGGCCCGGGCTGATAAGTCGCCGGCGGCAAGTTTTTGCGTAGCGGACCGTAAGCGCACTACAGGCGCGGTCAGGTAACCAGCGAGCAAATAGCAAACCAATCCCGAAGAAATGATTCCGATGAGAATTCCCCGCCATGTCATCGCACGAGGGCCAAAAGGGCCGGAAGGCGGCTCGATGGTCACTAAGGTGTAGCGATGACCGCTCGCGGAGGTCATGGATTGGCGGTTGACGGTGAAGCGCGGAATCGCTCCCCAAAAATCTCCGGAAACTCCAGGCGGCTGGCGATCACCTCTGCGTATCCAGTCCGGGGTTTGGCGGCCGTTGACGTCAAATCCCTGGTCGTTCAAGAGAACTCCGCGAATATGCTGGGACTCTCTTAGGCTTTCAAAATATTTATGCAGGGAATCCTCGCCGCCGTGTTCGTAGGCGAGCACAGCGTCGTTAAGAATTCTTGACTGTGCGGCTTCAATCCCCGCTTCGCCTTGCTGACGGATGACCCAGGTGACCAGCACTGCCAAGACGAAGAACAATGCCTGGGCGATCCAGAAAGAAATAAAAATTTTGGTGAAGATTTTCATCTTATGAGTGTCGTAACAGCCTAACGAGGTCGCGCGAAAATGTATCCGACGCCTCGCACCGTCTTAATATGGTCGTCGCCCGCGTCGCTGTCTCCAAGCTTTTTTCGCAGCTTGCTCACGTGCATATCAATGCTGCGATCAAAGGGAGAAAACTTGCGGCTCAATACAGAATCCACGAGCCGCTCCCGCGTCACCACGCGGCCGGCTTCGCGCAGCAAAACCTCAAGCAAATTGAACTCCACCGACGTCAAGTCGAGCGGCTTGCCGCTTTGCCGGACGCTCCTGGTTGCCGGATCAAGTTCCACGTCCCCAACTTTTACCGCTTCCGGGACGCCATCGCCGTTGCCACCCGCGGTAGTGCGGCGCAGGACCGCGCGAATCCTCGCCACAAGTTCACGGGGATTGAAGGGCTTTGGCAAATAATCATCCGCGCCAATTTCCAGTCCCACGATGCGATCCACATCTTCGCCGCGCGCGGTGAGCAGCAAAACGGGAATTCGCGATTTGTCGCGCATGTTGCGCAGTACGTCAAACCCGTTCATTCCGGGAAGCATGACGTCCAGCACTACCAACAAATAGTTCCCGTTGAGCGCGCGCTCCAGTCCCATTCTTCCGTCATGCACCGCTTCCACCTGGAAGCCTTCCGGGGCAAGATATTCAGTAACCAGCCCGCACAGTTCAACGTCGTCGTCAATGACAAGGATGCGATCCACGCTAGCTCCTAGTTCTTTTATTCTTTCAGCTTCTCACAGCAGCGGCAGCCATTTTCGAGTAAAGAAGTGTCAATGTCCAGCGATTGTCGCTTTACAAAACTTTACTCCAGTTGACTGACTCTTTACCGCATTTCCGTGGGAAATGGTGTTCATATGAGTGCAAGCAAATTTAGCCGCCTTCCAGAGAATTTGTTGGAGGGTCGGAGGTGAATCAGCAATGAAATCCAATCGTTTGAAATTTATTGGCGCGGCACTGGTAGTTACGCTACTGGTGGCCATTACGGCCGTCTCAGAAACCGCAGGCCAGCATGGCCGCTGGGGTGGACGCGACGGAATGTTCGGCGGCCCGGGCTACGGATTTATGATCCATCGTTTGGACTTGACCGATGCACAAAAGGCACAGGCCAAACAGATCATGACCAGTGAAAAATCGGCATTTCAACCACTCATGCAGCAGATGCGACAAAACCGAGCGCAGGAGCGGCAACTGGTAGAGGCTGCCAGTTTTGATCAAGCGCAGGCGCAGGCTTTCGCCGCGCAGCAGGCGCAGACCATCGCCCAACTGTCGGTGGAAAAAATGCGCGTGGAATCTCAGCTTTATCAGATCCTGACTCCGGACCAGAAAACCAAGCTGAATGCAATCCTGGACAAACGCGCAGAGCGTTTCCAACAGCACCAGCAAGGGCAGCAACCGGACCAACAGCAACCTATGAACCAATAATGTTAGAGGGGAGGAAAAACTTTCCTCCCCTTCATTGTTCCACTGAGGCTAATTGTTCTGTTTGAAGCAGGAATCGAGGTAGCCATGGCCACGGCAACAATCAATCGGGATGTAGTGCAGGACGCCATTGTGAACGAAATGGCGTCTGGCGTGGACAAAGCAGTGGAATGCTGGATGGCCCAGATTGAGCAGATTTTCGAAGATACCCGGCTCACCACCCTGGGCCGGATGAATGCAATCCATGAAGTGGTCCAACACTATAAACAATTAACCGGCAAAGAACGCCTCGAATCTCGAGGCCAGAAAACTATTTGAAGGTAGTTGGTCATGAATATTGACGTTCTGTATTCATACGTAGTGAGTTGCGGCTGGGTATTTCTGACCGGCTGGACGGTATTGATTGTGCTGGCTTGCGCGGATGCGTTCCGGCACGACCAAGTGTGACGGGATCTCTCCCCGTCGCCTGAGTGGGCGCGGCAAAATTGCACCTGGGACTGGTAGAATCGCATCTACTAGACACTAATGCTCCCGAAAAGTCTGCGCCCACTCACCCCTTACCTGAAGAAATACCGCGTGCAGTACGCGTGGAGCGTGCTATGCGTATTCCTGAATAACGGGACCGCCGTCCTTCTGCCGTTTATCGTGGGCAAGGCCATCGGCGACCTGTGGCACGGTGTAACCGAGCACAAATTATTTGTTTACGCAGCGCTTCTGCTGGTAATTGCCGGGGTCAAAGGAATATTCCAATACCTGACCCGCTGGATCATGATCGGCATTTCACGCGAGATCGAATTCGACCTTCGCAACGACCTCTTCCTGCACCTGGAAACTCTTTCTCATTCGTATTACCAGCGAAACCGCACGGGCGACATCATGGCCAGGGCCACAAATGATCTGAACGCGGTGCGGCAGCTCCTGGGCCCGGCGATCATGTATTCCGCGAATACGATTGTTTCCACGGCCGCGGCGCTGGGATTCATGATCAGCCTGAGCCCAAAGCTTACGCTGTACGCTTTCCTTCCTTTGCCGATAGTCAGCGTTGTGATCCAGTATTTCGGACGGCAAATTCACGACCGCTTTGAAAAGATCCAGGCGCAGTTTTCCGAAATTTCAGCCCGCGTGCAGGAGAATTTTTCCGGCGTTCGAGTGATTCGCGCTTATGTGCAGGAAGACGCCGAAATCGCTGGCTTTGAAAAATCGAACAAGGAATACATTGACCGTAGCTTGTTCCTCATCCGCCTTACGGGAATGTTGTGGCCAACGCTGGAGTTGATGATTGGGCTGGCCATCGTTCTGGTGGTCTGGCTTGGCGGGCGCGAAGTGATCAATGGACGAATGGATGTTGGCGGCTTTACCGCTTTCAACCTGTACATGGTGCAGCTCACCTGGCCGGTGATCGCCCTCGGCTGGGTCATTAATCTTTTTCAGCGCGGCACAGCTTCCATGGGGCGCATCAACGAAATTCTGCATGAGAAGCCGGACGTTCAGGATGATCCGGCATTAATCCGAAAACCGGCCACGGTTGAGATTCGCGGCGATATTGAATTTCGCAATTTGAATTTCGCCTATAACGGCGTACCCATTCTGCGTGATGTGAATTTGCACATTCCTGCGGGCAGCAGCCTGGCCATTGTGGGCCCTACAGGCTCCGGCAAAACCACGCTGATGAATCTGGTTCCCCGCATTTACGACGCGGCGCCGGGCAGCGTGCTGATTGACGGGGTGCCGTTGCGCGAATATCCACTGGAAACGCTGCGAAAAAACATTGGGTTCGTGCCGCAGGAAACTTTCCTGTTCAGTGAAACGGTGGGAGAAAATATCGCCTTTGGCGTGGAAAACACCGACGAAGCGCAGATACGTTCCGCCGCGGAAGCGGCAAACATTGCGGGAGACATTGAAGGTTTTCCTGAAAAATACCGGACCATGGTGGGAGAGCGCGGCATTACACTTTCCGGCGGACAAAAACAACGGACCGCCATTGCCCGCGCTCTTATTCGCAATCCGCGAATCCTGATTCTTGATGATGCGCTTTCCAGCGTGGACACGCAGACTGAAGACAAAATCCTGAACCATCTGCGCGAAGTGATGCAAGGGCGTACCACCATCTTCATTTCGCACCGGGTTTCCACCGTGCGCAACGCCGATATGATTGCCGTGCTTCACGCCGGCCGCATTGTGGAACAGGGCACGCACGAAGAACTGCTGACGCTGAACGGCTACTATTCCGACCTGTACAACAAGCAATTGCTCGAAGAAGAGCTGGCCGAGGTCTGATTTTTCACCCGCCGCCCGACATCCAAACCATCATGAAGCGTGTCGCCATTGACGAGCTATTGGATACCGACTCCGGCTCGGTGGCAGAAGTTGCCGCATCCATCCGCGACCTCGTGAATATCAATCGCTGGTTCGGGGGGATTTCCTCCGGAGCGGCGATGCTGGAAAAAGTCGCCGCGAAGCTCAACCGTTCGCGGCTATCGGTACTGGAAGTTGCTTCGGGATCGGGAGAGGTATCGCGGCTGGTGGCGGAACGGCTTGCCAAAAAGGGCATTGAGCTGGAAATTACGCTCATGGACCGCGCCCGTTCGCACTTGGGTAATCACTTTTCGAGAGTGGCCGGCGACGCCGTAGCCATTCCTTTCCGCGACAACAGCTTTGATGTGGTGACTTGCAATTTGTTCGCGCATCATCTTTCCGCTCCGCAGCTCTTGCAATTTGCGCGAGAGGGAGTGCGGGCTTCGCGGGCGGCATTTTTGATCAATGACGTTGTCAGGAATCCTTTGCACCTTGCGATGGTGTATGCCGGCCTGCCGCTCTTCCGCAGCCGCCTTACCCGGCACGACGCGCCAGCTTCGGTGCGGCAGGCATATACCGTAGCGGAAATGCGCGACATGCTGCGCGCCATTCCGAACGCTTCGCTGAATATTTCGCGCCATTATTTTTTTCGAATGAACCTCGCGCTTTGGAAACTTCATGCATGATTTGATTGTGATCGGGGCTGGCCCAGCAGGATCTTCCGCCGCCATCACTGCGGCACAGGCGGGGGCAAAAGTTTTGCTGCTGGAGAAAGGCCGCTTCCCCCGCCACAAAGTTTGCGGAGAGTTTGTCTCCGCTGAATCGCTAGAGTTGCTTTCCACGCTGCTGGCGCCTCAATACGCGGAATTATTGGGCGAAGCGATTCGCATTCCGCAGTCTCGCATATTTCTCGATGGACGAGTTTTACAGGCGGAGATCACGCCAGCGGCGTCGAGCATCGCACGCTTCGATCTGGACTTGATTCTATGGAACTCCGCTGCGTACGTCGGAGTGGAAGTCTTTGAGCAAACCACCGTCCAGAATGTTTCCTACGCAGAAAACTTTAAGGTTCAAACCACGCGAGGCGAATTTGTGTCGCGGGCAGTGATGGATGCTTCAGGCCGATGGTCAAACTTAACGGCCAAACCTGCAGGCACACCGCGAGAAAAATGGCTGGGCGTGAAAGGCCACTTCGTTGAGAATTCGCCGCCAGCCTCGGTGGATTTATATTTTTTCGATGGCGGTTACTGCGGGGTACAGCCAGTGGAACTCGCCGGGAACCGTTCCAACGGGCGAATTAACGCCTGCGCCATGGTTCGCGCGGATGTCGCCAGCAACCTCGAGGAAATTTTTGAACTGAACTCAGCGCTGCGCGAACGCCGCCGCGATTGGCAGCCGCTGATGGATGCCGTCAGCACCTCGCCCTTGATCTTCCGCGACCCAACGCCGCTGCGAGGAAACATTCTGCTCGTCGGGGATGCAGCGGCATTTGTTGATCCGTTTATCGGTGATGGCATTTCGCTGGCCCTGCGTAGCGGCGCTACCGCCGCACGCGCGCTGCGGCCATGCTTCCAGGAAACTATTCCTCTTGAACAAGCCTGCGAAAACTACCAGCGCGAGTATCAGAAGAACCTGGCGCGGGTGTATCAGGCATCGTCGAAAATCCGGCGCATGCTGAAAGTTCCGCGCCGCATCCGCAAGCCATTCGTTTTTTTATTGGAGAAAAACCCGGCGATTACCCGTTACCTTGTAAGGAAAACGCGGTAGGACTAGCGCACCACCAGCACTTCGCGAATGTTGTCGCGGCTGAGGAAGAATTTGATGGAAGAAAAATCGCGAAACAGATTTTCAATATGACGATTATTGAAGACCCTCTGCAGACGAATGGCGCTGCCGCCACGGCCATGCTTCTTTAGTTCGATGGGCTGCATTTCCAGGTTGTCGCCGCCCATCACGTGATAGCGGTAGCAAACCGCGTCCGGCCCAGCCTCACGCGTGTGGAAGAATGCCAGCAGCAATCCACCTGGCTTCAAGACCGACCACAATTTTTCCACCACCGGCTTGACCAGGCTTTCATCCAGATAGTCGGGAAAATTCCAGCACAGTACGATATCGAACTGGGCTGACGGATACAATAAGTTTTCTGCCAAAAACCGTTTGCTGTCGAGCATCGGCTTACCCTGCTCGTCGGTTGCCGCCAGCGCTGGATCCGTGGACGCTTCGAGAAGGTCTTCGCTGTAAATTTTGTGTCCGCGTTCAGTGAAGTAGCGGATATTGTTCGCGGAGGTCGAGCCAAGATCGAGAATGCACAACTGCTCCTGTTGGGCGAGCACTTTTGCAATTTCACCCAATCCATTGGAGCGGCGCGTTGAGCGGGCCGGCTGCGCGTTTTGATTGGGGACAGAATCCCCGGATGAGCTGCGGAATAGCTTCATGAATTATCGGAACAACTTCTGACATTCAGCCAGCGGGAGGAGCAAACGGCCTACTTTCCGCCACTCGCTTCCAGCTTGGCCCGTTCACCCTGAATGTCCACTCGCCCCTTAAAGTAAGCGCCGTCTTCAATGGCCAAACGTTGCGTGGCAATATCGCCGACCGCGATCGCGGACTTCCTTAATTCCGCCCGGTCGCTCGCCCGGATATTGCCCTCCAGCTTGCCCTGGACCACCACGCCTTTCGCATTCACGTTGGCCTTGACTTGTCCGTTCGCGCCAATCGTCAGGTTATTTCCATGCAGCTCGATAGAGCCTTCGACTTGACCGTCAATGTACAAGTCTTCGCTGCCCGAAAGTTCCCCTTTGATGACAACTGATTTCCCAATCAGCGCAAATTCCCCTGTCTTCGGCGAATTCATAAATGCGACCTCTCTGCCTTTATTTCGGCAACCGCGTGGATTCTGAATTCTAAACTATTTTGCGACTTAAAGGCTGGCGGAAGATTTATGGAGCATGCAGCAAAATTGCGGCGATTGTCCCTGGCAAGACTATAGTGCAGCAAAGCTTTTGGAGCAACCAGCATTCCACGCGCAGCTTGAGCTTCCGCAATCGTAGAACACCAAGTATTATGGACAACGGCCTGCGGGCTGAATCTCGTCTAACCCTACTCATGCACCGAATACCACGGCCCTGCCGGATCATCCTTAAAGCGACAGCGATAATCTTCCTGCTATTCCAGTTGTGCTTTGGCGAAGGGGCAAAAGCACCTTCGATTTCTCCGGTTCAACTGGTGCGTCACACGATTGACAATGAAGTGTCCGCCTCACGCGGCCCCGATAACTACTTTTTTCGCGATGATGTCCGCAAGCCGCACGGTGGCCAGACCAAGCTCATGGTGGAAACGCGCGACGGAATGGCGGGACTGGTTGTTCGAATTGACGGTCACCCTCTTACCCCTGAGCAGAAGACTTCCGAACAAGCGCGCGTCCACCGATTTATTAACAATCCTGACGAGCTTAAGAAGAAACAAAAACAAGAAGCTGAGAACACGGAGCGGAGCAACCGCATCCTGAAGGCCTTACCGGACGCTTTTCTGTATGAATACGACGGCTCAACCATGGGCACCGCCGAACTGGGACAAGCGGGGCGTCCACTGGTGCGACTAAAGTTCAAACCGAATCCCAACTATTCTCCGCCGTCGCGGGTGGAGCAGGTGCTAACCGGCATGGCTGGGCATCTTTTGATTGATCCGCTGCAATTCCGCCTGGCCGAGATTGATGGAACACTGATTCAGGAAGTGAGCTTTGGCTGGGGAATTTTTGGCCATCTCGATAAAGGAGGGCGGTTCGTAGTCCGCCAGGCCGATGTGGACAACGGCCATTGGGAACTCACCCGCATGGAACTTAGCTTTTCGGGAAAAATTCTGTTGTTTAAGAGTCTTGCCATCAAGTCCGAAGAGATAGAGAGCGACTTCCAACGTGTACCGCCGGATCTGACCTTCGCTCAGGGGGTCCAGCTTCTCGAGC
>DASXFN010000025.1:0-2620 GCA_036489565.1 Terriglobales bacterium
TGGATTCCGAGACTCGCGCGGAAGTGATGCAGATCACGGATATTTTTCGGGCCAAGATTGTGGACGTGCAGCCGAAGAGCCTGACGATTGAAATCACCGGCGATGAAAGCAAGGTGGAAAAATTTCTTGCCTTGATGAAAACGTTCGGCGTCATGGATTTGACGCGCACGGGAAGCGTGGCGATGCCGAGGAAGTGAATTGAGGGAACATCGAACATCGAATAGTTCCAAACTGAAATGCGAAGCACGGAATAATTTTATTAACTCTCAACCATTAACTACTAACTAACTCAATGCCTGCAAAAGTGTATTCTGACAAAGACGCTGATCTCAGCGTGTTGAAAAACAAAACCCTCGCCGTGCTGGGCTTCGGCTCGCAAGGCCATGCCCATGCGCTGAACCTCAAGGACAGCGGCCTGAAGGTCATCATCGGCCTTTACGAAGGCAGCAAGTCCATTCCCGTGGCTGAGGAAAAAGGTTTTAAAGTGGTCGCCACGGCGGAAGCAGTGAAGCAGGCGGACGTGATTTTTGTCGCGCTGCCGGATACGAAACAGGCGAAGGCTTACGAGAAGGACATCGCGCCGAATCTGACCAAGGGCAAGACGCTGTTGTTCTCGCACGGATTTTCGATTCATTTCAAGACCATCGTTCCGCCAAAGAATGTGGACGTGATTCTCGTCGCGCCCAAGGGGCCGGGGCACATTGTCCGCCGGCAGTATGTGGAGGGCAAAGGAGTTCCGGCGCTGATTGCGGTTTATCAAAACGCGAGCGGCAAAGCAAAGTCGGTGGCGCTGGCGTGGGCCAAAGGCATCGGCGGCACGCGCGCGGGCGTGATCCAGACGACGTTCAAGGAGGAGACGGAGACGGACTTGTTCGGCGAGCAGACGGTTTTGTGCGGCGGCGCGAGCGCGTTGATCCAGGCCGGGTACGAAACGCTCGTTGAAGCGGGTTATCAGCCGGAAATGGCTTATTTCGAGTGCTTGCACGAGTTGAAGCTTATTGTGGATTTAATGAACGAGGCGGGCATCAGCGGAATGCGCTTTTCAATTTCGGAAACGGCCAAGTGGGGCGATGTGAGCGTGGGACCGAGAATCATTGATGCGAGCGTGAAGAAGCGGATGAAGGCGGCTTTGAAGGATATTCAGTCCGGGAAATTCGCGAAGGGCTGGATTGCCGAATACAAGGGCGGTTATAAAAAATACAATGCGCTGCTCAAGAAGGGCGAGAATCACTCGATTGAAAAGGTGGGCGCGCGGTTGCGGGGATTGATGCCGTGGATGAAGAAGCGGTCGATCAAGGGCGCGCAGGCGGCTTATTGAGAAATGGATTTTTGGATCAGTGGATAAGTGGATTGTTGGGGCGTTTGGCAGATGGAGGTCGCCAGCGTCCTAGGGCTAATCGACATTCAGTTGATCCAGAACAGGGAGCAAGCCAGATAGAGGAAGCCCAGGAAGTGGGAGTCGTTGCGGTCGAACCGTGTCGCGATACGGCGATAGATTTTGAGTTTGCCAAAACAGCGTTCGATGAGATTGCGTTGCGCATAGAGTTGTTTGTCGTGCCGGTATTGGTGTTTGCGAGTCCGTTTGGCGGGAATAACAGCTTTCATTCTTTTGGTTCGGATGAACGCTCGAACCTCGTTGGTATCATAACCTTTATCGGCAATCACCGCCTTGGCAGAGTGTCCGGCCAGCAACGCCGGGGCGCTCTGGCAATCGGCCTTTTGCCCTCCGGTCAGCAACAGGCGCAGCGGCCTTCCCAACGCATCGCAGAGCATATGAATCTTGGTGGTCAGTCCGCCACGGGATCGCCCCAGAGCCTGCTCAGCCGCCCCCTTTTTCCCGTGGCAGCCTGTTGGTGGACTTTGACGAGGGTCGAATCAATCATCACGTAGTCATTCTTGGGGTCTTTGAGCAACCGAGTGAAGACCGCTTCCCAGACCCCGTTTTTGGCCCACCGGCTAAATCGTTTGTGAGCGCTTTTCCAGTTGCCGTAACGTTCGGGCATGTCGTGCCAGTGAGCCCCGGTGCGCAAGACCCACATCACCCCATTGAGAAAACGGTGATTGTCCTGGGCAGCGCGTCCGGGATCACCCGCTTTGCCAGGAAGAATGTCACGGATGCACTCAAACTGTTCTTCGGTCAGTTCATATCGTTTGGCCATCCCGCCCGCTTACCATATTCTCCATTTTCGTACAATCTTGAATGTCGATTGGCCCTAGGGCTAATTGTAAACGGCGGTTGAAAAGTGCGGCGGGGGTCATGTGTGTGACGGGGCGGTTCAAAAGTGCGGCGTCTTCATTAACCATGAAGCATGTATCGCAATATGGAAGACTGGAGCGAGATTCGCAGACGAGTGTTGGTGGAGGGAGTGAGTAAACGGCAGATACTTCGGGAGACGAAGCTGCACTGGCTGACGTTGAAGAAGATTCTGGCGCACAGTGAGCCGCCGGGTTTCCGGCAACAACAGCCACGCCCCCAGAAGAAGCTGGGGGCTTTCGTGGAACGGATCAAACAGATCTTGAAGGAGGACCAGGCGATGCCGCGCAAACAGCGGCACACGGCCAAACGGATCTGGGAACGCCTGCGGGAAGCGGGCTTCACGGGCGGTTACACGGTGGTAAA
>DASXFN010000039.1:0-51363 GCA_036489565.1 Terriglobales bacterium
ACATGTGGGCAGAAGTGGCACCCGAGTTGGTTGACGTCCCCCTCGCATAACTCATTCATGCAAACCCCTGCAGGAACATTCGTTGGAGATGGCGATCCCGAGCCTAAGTACGTTCCCGCGGCAAGGCCAATTCCGTCTTAAAACCAACCGGTCGGTCTAGCTTTTTCATTCTTCGGCGGGGCTTGTGCTCTAATGAAATTTCATTTCCTTGGTTGGAGTGCATCAGAGAAATTTCGGAGGATTGCATGGACTTCCTGCTGAACGAAGAACAAAACCAGCTAAGGAAAAGCGTGCGCGAGTTTGCGGAACAGGAAATCGCACCCAATGTCATGAAGTGGGATGAAGCCAGCGAGTTCCCTCTGGCAACGGTAAAGGAACTAGGCAAGCTTGGTCTCATGGGGATCGTCTTTCCATCGGAATATGGCGGCGCGGGAATGGGTTACGTGGAGTATGTGGCTGCCGTGGAAGAGCTTTCGCGGGTGGATGGATCCGTGGGAATTATCGTGGCTGCGCATACCTCACTCTGCTCGAACCACATTTATCTAGCCGGGACGGAAGAGCAGAAGAAGAAATATGTTAGCAAGCTGGCAACCGGGGAGTATATCGGCGCTTGGGGATTGACGGAACCATCGTCTGGTTCGGACGCGGGCAGCGCGCGCATGAATGCGGTCCGCAGAAAAGATGGATGGGTGTTGAACGGTACCAAGACTTTCTGCACCAACGGACACTATGCCGACGCGCTGGTGGTGATTGCCGTCACGGATCGCGCCGCGCATACGCATGGCCTTTCGGCTTTCATTGTGGAAAAAGGCACAAAGGGATTTCGTCCGGGAAAGAAAGAAAACAAGCTGGGGCTGCGCGCCAGTGATACGGCCGAACTGATTTTCGAAGATTGCTTCCTGCCCGCTGAGAACTTGCTGGGAAAAGAAGGCAGCGGGTTTATTGACGCCATGCGCGTGCTGGATGGCGGACGCATCTCGATTGCTGCCCTTTCTTTGGGCATGGCGCGGGGCGCTTATGAGGCCGCACTCAAGTATTCCAAGCAGCGCAGGCAGTTTGGGAAAGCCATCAGCGAATTCCAGGCCATCCAATGGAAGCTTGCGGACATGGCCACGGAGATTGAAGCGGCGAGCCTACTGACCTACAAAGCCGCGTCCATGAAAGACGCGGGGATGAAGACCACGCAGGAATCGTCCATGGCGAAGCTTTACGCCAGCGAGGTGGCCGTGCGCTGCGCGAATGAAGGCGTGCAGATTCACGGCGGGTACGGGTTCATTAAAGATTACCCGGCGGAGAAGTTTTACCGCGACGTGAAGCTGTGCACGATTGGCGAAGGCACCAGCGAAGTGCAGCGGCTGGTGATTGCGCGGCAGTTACTGAAAGACTAGCTGTGCTGGGAGACGCTCAGAACATTCCCGTCGGGGTCCTTGAACCACGCCACTTTTGCTCCGCCCGGGGCGCTCCAGATTCCGCGCTCGTCCTGACCGGGCATGCCGTATTTTTCAAATGTCACGCCGTTTTTTGCCAGTCCTAAGACTATTGTGTCTATGTCAGTGACTTCCCAGCCCAGGACAGTGAATTGCTGTGGAGTGAACTTTCCGGCTTTTACGACCCGGAGCATGATGCCGTTAGCGTCAAAGACCATCGCAA
The DNA here is from genome assembly GCA_036489565.1 of Terriglobales bacterium. GTDB lineage: Bacteria > Acidobacteriota > Terriglobia > Terriglobales > Acidobacteriaceae > JAICKN01. The sequence continues at coordinate 1,651 of DASXFN010000039.1, forward strand.
ACGGATCTTCGCTGATTAAAGTCAGTCCCAGAACATCCGCGTAAAAACTCTTGGCGTTGGCGTAGTCGGTGGTGGGCACGAATGCAACAATCTTTTTGGAAGCGAGCATATCTTCTCCTAATCTGGCTTACGCGCCTGAAAGCGAAATCGTCGAGCACCAGTTTCAACCACAATGTCCTTAAAGCCGGCGGATTCCAGCCTTGCGGGAAATCGCTCCGGATCGATGGGGACGAGGGTATCTCCAATATGCAATATGCGCATGGCGAAGCTCTGCAAACTGTCCACGCCAAGAAAAATGCCGCCGGGTTTCAATACACGATGAACATCGCGCAGAAGTTTGTCCTGCAAATTCGGCGAAGGAACATGATGAAGCATGGTGAAGGAAACAGCTGCGGAGAATTGCGCATTTTGAAATGGCATGGCGGTCGCGTCACCCTCCACTACCTCCACATTGCTGCTTTGCATTCGATGCCGCAGCGATTGCGCCAGTGCAGGATCAATTTCAATGGCGGTGAGGCGCTCAACTTTTGCTCGCAGCACATCAGTGGTCAGCCCAGGGCCGGGACCGACTTCCAGGACGTTCTGCCCTAGTTCCACTCCGTTCAAAGCCCAGGGTAGGACGTTTTCTTTTACCTCACAGTCCCATTTGGCAGAGCGGCAAAGCCAGCGGTGAATACGATTCATTTTCGCGTTGCTCCTGATGTGTACAACGATACAATGTCCTGCTACTTTCGTCTTTTCGTTATTATGACAATATATGCTTAAAATGCGACAACAAGGGGTGCTTGACCGTCGAAGCATTCCAGGCGTGCAGATCACGACGCTGATCTACGAATATCCGCATGGATACAAGGTCCCGTTGCATTTTCATGATCGCGATCAACTGGTATTTGCCACGCAAGGCGTGATGAGCATACAAACCGCTGAAGGCGCGTGGGTGGTTCCGTCGCAACGAGCGGTGTGGATTCCGGCGCGCGTTCCTCACGAAATTCGCATGGCGGGGAAAGTTTCCATGCGAACGCTATATTTGAAATCGCAGCTCGCGGCGCTGTCGAGAAGTTGCTGCGTGATAAATGTGTCGCCGCTATTGAAGGAGCTGATCGTTCATTGCTGTCGGTACCCTGCGCTGAACCGAAGACGCAAAGCCCAGGCGCACCTGATCGATTGCATCCTTGATCAATTGGCGACATCCGCCACGGTGCCGCTGCAACTCCCCAATCCCTCCGACCCCCGAGCCTGCAAAGTTGCGGAGTTGCTGCTCAACGATTCCGGCGAACGCATGACCCTGAACGAACTCTGCCGCTCCGCCGGGGCAAGCAAGCGGACCATCGAGCGCATTTTTCAAAAAGAGACGCGCATGAGTTTTGGAAAGTGGCGGCAACAGCTTCGCATTATGCAGGCCTTGCGCCTGCTGGCAGCTGGAGAGAAGGTTTCGCACGTGGCGCTGGAAGCGGGATACAGCACTCCCGGCGCATTTACCGCCATGTTCCGCAAGGTACTGGGAACGACGCCGGGAAGATATTTCAAGTAAAACGGCGAATATCTAGCTGGCGTTGATTCGCACCAGCACCGGCCCAGTTTCGCTTTGAACGGTGTGCAACCCGCACTCGGTTTTAGCGACGCCAGCCCAGCGGCCGGCGCGGGAATCTTCTCCCGGCCTTACCGCGCGTGTGCAGTGCATGCAACCCACGCTGGGAAAATTCTGGTCGTGCAGAACGTTGTAAGGAACATCATGCTTGCGGACGTAATTCCAAACCATCTCCGAGGTCCAATCCACCAGAGGATTGATTTTGATCAGGCCGAATTTGGAGTCCCATTCCACCCGCTTTGCCCCGGCGCGATGCGAAGTTTGATCGCGGCGAATGGCGGTGATCCAGGCGCGCAGCGTGCTCAGCTTTTTCTTCAAAGGTTCAATCTTGCGAAGATTGCAGCATTGGTCGGGGTTGCGTCCCCAGAGCGCCGCGCCGTGGATTTGTTCCTGCCGTTCCGGCGTGAGCGAGGAAAATAGGCGCTCAATGCGAATGCCGTAGCGCTTTTCGACGCGCTCGATCAGGTCGTAGGTTTCGGGAAACAGGAATTCGGTATCAATGGTGAATACACGAAGATTCGGAGTGATGCGGGAAGCGATGTCGAGAAGCACCATGCCCTCGACGCCCATGCCGGAAGAAATGGCGACGTCCTGATCGAATGTCGAGAATGACCAGCGTAAAACTTCTTCGGGCCTTAAACGCTCAGCGTGGGCTTGGATCTGCTGCACTTGGTCTTTCACTCGGATGACTCCTGGTTTTGGAGATTTTCTAATCGGAATTCCGGTTCAACGGGTACGGGAACTAGTAAGGAAAATTGGACTAATGCGGAATTGCTGGCAAAGCGCGCCACTTCCCCGACCACCAGCAATGTAGGAGCGGGAAGGTGCGGGGCATTTGCTAAATCCTGAATATTGGTCTGGAACACCTGCTGGTCTTCACCAGTCGCATGGGAAATAATCGCGCAGGGCGTCACAGCGTCTAACCCGGACTGAATTAATTTTTGCGCGGTCGCCTCGTATCCATAGCCTGGCATGTAAACCACAATGGTGGCGTTTGCTGGCAACGATGTGGGCCAATCGGATTTGCCGCGCGTTGAAGGATGATTGGCCTGATGGTTGGTGATAAGAACGAGGGCGGAAGAGGCGTCGCGATGCGTCAGAGGAATTTGCGCAGCGGCGGCAGCGCCTAAAGCAGCGGTGATTCCCGGGACGATCTCGAATTCAACGCGGGCGTTGCGCAGGGCTTCCATTTCTTCACCAGCGCGCCCAAAGATGAGCGGATCGCCACCTTTTAAGCGGACCACCTGAAGATCGAGCAGCGCGTAATTCACCAGCAAGGCATTGATCTCTTGCTGCGTAATGCCCTTGCGTCCGCAACGCTTGCCGATGTTTTGAACCTGGGCAGCGGCCGGAACGAGCTTTAAAATTTCGGCGCTGACAAGATCGTCATGCAAAACGACATCTGCATGGCGCAGAACTTTGAGAGCTTTTAACGTGAGCAACTCAGGGTCACCGGGGCCAGCGCCGACGAGAAAGACTTTACCGGGCATCTTTCACCTCCGGCGCAGTCGGCTTGCCGGCTGCTAACTCATGCAAGCGGCGGCGGCGGACTTCGGGGTCAATGTCGCTCTGGAATAGCTTGGCGCGCTCAGCGCCCAACTGCTCAACCCATTGTTCGTACTCCGGGCCGTATTGCTCTTCGAGTTCCAGCCTGAGTTTCTGCGCGAGCGCCGGACTCTGGCCTTCGGTCGAAATGGCCAACTGCAACTTGCCGCGACGCACCACGGAAGGGTAATAAAAATCGCAGTGTTCAGGATCGTCCACTACATTGCACAGAATTTTGCGGGAGCGGGCTTCTTCGAATACGTTTGCATTTACTTCGCGGGAAGAGGTGGCAACGATGACCAGGAAAACGTCATTGAGGTCGGCGGAGTCAAAGCTTTTAGCAACTAGCTCCATGCGGCCCTCTTGCGCCCACCGTGCGACTGTTTCACTCGCCTGAGGAGCAACCACGCGGACTCTGGCCCCAGCCTGCAACAGGCTTTCGATCTTCGGCGTGGCGATTGCTCCCGCCCCGACTACCAGGGTGGAACGACCTTCCAGCTTTAGAAACATGGGGAACAGAGTCATTTTGAATGACAACCTCGCTTCTTAAATCTTCGTAAATTATTGCAATAAAAAACCCACCGCCAGTTTGTGCTGGCGGTGGGTGTGAACTATGCCGGTATTAAAGTGTGTTTACTTCAGCATGCTCCCATCGCCAGACGGACGAGTACAACAACATGGGCAACAACACATGCACATCGTCTGGCTAGGAGTAAACATGCTTTCAACATGGTATGAGGTGCGCTAAGGCGCGTCAAGGGGAAAATACGGACTCCCTACTCCGAAATCCAAAGAGCGGCTAACCCTAAAAAACGAATAAGCATACTACAATCAATAACTTACATTCAACTTCCAGCTAAAGATAACGTGAGGCATTCTAGCAGGAATCGGGTCGAATCGGGCGGGTGCTGCCAACCAACGCGATCCTACGCTTAGGCGACATAGGCGCGCATAGCGCATGGCGGAAGGCAAATTGAGTTCATGATGATCCGCGGGGTTGCGATAATTGCGTTCCATTGCGCATATTGCGCTGCTATGATCGGGCCGCAATTTTCATCCTAATTTTCAATCCTCTATTTGGAGTAACTGCATGGCGACCGAGCAAGTTGTCTTAACGGCGCAAGCCTCGCGGCCTGACACCGCTGGAGCGTCCGGACTGTCCCGTTTTCTGAACAAATATTTTTACTTCTGCATATCGCTGCTGGTACCAGTAGTGGTGGTAAGCGGCTTTAGCCATACAGTGAACGACAACCTTATCCACGCCACGCCAGTGCGGCCCTGGCTGCTGTGGGTGCACGGGTCGGTATTTTCATTCTGGGTGCTGTTCTTCATCTTTCAATCGGCGTTGGTACGAACGCACAATGTGAAGCTGCATCGGACAATGGGCTGGTTCGGAGCAGGCCTGGGCACTTTGATTCCCGTGCTCGGAATCTCGACCGCGATTGTGATGGACCGGTTTCGTGTTTTGACCATGCATGCGCCTCCGGAATCTTACACATTCTTTGCAATTCAGCTGCTGGATATGTCGTCGTTTACAGCGATGTTCGGGCTGGCGGTGCTTTGGCGCGGCAGGCCGGAATACCACCGGCGGCTAATGCTGATTGCGACCTGCGTACTTACGTCGGCGGCATTCGCGCGAATTCCCCATATGACTGTGACGTCGGCTTATTGCGGGGTAGATGGGCTGATTCTGTTGGGAGTGGTGCGCGATCTGATTGTGAACAGAAAGGTGCATGTGGTTTACCGGTATGCGCTGCCTACACTGGCGGTGTGCCAGACCTTCATGGTGGAGTTATTTCTCCGTCACCCGGCATGGTGGGTGAAGTTGACCGAAGCGATCATGGCAAAAGCATAATCCACCCGTCATAAAGCTCTTTCGATGTGTAACGCGCGATTGCAACGCGCGATCCATTGCGTACAGTGGTATGAAATTCTGCGGATATACGGCAGAAAAACATTTCTCAGCACCCATTCACGACATCTTATTTTTTGTAGGAGAGACCAGTGATTACCGGCCACCATGGGAAGGTACACGGCGCAATTCGCAATGTGTGAAAGCTGACCTGATCGTCGTCGGAGGGGGCGCTGCGGGCATTACCGCAGCGATCCGACTGGCCAAATCTGGATTGCGCGTGAGGTTGCTCGAAGCGCGTTCACGACTGGGTGGCCGTATGTTGACGGCGCAGGAATCGAGCGCGGATGGCGCGGTGGAATTAGGGGCAGAATTTATTCACGGACGACCGTCTGAAATTTTCGACATTCTGAAGGCACACAAGATATCCGTGAAAGCCGTCGAGGGAGAAAGTCTGCGACTGGAAGGCGGTCAGTTGCAGTCCACAAACTTCTTTTCTGAAGTGGATCAGTTGATGGAAAAGATGAATGATCAAGGCCCGGATGAATCGTTCGCGCAGTTTCTAGAACGATGTTGCCCGGAGAGAAATCAGGAAAAAGTGAAGCAGTGGGCCCGAGGGTATGTAACCGGATTCCACGCCGCCGATCCAGAGTTGATCAGCGTACATTCGCTGGTGAAAGGCATGCGGGCCGAGGAGGAAATCGGCGGTCACCAATCGTTTCGAATGAAAGGTGGATATGCGACATTGCTACAGATATGGGAGAAGCAACTGAAAGAGGCAGGCGTCCATGTGCAGCTCGGAGCTAAGGTTAAGAGCATTCGTTGGAAGAAGGGTGATGTCGAACTGGAAATGGACAGGAACGGCGAGAACGTAAAATACACCGTTCCCAAGGTTCTGCTTACTCTTCCGTTGAGCCTGTTGCAAACAGGCACGGTAAACTTCGTTCCCGAACTCTCCAGCAAACAATCTGCTCTGGACAAACTGGTGATGGGAAAAGTGATCCGCGTGACTTTATGTTTCCGCGAGCGTTTTTGGGATGACCTGCATGCGGGCAAGAGCGGCAAGACATTGTCCAACGCCAGTTTTTTGTTTTCCGGCGAAGACTGGTTCCCAACCTGGTGGACGACCATGCCGGAGAAGCTGCCGGTGATTACCGGATGGGCGCCTTTCCATTGCGCGGAGCAACTGACTGGAAAAAACGCTGACTTCATTGTTGCAAGGGCGACGGAAACCCTGGCGAAAATCTTGAAAGTGGATCTCAAAGAGATCAACCGATTACTGGCCTCCGCGCATTTTCATGATTGGGAAGCGGACCCGCTTTCTGGTGGCGCGTATAGCTACGTGAAAGCCGGTGGCGATTCCGCCCAAAAAGGTTTGTCCGCGCCCATTGACGACACATTATTCTTCGCGGGAGAAGCCACGGACTTTACCGGGCATCACGGGACTGTGCATGGAGCAATTCGCAGTGGAAACAGAGCGGCAGAAGAGATCCTGAAGGTTGATGGATAGGTTCTTCGACCGCTGATGCGGCCTCAGAATGACAATCTTTGAATGAAAATCCAGAATGAAAATCCCGAACGACAAACCTCTAAATAACCGAATCTTCAAGATGGCGTGATGAAGACTGCGTTCAATGCACCATCGCCGATCCCGGTTTCCCTTTTGGCTTGGTCAGCAGGAAAATGAATGGGAACACCGCGACGAACATAATCGCAAGCAGCATGAACGTGTCATTGTAGGCCATCATCGCGGCCTGGCGCTGCACCATGCCCCATACAGCACCGTAGGCACGATGCGTGGCAGTCGCGGCATCGGCGCCTCGCGACATGAAATACCCTCGAAAACTTGCAATCAGATTCTGCACGGTAGGACTTGTAGCCGTAACATGCGCTCCGAGATCATGAATATGCCGCTGTTGCGCGCGCACTTGATAAGTTTCCACGGTGGAAATCCCGACGCTGGCGCCAATATTTCTCATCAGGTTAAAGAGGCTGGTCGCATTGCCCATGCGTTCTTTGGGAATGGGATCGTTGGTCACAGTCGTGAGCGGCACAAAAACCAGACCCAGGGCCGCGCCTTGCAATATGAGCGCCCACCAGAAATTCCAAAAACCAACGTTCAAACTGAATTGCGAAAGGATGTACATCGCCACGGCGACGCTCAAGATGCCGGTCCCCAGCAACTTTCGTGAATCTACTTTCGCGGTCAGAATGCCGACAATGGGCATGGCGAGAAATGACGCCATTCCTCTGGGCAAGTTGGTAATTCCCGCGTAGGTCGCGGTATAACCCAGCAGAAGTTGCATGAGCAGCGGGAGCAAGACGGTGCTCCCATAAAGTACAAACCCAACAATGGTCATCAGGAAAGTGCCGACAGCGAATGATCGGTACTTGAACACCCCCAGGTCAATGATGGGATGATCGGTTTTTAATTCGCGGATGACCAGCCCGATAATTCCGACGGCGGCAAGCACCGCGAGGACAAGAATGAACTGTGAGCTGAACCAATCGTCTTCCTGCCCTTTATCGAGCAGGACTTGCAGGCATCCGATGCCCAGCACCAACAGGCTGATTCCCCAGTAATCAATCTGGGAGGCTTTCTTGCGTAAATACGAAGGGTCGAAAATATACATCTGGGTCAGGATGATGGAGATAATTCCGATAGGCACGTTGATGTAAAACACCCAGCGCCAACTGTAGTTGTCGGTAAGCCAGCCGCCGGCTACGGGACCGAGCATGGGAGCGACAACAATTCCCAGGGCCCAGAATGCCATGGCCTGACCACGCTTCTCCGGGGGAAAAGCTTCCAGCAAAATCGCCTGGGAAAGAGGCTGCAGCCCGCCGCCGCATGCGCCCTGGATAATGCGGCAAGCAATCAGAAAGCCTAAAGAGGGAGCCAAGCCGCAAAAAAACGAGGCGGTGGTGAAGCCAATGACAGAGGCGGTGAGCAGACGTTTGCGGCCAAAGTTGCTGGCCAGCCACCCGGTCATGGGCAAAATAATGGCGTTCGCCACCAGATAAGAGGTCAGCGTCCAGGTAGCTTCGTCAGTGGTGGCGGAAAGGCTTCCCGCAATGTGCGGCAGCGAAACATTGACGACCGTAGTATCGAGCACCTCCATGAAAGTGCTGGACATGACCGCAATGGCGATAAGCCATGGGTTTATGTTGGGAATTCCCGTCGTCCGCGTGCTTTCAGGGGGCATGTTGAAGTTGGTTTAGATGCTCAGAGATCGGAACCGTTTCATAAAGTTAGGCTCCATGGGACGCGCTCACAGACTCAGCATTCTTCATGCTCGGTTCAATGTCCGTAGCCGCCGCCATCGTGCAAGGAAACTTTCCCGCGAAACATACGATACACGATGACAAAGTATAGAACGGCGAGGCCCATGCCGAATATCCACCAGACAAGACCAACGTGAAGAGCATGCGGTCCGGAAAGCGCTTTCTGGATCGTGATATCCAACGCCGGATTGCTCGTGGAAGGCAGCAGGCGTGGATAAAGTGCGGTCGCCGCCCCGACAAGCATTGCAGCCAGATATATGCAGGAACAGGTGAAAGCCTTTTGATCGGCATTCTTGCGGGAGAAGAAAAATATACTGATCAACGAAATTCCAACGATCGCCGGTACTAGAAAAGCTACGGGAAATGCCCGGTAATTTTCCAGAATATCGGGACGCACCGAAACAGAAGCGAACAAATCCACGCCCGTAAGTATGAGCAGAACGATCCAGAGCCTGGGCACAACCGATTTCACCCGTTGTTGCAATTCGCCATCGGTTTTTACGGCGACATAAAGCGCTCCGTGAAGCGCCAGCGCAACCAACGCAACCAGCCCTCCCAGGACGGTGTACCAGTCAAGAATTCCTGGGTTTGTGCCGGGCAGCCAGTTTGTCCACAGCGGCAGGAAGAAGTAGCCGTCCGCCTTTAAAGGAACTCCGCGCACGACGTTGGCGAGCGCGGCACCGAAGAAAATTGCGAGCAGAGAGCTGGAGACAAAGAAAAGACCGTCGAAAAAAGCGCGCCAGACGCCGATGTGCATCAGCGAGCGAAGCTCAATGCTGGCTCCGCGCATGATCAGCAGCCAGAGAACAATCATGAGCGCGAGATAGAAGCCGCTGAAAGCGGAGGCGTAGAGCAGAGGGAATGCAAAATAGAGAGTTCCGCCGCCCGCGATCAACCAGACTTCATTGCCATCCCATACCGGGCCGATGGTGCGAAGCAATAACAGTTTGTCATTTTCGCTGCGTCCCAGCCATGGGTGCAGAATGCCTACGCCAAGATCAAAACCGTCAAGGACAACATAAGCCCCAAGCATTGCCGCGACAAACCAGAACCAGATGGATCCCATAATTTGTCCTTGAACCAATCTTTTGCGCAGTTTGCCTCGAACGCAACCTTTTCAGGAAGTGAAAGCGCTCTGCGGCATGGATTCAGCCGGGCCAGCCTCGGGCCCGCGATGAACAATGCGATACACGAGAATCAAAAATAGTATGGAAAGCACGGTGTACAACCCCATGAATCCCATTAAAGTAAAAAGTGTGTTCCCCGCTGACACGTATTTTGAATATCCGGAAGAAGTACGGATAAGGCCATAGACAACCCAAGGTTGGCGGCCAATTTCAGCGGTCATCCAGCCAGCGGTATTAGCGATATAGGGCAGCGGGAAACTCAACATCAGCGGCCAAAGAATCCAGTGAGTGGTGTAGAGCTTTCCACGCCACAGCAGAAACGCTGCAAGCGCCATTAAAGCCGCGAAGTAAGTTCCGAGGCCGGCCATGATGTGGTAGGCATAAAACAACAATGGCAATGGCGACGGCCATTGGTCAGGCGGGAACTGGTCGAGTCCTGCAACCTCCGCCGAAGTGGTGCCATAGATGAGAAAGCTCAATACCTTGTTCACCGCCAGCGGATTATCAATGCGCTTGTTCTGCTCGTCGGGTTGTCCCATAAGAACGATGGGCGCGCCCTTTGTAGAAGTAAACAAGCCCTCCATCGCCGCCGTGGCCGCGGGCTGATGCTTGGCCATGTAGCGTCCATGGATGTCTCCGGTGGGAAAAATCTGCGTAATGCAGGAGATGACCCCAGCAATTACGCCGATGCGGAGAAAAATCCTGCCGTGCTCCGGGAAGCGATTTTCCAGAACATAAAATGCGCCCACCGCGCACATCACGAAAGAGGCCGTGATCACCGCGCCGGACATATTGTGGGCGTACTGGATGAGCGCCCAGGGATTTGTGAGCAACCCCCAAAAGCTGGTCACTTCAAATCCACCATTCGGCATTACCCGATAGGCGACTGGATGTTGCATCCAGGCATTGGTGACGATGATGAAGAAGCCGGAAATCCACGATCCTAGAAAGACCATGAAGGCCGCGCCCCAATGCTGCCATTTGGAAAGCCGCTTTTCACCAAAGAGAAATAGCCCGAGGAATGCGGACTCCAGAAAAAATGAAAAAACGCCTTCCATGGCCAGCGGCTGGCCGATCACGCCTCCGGTGACTTGCGCAAACCGCGACCAGTTGGTGCCGAACTGAAATTCCATGGGAATTCCGGTGACCACTCCGGCGAGGAAGTTGATGGCAAAGATGCGCGCCCAGAAGCGGGTGGCTTCGTTATAGCGTTCGTTGTTAGTGCGGATGGCAATTGTCTTCAAAATCACAATGAGCAATGCCAGCCCCATAGTGAGCTGCGGAAACAGATAGTGATAAGTGATAGTAAAAGCGAAATGGATTCTGTGCAGCACCAGAGCGTCCATGGCTCTAATCGTAAATCATGGAGGTAGATGCTGCCGAAAATTGAGTTATTCTAATTTGTCGCGAGAGACATCTTGATTGTGAGGACGATATGGAACGTGGGACGTTTGTGAAATTTGCCGTCTTGGGGTTGTTGTGTGCTTCCGGCGTGTTCGCGTACGGGCAATCCGATGCGAACTCCGGTCAGGCTTTATTCAAAGCGCGCTGCGCGTTGTGTCATGGGGAAGACGGCAAGGGAAAAACAAATCTGGGGCAGCAACTTAAGGCCTTTGATTTGAATTCCGAAAAGGTGCAAAAGAACAGCAATGCGCAACTGAAGCAGGTAGTGCTGGAAGGGAAAGGCAACATGCCGCCATTCCAGGCGCAACTTAATGCCGAACAAGTCAATGCGATTCTTAAGTACGTGAGACATTTCGGCAAGAAGAAATAGCTCTCCCGAAATTTCCGGGGAGACGAAAGAACGTGTTCATCCGAGTAGAATTTGAGTCATGAGTTCCCTGCCCTCCACCGTCCGCGACAAACAACCTTCCTCTGGACGGGGGCGCAACGGGGCTGAACCTCCTACGCGTCGAGGAGGGGGTGATTTTCGCGGCGGCGGCTCTCCGGACTTTGGCCACCGCATGCGGCGCGCGCGTTTTGGATTGATCGCCGCCCTCGCGCCCATCCTGACACTTTTCGTTGGAATTACCGTCGCCTACGTTCTGCGGCACGGAACGTCCGTGATTGACCCGCGGACCCAGCAATACATTCGCTATTGGGTGGAAGTAAAGCTGCCGGTCGGATTGCTTCTGTTTAATACGGCGATTCTTTTGTTAAGCAGTTTCACCATGGAGATGTCGCGGCGGCAGGTTGCGCAGCAAGCGGCACTGGAGCCGCTAAGAGAAATTCCCGGATTGCTACCCGCCTCGGAGTGGCGTTTCCCCTGGCTGGGCGCGAGTTTTCTGCTGAGCCTTGCTTTCCTTGTAGGACAAGGTGTCGCCTGGCATGTTCTCGCGATTCGCGGCTTTTTCATAGATACCAGCGCCAGCAGCAGTTTCGTTTACCTGCTGACCGGTGCGCACGCCGTCCATCTTGCCGGTGGCATGGTTGTTTTGGGGTATGCACAGACCATTACGCTGATGCGCAAAAATATTGAATACCGCCGCATCGTGGTGGACCTGACCGCGTGGTATTGGCACTTTATGGCGGTGTTGTGGATCTACATATTCGCGCTGCTATATTTCGCCCGATAATTTCCTCCGAGATCAAATCCTCACCGCTCGCCCCGGCCCAAAATCGTCTCTTCAAATGCTTTATAATAGAGAGATTCTGTCACCGTTTCGGGGCCGCCTGTAGGGCCACGCGCGGTAACTTGCCACTGTGAAACTTCAACCAAGGTGCCAGAATCTTACTAACAAGGGTCTTACTAACTGATGTCCACGGAAAGCATTATTGTTCGCGGGGCTCGCGTCCATAACCTCAAGAACATAGATTTTGAAATCCCCCACAACGCGCTTACGGTGGTGACCGGGGTGTCGGGATCGGGCAAGTCTTCGCTTGCCTTCGATACGATTTACGCCGAGGGGCAGAGGCGATACGTGGAATCGCTTTCTGCCTATGCGCGGCAATTTCTAGAGCGCATTGAGAAGCCCGACGTCGAGTTCATTGATGGCATTGCCCCCGCCGTTGCCATTCGGCAAAAAAATACCACGCGCAATCCACGATCCACGGTGGCCACGGCCACGGAAGTTTACGATTATCTGCGCCTGCTGTTTGCACGCGTAGGCAGGACTTATTGCAGGCAATGCGGCAACGAAGTAAAGAGAGACACAGTGGATGAAGTGGCCGCCACGATTTTATCAATGCCGGAAGATACGCGGCTGCAGGTATTGTTTCCCTTGAGCAATGCGGTGGTGGCTCAGACCGAAAAAGCAGAGAAGCCGAAGAAGAAAAAAATCAAGGGAAAATCTTCAGAGGTTGAGAGTGCCGGTCTCGAGCATATAAAGGCGCGCCTTTTTGAATTGCGCAAACGGGGATTCAACCGCCTTTATCAGAAGGGCCAGATTTTCGAGTTTTCCACTCCCGAATCGCTGCTGGATATTAATTTTGCCGAACCGGTCTTCCTGCTGGTGGATCGTTTGGCGGTCTCGTCCGATGCCCGGGCGCGGATTGTAGACGCGATTGAAACCGCCTATCGCGAATCCGGCGAGGTGATTTTTGAAACCGCTCCTCGCGATGAGAAGCCTGCGCAGCGATTCAGGTTCTCACAGGGTTTTGAGTGCAAGCTTTGCAACATCCGTTACGAAGAGCCGGAGCCACGGTTATTTTCCTTCAACAATCCCTACGGCGCTTGCCCGAAGTGCCAGGGCTTCGGCAACACCATTGATTTCGATCTCAATCTGGTGATCCCGGATGCGTCGAAGTCGTTGAATGAGGGCGCAATTGAACCCTGGACCAAGCCTAAATACAAAACCTATTTGGCGGAATTAAAACGTTTCAGCCGCCAGTCGGATATCGAGATGGATGTTCCCTGGAGGGATTTGAGCGCGAAATCACAGAAGATCGTGATTGAGGGGCAAGGAAAATTCCCTGGCATCCGTGGATTTTTTCAGTACCTGGAAAGAAAAAAATACAAGCTGCACATACGCGTGTTTTTGAGCCGCTATCGCGGATACTCGACCTGTTCCAGCTGCAATGGTTTTCGCCTGCGCACCGAAGCGCAGCAGGTAAAGATTGGCGGCAAGAACATTTGCGAGGTATGCAGCCTCACGATCGAGGATGCCGCGCAATTCTTTCAGAGTGTTGAGTTAAGCAAACAGGAAGCCGCAGTCGCGGAAAAGTTGCTGGAAGAAATCAGTGAGCGGTTGCGGTTTTTGAATGAAGTTGGGCTGGAATACCTCACCTTGGACCGGTTGTCCTCGACGCTATCCGGCGGCGAGGCGCAGCGGATTCAGCTGGCCACGTCGCTCGGCTCGCGACTGGTTGGTACGCTTTATGTTCTGGACGAGCCTTCCATCGGATTGCACTCCCGCGACACGCAGCGGCTCGTCAAAATCCTGCATGACCTGCGCGATCTGGGAAATACCATTCTGGTGGTCGAACATGATCCGGATGTGATGGTGGCCTCCGACCGGATTTTGGATTTGGGCCCGGGCGCGGGAGAGCACGGCGGAAAAGTGATTGCCGAAGGGACGTTTGATGAAATCAGGCAAATTCCTGCGTCCTTGACGGGAAGATATTTGTCGGGCGATTTGCGCATTCAAATTCCGCAAACCCGCCGCCAACCGGGGCGCCATCAGATCGTGGTTCGCGGGGCGCGCGCTCACAACTTGAAAGGTGTGGACATCAGCATTCCGTTAGAGATGATCGTGGCCATCACGGGTGTTTCGGGCTCGGGAAAATCCACGCTGCTGCACGACGTTTTGTACAAGGCGCTTTCCGCCGCGAAAAAATCCATTGAGCCTTTGCCTTCCAGCAATGCATGGGAAAGCGTGGATGGAGACGAATACATTGACGACGTGGTCCTGGTGGACCAAACTCCGATTGGGCGCACGCCCCGCTCGAATCCCGTGACTTACATCAAGGCGTTCGACAGCATTCGCGAGGTCTTTGCTTCCCTTCCCGAGTCGCAGAAGCGCGGATTCGGCACCGGCTTCTTTTCCTTCAACGTTCCGGGCGGCCGTTGCGAAACCTGCCAGGGCGATGGAACGGTAGTGGTGGAAATGCAATTTTTGGCCGATGTGGAACTAATTTGCGAAGAGTGCAAGGGCATGCGTTACAAGCCTCAGGTACTGGAGGTAAAGTACCGCGGGAAAAACATTTACGAAGTGCTGAACCTCACCATCCATGAGGCGCTGCACTTTTTCGCCAGCGTGCCCAAAATCGCGGATAAGCTCCGGGTGCTGGACGAAGTCGGCCTCGGATATCTGCGACTGGGGCAGTCCGCAACCACTCTTTCCGGCGGCGAGGCGCAGCGCATGAAGCTGGCTGCGCACTTGCAACCGGCCACACGTCCTCTAGGCCGGGGTGGCGTTGTGGACAAGAAGCGCAAAATTCGCACTCTTTACATTTTTGACGAACCGACTACCGGGCTGCATTTTGACGACGTGAGCAAACTACTTTCGGCCTTCCGGCGTCTGATTGATGCAGGGGGCTCCATCCTGGTGATTGAACACAATCTGGAAGTCATCAAGACGGCGGATTGGGTGATTGATTTAGGCCCTGAAGGCGGCGACCGGGGCGGGCAGATTCTTGGGGCGGGCACGCCAGAGACGATTGCCGCACTACCCAATTCCTATACAGGTAGATTTCTTGCGGGTATTCTGAATGGAAATGGCTCGCGTACGAACGGCCACAAGTAAGCTTTTGATGGTTCTCGCGGTGGCGACGGCCGGAACACTCTGGCTCAACGCACAGACCATTCGCCACCACAAAATCGCCGTCGAGGACCCGAACGCCGAAAACCTCGCCCAGGCGGAAACTGCTATTCAGAAAAAAGACTTTCCTTCCGCGCTCGATTTATTAAACAAAGTCGTCGCAGCCGATCCTAAGAATTACGAGGCCTGGTTTGACCTGGGTTTTGTAAACAACGCATTGGGAAAACCCTCTGACGCCATTGCCGCGTATCGTCAATCGGTAGCGGCCAAGCCTGATGTATTTGAATCCAATCTGAATCTAGGGCTGATGCTGGTGAGAGCGGGACAGCCAGGCGCGGAACAATTCCTGCGCGCCGCCACGAAACTTACCCCTATCGCGCATGTGGCGGAGGGAAAGGAGCAAGCGTGGCTGGCTTTGGGCCATGTTCTGGAGAAATCCAACCCGGAGGAGGCGATTGAGGCATTCGAGGAAGCCTCCAAATTACAACCAAACGACATAGAGCCGTATCTTTCCGGCGGGCCGATCTTAGAGCAGCAAAAGCGCCTTCCGGAAGCAGAACAAATGTATAAACGGGCCGTGGCTTTAGATCCTCAATCCGTAGACGCGGTGACCGGGCTGGCGAATGTTTACTTAAGCAGCCATCGCCTCCCCGAAGCCCAAGATGCGATTAAGAAGCTGCTGGCGCTGAGGCCTAACGACATCGGTGCACATATGGAGCTGGGGCGCATTTTAGCGGCGAGCGGTAAACCGGATGAAGCCATTGCGGAACTCGAAATCGCGGAACACGCCCAGCCTGGCGATGCTACTTTGCAGCGCGAGATCGCCGATTTGCTCATGGCGCAAAAAAAATACGCGGAAGCCGAGAGCCAATACCAGCTGCTTGTTGCCAAGAACCCAAATGACGCCGAACTGCATGCTACTATCGGCCGCGCATTGCTCCACCAGAAGAAATTTGCTGACGCGCAGCAGGAACTGCTTACCGCGCTGCGCCTGAAGCCGGACATGGGGTCGGTGTACGGCGATCTGGCTATCGTCGCCGACCAGAACCAGAACTACCCGCTGACCATCAGAGCTCTCGATATCCGGGCCAAGTTTCTGCCTGAATTACCAGCGACATACTTTATGCGCGCCAGCGCCTATGACCACTTGCATGATGAAAAACACGCGGCGGAGAATTATCATCGGTTTTTGGAAGTCGCTGACGGAAAATCTCCCGATCAGGAGTGGCAGGCCAAACACCGCCTGATCGCGATTGAGCCTAGAAAATGATCGCTATGCGCCCTATCGTAATGCGCTCCATCCTCTTCGCCTCAATTGCGCTATTGATTTGCACGGTTGCCGCTGCCGCGAAGGACAAGCCGCTGGGTGAAATGCAGCAAGAGGCGCAGTCCGCCAGCCTAAAGGAGCGGCCTAAACTTTATATAAAAATCGCCCAGGCGCAGTTGCGCCTGGCGGACAAATCATTTTCGGCGGGCAATTCTGCAAGCGCCCAGGTCGCGGTGGAGAATGTCACGGAATTTGCCACTAAAGCCGCCGATGCAGCGATCCAGTCCGGAAGGAAACTGAAGGACACGGAAATTGACATCCGGAAAATGGCGGACAAGCTGCGCGATATCAAACGCAACCTTAACTTTGACGATCAGGCCCCGGTAGAGCGTTCGAGGGACAAGCTGGAAGACCTTCGCGGCAAACTGCTGACCAGCATGTTCACGAAGAAGAAAAAATGACGGTATTTTCACGCAAGCTCGCCTATTGCGCTTTTTGCCTCTTGCTGGCGGCCGCTGGTTGGGCACAAGAGCATCGCTCTGACGCGCTTACGCCGGACGAAGTAGATCAAATTCGCGATGCGGCGCAAGAACCTGTAGATCGGCTGAAGCTTTATATCCAGTTTGCGCGGGTTCGGCTGGATGCGGCGGAGAAGTCTCGCACCGACCTTCAGGTGAAAGACCACGCGCAGGCCATACACGACCGCCTGCATGATTTCTTGGATATCTACGACGAACTGGACCAGAACGTGGATACCTACGCGGACCGGCAGGACGATCTGCGCAAGGCTCTGAAAGCAGTGATCGAAGCCGATACGGAATTTCAATCGAGGTTGCGGGCTCTGCAAGCACCAGCGAGTGCCACGCCGCAGGAAATGAGCGCATACCAGTTCGTTCTAGCAACCGCGCTCAATGCCGTGGACGATGGCGCGCAGGACCACCGGCAGTTGCTGGCCGAGCAGGACGAGGCCGCGAAGCACAAGAAAAAGAAAGAGAAGAATTCCGGCGGAGAAGATTTACCTGATTAAAGGGTGCGGGTTTGCAACATGCTTCACAAATACGATGCCATCGGCAGTGACATCCCCGCCGGATCAGAAAGAAGTGACTCGCCGTCGTAAGGTCCCTCCGTCTTTGCTGCGCTCAACGTCGGGATGACATGTTGCTGAGGGGTGCAGTTTGTTTTCAAACTGACCATTGTTAAGATTCGCCTTGCCCTCATTTTGCAGTTGGCATAAGCTTGATCTCGCTCTCCGATTCTCCCTTCCTTCTTACCCTCCCAAGATATTTTTGAGCATTTGCTGCAATGTGTGTGCAAAATAGAGCGGTTGCGCGTAGGGCCATACCAGATATAGTGTTTTCTTACTTGACCCCGCCACAACATCACCGTTACAGTAGCCTTAATCTGTGCCAAGCCCTGTCCAGCCTGGGCCGCATTGTTATCGAGTTTCATGGCGGAGGAACCTTGCTGGTAAACCAGGCAGACAGCAGCCCCGTTCTTGACCAGGAACCCGCCCCGTCGTCTTTTCTATCGCGGATATTCGAAGAAAAGCATCCGCTAATCGTTATTGGCTCAGACATTACCGGCTCTATCATTGTCGGCTTCACCAAGGAGTTCTCCGTTGCTTAAACTGAAAAAGCTCCAGATTCTCGGCTTTAAGTCCTTTTGCGACCGCACTGAATTGAAGTTCCATGGAGATGGCGTCGCAGCCATCATTGGACCCAACGGCTGCGGGAAGTCGAATATTTCCGACTCCATCTCCTGGGTGCTTGGCGAACAGTCGGCCAAGACGCTGCGCGGATCACGGATGGAAGACGTGATCTTTGCGGGCACCAATGAGCGCAAACCGACGGGAATGGCCGAAGTGTCGCTCACCCTGGTTGACCCGGAAGTTTACGACGGAGCTGATTTAAACGAGCCCACCGATGTGGAAATTAAGGACGAACTTGCCTCGGATGATTGGGATGAAGCCGAAATCCGAGCGCGGTCTGCGGAAGAAGTGGAGCGGCTGACGGAAGAGGCGCAACCGGGCCGAACCGAAGAAGTTGAAGGCGAGGACATTGAAGGGCAAAGTGCTGCCGATGCGCAAGCCGAGGGTGGTCAAGATGCGGGGCAGGAAGATCCCGCGCAGCCTGTAGGGCCTCAAGTAGTACTTAAGATTCGCCGCCGTAAGTTTAGCCAACAACAGCTTCGGCGAGGGGAGATCGTTGTCACCCGGCGTTTGTTCCGTACCGGAGACAGTGAATATCTGTTGAACGGAAAACTTTGCCGCCTGCGCGATATTCAGGAACTGTTCATGGGAACGGGCCTGGGGCCTGAGTCCTACGCACTCATCGAACAGGGGCGCATTGGGCAGATTCTAAGCAGCCGTCCTACGGACCGCCGGGCGATTATCGAAGAGGCTGCGGGAATTACCAAATTCAAGACCAAGAAGCGTTTGGCGGAAGCGCGTCTGGAAGAAGCCAAGCTGAATCTGGCCCGCATCAACGACATTTTTGAGGAAGTCACGCGGCAGATGAATTCGCTGAAGCGCCAAGCGTCCAAAGCTGAGCGCTACGCGAAGTTGCGGGAGGAGATGCGCGCAAAACTGAGGCTGGTTCTGGCCAGTAAGTTTGCCCAATTAGACCAGGAGAGCGCGGAACTGGATTCCCAGCTTAATACCGTCTCCGATGAGATGCGCTCGCAATCCGAAACGGTCCAGCAACTCGAGGCCGAGCAGACCGAACGCACGCAGCGCGGATATGGAATCGAGACCGAATTGCGTGAGAATCGCGAGCGGTTGAGCCAAATCAAGCTGGACACGGAGTCCGCGCAGAGTCAGCGTCGTCACAATGAGGAGCGTTGTGCCGAACTGGTGGTGCGCGCAGCTTCCTCGCAGAGTGAACTGGCACAGGCGCAAACCCGTTTTGTCACGCTCGAGGCGGAGAGGGATTCGAACCGCGAGGTGCTTGCGTCCTCCGCGCAGACAGTAGCGGAAGCACAAGGGGAAACTTCCCGTCTGCAGCAGGAAGCAGGGCTCGCGCGTACTGCTTTGACGGAGATGGAATCGCGGCAGGAACAGTCGCGAGGGGCCATTCTTGAAGTAGTGTCTACAACTTCAATGCTTAAAAATAAGCTTACGCAGGCGCAAGAGCGCCTCAGCACCGTTGAGCGCGAAGGCCACCGATTGTACGCGGAAATGATGACTGCAAATGGCCAGGTCGAGACTTTTGGAGGACAGCGCGGACAGCTTGCATTGGAATTTGAAACGGTCTCGCAGCGAGTTTCGACTTTGTCGGAGGAGATCGTCCAAACGCGGCAGGTGTTGGAAAGCAAGCGCCGAGAGGAGAACGAAGCCAAGAGCCGGTTGGATGGACTGCGGGCAGAATTTGCCTCAGCCCTGGGCAAGAGGGGATCTCTGGAGGCGGTGATTGCGGAGCATGGATATTCGACGGAATCCGTGCGTCGTCTCTTTCAGTCTGGCGGATTGCAAGGGGGACTGGCTCCGGTTGGAGTGCTCGCGGATTTTCTGGAGGTCGAGCCGAAATTTGAAGGCGTAGTTGAAGACTTCCTGCGCGATGAGCTGAACTACATTGTCGTGAAGTCCTGGGACGCGGTGGATGAAGGATTGCGCCTTCTGCGCTCGGATGTGAATGGCCGCGCAACGTTTCTCGTCCACCCCGAGGATTCGCAGGCTAAATTTTCATTTGCCGCGGGTGAAGGCGCGCATCACGGGCCGCCGAACAATGCAATCGTCCCGCTGAAGCACACGATCAAAGTTTTGGATGGCTTCGGCAAGTCATTGGAAGTCATCCTGCCCAAGCTACGTGATGGCTACATCGTGCCAGACGCCGGCATTGGGCGTGAGCTCGCGTTGGGCAATCCCGATGCGTTTTTCCTTTCCCAATCCGGCGAGTGCTTTCACAATGTGACGGTCACAGGCGGAAAGCAGCGCAGCGAAGGGCCGCTTTCCATGAAGCGTGAGCTGCGCGATGTACTCAAAGTGCTTGGCGAGCTTGAGCACGCGCTGCGCGATGGAGAGACGCGGCTGCTGACTCTAGGCCACGAAATTAAAGACCTCACTTCCCTGCTCGACCGGCTTGAAGGCGAAAAGCGAGATGCGGAAAAGCAGGTAATGACGTCTGGACATGTTTTGAAGCAGCTTGACTCTGAAATGTCGCGGGTTGCGGAGCGCTTGAATGTTTGCGAGCGAGAGTTGCAGCGGCTTTCGGCGGAGCGCGCCGAGCAGGAAGCGGCGATTCAGGCCCGGCAGTCGGAAATTACCCTTGCGGACGAGCGGCGGATTGAACTGGAGCGGCTTGCCGCTTCGGCAAATGAGCAATTGGTGATATTGCGCGAGCAGCGTGATGTGGCAACGCAAAGGTCATCTGAGCAACTGGCGCGGGTCGCCATGCTGGAGGAGCGACACCGTGCGGCCACAGCAGTTGTGGAACGGATTGAATCTCTGGTCGCGGAGATGACTGAACGGGTTCGCTCCCTGCAGAACCAGATTAATGCTTCCGAGGCGGAAAAACTTCAGCGGGAAACCGACAACGAGGGTCTTGTTATCCGGCTGGTTGAGATGGAAGCGGAAAAAAATGCAGGAGAAGTTCGGGATGGCCTGCTGCAATTCGAATCGGAACAGGTCCGCGCGCGCCTTGGCGAACTCGAAGAGTTGTTGCATGATGCCCGCCGCCTCCTCGACGCGGCTCGCGACCGCAAAGCGGAGCTGGCGGCCGCCGAAGCCAAATTAAAGTCCGATGCCCAATATATGGCGGAGACTTGTCTCAATGAGTTGGGGATTGAGCGGGATGTTTTGGTGTCCGATAGCACAATTCCGGTGGCTAGCGGCGAACAGCTTGCCGCGGAAGACCAGAGTTATCGCGAAATGCGCAGCCGCCTTGAAGCCATGGGGCCGGTGAACATGATGGCGCTTGAGGAATACAAGGAAACCTCCGAACGGCACACATTCCTTGAGACGCAGCGCAAAGATTTACTCGAATCCATTGAGAACACACAGGCCACGATCCGCGAGATTGATACTTTCTCGCGCCAGAAGTTCGAAGAAGCGTTTGGCAAGATCAATGAAAATTTCCAGACGACCTTCAAAAAGCTTTTCGGCGGCGGCCATGCCTTTATGCGGCTCACCGATGAGGAGAACAGCGCGGAGAGCGGCATTGATGTCGTAGCTTCGCCTCCGGGAAAGAAGTTGCAGAACGTTCTGCTGCTTTCCGGCGGAGAAAAAGCGCTCACGGCACTGTCACTGCTGGTGGGAATATTCCAATACCAGCCTGCGCCTTTCTGCATCCTCGATGAAGTGGATGCTCCACTCGACGAAGCCAACATTGGACGCTTTACGGAATTGGTGAAAGAGATGAGCGTCCAGACGCAATTCGTACTCATCACGCACAGCAAGAGGACCATGAGCATCGCGCCCGTGCTGTACGGCGTGACGATGCAGGAGCCCGGTGTCTCCAAGTTGGTGTCGGTGCGCTTTGGAGCTACTGCATAATTCCCTGAATGATCTTGCAGTGATCGCAGATCTTTTGCTTGCGAATTTGATTTGCGCGCTGATCGCTGGCAGATTTTTCCTCTTCTTATTGTTCCATTTTTTCCACAGATGGAAGGCTGACTTCTCTTGTTGGGCGGGCGTTTCACCCGAATGCTTGTATGTCAAACGTTTTATCCTCTTTTTCGTCTCTCCTCGCCTAGTGGCAAGCAGGAAAAGGTTGACAAATATTTTTAGCGGGCTAGAATACGCCACTGTTTCTTGGCATTAAAATTAGATCATGAGCCCCCAACTACTCGATTCCGTCATCACACATACTGAATTCCCGGAACTTGAACTTTTTGCCAGCGGAAAAGTCCGCGACATCTATCTGCTCGACAAAGATCATCTTCTGTTTGTCGCGACTGACCGTATTTCAGCTTTTGATTACGTTTTGGCCACCGGCATTCCCCATAAGGGGAGCGTCCTAAACCAGCTTTCTTTATTCTGGTTCGATTTTCTTAAAGGCACCGTAGCGAATCATCTGGTCACAGCCGATGTGGGCCGTTATCCTGCCGCTGCCCAAAAATATTCGGATCAACTTCGCGGACGTTCCATGATGGTGCGCCGCGCGGAAATGTTCCCGGTGGAATGCGTGGTGCGCGGATACATCTCCGGTTCAGCATGGAAGGAATACAAAGCGGCCGGAACGGTATGCGGCATTCAATTGCCAGCGGGCCTGAAAGAATCCGACCAATTGCCCGAGCCGATCTTTACTCCCTCGACGAAAGCTGTTACCGGACACGATGAAAACATCTCTCTGGAGCAGGCGGCGAAGATTATTGGCCGTGAAAATGCGGAACAATTAAGGGACTTGAGCATTGCCGTCTACAAAAAAGCGGCTGACTATGCGCGCGGCAAAGGAATTATCATTGCCGACACTAAGTTTGAGTTTGGCCGCACCGATGCCGGAATTATTCTGGCGGATGAAGTCCTTACGCCGGACTCTTCCCGCTTCTGGCCTGCCGACAAGTACCGGCCCGGGCAGTCGCAGGAGTCATTCGATAAGCAATATGTTCGCGATTATCTGGAAGAGATTCGCTGGAACAAGCAGCCTCCGGCTCCCGCGCTGCCTCCCGAGGTGGCCCGCAAGACCAGTGAAAAATATGTGGAAGCATACCGCCAACTCACCGGACGTACGCTGAATGGGTAAGGCAAAGCGGGCAAGGTTATTTGCTGACACTGCAAGGCGTCAGACTGGATGGGTAAGAACGCAGCCGGGGAGGACTGGTGGGCACTGCTGACTGGGTAATCCTGCTGGTGATCGTGATTTCCATTATTCAGGCGGCCGGTGAAGGGTTTTTTCACGAAGCTTTTGGCCTTGCCGGTTTAGTGATTGGGTATTTGGTGGCGGCCTGGCAATATCACCGCCTGGCCAGTTGGTTTATCCCGCACGTAAAGGCGGAATGGCTGGCAGACATTGCCGGATTTTTGATCATATTCATCGCGGTGATTATTCTGGCCGGGATCGCCGGACGCATTACGCGGTGGCTGGCCAAGGAAGCTGGGTTAAGTTTTTTTGACCGTTTTCTTGGCGGAATTCTTGGTTTTTTGCGCGGGTGTTTGCTGGTCGCCATTATTTTGGTCAGCATGGCCGCCTTCACGCCAACGTCCAGATGGCTGGAAGGGTCGTCGTTGTCTCCGTACTTTTTGGTAGTGGGTCGCGCGGCGATCTGGATGGCCCCCGCGGAACTACGCGCCCGTTTTTATGAAGGACTTGATTTATTGCATCGCGAGCAGCATCAAACGCCGGCCACGCTGCCTGTAACGGGAACCGGCAGATAGTCGGCACAAATAAGAAATCTGATTACTCACGTGGAAAGAGAGAGCCTGTGAAAGATCAACTCGAAGCGCTGGTCATGCAGATGTACAAGAGCAATATTCTTTATTCCGAAGCGGTGCGAGAATTCAAGAAGCGGTTTATCCTCACCGTTCTGCAGGAGAACAAAGGAAACCAGTGCCGCGCCGCCCGGGCTTTAGGAATGCATCGCAATACTCTGAGCCGCACCATCAGCGAACTGCGCATTGACGTGCGCCTTTTGCGGGATGGCAGCAAGCGTCCGCCCAGAAGCGCGCGCATTGCCGCTTACGAAAAGAGGGCGGCGCGTTAGAGATTGCGATTGAAATTCTGCGACAAGGAACAGTAGGAGCACCTCAAATTTTAAATAAAAAAGGGCAGCCTCGCGGCTGCCCTTTTGCTTCCCTATGTGAATTTACTTGTGGGCCGGCTTGTGGTGGACCGGCGCATGATGAGTGGGCGCGGGAGCCGCAGCTTTAAGCAAGGTCCCCTTGTCCATGGTCATTACAAACGGGCTGGGCGTGTACGACTCGGGCGTACCGCCAAAATCCAGTGTGGCGCCAACCTTAGGCATGAGACGCGCAGGAATTGGGCCGGTCATGGTCAGCACGATATCGGCGCGCTTGCCGTCAATATCGTCCTGGCTGGCCGCGATCTGCAATTCGGTGTCCGTGGCGGCAATGACTGTGCCTTCCATCTGCAGCGCCACACCTTTGATCGCGTTCCATACGGTGTCCTGGTCGGCTTGCTGCCCGGCGGAGAGCACCATCTCCCATTCCGCAAAGCTCATGTCCTTGGGCGCTTTGCTCCCGGCCAAAGTGTGGGCCTGTTCTGCCGGCGTGGGAGCAGGTTTAATCGCGAAACCAGCCGGTGGAGTGGGATTGGCTTGGGCCTGGGCGAGAACGTCCGTCCAGCCATCATCGGCGCCGTGATATTTGTCGTACTGGGACTCTGCGTATTTCTGGATCTGTGCCTTGAACTGCGCGGGGGCCACCACGGAGGCCCGAGCCGCGTACCAAATACCATTGATGTAGTCAGGCGGGGTGGACTGCAAATATGACAACGCCAGTGGATAAACCAAACTGAAATCAGTGGGGCTAACGTCTGAGGCGGCCTTCAGGTTCTTAATGGCGGTGGGATAGTCTTTCTGCTGAAAGGCGCCATTGCCGACGGCGGACTCAAAGATTTCCATCATCTGGCCCTTCAGCTTGTCGAAATCAGGATCGGACATTCCCGACGGCTTCTGGAAGGTATTAATCGCACCGAGGCCTTTCTGACCATAATCCTGGGCTTGCGTCAAAGCTTGCTGTGCGTCGGCACCTTGCGAACTCATCGCCTTCGCGCGGTAGCTGTACGCCAGGATGGCCAGTGCACGCACGTTGTTCGGATTGCCCTCCAACAGCTTTTGCGCTGTTTCTATAGTCTTGGCCTCATTCCCGGATTGCTGGTAGGCCGCCAGCAATAGCTCAAGAGCGTCCACCTTCACGACGCTGTTTGGATACTGCGTCATGAAAGCTTCGAGCGCGCTGATCTTTGCATTCGGATCAGTTTGCTGCATCGCGCCCATGTAGGCGTTATATTCCGCTGGGTCTTTAATAACGGGCGCCGCGGATTGCGTAGCTCCGGGTTGTGCCTGCGGAGTGCTTCCGCCTGGCTGGTTCTGCGCGGGAGTCTGCTGCCCCGCTGCTGCAATCGCAAGCGCAAGCACAATCGCCACTGGACTTATCTTCATTCTTTTGGCTCCTCGAAACTTTTAGGGAATCAGCGACAAGACTGACCGTTTTTACGGACAATCCATCCGGGCTGCCAACTAGGCATCTCCCTCAAGACAACGCCAGCGACCTTAGCGTCCAAGAATGGACACTAATTTCCGGTGTGCGGATTATAAGTACGTAGTCACACCTAACGCAAGTAAGACCCGAGAGTCGCCACCCCTTCTCTTATGAGATGCTTAAATGACGGTCGCAGGATAGCTTTGCCGGGAGGAAACCCATGGTGTCCAGTTCGGGAGTATTGGCGGATAAAGTTGCTGTGGTTACAGGAGCGGGCCGGGGAATCGGTGCGGCAATCGCCGCCAAATTAGCGGAAATGGGCGCAGTGGCTGTTTTGACTGCCCGGACGCGCGCAACATTGCAAACCACGGCGCAAAGCATTGCGAAGGCAGGAGGACGCGCTGAGATTGCCGAATGCGACGTCATGGACCTGCATGCGGTGGAAGAGTTTGCCCAATGGGTGGAGAAAACCTTTGGACGGATCGATATTTTGGTGAACAATGCGGGGATCGGAAGCTCTGGCCCGCTCCATACCATGCCGCCTGATCAATGGGATGCAGTGATGAATACGAACCTTCGCGGCGTGTATTACTGCATCCGCAGCTTCGCGCCCATGATGATTCGCGCGGGACGGGGAGAGATCATCAATATTTCTTCCATTGCCGGGAAAACCGCGCTTCCCAACGGAGCAGCCTACGCCGCTTCGAAATGGGGATTGAATGGGCTCAGTTATTCGGTGGCGGAGGAATTGCGCGCGCACAACATCCGCGTTTCCGTAGTTTGTCCGGGATCAACCAACACTGATTTTGGGCATCAGGGAAAAAATATCAGCAAGATGCTTCAGCCCGAGGATGTTGCTCATGTAGTTGCCATGCTGGCGACGCAATCTCCGCAGTCGTTTGCCAGTGAGGTGATTCTCCGGCCCACGCAAAAGCCGTGATTTGTGGCCCTGATAAGTTGCGGTCTTATGTTGTCAGCCTTGATTTATTCCATTGGAAACGAGCGGCACGAAACGGCAATTCTCCAACACCTTGATATGGAATTTGCCGTTCACTTTGGACACTAATTGAAGCTCCTGGATCTCCGGAGATCCCACGGGGATGACCATGCGACCGCCTTCGCTCAGTTGCTCAAGCAAAGCCTGTGGAATTTGCGCCGCGGCGGCCGAAACCACGATCGCATCGTAGGGTGCGTGCTGAGCGAGTCCTAAAGCTCCGTCTCCGGTAATGACCTCCACATTCCGATAGCCGAGCCGTTCAAGAGTAGCGCGGGCTTTGGCCGCCAATTCTTTGTGACGTTCAATGCTATAGACGCGACTGGCGAGCCCGGATAAAACTGCTGTCTGATATCCCGAGCCGGTGCCCACTTCCAGCACTTTGCTCGATACGGAAAGTTCGAGCGCGGCCAGAGTCACGGCGACAATGTAAGGTTGCGAGATGGTTTGCCCTTCCCCGATGGGAAGCGGGTGGTCTTCATACGCCTGAGTTCGATACGCTTCAAGTACAAATTCTTCTCGGGGCACCGAGCCCATAGCTTGCAGAACGCGCGCATCCTTCAACCCGCGCACAACAAGTTGCTTCTGCACCATCTCCTGGCGCGCGGCGGTGAATGGATCAGGCGGAATTGTCACAGACATCTCGAATGAGGTAATTCACGGGCTGCGTTACTTTTTTCGATGGCGAATCTTTACGTCGAAACTTACCACACCGTTCTGGTCACGAATTCCCACGACGGAGACATTCTGGGAAATATTGTATTGCGCTTGAATGATCTGCTGCGAGGTCTGCGAAACATTCGTGGTGTAGGTGAGCGTTAGCTTTCCCGTAACTTGCTGCTCGATGGTCAACGCGGGGCCGCGGGCCAGGTTCGTTTCCGTGCTCAGGCCCTGCGGATCAATTTTGATTCGGCTTCCCCCAAACAACCGTTGCACGCGATCGCTCACCGCAGCATTGAATGCCTGCGCCAAAACTACGCTCCCAACGTCCTGATTCAATGGGGCCAAGCCCGCCGATTGTTGCCCTGGCGTGGCATTGGTTCTTCCCAGCGCGAGCAAAGCAATAATGTCGGAGGACGGCAGGGGCGGTTCGGACTGGAAGTTCACCGTGGGGCGCCGGGCATCTCCGGTAACCCGCAATGTGATGTCATAGTCTCGAA
Source organism: Terriglobales bacterium (assembly GCA_036489565.1). GTDB lineage: Bacteria > Acidobacteriota > Terriglobia > Terriglobales > Acidobacteriaceae > JAICKN01. Next base: position 29,259 of record DASXFN010000039.1, read on the forward strand.
TCTGCGTATTTGCCTGAAGATCCAGTACTGGGATTATGGACGTAGGATCGAGAAAGACGATGTCTCCGCGTTGCAGTTGATATTTCGCGCCATTGAAATAGATTTCACCTTCCAGAATGTCGGCGCGTCCTAGAATCGCGGGAGTCTGCACGGTGCCGCGTACCCGCAAGTCCGCATCGCCGGAAAGCCGCACGGAAGAAGTTTGCATTTGCAGTTCCGGCGTAGTGGAGATGTGAACGCCCAGTGCAACATGGCTCAAAAAAGTGTTCGTCTGCACCAGTGCGGGCGTCTGTTCACTGCGGGCGAGATAATTTGCAAAATCAAACCCTGGCGTGACGGATAACTTGGTCACCGTAACATCGCCCGAAAGTGTGGAACGCGCTAAATCCCCCTCTAGCCTAAGTTGCAGATCGGCGGTAGAACTTACACCCGGCGGATATCGAAGACGCACATCTTGACCACGCAGTCCCACATCGAAATGAAGTTGGCGTTCATAGAGGTTGGCTGATCCGGATAAAGTGACCAATCCTCCGCCGGTGCGAGCCGTGAGCGATTGCACTTTCATTTCATGCTGATTAAAGATCAATGTGCCATTAATCTCGCTCAACGCGCTAGGCAGGTTAACGTAGGCGATGGAACCGCGAGTAACCTCCATTTGTCCGTCAATTGAGGGTTGTGACACCGTTCCCGTGGCGGTAGCCTTGACGTTGACTCGGCCGCGAGCGGTGAAATCATGATTGAAGGTTTCGATTAATCTGAGGTTCGCATTTCCCTGCGCGCTCCAATCCATGGCGTAAGGAGCTTCCATCTGAACGTGGCCCGAAGCGGTAAAGTCAGTTTCGTCGCCAACCATGTGGAGCTGGTCCATGCGAAAAACACGGTGCGCGATGGAAAAATTCACCGGCGCGCTGTTATGCAGTTTTACATTCACTGCGTCCAAAGAAACATCCTTTAGTGTTCCCGTGACATCGATGTCTCTTGGCCGAAGCAATGGACCCTGCAAATGGAGGGTGCCTGAAACGCTCGAACCACCGGTGAGCTGGGCCTTCAAATAGGGTGCTAACAGTCCGTTTGTTTGCCAATTCGTGAATTCGGCATTCGCATTGGCTTGGAAATCTCCACGTAGTTGGACATCGCCTTTTAGCGACAGCCGCGATTGTTCGACTGCAGATTGGGCAGTGAGATGAAGTTCGCCGTCTTGCGTGGAAGCTTGCAGCGTCACATTTCCCAGGCTCTCGCGGCCCGCTAACACATCACGGAGATGAATCGCTGCCTGGATCGCAGGACGTTGAAAGGCGCCACCGGCCTGGGCGTTGAATTCCATCCGCCCCTGGATGGGAAAATATCGGTTCGCCAACTGGGGAAACTGAGAAAGATCAAAATTTGATCCGCTCATGTTGAGGCGGAATGTTTTGTTATGGAGATCGTAAAGTATCCCCCCGGCGGCCGTTCCGCCATAGGACGAGAGACGAATGTTATTAAGCTCAGCTTGCCTGTGGACGAAACGCAAATCCGCATTCAGGCGGCGGATCTGTTGTCCGTAAAGATCCGCGTCGCGCAGAGCAATGGATCCCTCTCCATGCGGGTCCGCTTGGGTTCCCGATAGACGCAGGGTGAGGTCTGCGCGGCCTGCGGCAGGGTATTCATAGCCTGCCAGCTGCAACAAATTTTGTACGTCGGCATCCTGCAATTCTACGCGCAAGGCAAACGGACTTTGCGGCGACATTCGGCCATTCAGCAAGTTGGCGTTTAAATCGAAATTGATGGCGGCGTCCCCGTTTTTCAGACTTGCATTCCGGAGCGAAACAACTTCCGGAGAAAATTGCAGTAACGCCCGGAAGGAATCCCAGTGACTTACCTGAAGCGGGTTTTTGTGAACGGACGGTAAGGCTACGGTAAAATCTTCAGCCTTGACGACACCATAAATTGAATAGGCGGAAAGTTTTCCCGCGGCGCTTCCATTAAACGAAATATTGCCTTGCCGGAAGATGGGAAGCTTTGTATATCCAAGAGAAGCAATCACCGGCTGCAATTCGGCGAGGTTGCTGCTCTCCAGCGAGATTTTGAGCGCGGCATGTGAGGAAAGCCGTCCCGAGGCATGGATTTGCGTGCTTCGGGTGGCGGCGTCGAACTCGGCAACCTCCAGGTCCTCGGAAGCACCGTCATAGGTACCGCGCAGATGCGCGTTGAGAGGAAGTTTGCCCGGGCGCATTGTACGGAGTGGAGAAACATTGAGAGTGACTTCAGCGGAAGCCTTCTGCGGCTCACCCTTCCAGCGAAGCTGCAAGGCGCCATCTCCGGCGCCAGCCATATTCAACCGGCCCAACACGGAAGCGCGCGAACCGAAGCCCGCAATTACATCTTCAATGGAAAAATCCTTGAATTGGAAGCGAGCTGTTCCCTGCTGCTGAAGCTCAGATTTTCGACTTGGGCGTGGATGAAAATCGACAGCAGGTACAAGCCAGTTTGCGACGTCCGCATCACCGTACATCGAGCCGCTAAACATTCGAGCTTCGATTTTAGAAAGGGTCAGGCGTTCCGAACTTATATTGTATGGACTCGAAACACTTGCGTGGTTGACGGCGACAGAATCAAACCTTCCCTCAAAATCCGTAATCGCAGCTTTGCCGCTGGAAGAAAAATTGGATAGGTTCCATGATCCTTGCCCGCTCGCCTGCAGTACTCCGTGACGCACATCGCGATCGTGCACGATGGCGGCAACTTCCCCCATGTCCACATTGGCATCGTAGGTGAGTGTGATTTTGGGTTGCTTGAAATTGTCAATGCGCCCGCTCGCTTTGAGTTGCGAACGTCCCAAATGACCGGAAAAAGATTTGATCTGCAAGGACTGGCCGCTTAACGCAAACTGCATTTCGGCCATCCATGCAAAAGGACGGTAGTCCCCGATCCGGCCATCCGCTTTGCCTACTAACACTCGCCCTTCATACCGGCGGGAGAAAAACAAATAATTCATGTCCGCGGAGATGTTTTGCGCCTGAAAGTCCAGCGGGATTACTTGATCATTCCAGATCAACTTGCCTTCCCTGACCTCAAGCCGGGTAATGGAAAAAGCAAATAATTGCTCGATAGGATTCTTCCCGGAGGAGCGCACAGCGGGCCGGGGCTGATTGGTAGTGCCGTCGGGATAAAAAATGACGTGAATTACCGGGTGCTCCAAGACGATGGAGTGGAAGCCGAACTCGCGTTCCAGCAGCGAAATGACTTTGATCTCCGCCAGTAGTTGGTCCACATGCGCATAAGGAATTTCGTTGGCGCTCTCGCGTCCATGAATCGTGATGTTGAGGACTTCGATCCGCATCCGGAAAGGGCTTGTGTGGAAGCTGCCCACCTCCACCCTGCCGCCGGTCTCACGCTCCAGTTCAGAAATGAGCTGCCTGCGAACCATCCGCTGAAAGGAATCAGTGGTTACGTACCAGCCGAGGGCTGCTAGTACTATGACGCCGCACGCAAAGGCTAGCAGTAAGACCTTTCCCAGGCCGCGTCGGCTCGCCTTCGCAGCGGGAGCGGTCATCGTCATTGCGCCTGGTCCCCGGCGCTCGATGTGTTGGTTACGATTTGGCTGCCCGCGCGCAGGTTTTGCAGCCAGGCAATCAGCAATTCGTTCATCTTTCGCTGGGTGAGAATTTCTTTGATGTGCGGCGTGGCCTTCGCCAAAGGAATCTGTTTGCTTCCCGATTGATCAAGCTGCGGCAGCAGGTCCTGGTTGTAGTAGCTTTCAATACTCTTCTGGTCAATTTGCACTTCTCCGCGCAGATGAGAATTGACCAGCCACATGAGTTGGTTTTGCAACACGATCCTGTCTTTAATCTGCGACTCGGTTACCTGATATTGCGCCAGCGTCTTCACCCATGCCTGGCTGTCGCCGGCTTTGTCGTAAAACTTTCGTATTTCCGTCAGACGTCGTGATACGTCATTGTCGCTGACCGATGGAGTTTCCTGCGGTGGTATCTGCTCGCGCAGCAGTTCCTGGTCAATCAAGCGGTCTAGGACATCTTTGCGGTCCTTGGGCGTAATCTGCGGCAACGCATGACCATTCATGAGCGCCTCGCAGCGCACTGCGTCATCCCAATCGCTTTGCAGAATAATGTGGTCATTCACCGTCGCCACAATGCGGTCAATGATTTCGCCTGCGCGCAAATGTGGCGCGCAGAGCAGGAGAACAAGGAACGCCGTGGCTGTGAATCGCTTAATCATCAGAATGTCTGCCCGATGCTAAAGAATACATTGAAGTGCCTTACCTGCTGCGGTGAGAACGAAGTCTTCACCGGACAATAATTGGTCTGCACTGTGACACTGTCGTCAGGCTGGCAACTGGGAAACTTAGGAGGATTCAAATTGTAAGCGAAATCGAAACGGACAGGCCCAATCGGCGTCTTGTAGCGGACACCCAATCCCACTGCTTGCGAAATATAATTGTAGCTGCAGTCCTGCGCGGTTGCCGGATCCTCGCAGATCCCCGCGTTCGGTTGGCTCCAACGCTTCAGGCTATGCAACATATCGTTCCCGCTGATGAATACATTGCCGGCGTCATGAAAAAGGGCAAAACTCACGTTGTCCTGCAAATAAGGCAACGAAACCGGCGGTAGGCGAAGCTCAAAACTATTCAACACCAAAGCGCTGCCTCCTAGCGGAAAGCCGGTCTGCGGATCACGCGGCCCTGCTTGATTTAACCCGAAACCACGATGAGAGTTGCCGCCCCCCATCAGCAGCCGTTCCGGCAGGGGGATCGGCTGAAGAGGACTGCCGGTTGGCAACACTTCACCGGGCTGAAGGTTGATGGTATTGCCGAAGGGGTCTTCCAGGCCGATCTGCGTGGTCCGGGCGAAAACGTATTTTCGGTCGGTAGCGGGGTTTTTGCCCCATGAGTAGTAGCTGGAATTTTGAACTTCGAGCTGGCTGAAGTCCGTTTGAGAGCCAAAATAACTGGCGGCCACCCCACCGATGAGGCTTGTGTACGTTCCTCGCGTGGCCCCTAACTTGTCGTCGCGCGTGTCGCGGATGTAGCTGATCTCAGGAAGGCCTACGAGCACCGGAAAAGAAAGAAGCGGGACTTCGGCCGGATCCAACTGGATATTGCTCGACCTCACCCGCCGAAAAGTGAAGCTGTATACCAGAGTGCTGGCAGGATCCAGAGTTTGCACGGCCTGCACAGAACCCTCCAGACGTTGCGAAGTAAAAGTGCTTACTTCGGCGGTGTTGTCGTAGAGTCCGGTAACGGAAAACTTCCAGTCCGGGCTGTTGAACCATCGCGGCAAGTCAGCGCTGATCAATGCCAGCTGTTCCAGCCGCCCCACGGCGGTCTTGAGCGTGATCGTCTGATCGCGGCCCCGAAAATTTAATCGTGAAACTTCAAAAGATACGCGCGGGCTGACTCCCGTCGTCCCTTGTGGCCCGCCCGATGACTGGCCGGTTTGGAATTCAAATCCAAAACCGTAATAGAACGTGTACCGTTGCGCTTCTTCGACCTGCACCAGCACATTCTTTTCGCTTTCGCTGCCGGTGGGGTTCTGCACAGCTGTATCCACCTGGCTGAAAAGTCCGAGATTATAGAGGCTCTGCTGCGTCTGCAGCATGGCAATGGGACTAAGGGCATCGCCATGATCTATTTGGAGTTCGCGCTGCACTACAAACGGTTTTGTGTAGTTGAGACCTCCCACCAGCACACGCGCCACGGACTGTCGCGTTCCCTCATGGATCGTGAAGGTCACGCTCCTGCGGTTTGGCTTGTCTGCGGCGGGATTGGCCGAAGCGTCCAAACGGGCATCGGGAAAACCAAGATTGAAGTAATAATTCAGCAGAATCTGACGATCGGCGGCGATATTGGCCTCAGAATATGGCTGGCCGGGCGCGGTGTTCAGCGGAGGGAATTTATCCGCAGAGACAGCGCTATTGCCGATAAACTTTCTTTCACTCACAAGAATCTGAGTTCCTTCTTCAATCTGAAAGCTTACTTGTAACTGGTTTTCCACGCCTTTGAAGTTGTCGTTGACCTGGTTGCTAACCTTCACATTTTCAAATCCGTTGTTCTTGTAGAGAGCTTCTATGGAAGCAACATCCGCCAGCAGAAGACTTCCGCTGAATTTTCCATGGGAGAGGACTCGTCCGGCGGTTTGGATTTGAAGTAGGGGACGAATGGCGTCGGCATTAAAATAATGGTTCCCGCTGATTTCTATGCTCGCCAATTTATGGCGAGATTTGGGATCAACGTCATAAACAACGTGCATGACATCGCCGTGCGCGCCGTGAGTATGCAAATCCACCGTAGCGTCGAAATATCCTCGCGTCTGCAGGTAATTCAAAAGATTGCGCCGTCCTTCATTCAGAAGGTCTTCGTCCAGCGCGTTTTCTTCATAGACGGGAATAATCTTTTTCAGCTCGCTCCGCCTGATCTTGAAACCTTCAACTTCAATCTGCACGGTCGAGCCGGATTGAATATCCAGCGTTAGATCGACGCGGTTGGTTATGGGATCGTAAGTTTTGTTGGAAACCGCGACTTGTATGAGCCAATGATTTTGCTTCTGATATTTCTTTCGGATTTTCTCTAAGGCGGCGGTAATTCGCATGGACGATAAAACATCGTGTGGATGAAGGCCTGCCATATCTTCGATTTGTACGACGCTGTATTTTGAATCGCCCGTGATGGTGAAAGTTCCAATCCTCGCCTGCACTCCGGGCTTCATATGAAAGACAACATCAATTTGCTGGGTATTGGGATGTCGGGTTTCCTCGGCGCTTACCGATGACTGGTAGTAACCACTCGTTTGCATGAGCTGCTCAATATTCTGCAAACCGCGGTTTAGCTTGTCAGCGGTAAATATCTCGCCCAACTGCAGTTTTGCCGAGTTGGCGATCTGAGCGGCCGACGGCTGCCCCGGACTTCCCTCAGCGGTCACCTCTCCAATAAAGAAATTCGGAGTCGTGGTGAACGACAGCGTAACTCCATCGCCGCTAGCAGCTACTTCCGCTCGAATATCGGCAAAACGTCCCGTCGCGAAGAGGTCCTTTATGCACTCCCGGACCAGGTCGCGGTCCAGACCTGTTTCTACCTTTTGCGGGATGAGTTTGAGCAGGCGGTCCCGTTCCGTAGCTTCTTCAATAGCAGGAAATTGGATGTCTTTGACCGTACGCCCCTGGTACGTAGCCTCTATATTCTGATTTTGTGCTTCGCCAGACTGCTGCGGCTGCGCGGGAGGAACAACCAGCGAGGTTTTGGCAGACGTGCCATCGGCATGCGCGGAAGCAACAGCAAACGCGAACAGCACCGTGATGGAGAGAATAGAGTTCCTTATGAACAAAACTGCTCCTCAACGCGGAGGAACGAGAATTCCCGGTTTAAAGGACCGCTCCAGTTCAAATTTCCCTATTCCTTTAGGATGCGCGTGGCTGTGCCAATCGCTGCGTCAACTACCGATTCTTGCTTCTATAATAAAGGCTTAAAGAGCAAAGGCTAATGACCGTTAGGGAACTGGACGAACGATATTCGCGGCAGATGCTTTTCGCCGGAATCGGCGAATCTGGACAGCAGAAGCTGGCGGCTTCACACGTTACGATCGTGGGCTGCGGCGCCACAGGCTCCGCGCTGGCGTCGCTATTGGCCCGGGCGGGGGTCGGAACCATCCGAATTGTGGACCGTGACTATGTGGAAGCCAGCAACCTGCAACGGCAAATGCTCTTTGACGAAGCCGACGCGGCGGACTCTCTACCCAAGGCCATTGCCGCTGCACGAAAAATTGCTGCTTTCAATTCCGGGATTGTTGTTGAGCCGCGCATTGCTGATTTAGTCCCCGGAAACGTTGAAGCTTTGCTTGAGGGAACTCAGCTCATCCTGGATGGCACGGACAATTTTGAAACCCGCTACCTGATTAATGACTTTGGCGTCTCTCGTTCCCTGCCCTGGATTTATACAGGGGCCGTAGGAAGTTATGGCGTCACGATGAACATTCTGCCGGGCAAAACCGCTTGCCTCGCCTGTCTGTTTCCCGCGCCTCCGCAGGGCATGGTGGAAACTTGCGATACTTCCGGCATCCTGAATTCCGCGGTCAATTGGGCGGCTTCGATTGCGGCGACGGAAGCCGTAAAAATATTCGCGGGAGCGGAGGATCGTCTCCGCCGTACGCTTCTTTCTTTCGATGTTTGGCTCAATGAGCGGGCGGAATTGAATGCCGATACGCCGCATCCCGGCTGTCGGGCTTGTGACCAGAACGATTTCACCCACCTTGCCGGAGAAAACCGTCCGCACATTACTCTCTGCGGCCGTAATTCGGTGCAAATTCACGAGCGGAACCGCCCGGTGAATCTTTCAGAGATGTGTGCCCGGCTTCAACCCCACGGCCAGGTTCGCCACAATGATTTCGTCCTGAAATTCTGGCGCGAGCCGTACGAAATGACCCTCTTTCCCGACGGACGCGCCATCATCAAAGGCACGACGGACGCGGGAATCGCCCGCAGCTTCTATGCCCGCTACATTGGCAGCTAGCGGAAGTTGAAATACTTTGCACACTTTAAACTTTTACTTTAACTTTTCCCTTTCAATCCTCCGAAGATGCGTTAGATTGATTCTTAGAGTGGTGTGTTTCCCAGGAGGCGCATTATGCGCAATATTTTGATGGCATCAGCAGTTGTTGTTCTGTTCGCGGGCTTGAGTTTTGCTCAAGCTCCCGGACAGGTTTACGGCGGAACTTACTGGCCTGGTGTTTACGCAGGGCCGTTTGTCCCGTTGATTTCCACGCCCAGCGCATCATGGAATAATCACGTTCCGCGAGCGGGCGCGACGAACGCAACGGAAGGAAATGTCGCAGGAGCTTCAAGTTCGGGGTTCTCGTCCAGACACGCGCACTTTGGTCAACCTGAATGGCGTGAGATGCGGGGCGAGGGCATGCGCGCGGAAGAGCATCATGAATTTGAACATGGGGAACGACGCGGCGCAGGCTTTGATTCCGGCATCGCCAGCTCAGAATTCTCTGAGAGCGTGATCGTCGCCATGGGGCAGCCGCACGCGACGCAACCGAGCGGCACTCCTCGCATGATTTCCAACCAGGATGTGGAGCAGGTAAACCAGAAGAATGGCTACGTGAAGTACGACGACCACGTGGAGCATTTAGACCCCGCAGTCGCCCAATAAGACCGCGCTTCGATCATCCGAGCCAGCTAGCCCTGCGTTAGCTGGCTCAATGTTTTGTAGAACTCCGGGAAAGAAATGACTGCGGCGTTGGCCCCTCGAATGGTGGTTTCGCCCTGCGCCCGCAATGCGGCCACGGCAAACGCCATGGCGATCCGGTGATCTCCGAGGGAATCAATTTCGGCTCCGCGTAGCTTTTGCCCACCGGGGATTTTCAATCCGTCTTCCAGTTCCTCGACTTCGGCGCCCATGGCGCGCAGGTTCATGGCGACCGCAGCAATCCGGTCTGACTCTTTTACCCGAAGCTCCCGCGCGTCGCGAATCTCAATTCCATTCTCCGTGTAAGGAGCAATCGCGGCGAATACTGGAATTTCATCAATTAAAGCCGCGCTGTCCGCGCCATGAAGAGTCATTCCCTTCAGCTTGCCGCCTTCCACCTGCACCGTGCCCACAAGCTCTCCGTGGTGCTCTTCGACCTGCTTCACGGAAATTCCTACGCCCATCGCAATCAAAACATCCAGCAACCGGGCGCGTGTGGGGTTCATAAGCAAATCCTGGACCAGTAATTGCGATTCCGGGAACAATGCCGCCGCGCACAGAAAAAAGGCTGAACTGGAAATATCGCCGGGCACGCGCGCCTCAATCGCGCGCAGTTGCTGGCCGCCCTTGATTCTCACTTCATTTCCGTTCTGCCTGACTTCGCATCCAAAGGCGCGCAGCGCGATTTCGCTGTGGTCGCGAGTTCGAATGGGTTCTTCAACCGCCGTCTCGCCGTCGGCAAAAAGCCCGGCGAATAACACGCAAGACTTCACCTGCGCGCTGGCCACCGGCATTTTGTAATCAATTGCCTTGAGATTTCCTCCCGTTACCTTCAGCGGGAGCTTGCCGCCATCGCTCGCTGTGACTCGCGCACCCATTGCTTCCAGCGGCTTGATCACTCGAGCCATCGGCCTGCGGGAAAGAGATTCGTCCCCAAAGAGCTCAGATGTAAAATTCTGCCCCGCGAGAATCCCGCTCAACATTCGCACAGTGGAGCCGGAATTCCCGCAATCGAGTGGCGCGGTTGGCGCTTGTAGCTGGCGGCCTCGCCCGTGAATGAGTAATTGGTCTCCATCTCGCTCGTAATTCGCGCCGAGCGCTTTTACGCACCCCAACGTGCTGGCGCAGTCCGCTCCGGTGGAATAATTTTCGAGTTTGGTAGTGCCTTCGGCGATCGCGGCCAACATCGCATAGCGATGCGAAATGGATTTGTCTCCGGGCAGGCGCACCGATCCTTGAATGCTTTTCGCCGGACGCACTACCACGGTTGAGTCGTTATTCATCTTTTGTAGGTCGTATGCCGTATGCATTCCAACAGAAAGGAATTTAAAACAGATCAGGGCAGAACGCGGCAAGCAACTTAATTTTGCGAAACATTAAACGCGCGTTTAATGGTGCCGCGCTCTTTCTGGATTTTGTCCTGAAGGAGCGTGATCGCATAAATCAATTGCTCGGGACGAGGTGGGCATCCAGGCACATAAATATCTACCGGAATCACCTGATTCACGCTCTGGACCAACGCATAATTATTAAAGACGCCGCCGGATGTGGCGCACGCTCCCATGGAAATCACCCACTTGGGTTCCGGCATCTGCTCCCAGAGCTGGCGAATGACGGGGGCCATTTTGTTGGAAACGCGGCCGGCGATGATCATCAAATCGGATTGACGCGGCGAAGGCCGGAATACCTCCGCGCCGAAGCGGGCAATGTCGAAGCGCGACGCGCCCATGGACATCATTTCGATTGCGCAGCAGGCGAGACCGAACGTCATGGGCCAGATCGAATTCTTACGCATCCAGTTGACGGCATTGTCGAGCGTCGTCAAAACAACGCCTTCAGGCGTCGGGCTGCCATAGGTCAGGTCTTTAACGACTCGCTTGCCTTCTTCGATGGTTACGTAATTTCCGAATTCGATGCCTTTGCTCATGGTTTCTATTCTAAATTGTGGCGGGCGGAAATCCAATTTCCTTTTCAATATCCGGCAGAAATTAGAAATCCCCCACTATTCAGCCTGAATGAGGTCGCCGAGCAGCTTGCCCTCGCTCAGGTTCCTCACCAGTTTCAGGTCAGCCTCCAGAAAATCAAAAGAGGACAGTTGCGAACGCACCGACCATTGCAGGTCCTTGAAAATCTTGTTTTCCAGTTCCCCTTCGTACGCCTGCACAACGAAGAACCTCAACTCAACCGCCGCCCCATTCGGATAAACGTGCTGCATGCGCTCCACTTCATCGCCAATTTCCGCTGTTATGCCGAGTTCTTCCTCCAATTCGCGTACCAGAGCGTCGCGCGGCTGTTCGCCTTCTTCGATTTTTCCGCCGGGAAATTCCCACTTCAGTGGCATGGTCTGATGGCGCGTGCGCTGGCAAACCAGTATTTTCCCCTCCCGCACAATCAAGGCCGCGACGACTCTTTTCATGATGCGATTGAATCTCCCGACGGGAGTTGAGTTTGCTCTGGATCCACGCAACTGGTGAAGGTAAATGCGAACATCGCCACTCCTGGCGGACAGATCAACTCCAGCGTGTGCTCGGCGAAATTCCGGTTATCGAGGAGGAAATACATGCGCGCATGTTCGACCGTAACGTAGCTCTGAAGTTCATCGCCAACAGGACGAAACCGCGTGTCGGAGGTCGCCTCATGCGGCGAGAGTGGCTTGCCATCCTGCCGGATTTCGACATCCACCGAAGACCCTCGCGGGGCGGCCATCACCAGATTCACTCCGGCGGCGGAATACTTCAGGATGATCTTGTGCTCGCCCGTCTCCGCAGACTCCAAGTATTCGACGGTCGAGGCCCAGCGGCCACTCGCGTAAAAGCAATTCTCCTCCAATTTGTTTTCTAGCAGCTTGCCGGAAAAAGAGTAGTCGGCAATTTGGTCTTCCTTGAAGCCATCCGAGTTCCCAATCCGTCCGCGCTTATGTCCCAAATACAACTCAGGCGTCGCGGGATAGCAAGCCGCGCCAGGCTTGTCCTCGGCGCGCATGGGAGCCAACACCCCAGGCAATTCCATTGCCGGATCAATCTCCCGCAACAACTCCTGAATGGCCTCTTCGCATTCCCCGTAGGCACCCTCGCCCCAATGACCAAAGCGCAAATAGCCTTCTTTATCCAAGAGATATTTGGACGGCCAGCAGCGGTTGGCAAAGGACTTCCAGATTTCGCGGTTGCTGTCCACCACAATGGGGTAGGTCAGTCCGAAATCGCGCACGCCGCGCTCCACATTCGATTCATATTGCGCAAAAGTAAATTCCGGCGTGTGCACTCCGATCACAGTCAGGCCTTTGTCTTTGTAACGCTCGTGCCAGGCCTGCACGTAAGGAAGGGTACGGATGCAGTTGACGCAGGTGTAGTCCCAGAAATCCACCAGCACGACACGCCCGCGCAATTGATGGAAGCTCAATGGCGTAGAATTCAGCCACACATGGCCAATCTCCGGAGCGCGCACCTTCCCTTTTTCTACTCTCATGCCTTCGTCATCCCCTCGCTCCTGCGGGACAAGACACGTAAAAAATTTCCGCGCTTAACCCCGCCGATAAATTATCACGTTGAAGGACGTTCAGATATTAATCTTAGCTGAATGCGCATGTAGTCTGTCTCGCAAACTCGACGGCAGTGCTAACGCGCAGCAATGCTACACTACGCGCGTGGAGCACTTATAAATGCTAAATAGCATTACACCTTGCTTCCTTGTTGACCATCTACAGGCGACGATCAATTTCTATGAATCGCGTCTAGGATTTAAGGTCTGGTATAAAGGTGGTGGTGAACAAGAGATCGATGACTTCTGGGCATTTGTCAGCCGTGATCAAGTCATGATCAGCTTTAAGTCCATCGCACCAGACATCCATCCCCAGCCGAATTCTTCACGCCACGAATGGGCCAGGTGGGACGCATATATCTTCACCAGCGATCCGGATGCACTCTACGTAGAATTTCTTGAAAAGAATGTTCCCATGCATCGGGAATTAACGAACACGGATGGTCTGAGGGCTTTCGAGATTAAAGACAACAACGGATATGTTCTGTGCTTCGGGCGGCCTGTGAACAGGTAATACAAAATAGCTCTTACTTCCGAACCGACTCCGGCCAATAAATCGGCCATCTACTCTTCGCCGCCATATCTTCTAAATCCGGATTTGGATTCACGGCATACGCATGTTTCGCAATAGCCATCATGGCCACATCCCAGCGCGAATTTCCAAACACCGCATCCGGTTCGCGTCGGATGACCTCGCGAATCGCTTTGGGCTTCCCTTCTCCGGAAGGGACGCGGATCAGGCGATCTGTAACCATGCCATCTTCAATTTCCACTTTTGCCGCCAGAACATGGTCGGGCGCAATTTCGAAGTGCTTCATTGCCGCTTCAATTACCCAATCGCAGGTCGAGGAAACCGCCCACACATCGCATTCTGATTTGTGCAAATGATGGATCATCTCTTTGAGTTCAGGAAAAATGTTCCCGGCGATATTGGAATTGAAATATTCATCCGCCGCGCCAATCACTTGCGCTTCGGGCAATCCCTTATTGATGGTCGCCATCTCGCCGCACATATCGTCTTCGCTGACTTTTCCAAGGCGATATTCCGCATAGCGCGCGTGGGCCGCGTCGGCGACTGCCTGCGAGACCAGCCCACGCTTCATCTCCCAGCTGAAAAATCCTTCGCCCGCGTCGCCCGACCATAATGTGCCATCGCAATCAAAAACTGCGAGTCGAGGCTGCAACTGCAAAACGGATTCTATAAACTCAGCGGCGGACAGGGATGTTCGGTTCACGTTCAATGGGCTCTTTCTGATTGATCTAAATTTGCCGAAGGCGAAATATAAGGCTATCCGTATTCATCGTAACAAATAAAATTGTCATTCCGAGCGCAGCTAGGAATCTGCTGTTTACGCCATACAAAAAGCAGATTCCTCGCCAAAAACGGCTCGGAATGACAAATCATTAGGCTTCAATATGACCAACAAACGCTTGTTAATTAAGGAGCTGACCGCCTTGTGAATCCCCTCTAAATATCTGACGAAATTACAAATATTCACAGCCACGCTCTCGACGATTTCCAGTATCATGAATCCAGCCACGGCGGGGTCCGATGGCGGAAGCGCTCAAGCTTACCGTAGGCCCCGAATGCCGGGGTTCCCTCACGCGCGAGCTCCGGACTTCAACTTGGAGCTATGGCAATGAAAAAAACCGATCTGCTGCAAACTACCGTAAACCACTATGACATTAAGACCGTCAACGTCGTTCCCATGATTGACATGATGGAAAAGACCGCCTTCCAGGCGCGAAACCTGGCGCGCGCCGCAAAGATCGTGGACGAAATGGTCGGCGACAAAGAGTGCGGAATCATCCTCACCCTTGCCGGAAGCCTGATCTCCGCCGGACAAAAAGGAATCATCCTCGACCTGATGCGGTCCAACATGGTGGACTGCATTGTTTCCACGGGCGCAAATATCGTGGACCAGGATTTTTTTGAGGCCCTCGGCTTCCGCCACTATCAGGGCACGCCATTTTCTTCGGACAACGATTTGCGCGAAGCCCATATTGACCGCATCTACGACACCTACATTGATGAAGACGAACTGCGCGTGTGCGATGACACTATGCGTTCGATTGCCGAATCGCTAGATCCTCGTCCGTATTCCAGCCGCGAATTTATCCATGAGATGGGCAAATATCTTGACAAGAAATTCCCGAAGGCTGACAGCATTGTTCTCGAAGGATACAAGCGCGGAATTCCGATTTTCGTTCCGGCGTTTTCCGATTGCTCCGCGGGCTTCGGCCTTGTGTTCCATCAGGTCACGCGCCAGCGCGAAGGCAAGTCCTATGTTTCGATTGATTCAGTTGCAGATTTCCGCGAGCTGACGCAGATCAAGGTGGAATCTGGCGTTACGGGATTGATTATGCTCGGCGGCGGCGTTCCCAAGAACTTCGTGCAGGACATCGTCGTCTCCGCCGAATTTCTCGGCTACGAAGCCGACATGCATAAGTATGCCGTGCAACTTACCGTCGCCGATGAACGCGATGGCGCGCTTTCCGGCTCCACACTGAAGGAAGCGAACTCCTGGGGCAAAGTGGACCTCGCTAAAGAGCAGATGGTTTATGGAGAGCTCACGGTCTCCTTCCCTCTGATTGCGGGATACGCTTATCACAAGGGGACATGGAAGAGCCGCAAAGCGCGCAACTTTGCGGAAATGTTCTCGCGGCCTTCGACTTTGAAGGCTGAAGGATACGCGGAAGAATTGGCCGCAAAATAACAAATCAAACCATCCATATGGGGCTTTTGGAGTTTGCACGATACACTCTAAAAGCCCCAATTGTTGTTACGCAATTACTTCGGAGTTCACCATGAAAGCAGCGCGCATTCACGAGTTCGGAGGGCCTGAGGTCCTCCGCTACGAAGATGTTCCCGACCCGAAACCCCGCAAGGATCAAGTATTGGTGCGCGTCAGGGCATGCGCGCTCAACCATCTCGATCTTTGGATCCGCAAAGGCCTTCCCGGCATAGTTTTCCCGCATATTCTTGGTAGCGACGTTGCCGGAGAAATTGTCGAGATTGGCGAATACGTGACGGGCTTTAAGACCGGTCAGCGCGTCCTGCTCGCGCCTATGTATTTCTGCAATCACTGCGCAAAGTGCGTTGCCGGATTGCAAAATCAATGCCCGGAGTTCAGTGTTCGCGGAAACCGAGTGGACGGCGGCGATTGCGAACTGGTTGCCGTTCCAGCGGTCAGCGTCATCCCTATTCCCGACAATCTCAACTTCAACGAAGCGGCCAGCGTGCCGCTGGTTTTTCTTACCGCCTGGCATATGCTCGTCAACCTGGCGAAACTTCGCGTCGGGCAAACAGTCCTGGTGCTGGGAGCCAGTTCCGGTGTGGGCAGTGCGGCAATCCAAATCGCCAAGCTATTTCGCGCCCGCGTCATCACCACTGCTGGCGATGAACAAAAGCTCGAAAAAGCCAAAGTTCTCGGCGCCGATTACGGAATTGACCACTATAAGCAAACAATTTCCGATGAAGTAAAAAAGATTACCAGCAATGAAGGCGTGGATATTGTCTTCGAACACGTTGGCCCGGCGACATGGCAGGAGAGCCTGAGATCCTTAAAGCCCGCCGGAACGCTGGTCACCTGCGGCGCAACCACGGGCCCTAAAGTTGATATTGACCTGCGCTTCGTCTATTCGCGCCAGATCTCTATTCTGGGTTCTTACATGGGAGTCATGTCGGATCTCAACGATGTTTTAGGCCATGTTTTTGCCGGAAGGCTCAAGCCAGTCGTAGACAGAACATTTCCTCTTAGCGAGATTCGCGCCGCTCATGAATATATGGAGAAGAGCCAGATGTTTGGAAAAATCGTGCTCAACCCGTAATCGCGCTATCCTCCGGCGGCTGCTGGAGACCAGAACATGGCAAGCGTGAGCACCACCATCACCACCACTGTGGCCCAGGTAATCGCGTTATAAAGCGGAGAGTTTGTGTACTCGCCCATGAGTTCTTTGCGATTCACTAGAACCAGCATGAACACGAGCACAAACGGCAGCACGATGCCATTTACGAACTGGGAAAGAATAATGATCTTCACCAGCGGCAGATGTGGAATCAGGATGACTCCCGCCCCAGCCACAATCAGGATCGTGTAGAGCCAATAAAATACCGGGGCTTCGCTGAATTTTTTCCCGACACCCGATTCAAATCCCAGTCCTTCGCAAACTGTATAGGCGGTCGAAAGCGGCAGGATGGACGCCGCAAACAGAGACGCATTGAACAATCCCATGGCGAACAAAATATAGGCATAGTCTCCGGCCAAAGGGCGCAAGGCTTGGGCCGCATCCGCGGCATCGCTAATATTGTGATGACCATGGACGTAGAGCGTTGCAGCGCAGGCAACGATGATGAACCATGAGACCACATCGGTAAAAATGCATCCCACAATCACGTCCAGCCGCGATGTGTTGTATTGACGCTTGGTCACTCCTTTTTCGACTACCGAAGATTGCAGATAGAACTGCATCCAAGGTGCGATCGTTGTCCCCACCAGAGTAATCACCATGTAAAGGTAAGACGGGCTGCGGAATTCGGCGATTTTCGGAGGCGTCACCGTCGCCGCAAGCGCCTTCATCCACTCTGGCTCG
This sequence comes from Terriglobales bacterium, assembly GCA_036489565.1. Lineage (GTDB taxonomy): Bacteria > Acidobacteriota > Terriglobia > Terriglobales > Acidobacteriaceae > JAICKN01. Next base: position 46,567 of record DASXFN010000039.1, read on the forward strand.
GCAAAAAATCCTGTAACGATGTAGGTGATATAGAAAAATGAAGCGACCAGGAAGACTTTTTCGACGGTCTTGTATTGGCCTTTGACAACAATTAGCCACACAATCACGGCGCAGATGGGAACGGTGATGTACTTTGACAGACCGAAAAGCTCAAGGCTGCTGGCGATGCCGCCGAATTCGGAAATGACGTTGCCGAAATTCACCGCCAGAATTCCCAGCATCATGAAAAACGTAATGCGCAGGCCGAATTCTTCGCGGATCAGGTCGCTCAGTCCCTTGCCGGTCACGGCCCCCATGCGCGAGCAGATTTCCTGAATGATGATCAAAGCGATGGTGATGGGAATCAGCGTCCACAGTAACCGATAGCCGAATTGCGCTCCGGTCTGGGAATAGCTCAGTACGCCGCCGGCATCGTTGTCCACGTTGCCGGTAATGAATCCCGGGCCGATGACGGCAAAGAGCAGAAGTATCCGGAATTTCCAGCGCTTGAAGAACCTTCTCATGGGAACTCGAACGGGACGTAAAGGCTATGGGTGCCCGAACAGAATAAATGCGATTGCACCTTATGAATAGATGAATATTGATGAAAAGTTCGCTAGTTAGAAGTTAAGCATCCCCGCACTGCACCCTTTTACCGCGCCGGTCACAGCTTCGAACGCAACATGCTGATCACGTCGTCCGAGGTAATCACGCCGACCAGCTTTTTGTTCTTGTCCACCACGGGCAGGGTAAGCAGGTTGTACTTATCGAATAATTCGGCCACTTCACTTTCGTCCGTATATTCCTCGCAGGAAATGAGAGGTTCCTGGGAGAGGGAAATCAGTTGGTCTTCAGGATTGCCAATCACCAATTGAATCAAAGGTACCGCGCCGGCAAGGATGCCGTTGGAATCCACCAAATACATCGTATTCACTGTCTCTACGCCGCCCTCAAAGTCGCGCAGCGCGTCAATAGCCTCCTGCGCGGTGGCGTTCAGGTCAAGGGCAAGATACTCAGTATTCATCCGGCCAGCGGCTGTGTTTTCCTTGAATTCGAGGAGCTCCGCCATCTCTCTGCGCTCTTCGGGAGCCATCTCGCGAAGAATCTGCGAGCTCCGCTCTTCGGTGAGATCGCCGAGCAGATCAGCGGCCGCGTCGGGATCCATTTCCTCAACAATGTCCGCCGCCCGGTCGGAATCAAGCGATTCCACAATCGCCTTCTGGACCTTTGGCTCAACTTCCTCCAAGGCCCCGGCGGCCACTTGTTCGTCCAGCGTCTCAAAGACCGCCTCGCGTTCATCCGGCGACAACTCTTCGACAATGTCGGCAATGTCCGCGGGATGGAGTCTGGCCAGCCGCTCGTGGGATATCTTGAGCTTTACCCGGCGCGCGGGATCGGTCTCAATGAGGTCCACAAAATCCCACGGAATCGGCCGTTCCGGAATTTGTCGCAGCAGGGTCCTCAATGCGGGCATTGGAACCACGCCCTTCAGTAGCCTCCGTATGGCGCCACGCAGGCCCACATCCACCGAGCCAACTCGCAGCACGACCCGGTCGTCCACGATGTCCTGGTGGAGGTCCACGTCGTTGACGCGGACCACCTTCCGTCCGTTCACGTCAATCACCTGCTGGTCCAGCAGATCACGCCCCAGCAACAGAAAACCTTCGGTGCCGTCGGGAGCCTTCCATTCAGAAGAATTGGATGAGGTATGCAGCCCGCTGTTCACCGCCGTAATTCCCTGAAATGGAAGCAGACGGTCGCCTGACTTGGTCTTCACTATGAACGAGGAAACCCGTGCGCGATCTTCCTGCGGAGCCAGTACGAGTTCGCGCAGACGCCCGGCGGGATTTCCCGCGGCATCCACTACCGGCCTGCCCAATAGCTCCGTGAGCGCGAACGTAGTCATATCGTGAGCATACTCAACAGTCTCTGAAGAATCCAGACAAGATCTGTGCCCCGAGAATGCTAGCCCGATATGACACGGTGCAGCTCTACGAAATACTACCCTCCGGCGCTCTCCACCAATAGTTTTTGGCAATCTGCCCATGATTCAGGCCTCCTGCGTTGACATTTCCACATCTGAAAGGCGAAACTAACGGTCGCGGGCTACGCAACCTTAATATGAGTTTTGGTTGCCGGTTCGCGAATGTTCGGCCATTTCCGGTTCTACGCGCCGGGTCTCACCAAGTTTTGCCATGACCAAACAAAAGGTCTCTTACAGCATGGATTCGACTCTGGCGACTGTCGACAACGCCGAACAGACGGCAAACCGCTTTGCGGCAGAAGCTGGCTTTGATGAAGATGAGGTCATGCAGATTTCCATGGCTGTGCGCGAAGCCGCCATTAACGCCGTGCTTCATGGCAATGCTTACGACCCAGGCAAGAAAGTAAACTTTGATTTTGAAAAGACTTCTGGCGATTTAGTCATCACCGTGCGGGACCAGGGTAACGGTCTCAATGTAAATCACATTCCCGATCCGCTGGCCCCGGAAAATCTGCTGAAAACTTCGGGCCGGGGGATTTTCCTTATGCGCTCGTTCATGGACGAGGTGGAGATTCACCCCTCGCAAACGGGCACCGAAATCAAACTAATCAAGCACGTCCACGGAACTACCGAGGGCGGCAAGGAGGCTTCTCAGTGAGCATGAAAATCAGTAGCCGTAGTGTGGATGGCGTCAGCATTCTGGATTGCAGTGGCCGCATCACGTTAGGCGAAGGCAGCATTACATTGCGTGACACCGTTCGCGACCTCTTGGGCAAAGGACAGAAAAAGATTCTGCTCAACCTTGGCGACGTCACCTACATCGACAGCTCAGGCATCGGCGAACTGGTCAGCGCATTTACGACAGTTCGCAATCAAGGCGGAGAACTCAAACTGCTCAACCTGACGAAGAAAGTGCACGATCTTTTGCAGATCACCAAGCTTTACACGGTCTTCGACGTGAAGGACGACGAAACGTCGGCAGTCAAAGCTTTCAACTAATCCAGATTTTCTTCATATCTTGCGCAGGCTGTCCGTCTCGCGGATCGGGGTAACGATTAACCCGCCTCGCGGTTCCCACCATGGGAATTTCCGAAAGTTTTTCTGGGCGGACAGCCTGCGCTATCAAGCAAAGCGACTAGAATCGGCTTGCCTTGAGCTGGTTCGCCAAAATCTCGTGGCCGTTGCTGTGGTATTCCCTGCTATTTTGCCACGCCCTTCAAGGAAAGTGTGTGCCTTCCTCGGAAGCGCTCCACCATGTCGGCGAGAGTCGCTGCGTCACGGGGAAAATTTTTCGTGTCCAGCAGGGCTCAAACGGAATACACTATCTGGATTTCTGCGAGGACTACCACGCCTGCACGTTCACGGTAGTAATTTTTCGTGGCGACTTAAAACACGTTGGAGATATACGCCAACTGCAGGACCGCCTTGTTGAAATCCACGGAGACGTCAAAGAATACGACGGCCGGGCGGAAATCATCTTGAAAGACGCGTCGCAGCTAGGCGGTGACGCGTCGAGCATCCCCCGATTGCCCAAAACTTTTGACGTGGACCAAAAAGGACATTTCAGCGCGGGAACTTTCAGCCATCCCAGAACTTCAAGCAGCACTACTTCGGCAAAACGGCAGACTGCGACAGTTCCCACGGCGGTGCCTGACGACCCCAGCGAATAACTACACCATTCCTTTTCGTAGCTCATTCAGCGGATAAAATGTCCCCCGCCACGTCACGCCTCCATTGCTCAGTGTAAGGAACATGGAACGGAACATCGTGTAGGCGAACAGCAGCGTGCTGACCGGATGCAGCACGAAATAATAGGGCTCGATGGAAGAATGCATGGACATCCCAACGTAAACCAGGAACATACAACCAAGCGCTATGGCATAAGGCAACCGCGCCCAGCCATGCGCCAAAAAAACTCCAATGAACGGCACTAGGTTGAGAAACAGAAGCACCGCGCAAGTGGCGACCGCCCGCCACCATTGGAATGACATGATGGCGAAAAAGTTTTTGGTCAGGTTGCGGACCACTCCCATGGCTCCCTTGGCCCAGCGGATGGAAATCAGGTCCGCACCAAACACATTTCGCTGTGCGTAGCCGGCTTTCTTCACCACCTTGCCCAATTTCATATCGTCGAGCACTTCCATGCGAAGAGCTTTGTATGTGCCGACGGCATCGTACACTCGCCGCCGAACCAGATTGAAAGCGCCCACGCCCATGTGGTCCTCGGTGTCCGGCTCGGCGACTTTCCAGGGACGATGCCCAAACATAAAGAGCGTTTGGAAAAACGCAATCATCATCTTCTCGCCCGCTTGCTTCATAATCATGCGCGGGAAAAGCACCACATGGTCGGCAGGCTCCGCCTCCGCATACGCCAGTGCGCGGCGCAGAGCGTCGGGCTTAAACAATACGTCCGCATCGGTGAAAAGGAGCCAATCGCCGCTGGCTTGCTCGCTCGCCGTCCACATGGCATGGGTCTTTCCCAGCCACCCGGAAGGCAGCTCCGTAACATGCACCACGCGCAATCGTCCGTGGGCCGGGGCAGACTTGGCGACCCGGTCCATAATTTCTCCGGTCCGGTCGAGCGAGCGATCATTCACCGCAATCACTTCATAATTTTCGTAATCTAAATTAAGCAATTGGGTAAGACCCTGCTCAATGGTTTCCTCCTCATTGCAGGCGGGAACAATAATGCTGACGCGCGAAATATTTCGGTTGCTGGAAGACTCAGCCTTGCGGTCCCACTCCGGACGAGATACATCCGTGATCTTGGGAACTCCAAACGCAGCTTCCACGATCCGCGAAAACCATGCCAGCGCCAGAATGATCCCCGCGAT
>DASXFN010000097.1:0-95526 GCA_036489565.1 Terriglobales bacterium
GATCGCTCTTTTATGATTGGGCGCGGCGCCGAGACGCGCCCGCCCAGAAGTCCCTAGCATCAGGCTGCCCGAAAACCAGCGACCACTCTGCCGATTTTTTCGGATGCCTTCATCACAGCTCCCAATTCAATAAAATCAAACAGCTTACGATGTCCGAGGTCAGCTAGGCCCATGGATGCGATGCAACCACACTTCGAACAATCGGGATTTCCACCTAATTGGCAGGGATGAACAACAGTCTTGAGGTCGGCGGAAACCACGCGAGTGGAGCGCGCAAAAATACACTCGTCGGGCGATGCCGGAGGATGGAGAAATTCGCGAATTGTCTCCGGCCTCATGTCCAGCTTCGGGTACAGCGGCAGCAAACGAAGCATCTCTGCCGCGACAAATTCGTATTGAGCTGGAGAAAGTATTTCTTCCCCAACTGCTCCTCGCTGGGGGGTGAAGATGCTGATCCAAACGCGTTTTGCCTCGGGGATCGGCTGCCAGAATTGCAAAAAGCGTTCAATATAGTCCGGGTGGCGCAGCACTTGCGCTGTCACCGTGAAATGTACTGTCATCTGATGGGCCGCGATGTTTTTCAATATCCGCTCGTAGGTAGCGGGCTTGCGTCGCGCATCGTGTTCTGGCGCGAGGCCATCAATGGAGACCACGATTTCCAGGTTCGGCAGCGTGGCCCATTCCGCCGGGATTGGGCGAAACGCGCTGGTGACCAACTGCACGTGGATACCTTCTTCGCTGAGTTTAGGCAACAATACTTGCAGTTCGCGAAAACGGACCAGCGGGTCTCCGCCGACAATCGAAACATGCAGTGGCCGCTCTCGCCTGACAAGTTCCAAGACTTGCTCGACTAATTCATTGCCCTTATAGTCCGCCAACTGTCGTAAGGCTACCCCGCCGCCCAGGTGCGCGTCATCATAGGCGTAACAGCCGGGACAGCGTAGTGGGCACTCGCGCGTGATCTCAATGGACAAAAAAGGCCGACGCCCAGTAAGAATCCGGCCCCAGGCTTGCGCTACATGGCTACTATTCATTGTTCTCCTTCACGGTTGGCAATTGCAATTGGCGAGGTCCGCATTCTTAAAATAAAGCGAATGCGCGGCATTCATGTGGCCTGGAGGAAGAAGAACTTCTAGCAGAGACGGCTACAGGTTAGTTCGAGCGATTCACGACCTGGAATGTTCCACTTCACTCGTTTCGCACCTATTGAGATTACTTGTAGCGTTACCACTAAGGCGCAACCTCCACAAAACCAAATACCCATCCATAAGCATCGCAAGCCACTGGATCCCGATATGCCAGGGACCGCGTGAGGCAGATCAATGGCCGGTAAAATCACGACCAGAAATATCCACAGCAGCAACAAAGTCACAATAATCTTAAAAAACGGATGAACTGTGGACATGTAGATATAAAGGATTCCAATTGTGGCGTTCTGGTTGGCAGAAGATTGGAAAGTCTTAAAAATGCGGGAAGTCTGTGCGATTGGTCAGGCCGCACTACGCCCTTTGGCAAATTCCCCCAGGAGGACTGCCATTCGCTTCAAACAAGCTGGTCCGATCGCTTTGCTAATATGTGGACTTCATCTTGCCCTTTAGTTTGTGGGCAAGTTTCTCAATCTCTTCGGTTTTCTTGACGGCGTCCACCGAGAGCACCTGACCATTGACTTTGTCCATCTGTTCCTTGAGTTGCGCGGACAATTCAAAGAGCTTCTGGGTGTCTCGCTTGATTTCCTCTTGACGCATTTGAGCGGCGCGAACTGCCTGCTCTCTTTGCGCTTGGTCTTCAGTTGTCGTGGGTACGTTGGGATGGTCCGGACTATTACGAATGATATCGGGAAGGCGGGGAACACCTTCGTCCGACTGACCGAAAAGCGGGGATGCCACCGCGAGAGAAATCAGAAACAATAAGGTGAGTGGTAGAACTGGCCGGAAACGCATAGGGCCTCCTGAAAGGAAAACAGATTGGCAGAATTATAAGCCCATTGTCACTCTTTCGGCACCCTGCGCCCCGTACCCCTGTATTTATTCCTTCATCTTCTGTTTCACACTATGGGCCAGCTTTTCGATCTCGTCCGCTTTCTTGACCACATCCACAGAGAGGACATTTTCGTTGGTCTTATCCACGTACTCCTTCAACTCCTTAGATAACTGAAGCAATTTATCTGTATCCGCCTTAAGTTGCGCCTGACGTTGCAGGTTCGCCTTCTTTATCCGCTTCTGCTCTGCTTGCTCTTCAATATCGCTGGGTGGCGACGGTCTGACTGCTTGGGGCATATTGGAGGGTGGTTCCTGGGCGGGCATGGAAGTTGTTTGGGCTCTCACGGTTGTGGCCGCGAAAATGCAGAGTGCAAAAACTACTCGTAGCCCGGCTTGAGTTATCACGAAAGCGCTCCTTAAGGAGAGTGGATTGAGCGGAATTATAAGCTCCCCCTCCTTCCCCTCATAGGCCCCTGCCTCATTGTTATAATCGGCCTGCATGTACTCTCTGTTTCTAACTCTCTTGGCTTCAGAAGAGTTCAACCTGCCAGCGCTTTTGCGCGGATGGCATGAAGATACCTTGAGTTTTGTCCGCAACGCATTGCCTAAGCTCGCGTTTATCGTGCTCGCGGCCGTCGTTCTAATCTGGCTGCTGCGCGTCCTGACAAGTCGGATCATCGGGCTACAAGAAAAAAAACTGCCCAGCGGTTTGCGTACGCAACAGTTCAAAACGCTGGCGAGCGTTATCACCAGTGTCGGCGTCTTCATCATTGTTTTCGTTGCCGCGCTTGAAGCTTTACCTTTATTGGGACTAAATCTCGGCCCCTTGCTGGCCAGTGCCGGGGTCGCAGGGTTGGCAATCGGTTTCGGCGCGCAAACCCTGGTTCATGACTTCATTAACGGATTTTTTATTCTCATGGAAAATCAGTACGACCTTGGCGATACCGTCAAAATTGCCGGGGTCAAAGGCACGGTCGAGGGGATGACGCTGCGCCAGACTGTACTGCGCGACGAGGATGGCACGGTACATACCGTCCCAAACAGCGCCATCCAGATCGTCTCCAATATGACTCGCGACTGGTCGCAGCTTCCCTTGCGCATCGTAGTGGCCTATAGCGAACCAAGCGATAAGATCATTGGGTTGCTAAAGCAGGTCGCGGAAGAGGTGAGGCATGACCCAGCCTACGCGGAGGATTTTGCAGCGGACATTCAGATTCCAGGAATTGACCGCGTAGGAAGCGGCGAAGCGGAATATTTGATGCTGATTAAAACGCGGCCAACCAAGCAATATCCGGTAAGTAGAGAATTACGACGGCGCATTAAGGAGTTATTCGACAGGAACAAGATTCAGACTGCCGGGCCGGGGAAAGTGTACGTGGTGGATTCGGGAATGGCGGGAAATTAGCAAATGACGGGCGAGGAACGCCCGTCACTCCACAACTTACAACGCGCTCATATTCGACAGAAACTCCCCGTTGGCCTTGGTTTTGCTCAGCTTGTCAATCAGCAACTCCATCGCTTCCACCGGCGAAAGTGGGTTCAGTACCTTGCGCAGAACCCAGATTCTCGTCAGGTCTTCCTTCGGAATCAGCAGCTCTTCCTTACGGGTTCCTGAGCGCTGAATGTCAATCGCTGGGAATGTGCGCTTATCAACTAGTTTCCGTTCCAGAATAATTTCCGAGTTGCCGGTGCCTTTGAATTCTTCGAAGATCACGTCGTCCATGCGCGATCCAGTGTCAATCAGCGCCGTTGCAATAATCGTCAAAGAACCGCCTTCTTCGATGTTGCGTGCCGATCCAAAGAAGCGCTTGGGGCGCTGCAAAGCGTTTGAATCCACACCGCCAGAGAGCACTTTGCCGCTGGGTGGAACAATCGTGTTGTAGGCGCGAGCCAGACGGGTAATCGAATCCAGCAGAATCACTACATCACGCTTGTGCTCAACCAGCCTTTTTGCTTTTTCGATCACCATTTCCGCAACTTGCACGTGGCGGGCCGCAGGTTCGTCGAAAGTCGAAGAGATCACTTCGCCCTTTACCGAACGCTGCATGTCAGTGACTTCTTCCGGGCGCTCGTCAATCAGCAGCACCATCAGCACGACTTCCGGATGGTTGGTAGTAATGGAATTCGCCACTTGCTGCAACAGCATGGTCTTACCGGCGCGAGGCGGAGAAACGATCAACCCGCGCTGCCCTTTGCCGAGAGGCGTAAGCAAATCCATTACGCGACCGCTAATGTTTTCGCGGACGGTCTCCAGCTTTAATCGCTCTTGCGGATAAAGCGGCGTCAGGTTGTCAAACAGAATCTTGTTGCGCGCTTCATCGGGCGATTCGAAGTTGACCGCTTCAATCTTTACCAGCGCGAAGTACTTTTCGCCTTCATGCGGCGGGCGAACCTGGCCGCTGATGGTGTCTCCGGTCTTAAGGTCAAATTTGCGGATCTGCGATGGCGAAACATAAATGTCGTCCGGGCCCGGCAGGTAGTTGTAGTCGGGCGAGCGCAAAAAGCCGTAGCCATCGGGCAGAATTTCCAGCACTCCTTCGGCGAAAATGTGGCCTTCTTTTTCGCTCTGCGCCTGGAGAATTTTAAAGATAAGGTCCTGCTTGCGAAGTCCGCTGGCGCCTGGCAGATCCAAAGATCGGGCGATCTTGGTCAGCTCAGTTATATTTTTTTCTTTCAGTTCAGCAATGGTCATGGATTCACCTAGGTGAGATTTTCAAAGGGAGGTACGCGAAAGAGAAGAATTCAGCTGCGAGGCAGGAGGCGGGGCTGGATCAGGCAGCCCGCCGTTGCGCCTCAGCAAAGTTCTCTGGTTCAGACAAAATTTCCTGCCGGTCCGAATCAGCGATTCGGTCAAATACTTCGTTCATGGTTTCCTGGATTCGGGTATTAGGCTTATGAAACTTACGGGTCGCCTTGGACGCAAGCTGGCAGAGCGTATAGCGGTTCCGCAAGGTATGTAGAGCATCGAACACGCGATCAGATCGCATTGGTTTCTTTCTCCTAAATGTTAATATTAAACGCTGTTCCGGGCATTCAAGCCGCCGGAGCGGTCCCCGAACAGAACACGTAACCTTATCATTTCACATGGGTTGCGCGGGAAAACTCAGCCAATGGTATAGATGCTCCGCAGGGTTTGAAAGTTTCCAACTTTCTTTCTTTGGCCCAAGTACTGACGGAGGGTCTTTCAGGATGGCCTTTGGCTGCTATTACTTCCGTGAAACTGTGTACTTTAGTCGGAAAGACCGCCAAGGTCAAGCAAATTTCGCAGAAAGCGCAAGTTTCCCTGGATAGAGAAGGACTACCTGTAACCATTTTGGGATGAATGGGTTACACGATAACGGCCGAAGCTGGCGGCACCTCGAGGGTCAACCGGTATTGTGCAGCCCTGCAGCAATCCCGTTGATGGTGGCACCCAGGGCGTAGTTCACGGCTTCAGTGTCCATGCCGGAGCGCTTACGGCGTAGCAGATCCACCTGAATCAAACTCATGGGATCCACGTAAGGATTACGAAGTCGTACCGAACGAGATAGCACCGGTTTGCGCTCTAGCAAATCCTTCTGCTCGGTAATTCGCAACAGAATTCGGCGGGTCCGTTCAAATTCCTCCGCAAGCATCTGCCACACTCGCTCCCGCAGCGCGGAATCGGTCACCAGCGATGCATACAATCGGGCAATATTCATGTCGGCCTTTGCCATCGCCAATTCCACATTGCCGATCAGGTTCGAGAAAAGCGGGAACGAACGCGTCATTTCTTTCAGCAATTTTTCTTGCTCCGGCCCGCGGGAGGCATAGCGCTCCAACGCATATCCCACGCCAAACCATGCCGGGACCGCGTGACGGCTCTGCATCCAGCCAAAAACCCACGGAATGGCGCGCAAATCTTCGAGCCTTTTACTCTTGCTCCGGCGTGAGGGACGCGAACCAATGCGGGCAAATTCAAGCTGGTTCACCGGCGTTGCCTCTTCGAAGTAGGCCGGGATATCGGCATTCTCCGCAATATTGCGCCGGTAGAAAGCAAACGACTCCTGCGACATCTCTTCGATCGCGCCCTTCCAGCGGTCGTCAGCGCCGCGCTGCGGGCCATTAGGGCGGGTCAAGGCTTCCAAACTCGCCGCAATCATGAGTTCAAGATTCCATTCTGCCAGAACAAGATCGGAATATTTCCAGTTCAATACTTCCCCTTGTTCGGTAATACGGATCTGACCGGAAAAATCCCCGACCGGCTGCGCCAGAATGGACTCATGCGTAGGCCCGCCGCCGCGGCCCACCGTTCCTCCTCGGCCATGAAATAAACGCAATTTCACGCTGTGCTCTTCGGCCAATTGATGAAGCGCATGATGAGACTTATACAACTCCCACAGGCTGGTAAGCATGCCGCCATCTTTGTTGGAGTCGGAATATCCCAGCATGATTTCCTGCCAGCCTCCCCAGGAGTCGAGAAGCCCACGATATTCCGGAGTGCTCCACACCCGCTTCATAATGGCGGAAGCGTTGCGAAGCGCTTGAATGGATTCAAAAAGCGGAACCGGCATGAGTCCGGGGTCATTTTTCGTTCCCGCCAGCGGCACGCCGGCGATTTTGGCGAGGCGCAGAACGGCGAGTATGTCGTTTTCCGACTCAACTCCGCTGATTACGTAATTGCGAATTGCCTCCGCCGGATAGTTCTTTTTGAATTTTGGGATGCTCCGGAAAGTTTCCAGCAAATCTGCCGTGGGCGGTGATATCCCCGAGGGAATGGTAACGGCAGGATTTTTTATCCCTTCGCTTTCCAGCTCTTTGAGGGCCTGGGTATGCACTCGTTCGTGCTGGCGGATATCCAGAGTGGAAAGATAGAAACCGAACGTCCGCACATTGCGCAAAAGCGGATCAATCAGCAGTTCGGCCAGTTCCCTTCCCTGGTTCTGGTTCAGGCTTTCGCGTACCAGCAGTAAGTCAGCGTTAAATTCATCCACGGATTTGTAAGCTGTGGAACTTGAAGACTTGGCACGGCTGGCGCGCAGACGGATAGAAACATAGTTCAAAAACCGGCGATACAGTTCGGTGGCGGAGATTCGCGCGAGAAGTGAATGCTCATCTCCGATGGTGGTCGCGTATTCCGCTAAGTGCCGTTGCAATGGCTCTGAGATTGCGACCTGATGGCACGAGGAACTCAATTGTTCGCCAATAGATTCCACTTTTTCGATATAGAACCCGACAATGGCATTGCGCGCCCGTTGCAGCGCCTCGCCTGTGGATTCCGGGGTAACGAATGGATTGCCGTCACGGTCGCCGCCAATCCAGGAACCAAAGGAAACTACCTCAGGAATATCTTCACTCTTCAGCACATGCCCATAGACTTCTCGAAACGAGTCGGCGATCTCCACATAAATTCGCGGCAGAGCGGCGAAAATGGACATTGGATAGTGGTCGAGCCCCATGCGGATCTCGTCGGTCACTAAGGGCTTTTCAATGCGGACTTCGTCCGTCTGCCAGAGTGAAGTGATCTCGGCGCGAATGGCATCCTCAAGCTGTAAAGCATCGGCGTTGGATAAAGGCAGGCGATCAAGACGTTGCAGCTGTTTTGCGATCCTGCGCCGCTTTGAGAGGACCGTGCGGCGCGCCACTTCCGTGGGGTGCGCCGTGAAGACGGGAATCACCCGCACGTTGCGCAAAGCGGCAAGAGATTCCTCCGCGCTCAATCCGGATTCTTTCATGCGCCGCAGGGTCCCGCGAAATGAACCCGCAAGTGGACGCTGGTCTTTATTCAATTTCGAGGCGCGGCGGCGGCGTTTGCGGTGGTTGGTTTCCGCCAGGTTCGTCAGCTCAAAATAAATCGCGAACGCCTTACTGATGCGATAAGCCTCTTCGATCTCCAGCTTGGCAACAATTTCTTTGGCTTCATCGAGAAGACGGTTCGCAGCGGCTGGCGATTGTGACCGGCTCTGTTCGCGGTCCTGAATCAACAAGCGGCGGAGCTTTTCCACCGTCTGAAATAATGGTTCGCCCGCCTGCTCGCTAATGACCCGGCCGAGCAATGTACCTAGCGAGCGCACATCGCGCCGCAGAGGCAGCTCTTTGGAATGGTCCGCTGTGCTCGCCATCAATTCGGCAAGCCGGGCGGCCTGGTCACTCACACTCCAAAGAGGTATGTCGCTCATTCGATTCGGGGTACAAACTAAAGATGAACTACTAGATTACAACGTGCGGAGCTTTTCGACGATATCCACTGGTTCCGGTCGCTCTGTGTAGTCTTCATCCGCCCATCGGTAGCGCACTGTTCCGGCGCGATCCAAAATGTATGTGGCGGGAATCGGAAGCGTCCAACTATCGTCACCGTTGGCGAAGGGCAGGTTGACGAAGGCGCGGCGATACACCGCTTGCTGGTATTCGGGAACCGTATAGACGAGGCCCAATCCGCGGGCGATATTATTTCCCTCATCGCTTAAGAGCGGGAAGCGGAGTTTGTGCTGGTCGCGCATGAGGAATGATTGATGCACTGTCTGCGGCGAAATTGCGACCAGAGACGCGCCGGATTTTTGAATGTCAGGAAATACTAGGTTCATGGCTTCCAGTTGGCCTACGCAAAAGGGGTCCCAGCGTCCACGGAAGAAGCAGACCAGCAATGTGCTCTCCCGTAGAAGCTCCGCCGAAGATACATCTTTGCCATTGTGATCTTTTAATTGAAATGGAGGTAGCTGGACGCCTTCCGCAAGTGAATGTTCGGCGAAGGACTTTTGCTCGAGCTCTGCGACAACTTGCGCGTGGATGGCTTGCATCTCGGCGGGAACATATTTCGCGATCAGTTCCTTACGCTCAGCGTAAATTTCGCGCAGAGGACGGAAGTCCGTTGCCGAGGTCTCTTCAAGTGAACGCCACTTCATAGTGATAAAACTTACGCGCCCGGAAACTTCATCGCCGCCATCCGGCGCACGAAGCTGGCCTTACCCATTTGCTTGAACATTTTCTTCATCTGCGCATATTGACGAAGCAGATTATTTACTTCCTGAATGGTTGTTCCCGAGCCGCGCGCAATGCGCTTGCGACGACTGCCGTTAATGACCTCGTGGTGCATGCGCTCGTGCGTCGTCATCGAGCTAATGATGGCTTCAACGCGATTGATTTGCTTTTCGTCCACTTTGTCGGCGGCCTTTTGCAATCCAGAAAATGGGCCGATTTTGGGTAGCATTCCCATGATGTTCTGAATTGAGCCCATCCGTTTGACCTGCTGTAGTTGGTCGCGGAAGTCTTCGAGTGAAAAGCCATCGCCGGTCAGGGCCCGGCTGGCGATCTCCTGCGCTTTCTTTTTGTCGACTGTCTGTTCGGCACGCTCAATCAGCGAAAGGATATCGCCCATTCCGAGAATTCGCGAAACGATGCGGTCAGGATGAAAGGGCTCTAGCGCGTCATATTTCTCGCCGAGGCCAATGAATTTGATGGGCTGCCCAGTTACTTGACGGATGGAAAGCGCAGCGCCGCCGCGGGCATCGCCGTCCATCTTTGTGAGTACGACGCCGGTGAGCGCGAGCTTCTTATGAAATTCCTCGGCGGAGCGGACCGCATCCTGCCCGGTCATTGCGTCAGCGACAAACAAGATTTCCGTGGGATTAAGCAGTTTCTTTAGCGACTGCATTTCATCCATGAGCTGGTCGTCAATGTGCAGACGGCCTGCAGTATCCACAATCATGACATCGCAGCCCGCGTTCACGGCTTCGCGCCGGGCTTCTTTTACAAGACGTTCTACCGTTGCTGTGTTCGCTTCCCCCGCTTCGCCTTCGTAAATATTGGCTTTGATCGCCTGTGCAACGACTTTTAGCTGCTCACGCGCCGCCGGGCGATAAACGTCCACGGAAACCAGCAATGGGCGATGGCCCCCGTTCTTCAGCCAATTGGCCAGCTTGCCGGAGGTCGTCGTTTTACCGGAACCCTGCAAGCCTGCCATTAGCACGACCGTGGGAGGCTGCGAAGCAAATTTCAATTTTGCGGTATCGTGACCGAGAAGCTCCACCAGTTCGTCACGAACGATCTTGATGACCTGTTCGCCGGGCGACAGAGCCGTCATCACCTGCTGGCCGGAAGCCTTGGCCTGCACCTGGTCAATGAACTGCTTAACGACTTTCAGGTTTACGTCGGCTTCGAGCAGCGCCATGCGTAGCTCGCGCAAGGCTTCCTGCATGTTTTCTTCATTGAGGACAGCTTCGCCGCGCAGGGTCTTAAACGCGCGCTGAAATTTTTCCTGGAGATTCTCGAACATAGGGATCAGTGACTATTTTAGCAGCAGGAGTTTCCTCGCTTCGCAAGAAGCCTTTGGGTGAACTATGGTGGACTATTATGCCGGCTTCCATCGCAGTATTGGCTTGCGCGCCGCTGTAGTTTCGTCCAGACGCGAAACCCGCGTGTTGTGCGGCGCCTGTAATGCAATCTGTGGGTCTTCTTCGACCTCTTCCGCAATCGTCTTCATGGCTTCGATGAATAAATCCATCTCTTCTTTGGACTCGCTTTCGGTCGGCTCAATCATCAGCGCGCCCGGCACGATGAGAGGAAACGCGGTCGTATAGGGATGAAATCCATAATCAATGAGCCGCTTGGCCAGGTCCATGGTGCGCACGCCTTTTTTCGCCTGCACTTTATCGCTGAAAACAACTTCATGCATGGAAGGCGTGGAGTATGGGAGATCGAAAATTCCTTCAAGCCCTTTGCGAATGTAGTTCGCGTTCAGCACGGCATCTTCAGTGGTCTGCCGCAATCCGTCTGGCCCGTTCGCCAGAATGTAGGCGAGGGCGCGAATGAACATTCCGAAGTTTCCGTAAAAAGATCGCACCCGGCCTACCGACTGTGGACGGTCATATTCAAAGCCCAGCGTCCCGTCGGGCTTCGTAATGACTACGGGCTTCGGTAAAAAGGGCTCGAGTGCTTTTTTGATCGCTACCGGACCCGAACCAGGTCCACCGCCGCCATGCGGAGTAGAAAATGTTTTGTGCAGGTTCAGGTGCATCACATCTACACCGAAATCTCCCGGACGCACCTTGCCCACCAACGCGTTCATATTTGCGCCGTCCATGTAGAGCAGACCGCCCTTGGCGTGCATGAGGTCGGCAATCTTGTGGATCTCCTGCTCGAACACTCCTAGCGTGTTGGGATTGGTAAGCATCAGCGCGGCGACATCTTCATTCATCTGCGCCGCCAGCGACGCCACATCCACCATGCCGTTGGAGTTCGACTTCAAGTTCTCCACGGAATAGCCGACCATGGCGGCGGTCGCGGGATTCGTTCCATGCGCGGAGTCAGGAATCAAAACTTTCTTGCGTGCAGCGCCTTTCGACTCGTGATAGGCACGAACCATCAACAGCCCGGTAAATTCGCCGTGCGCCCCGGCCGCCGGCTGCAAAGTGATGTCGTCCATGCCGGTGATTTCAAGCAGGCATTCGCTGAGTGTCTTAATAATGCGCAACGCGCCCTGCGAAATTCTTTCCGGCTGGTAGGGATGCCCGTTCGCCAAACCTTCCAGCCTCGAAACAACTTCATTCACGCGCGGGTTGTACTTCATCGTGCACGAGCCCAGCGGATACATTCCGAGATCAATCGCGTAATTCCAAGTAGAAAGCCGCGTGAAGTGGCGAATGATTTCGATCTCGCTCACTTCGGGCATATTGCCCAGGTCTTTTCGTTCAGAAGGACCTAAAAGCTCTTTCGCATCTACTTCAGGCACATCGAGCGGCGGCAGCTTCCAAGCGGCTTTGCCTGCTGAGGACTTCTCGAAGATCAGCCCTTCGTTCTGGCTGATGTGACGCGTGGCCTTACGAGTCATGTGCTTCATCGCGTCACCTCCTCCATATCGCTGGCAGAGTCGGGTTCTTTCATCGCCCGTTGGGAGCGCTCGCTCTCTGCGACGAAACCCACAGCGGTGTCAATCGCGGTGCGCGTGGTGAGTTCGGTGCAACACCAGAGCGACGCATTCCCCAATTCCGGATAAAACTTTTTCAACGGCAATCCGCCAATGATGCGGTTTCCCAAAATCCGGCCATTTACCGCGTAAGGATCTTCGCTGGTCTGGACAACAAACTCATTAAAACGCGGCGCGCCGGAAAATAAGACTTTCGCATGCTTCTCAAACTGGTTCGCGGCATATGCAGCCTTTGCAAGATTCTGCTTCGCCAGTTCGCGGAGGCCGACCTTTCCATAAATTGTCATGAATATGTTAGCCATCAGCGCGACGAGGGCCTGATTCGTGCAGATGTTGGAAGTCGCCTTCTCCCGCCGGATATGCTGCTCGCGCGTGGCCAAGGTGAGAACAAATCCACGCTTGCCGTTCTTGTCAGTCGTTTGCCCTGCCAGCCTTCCCGGCATTTGCCGCACATATTGCTCGCGCGTGGCAATCACGCCGCAGTAAGGTCCGCCGAACCCCAACGGCACGCCGAACGATTGCGCTTCCATCGCGACGACATCGGCCTGGCGCGGCGGTTCAACGATCCCCAGCGAAACCGCTTCAGCAATGGAAACGGCCAGCATGGCTCCGTTTTTGTGTGCTAATTCGGCAATCGCAGCGACATCTTCAACTGTTCCGAAGAAATTGGGCGATTGGATCAAGATGCAGGCAGTTTCAGACGTAATGGCCTTTTCAAGTTCCTTCAGGTCAAGGCGCCCATCAGCGTTGAACTCGACCGTGTTCAACGGGAGCGATTGATGGAGAGCATAAGTCTCCAATACTTCACGGTACTCGGGGTGCACGCTGCGCGCGGCCAGAACACCTCGCCGTCCGGTCAACCGCACAGCCATCATCACAGCTTCGGTAGCCGCGGTTGATCCGTCATACATGGAAGCGTTGGCGACTTCCATGCCGGTCAACTCGCAGATCATCGTCTGGAACTCGAAAATGGCTTGGAGCGTTCCCTGCGAAACTTCTGCCTGGTAGGGAGTGTACGCAGTCAAAAACTCTCCGCGTGAAATCAGCGAATCAATAATGACCGGCCGGTAGTGGGAGTAAGCGCCCGCCCCTAGAAATGACTGATACCCGTCTCCGTTTTCCCGCGAGCGTTCGCGGAACCAGTCCACAATTTCAGATTCAGCCATCTGTCGCGGAACTTTCAGGTCGCGCTGCAAACGATATTCGGCGGGGACTGGAGAAAAAAGGTCGTCAATCGAACGTGCGCCAATGGCCTTGAGCATGGCTTGGCGGTCGGCTGGAGATTTTGGTAGATAGCGCATGGAAGTTAATTAGATGTAACTAATCATCATTTCGATCTAGTGCCCAGACTCCTCGGCCACGAACTTCTCATAGTCGGCAGCAGACAACAAGGCGTTCAAATCGCCCGGATTGCTCAATTTAATCTTCAGCATCCATGAGCCGTGCGCATCCTTGTTGATTTGCTCGGGAGCATTGGCCAGCGCGCCGTTTACTTCGGTCACGGTGCCAGAAGCCGGCGCATACAAATCGGAAACAGCCTTCACCGATTCCACCGATCCCAAAGTCTTGCCCACGCTAATTTCCGCGCCAACCTTTGGCAAATCTACAAACACGATGTCTCCCAGCGACTGTTGGGCATAGTCAGTAATTCCGACAGTGGCATTTCCGCCATCCACCTTGATCCATTCATGTTCCTTGGTGTACTTGTAATCGCTCGGATATCCCATTCCACTCTCCCGAAACTTTTAGCTGCTTTTTGGCCGCTTATAAAAAGGCGTTGGCACAACCTGCGCCTTAACGCCCTGCCCGCGAATCTCGACCTTCACCGTAGAACCGATCGCCGAATGTTCCAAGGGAACGTACGCCAACGCAATATTCTTTTTCAAAAACGGCGCATGCGACCCGCTCGTCACATATCCAATTTCTCGACTGCTGTCGTCCAGCACTTTATATCCGTCGCGGGCAATGCCCCGTTCGACCATCTCCAACCCGACCAATGTTCGTTTTAATCCCGCCGCTTTGGCTTGTTCCAATGCAGGCCGTCCAATAAACTCCGGCTTTTCCATCTTGCAGAAGCGGTCCAGCCCGGCCTCCCATACATTGATGCTATCGGAAATTTCATGGCCGTATAGCGGCAACTTCCCTTCCAGCCGCAATGTATTTCTTGAACCCAATCCGCAGGCAACTGCGCCAAATTCTTTTCCTGCTTCGAGGACTTCTTTCCATACCCGCGTGCTTGTGGATTCATCATTGGGAACATAAATCTCGAATCCGTCTTCGGCGGTGTATCCGGTGCGAGCGATTAGAATATTTTTCAGCCCGCACACGGTCCCGTATGTAAACCAATAAAATTTCACGGCTGAAAGGTCCGCGTCCGTCAGCTTTTGCAGCAGTTTTACGCCCTTCGGCCCCTGAATCGCGATCTGCGTAAAGTCATCCGAAAGGTTGGCTACTTTGCAATCAAATTGCTTAGTATTCTGCCAGACCCAGTTGAAATCCTTTTCCCGCGTCCCGGCATTAATGACCAGCAGATAATCCTGTTCTCCCAGGCGATGCACGATTACGTCATCCACAAACGTTCCCTGCGGATAAAGCAGCGCGGAATACTGCGCTTGCCCGATCGTCAAACGTGAAGCGTCATTCATGGAAATATGCTGTACGGCATCAAGGGCCTGCGGCCCGGCCAGCCGGATGTCCCCCATGTGGCTGACGTCGAAAATCCCCACGCCGGTGCGCACCGCCATGTGCTCGGCGATGATACCGCCCGAAGATGGATATTCCACCGGCATGTCCCAACCGTTGAAATCAACCATCTTCGCGCCCATCTGGCGATGGACTGCATTCAGCGCTGTCTTACGGATCAATGGCGTGGTCGCCCCGACGGCGTACAATGAAGACCTCGGTCACAAGCAGTGGCTGGGCTGCCAGGAGGATAAGAACTCATAACCCTAACATGCGTCCCGCGATTGCTTCAACCAATGCGGCGTTCCCACTTCCACTCACAATCTGCAATAATTGGCGCTCCGGGAAAAACCCTTGGATTTATCACAAAGCCCCCATCGCCGCTTGAACCCGCTCACCAATGAATGGGTATTAGTCTCCCCAAACCGCACCTCGCGCCCCTGGCAAGGCGCTGTGGAAACTACCGCGCCCGCAATCCAGCCTGCATACGATCCTGAATGTTATTTATGTCCGGGGAATCAGCGCTCTGGAGGATCGAAGAACCCTGCTTACGCGAGCACATTTATCTTTGAAAACGACTATGCCGCGCTGAAAAAAAATGTGCCGGAAGAAAGCATTGACCTCGGCGGTAAAGGTTTACTGGTCGCAGCGACCGAGGCTGGCATTTGCCGCGTCATGTGTTTCTCGCCCCGCCATGATCTGACGCTCGCAACAATGGAGCCGTTGGACGTCGCGGAGGTCATTCGCGTGTGGACGGCGCAGTACAAGGAACTCGGCGCGAACCCGCGCATGAATCATGTGCAAATTTTTGAAAACCGGGGCGCAATGATGGGCGCGAGCAATCCGCATCCCCATTGCCAAATCTGGGCAACAGCTTCCATTCCCGAAGTTCCGCGGAGAGAATTGCAGGCGCAGCAGTCTTATAAAAACGCCCACCACAGTTGCCTGCTCTGCGATTACGTGGCGCTCGAGTCGCAGGAACAACTGCGCATTGTCTGCCAAAACGAAGGCTTTGTTGCTTACGTGCCCTTCTGGGCGACCTGGCCGTTCGAAATTCTGCTTTGCAGCCGGCGGCATCTTGGCAGTCTTCTGGATTTGACCGAGAACGAACGAGGGCAGTTAAGCAGCATTCTGAAGCAGATCACGTCCACGTACGACAAAGTTTTCAATGTCCCCTTTCCATATTCCATGGGATTCCACCAGACGCCGACGGATGGTCAAGCTCATCCGGAATGGCATTTTCACGCGCACTTTTATCCGCCGCTTTTGCGCTCCGCCACGGTGAAGAAATTCATGGTGGGATTTGAAATGCTGGGTACCGTACAGCGCGACATTACTCCGGAAAGCGCGGCGGAACGGCTGCGCGCATTGTGCGAAGGGATTGCGTAGCACTGGACTCCGTCCGACACAATCTACCGGCCCGATATTCTATACAGCACGCAACCATGCGCGGGGATTGCGACGGCAATCTCTCCAGCCGCTCCAAGATTTTTGTGCGACCACAAATCCCGCAGTTTATATTTTTTCTCTGCCAGCCCTAATTCTTTCCAACTCAACCGCGCGGTTTGCGCGGACTCCCCAATATTAAAAAGCGCCACATATTGGTCCGAGCCAGATTCCGGGCGCGCCGACCATACAACAATGTCTCCCTCCGACTTCAGCATGTGATTGGCGGTTGAGTGTTGGTCAATGGCGATGACGTCTGGATTCGTGAGCAATGAAGTTGTCCAATCGTCACTGCGGGGAAGATTCGCGCCAACCATAAGAGGCGAGCGGAACATGGACCACAGCGTCACCATCGTCCGCTCCTCGTCATGGGTGAAGCGGGTTTGCCGCGCCTCGCCCCAACCTGGCGCAGGCCCTAAATATCCCAGCGGCAGCATGTCCGCATCGGGCCAATGCCCTTCCTCGGAAAGGCCCGCCCACTGCGCCATCCGCGGGAACTGGTCCCCCAATCCTTGCGGATACGCGACCGTGCTGTGCCACAAATCCCAAACGTCGTCAGAGATGCGCCACATTTGCGCATATTTTCTCATCTCCTCTACTTTGTCCATGGGCGCGGCACCCGGCGAGAGGCTCAGCACCATGGGCCTTCCAGTCTTCTTCAACGCATCACTCAACATGTGGATGTCATCGCCTTTGTAAGGACGGCTGGCAATGCAGTCCACCTTAATTAAATCCACATCCCAGCTTGCATAGAGCTTAGCGATCGAATCGTAATAGGCCTGGGACGCGGGCTTTGCTGGATCCAGGCCATAGTTATCAGGATTCCATGGACAGCTATCGGCAATGTCGGCAGCATCCATAGCATGGTAGGAAGATCCGGCAATGGAAAGATTTTGTTTTACGGTCTGTTTCGGAATACCGCGCAGAATGTGAATTCCGAATTTTAATCCCAGGGAATGAATATAGTCCGCCAACGGCTTGAATCCGGCGCCGTTCGCGGAGGATGGGAAACGATTTTCGGCGGGAACGTAGCGGCCATTCCTGTCAAGGCTGAATTGTGAGGCAGTGGAGTTCCCCGAAGCCCGCGGATTGGTGACGAACCATTCCATATCCACGACAACGTATTCCCAGCCGTAGCGTTTCAGATTTCGCGCGAGCCAATCAGCATTCGCTTTCACGTCCTCTTCTTTTACTGTCGTGCCAAAAGAGTCCCAACTGTTCCATCCCATGGGCGGAGTCGCCGCTAGTGGCTCCGTACCAGTGCTGCTCTGGGCCTGCGCGTTGCCAATCCAAATACAAGAAAAGAGGATCGCAGAAACTCCCGCGAGCACAATCCGATTTTTCATTTGAACCGCCTCATTCTTTTAGACTCTCATTTCGCAGAACAAAGTGACCGCATGACCGCCAATAACTCTTCGACGTGAAGGCTCCAGCTAAATTCGAGAGCGCGCGCTTCTCCAGCCTTCAACATTTTTCCCTGCAATTCTCGTCGCCCGGAAAGTTCGAGAATGCGATCCGCCAGTTCTTGCGGCGAAAAGCGGTCGAAATAAATTGCTGCATCCCGGCAGATTTCCCGATGTACCGGAAGATCCGAGGCCACTACCGGAAGTCCGCATGCCATGGCTTCCACAAGCGGATGTGCAAAGGTCTCCGCATAGGATGCACTTACATAGATTTGACAGGCACGATAAACACGGTGCAACAGGGGATTGGGGATGTGTCCTAGTTCAATAATATTTGCAGCAATCCCCAATTCCTGAATGAGGGTCGCGGCGCGTTGCACCTGATAGGAACCGGGCGTTTCATCCGGCCGCAGGCGGCACGTCAAAAATAATTTCACGTCTTTGCCGTAATTTTGGCTTAAGAGAGCAACCGCACGAAAAAGCGTCTCGAAATTGCGATAGTAGTTGTAGTGGCTCACAAACAGTAAGCGCAGAGCGTTGGGGGAAGAATCCAGCTTGCTCAGAACTTCCCGAGGCAAAGGCGCTGAATCCCTAAAAAACGCACCTTGATCGAAGCCATGATGAATCGCAACAATTTTCTCTTCTCCAGTCCATTGCTGCAAATCGCCAGCAAAGGATTGGCTGGGAGCGACCGTGCAATCCGCCCAGGCAATGGAACGCGTGGCCAGCGCGCTTCGTGCATAGTGCTCGGCCAGCATCCGGTATTCGTGCCGATTGCGGAGATCGCGCGAAAAATCTTTTGAAAGATAAAGTGAGTTTCCGGAAAGCAGAACCTGCGGCACGGGACTATTCCTTAGCGCGAAATTTCCCGTCGAGAGCAGTACGTCCGCATCCGCGGCTCGAATTTGCCTGGGAATGCGGAACTGCTCCCACAAAAATCGCCGCCCTGCCCCCTGGCCGAGCGGCGATTTCAGAACTGTAACATTCGCGGGTAGCGGAAGTTGGCTGCAAGAGTTCGGATCAATGGCAACGATTATTTGGACGTCCTTACGCAGAGAAAGATGAGGAATTACATTTCGCAGATAAGTCAGTCCGCCCCCGGCGCTTGCGGCTGTCCCATTCACAAACAGGCGCATCATTGTCCCGGTATTGCCGGAGTGAATTCGGGATACGAAGAACTCCTCCCATGGAAGCTGGGTGCCTCGACAAAGCCTGGGGCCGGCAGCCGTTCGGGAAGTAGATCAGGCAACATGAAGGTAAAGCTCCAAAAAAATACGCAAAGATACGATCCCACGGCAAACATCCAATCCTCAAAAAAGGCGCCAACAATCCCGGCGAGAACAATGGCGCAAACAGGAATGAAGAATTGAGAAGCAACATCACTGCGCCGCATATGGAGAAAGCCCAACCACAGATATCTTATGAGCAAGAACATCAGCCCCGCGAAGGGAATAATTCCCACCAGGCCCACCCATTCCGCGATGGCCAAGTAGCTGTTGCCGTGCTCACGCGACGTTCCCGCGAAAGAACGTAACGCATCTACCCGCTCTTTCTGGTCCACCCCCAAAAAACTGGTGCCAAACCCCGTCCCGAACCATGGGCTTTGTTGGATGGACGCTATGGTTTCATCCCAGGGAGTTTTGCGGGAGGCAAGGATTCCCTCCTCAGGACGGCCTTTGTAAACGAATGCATTCACCAATGAATCCGCATTTTCCCCTGATTCCAGCGGACGGAAAGTAATCACCAGCAATGCTGCAACACCTACGACCGCCAGTCCTTTGAACAACAAGCGGTAACGTCGCAGGCCGATACACAAGAAGGCGCATGAAACAAGCCCGGCGGAAATGCTTGCGCGCGAATAGCTATCGAGGCACAACAGCAAAGCCAATAAAAAAATCAAAGTCCTTCGCATGCGCGCTGCGCGTGTCTCGGCGATGATGCTTCCCCATAACAAAACCGGCATGACCGCAATGCCCATGACAGCACCCAAGGAGTTCGCGTTTCCAAAGAACGAATAGTTGAAAACTCCGTAGGAAATTGCCGTCAAACACACCAACAGTTCACAGGCTTGCAACAATCTCTTGGGAAAATTCGGGTTGCCCAGAATCGCTATGCGCGCTCCTCCTGCGCCGTACAGGAATAAGAGCAACAGGCTGACTGATTTCAGCATAGAAGCTCCCGGCGAATTGGAAAACATCGCTGAGGTCGAAGCAGTAATGCAACAAACAGCGGCACACAAATGAAATGTCCCAAAGGAGCAATGGTAATTTTTCAAGTAGAGGACCATGCCGGCAACACTTCCGAATGCCAGCAACGCCCATCGCAGACTGGTCCACACGCTCACCGGGGGCACAGATGTGCCTGATGCCAGAAAAATAAGCAGGAGCACAGGAAGGAACCGCCGCTCAAAACGCCATGCGATTACCAGCAACCCTTCCAGGAAGATCAGCCCGGAAAGTCGAACCGGATCTGTAAAAGACCCCGGACTTGAAAATGCGGCGTGAACCAGAAGAGCGGTCAACAAAACGAACGCTCCAGCCGCGAATAACTTATACCGCGCGTCACGCATGGCAAGCCTCTCCAAGCGATAACGCCGCTTCCGCGATCCCTCCCGCGCAGCATTGCGGGGAATATTGCATGATCCGTTGGCGGCTGCGTTGTCCCATGATCCAGCGCATTTCTGGATTATTGGCAATCATCTTCAAAGCCGTAGTTAACTCATCCGGGTGTTGAGAGCGAACCAGAAGACCATTCCAATTTTCTTCCACAAGGTCTCGCGCACAACCAGCCGCATCGGAAACAATTACAGGCAATCCGCAGGCCATCGCTTCATTCACCACCAAACCCCAAGGGTCGGTATAAGTAGGAAGAATGCAAGCCTCCGCCAGCGCGTAGTAGTGCGGCAGTTCTTCTCTCTGCACAAAGCCGGGAAACTTCACCATGCCACAACCCAGCTTGGCGGCTTGCGCCGTCAATTCAGATTTTGCCCGGCCATTTCCCACGAAAACCAATCCGATTTCATTTCTCAGGTCGTCGGGCAATTTGCGGTAGGCTGCAAGCAGGTCGAATACGCCTTTTTCTTCAACCAGCCTCCCAACATAAAGGAAGAACCGCTGGGGCAACTGCAATTTTTGCCTGTAACAAATTGCTTCGCTGCGGGCCTGCTCCGCATTACGGGAAAAGAAATCTATGTCCACGGCATTAGGCGCCACAAAAATGTTTTCAGGAGAAACATTGAAATCGCGGACATATTCAGTGGAGGATTTTCCAGGCACTACAAAAGCACGGCAATTCGCGATGAATTTTCTTTTTAGAAGTTCAACCAGAGCATGTCTGCCGCGCCTGTCGTTGGCGGTGCTTTCTACCCAGGCCAGGAATGGTACATGCCGCTTCCGCGCCCAGGCCATCGCCTGCCATGACGCAATATAGTTGTAGCCTCCGCATAAGATCACTTCCGGAGCAATCTGCTCCAGTGCGGCGCTAAGTCCGCGATTCAACAGGATGTTCCGCTCCCAATAACGGCGCCGCCAGGAAGGAAGCACCTGATAAGAAAATTGGATTTCGTCTTTATAGACCATCCACTCCCGTTGCGTGGGATCGGTATCTGCGAGAAAAATCACATGCAACTGGATATCGTTTTGCCTGGCAAGCGCATTGAATACGGGAATGCGATACGGAGAAATAATTTCGGTCAGGATCACGAGTTTCATCCGGCACACTCGCGGTAAAGATCGCTGAGCCGTTGTGCCTGGTGTTGCAATGTCAGGCTTTTAAGAATAGTCCTGCGTGCGGCCAGCCGCATCCGATTGCGCAATTCGGCATCCTCAAACAGAGTGACCAGGGCCTGTGCCAACTCGCCCACATCGGCATCGCCGACAAGCCAGCCATTCTTGCCGTGCTCAATCACCTCCGCAATGCCCTGTCCGCGGCAAGCTATCACCGGCTTGGCCGCCGACATGGCTTCCAGATAAGCACAGCCTAAAGCTTCGTATCGGCTGGGAAGAGCAAAAATCGTGCACTGGCGCAATGCCTCGGCTACGCTGTCGCGGCTTTGGCGCCCAAGAAACCGGACCTTGTTGGCAATCTTCAGTTCACCGGCCAGCGCCTGCAATCGTTTTAATTCCGCGCCTTCCCCGATGATGTCACAGGAAACTTCTGGGATGCGCGATTGGATCATCGCCATCGCGCGCAACAACAGGTCATACCCTTTGATGGGGATCAGATTGCCGACACTCAAAATCTTCAAGCCGCTGGACTCGTTCGCGGGAGTGAAAATATTGGGATCAACTCCGTTGTAAACCACCGAGGTTGGGTAATTTCCATCCGCACCGTCCAACACCTTTTGCCTCACCGCTTCACTAATGCAAACGATCCTGCTGGCGGAGCGAAATACATGCCGCGTCATTCTGCGGCACCATTCTCCCGCGCGCCCTTTCACCTGATTTGTGAAATATGCGTCCAGCCCATGGACCGTTACGATGAAGGGAATGTGGAGCTGCCGCGCCAACAATGACGCTGCATGTCCACAGGGGAGCGGAGCATGCGCGTGGATAAGGTCAATCGGCTGATGTGAATGAAGGCGGCGAACTCGCGAAACAAGGCTGGCAAATAAAAACGCTCCTGCGGAGGAAAGCCCCACGCCGCCGGGTAAGCTCATGTACCTCATCCATTGCGCCGGAAACTGAGCGCAGGCATTTGTTTTTTCCGCGTAATAAGACTGCACCGCCTGCACCGAAGATTTAACTCCCATCAATTCCATCGTCTTGAGCGGCTCCGCTACAAAGCATCCCATAACCTCGTTTCTAACGCTGGGATAGAACGGCGCTATGGTGTACACATGCAACGGCCTCTGTTCCGTTCCTTCGTGCATCTCTCGAATATATGCCCCACATTCAAGCGGCATGCTGGCGACCTCGCGCCGGGGCCAAATCAATAAATACTTGTTCCCATTGTCGCGTGATTACATCCCAATCAAAATGTTCGCTATGTTTGCGGCCCGCAGCCCCCAAAACGGAACGCAACGGCGCATTCTTTCGCAATCCGTCCAGGCGCTGAAAAATCTCGGAGTCCGACTGGGTTAAATAGCCCGTCTGGCCATCGATCACCGTTTCCGGCTCATAATCTCTCCGCGCAATCACCGGTAGCCCGCACGCGGCAGCCTCAAGAATTACCTTGGGAGAGCCTTCCCACCGGGAAGGAAACAAGAAAATATCGGCTCGCTGATATTCCGTCCGCAATTCCTCTGCATTTAACAATCCCAGAAACTCAACATTCTGCAATTTTTCTTTGTGCGCGAAAGATTTCAGCTCCGCCGCCATCGTGCCTTCTCCGGCCAGCGCAAAAGTCGCGCCTGGAAAACGTTTTGCCGCCTCCAACACTAGTTGCGGCCCCTTAAACGGACGCAGCGACCCCGCAAAAAAAACTCGTGGACAAACATTTTGTTTCCGCAGTGCGTTGGGGGTAAAAAAAATTGTGTCCACGCCCGTGGGGATCACGCTGCTAGGCAATTGATACTCTCGCTGTAAGCTTTTCTGCACCGCGGAAGAGTTGCTGAACAGGTGGTCACAACGCAGAATCGTTTGCTCCCAAAGACGCACCGCTTCGAGAGAAATCGTTGGCTCATTCCGCAGATTGGTCTGGGATTCTACTGTTCCGATCACAACGCGGTTGTCCCGCCATTTTTTACGCAGCGACAAATAATACCGGCTGGCGGGCGATGATTTCAGGTAGAAAAGAATTTCATGTTTGCCCAGCAAAAACTCGCGGGCAATTCGTACCG
Organism: Terriglobales bacterium; assembly: GCA_036489565.1. Classification (GTDB taxonomy): domain Bacteria; phylum Acidobacteriota; class Terriglobia; order Terriglobales; family Acidobacteriaceae; genus JAICKN01. The sequence continues at coordinate 23,170 of DASXFN010000097.1, forward strand.
TTTGCCGTCGCTTGGGCAAATGAACGAGCCGAGTATTGGGACGTTGCGTAATTCGAGGGTCGGGATTCCCTACGCAAAATACGCTCACGTGGAAGCGGGAGGAATCGAGCCTACAAATGATCTCGCGGGCATTCGCCATTTGCGCGTTAGGCAATCCCTCATCGGCGAAGCTGTCTACCAACAGGCGAATGGGATTCATGAATACCTCATCCACGAGCGATTAATCTGCGCCCCGCCATTTAGCGGACCATGGAACATTAGCTGTTTGCCTCAGAAGGATAAACCAAGTTTCGCGCCCGCGACCAAATCGCCGTCGTTATCAAACGATCATCAGCATCGAGTCCAGAAACTAATGCCATCCCAACAAAAGATGCATACGCCATGAAACCGCCGAGACTGAGTTCAATCCATTTGGGCTGTCCGCTCGCGAACCGCATCACGACATAAAGAGACAACGCAACCGCCAAAAATGCTGGAACTAGTCGCACAGAACTGCGGTTATATGGCAAGAGATGCAGCTGGTCATAAGCGCCTTTGAGGTACCACAAATTCACCAGCACGTTTGTTGTCGCCGCCGCGACCGCTGCTCCCAGAATGCCGAAAGGATGAATCAGTGTGAGGTCGAGCGCGATCGTGACGGCTGCGGTGACCGCCTGAATTTTCAAGAGATGTTTTTCGTTTCCAGACATCAGCAACAAAGAACCTGATGAGCCGACCGCGCAATTTACCAGTTGCCCAACAGTACCCACCACCAGGACCGACCATCCCGCTTCGAACTCCGGACCAAAAATCCGCATTAAAGGTTTTGCGAATACGACCATAGTGGCGGCCAGGGGGAACGTGAAACCGAAGATCCATTTGGTCAGAGTTTGGAACATCCTGCCCATCATCTGGTATTCATAACGAGAGTGAAGATCGGAAATGATGGGAGAAAAAATCTGGTTCACCGATTGCAGAATGACCGGCACCAGAGCCGCCATTCCCGCTGCCAGCGCATAAATTCCAACCTGCCGTGGATTCAAATAAAATCCCAAGAAAATTTTATCTGTATGCAATATAAGAAATCCCAGAAACTCCATGGCCAGCGCGATGGCGGAAAATGAAACAACTCTGCCTTCCAACCGCGGCAGTCGTCCGTCATAAGATCGCGTTTTTGGCGGAGTCAGCTTCCACACCGTCGCTATTAGCAAAAGAAAGACAATTCCGTCCGCCGAGGCCTGCGCAATCAGATATCCGCGTAACCCCCAGCCCATCGCAACAAAAGCAACGGTGGAAAGCATCATCAGCGGAGTGCCCAGGAAAGTCGTGAGCACGGTGCTGCGTGCAACTTCCTTGTAACCGGCGAGCACTCGGGCAAAGAAAGTGTTAAATGTCCCAAAGCACATGAGTGCCGCAAATATCCACAAGTATCCGCTTAAGGCTGGCGCGTGGTAAAAGCGCACAGCGATCGTGGGCCCCGCCAGCAGAAGTATTGGAACAAATAGCAGATTGGTGAAAATCAGCATGAGAATGCTGCGAACAAGAAGTCCACGCAGTAATTCGTACTGTCCTGTCGCTCGATATGCCGATACAAATCGCGTTGCGCAGCGGGAAAGCCCAAAAGCATTGAAAATGCCCAGCGAGCCAATGATGGTCAGACCCAAAGTGTAAGTGCCCAGTGCTTCCGCACCTAATTCGCGGGTAAGGTAAATTTTGAAAAAATAGCCTGCCGCCAGGGCAAACATCCTCCCTGAAAAGTAAACGGAAGAGTGCCGCGAAACGCGGCCGATATGTTGCCGGAAGTCCGTGGATTGCAAAACGCGCGACGGGGAAACTTCATCCACCGTCTGTTCCGGTTCTTTTAGAGCTGCAGTTCCCGCCATATTTAGACTAGTGATCGCGCTTCAAACGTGCCTATGGACACGCCCGCAGCCGTCCCTGGCTACGAAAAGGGAGTTGTCTCATTATTGGAACTGGGTTGAACGCGGTTGCGATAGTACCTTCGCGGGAACCAGTGGTGGAAATCTCCGGCAGAGTTGCCAGGGCGAGAAGTTGTCAAATGGCGGTAAGCAGCGCCGGCCGTTCTTCCCTGGAAAATAGTCGTTCCAGTTCGGAGGTTGGAATGTTTGGCGCGAGGCCGCCTGTCACCGGGGCATCGCCAGCCTGGTTCTTAATGATGGCGGAAATCTTCAACAGCTCCGCTCCGGATCGCAAAGTATGGCCCACGCCGAACCGGCGGAACTGCTCTCCGTACTCATGGTGCGGATATTCCAGCCATTGGCATAGAAAACACGGAACCCCAACCGCGGCGCATTCCATGGCTACCGTGGAAAGCACGGTCACCGCGAACCAGGCCTGCTCCAGCAACTGCGGCGTCAATGGTCCTGCCACTATCTCTACGCTCCTTTGTTGCTCGACCGAAAGAATTCTACGCACCAATGCTTTACGCCTTCGCACGCTCTCAAAGGGATGCAATTTGATGACGAGCTTGCGTCCCTCTTTGATGGCCATATCCGCGAGCGGCGGAAGCAGTTCGCTATAGATCTCGTTCCCTCTCGCTTTATTGGCCTCATACGGCTCCGAGAAAAAAACGATCGCACTTGCGGAACCACGCTGGCATTTCTCGGCAACTTGGGCCAGGCGATCCCGCGCGCCGGTTTGGATCTTATTTGCTGGTATGTTGCAAACCCGCGAGAAGTAATCCTGCTCCATTTCACTTTTGGCAATCACCACATCCGCGAACACTGGCACCATGCGGTACCGCCAATCGAGCGCTCCGTGGTGACACGAAACCGTCGGAATATTTCTTCGCTTGCTTAGTAATACCGGAAGCAGCGTGTAAGGATTATTGTCACAGCACAACACGCTCTTGACCGGCTCACGCTCCAATACACCGAGCCACGCATCCCGAATTTTAAGCCCGCGCTTTACAAACTCAGGAAAGCCTTTCCACAATCCCAACGAACAAGCGACGGAGGTCTTCGGATCGCGCGAAAGGTCGCGGCACAACTCTTGCCACATTTGTAGAATTTTTCCGTACTCTTCTGCTGATTCCTGTCTGCAAGCATAGCCAGCCAGATCAGTGGTCGTAATGTTAGCGGGGAGATTGGCAATTTTCCCGCTTGCCCGCGTAGTAACCAGCAGGAAGTCCAAATCTGGAAGCTTCGAAGCAAAACTTGCCGCCGTTTTGGTAGCGTTGACGTACGCACTGGGCACAAGGACTACGTCCCCCTTCGCACTGTCCGTCTTTCTCGCGAAGTGACGGCGGAGGGTAAATCCCGCATCGTACTTGTCCCAGAAAATTTGTCGCAGCTCCCAAAATGGCAGCGCCCAAACTTCGCCGGCGTAATGCAGAAGCCTTCGGCGCAAGCTCGGCCCGCTCAGCAGATGGACGGGAAACATCCGCAAACGCTGGAGCATTTCTGCTTCCATGCAAGGCCGGGTAATAAAAACTTCGTCGTTGCAGTTCAAGCTTTCGGCCAGGCGACAAACACTGGCAATCAACTGCATTTGATCATTGAAAAATAACACAAACAATTCCCACCAACGAATGCCTTCCTCGTCTGCCAAAGAATCTCCCTTGGAGGAAATGTAGCGAATGAAATCGAGGTCCTCGCCTAGGCGGCAATACTGCTGGAACGGTATCGCCGGGCACTGGAATTCGCGCGTCCATTGAGCGTAGGTGTTCGCGGGCGCCCAGCTAAGATCAACGATCAAGTCCCATTTTTGCGATGCCCAACGCCGCGGCTGGTCCTCGGGATGAACCAGAAGTACTTTCAACGCTCACTCCGCGAATTGGCGGGAGCACCCATATCGCCGAAAAACAATCGGTAACGAAAGATGGGTGGCATTTGGAGAGTGATCAACTTGAGTGCAGTGCCTTCTGCACCACATGAGAATTCATGCTTGCCAACTGGCCGCCGTTTTCCATGACGGCCAGCGCCTCAGCCAAGGAAAAGTCGTCGCGATTGCCAAGGCGTGCATAGATCTCTCTGATAAGTTGCAAATCTTCAGGAGTATCAAGGGTCCAGCGATGGTGACTAAAATCAAATGAACGCTTTACGCCTACGCACTGAAATATCTCCGGATGCTCGTAAAAATAGGGCGTGACATGCTCTAGTTCGTAGGGCCGTTTCGCCTGCTGCCACGCTCTCTCCAGGGCGTCAAACGTGCAAACCTCCACGTCCAGTCCCATAGGATAGATGCGGGGAACGCGGTTGCTCGCATAATCCGCATCCGATTTCAGGATGGTCATCACCGTTTCATCAATTAAATCAGGGTCCACCAGAGGATTATCGGCGGTCAGGCGTACGATGAGCCGCGCCGAATGTTCGAGAGCCGCGTGGTAATAGCGATCCAAAACATTTTCTCCCATGCCTCGAAAGCAACTTACGCCCAACCGCTGGCATTCCTTCACGATCGCATCGTCGCCACTCAATTCCGTAGTCGCTACCACCGTCGCATGAGTAAGCCGCGACCGCCGCGCGCGTCTCACCACACGCCCTAAGACGGTTTCGCCTCCGAGATCCATCAACACCTTGCCAGGAAGTCGTGAACTGCCCATCCTGGCTTGAATGATGGCGACGATTTTCAAACTGGCTCGTTCCGTTTGCATGAAATGGTTGAGCGCGATTGCCGTACCTCCGCAGCAGCAGAAAATGACCCGCAGTATTAGCCGAAGAGTAGCCGAAAACATCGCTTTTACACCATCTTAGACCGTTCGAGGGAACCAGCTTGATTACGCCTCTGCTCTGAACTGCGATGCTAGAATTTTCCCATTCTTGGACAGTACTGTTTTCGAGCAACACATGTGAGCTGAAGTGCGATCCCACCTGGCTTTCATGGCATCGTTCTTTTCGGTTTGAGGAGTATTGATGAGTTCCGGGCCCATGATTCCGATTCACGGTCAAGTCTTCCGAGAAATCCAGCCGAACTCACCTATCGAATTTTCCCGGCAGCCCGGTTCCTATATTTATGCGCCAGCCACGCAAGAGTCGGGCATTCGAGAATACTGCCGCACTTTACTAAAGCATAAATGGGCCGCATTGAGCACTCTGGTTGTCATCTTCAGCGTCATCACCATCGCCACACTTCGCACGACCCCAATCTATGAAAGCGTGGGCACCATTGCGATCACCAAGCCAGACTCCGCGATCGTCAACTTTAAGGATTCCGCTCCCGACTGGGACTATTACGATCCCACGGAGATGGATACCGAAGTTCGCATTCTGAAGAGTGATTTACTCTCCTTGCAGGTTCTCAGGGAATTGGGATTGGATAAAAATCCGACGAATGCACCTGCCGGGGACGCGAACGATCTCAACTTAACGGGCACTGCCGATAATCTCGATTCTCCCAGGACCTCAGCGCTCATCTCCTCTTTTAAGTCCGGGCTGACCGTCGCCATGGTCCCAAATACCCGTATCATCGAAGTCCATTACCATTCGCCTAATAAAGAATTAGCCGCGCGGGCCGTTAATACCCTCATTTCAACCTACGAAGAACAGAACTTCAAAACCCGCTATGAGTCCACCATGGAGGCTTCGGATTGGCTCTCCAAGCAATTGGCCGACTTGCAAATGAAGGTGGAAACTTCAACCGAGAAACTGGTCCAATACCAGAAAGCGCATGAAATCCTCGGGACCGACGACAAGCAAAATATCATTACTTCTAAACTGGCGGAACTCAACAAGGAATTGACCGAAGCGGAATCCGAGAGGATGCAGAGACAAGCGGTCTATGAACTGATGCAATCCGGCGATGCGAACGCCGTTTCCGCCGCAGCCATGGGCGCATCCTCCTCCAGTCCCTCTAAGGGGGACTCTTCGCTTTTGGAAAAGCTGCAAGGGCAGGACGCCGACCTTCGCATTCAAGCCGCGCAACTCAGTACTCAGTTCGGCCCTTCTTATCCCAAAGTACAGCAACTGAATACTCAATTGAAGGAAGTGTCGGCGCAAATCCACTTGCAAACGAAAAAAATCCTCGATGGCGTCCATGATGAATACATGGCCGCGTTGCAGCGCGAAAAAATGCTGAGTGCAGCGCTCGATAAGCAAAAACAGCAAGCGAATGCACTGAACGAAAGCTCCATTGAATACAATTTGCTCAGTCGCGATGTGGAATCAAACCGTACCCTGTACGAAGGCCTTCTACAGAAACTAAAGGAAGCGGGAGTTACGGCTGGGTTGCGTTCCACTAATATCCGGAAAGTGGACCAGGCACGAGTGCCGAACTATCCTTCTTCCCCGAACATTCCGCGAAATCTTACCTTCGCTCTTGCCCTTGGACTCAGTTCTGGAATAGGGCTTGCCTTCCTCCTGGAAGCCTTGGACAACACGGTAAGAACACCCGAACAGGCGCAAGCCATTTCCGGCTTGCCATCTTTAGGAATGATTCCGTTGGGTTCGCGACAAACGGCAAATATTTTGGACCCAGCGAAGCGATTGGCCTTGGCGGCTTCCAAGGAGGTAGTCGAACTTGTCACTCAATCTAGGCCGCAGTCACAAATGGCGGAATCCTACCGCGCCTTGCGCACGTCTCTGTTGCTCACCTCTTCAGGAGCGCCGCCAAAAACAATCCTTGTCACCAGTGCGCTGCCGCAGGAAGGCAAGTCCACCACCAGCATTAACTGCGCGATCGTGCTGGCGCAAAAAGAAAGTCGCGTCCTTTTAATTGACGCGGACCTGCGCCGCCCCAGCATTCATAAGACCCTCGGGTTAGGTCCAAAAATCGGGCTCAGCGATGTGCTCACCGGTAACGCCACGCTGCAACAGGCGATTGTTCGCTCCCCTGTGGTACCTTCACTGTTCATTCTGGCCGCCGGTACTCCTCCGCCAAATCCAGCGGAGTTGCTGGCTTCCTCGCATATGCGCGACATTCTTCTCGCTCTGCGAGAACAATACGACTACATTGTGATCGATACGCCGCCCACGCTCTCAGTGACCGATGCCGTCATCATGTCCACCGGCGCCGATGCCGTAGTCCTGGTGATCCGCTCGGGACAGACTACCAAGCAAGCGTTGCGCCGCTCGCGTGAATTGCTTATGCGCGTGAATGCACGGGTCGCCGGCGTTCTTCTGAATGCCGTGGACTTGCGCTCGCCGGATTACCATTATTACTACGAGTACCAGGGAAAATATGGAAAACGGTACTACCAGGAAGATGCGCGCGGCGACTCTTCCGGGAATGTTGCCTCTACCCCGGCATAGGGCGTTTGCCCGCGCAGCGAAGGGCAATGCCAGAACTACATGAGGATTCAGGCAAAAAGCCCGGCAACGAAAACTTTTCTGCTGATCTCCGCTTTCCTCCTTTGTTTCCTATTCATCAGCTTCGCGAGCTGCCAATATCTGGCTTCTGTTCTTGCCGAGCGCAATGATCAAGTGAATTTGCAACGCGCCGTGCGCCTGCAACCGTTTAACGCGGAATATCGCGATCGCTTGGGAATTTATTTTTCATTGCTGAATCCAAATGCCGCGGCGCAATCATTTCGCGCTGCGGTATCACTGAATCCCTACCGCGCGGATTATTGGCTGGCGCTCGCCAGAGCTTACAACTCGTTGGGGGATGTCCAAGCTCAAGGCCCAGCTCTGCGGAATGCTTTGAAGATGGCCCCCACCGATCCCACCATCCTTTGGGAAACAGCGAACGTCTATTTCAGCGGCGGCAACACGGAAGAGACCCTCCATCTTTGCCGCCGATTGCTGAACGACCCGGGCCCCGACTTCGGACAGGCTCTGCCCTTCTGCTGGCGGGTAAAGCCGGATGTGGCCCTGTTCATTTCAAAATTGATGCCTCTCCGGACCGATGCCTATGAATCCTTTTTAAATCTCCTCATTAGCAAGCAGGAAACTGTCGCCGCAACCAGAGCATGGGGACAACTGGTGAGCCTGCACAACCCGGTTTTGCGTCCCCGCGTATTCGAATACGTAAATTATCTGCTGACAAAAAAGCAGCCGGACGCGGCAATGAAGGTATGGCAACAGGCTGGCCCCCTTGCAGATATTTCTAACTATCAGCCTTCGCGCGAAAATTTAGTTGTAAATGGCAACTTCAGCCTGCCAATCCTCAAGGCGGGCTTTGATTGGATTTATCAGAAGAACCGCAACGTCTCGCTCGCCTTGGATCCAGCGCAGCATCAATCAGGGACACGATCTTTGTCCATCTCTTTCGAAGACGCTCAAATTGAAGATGCCGGTATCGGCCAACTCGTGTTCGTGCACCCCAATCGGACCTATAACTTCTCCGCAAATTTCAAGGCCCAGCAGATCGAAGGGGCCGGAGGAATAAGATTCGCACTGGACGACGCCTATACCCATGCTCCGATACTTGCGACAGACAACTTGACCGACACCAGCAATTGGAAACAGGTGAACGGAACCTTCACTGTGGGGCCGGAAACCAGTTTGCTCATGCTGCGCCTTCAGCGGCTTCCCGCGGGAGACGTGATTAAAGGAAAACTTTGGATTGACGGTGTGCGCTTGACCGAACAGCTGCAACAGCAACCATGACTTCTCCCATCATCCCCGATCAGCGGCAGCAGGCAAATACCGTCCCTGTGTCGCGTCCCAATTGGATGGAACGCGTTCTAGTCTATGGCCCCTTTGCGCTTTTATTGTTTGGTCCGCTGGCTTTTGGCGCGGTTTCCCCATTCCCCATTTTCGTTCTTGAGGCAGGCGCGGCGGCGCTTTTTCTGCTTTGGATTGTCCACCAGATAAATTCAGGCGAGATTGCGGTCTCATGGAATCCGCTGTTCGCTCCCATGATCGCTTTTCTCGCCGTGATTGCTCTGCAACTAGCGACGAAGCATACGGGATATCGCTATGCAACGTATTCCGACGCGATGCTGTACATCGCTTACGGCTCGCTTTGTTTCGTGATCGTGCAAACGCTACGCAGGACTTCCCATCTCCGCCATCTCGCAACCGGAGTATCCGCATTCGGTTTCGTTATCGCGTTGTTTGCGTTGCTCCAGAGCGCATCCTCGCAGGAGCAGTTGTATTGGCTGATCACTCCGCATAACAGTGGCTGGGTCTATGGTCCGTATGTAAACCATAACCACTACGCGGGACTCATGGAGATGCTGATTCCATTTCCACTCGTGATCGCCTTTAGCCATTTTGCTCATGGCGTAATGAAGCGCCTGGCCATCATTGCCGCGGCGATCATGGCAGCCACATTGTTTCTTTCCGGCTCCCGCGGAGGCATGATTGCATTTCTTGTCGAGTTGGCTGTTCTGGCTCTTTTTCTGATTCGGGAGAAATCGCAATCCAAATTGCGCATGACCTGGATGTTCATTTTGTTTCCCATCATCTTGGCCTGCCTGCTCGCGTGGCTTGGAGGAAGCGAGTTCGCCAATCGCGTGACCAGCATCAAGGCGGAAACGCACACGGAAATTTCCGGCGGCGTTCGCATGGAGATTACCCGCGACGGTCTGCGCATGTTCGAACAAAAACCTGTTCTCGGGTACGGCTTAAATACATTTCCGGAAATCTATCCCGAGTTCAAGAGCTTCTATAGCGAATTCTGGATCAACGAAGCGCACGATGATTACCTCCAACTTCTAATCGAAACCGGAGCACTTGGATTTTGCATTATGATCTGGTTCCTGTGGACCATGTTTTCGAATGCCACTAAAAAATTAGCCGACTGGCCCGAGAATCTGAACGGGACTCTTGCGCTCGCCGCCATGCTCGGCTGCACTGGGATTTTGGTCCACAGCTTTGTGGATTTCAATCTCCACATCCCGGCGAACGCCGCCATTTTTTATACGCTATGTACCCTCGCGGCGATGGAACCGCGATTTCGCAAAAACTTTCACCGCGGGCCCAGTCGCACGAGCTCCTAGATTTACCATTCTGACCTCGAGATCGTTGCCTTCCCAGGGGAAAACGCCGCAAAAAATTGCACCCGGCTAATCGGTGAGCGCGTCGTTCCCATGCCCGCCGCTGAAAATTAACAACTTAGCAGCACTCAGGCATGGCACTTCGATTGCATTTACACGACCACGTCCTAGTGGGCTTCCCCGGCTCCCAACGGCTCCTGTGAGGGTAGGAAATGGCATACAAGGAAATCTTCTGGATGGCGTGTGATTCAACCGAGCAGTTGCGGGCGGAATACGGTCCCTTCCACACGCGGATTGAGGCCGAAGCCGAAGCTAAGAAAATGGGATTTGGCTTCCTTCTTCGCTATGAACACATGATTGGCGACAACGACGACATCCAGGAAGTGCGCTGCATCTTTATCGAACTGCCTGATGTGCCGCAACGCGCCTCTCAGCCAACCCGCAAGCTCCACACCCGCTGCGCGAGTTGTGGTGAATCAGCCGTTCACGAAGAAGGCTGGCAAGCGGAAGTCTGGGCCGACATTCACGAGTTCGAACACTCCCGCCACCGGGTAAGATTGTTCGAACAAAACCGTGCCGATGGATTGAAAGAAATCGCCGGATGGCGCGACGCCTGCGCCTAAAGCCCCTCAAACATCTTGTCATCCTGAGCGAAGCGAAGGACCTATGCAACCGGCCGACGGCTTATCGCAAGCTTCCGCGCAACCCCGCCGGTAGCTCAGCCGCTGCATCACGATCTAAAAACCAAAGCAACTTCCCATCAACAGGCATCACTCCCCCCGCGGGGGGTCCTTGCATTTTGTCTTGCAGCACTCGCCGCACCGCATCGGCTTTGTCCGCGCCAGCAGCCATAAACATCACGCACGCGGCCTGATTGAGCACCGGATAGGTGAATGTGATCCGAAAGGCGTTAAACTTCTCCACCCAGTTCGCGATCACCAGCCTGCCCTTTTCGCTTAACCCTTGGCTTCCAGGAAACAGCGAGGCTGTGTGTCCGTCGGGCCCCAGTCCCAGCATGATGAGATCAAAGCGCGGAAATTCGCCGGGCTGAAGATTGAAAAACTTGATCAGTTGCTCTTCGTAATTCTTGGCCGCTGTCTCCGCATCCTCTTCCGCGTGAACGCGAAATACATTCTCGGGGCGCACGTTAATTTTCGACAACAAACTCTCATTTGCCATGCGGAAATTGCTCTCTGGATCGTCCGGCGGAACATTCCGCTCATCGCCAAAAAAGAAATAAACCTGCTCCCACGGAATGTCACCGGCGGGCAGCCCTGCCAGCAGCTTAAACAAAGTTTTCGGAGTGGATCCGCCGGAAAGCGCTACGGTAAATCTTCCCGTGCTCTGGATTGCGCTTTGCGCCAGATGGGTAAATTCAGTTGCCGCCGCGGGAAACAAATCGGCCAGATTAGAAAAAACGCGCACATCTAAATCAGTGTTCATACAGAAAAAACTCAGGCTGAAACCGGAGACTCCGACTTTGACAGCCCACATTGCGCCGCGCCCAGCAGCGCGATCTTGTCATTGGTGATCACGTGCACGGGCATGGCTTCCAGCAATGGACGCATTCGCCCTTTATCCAGGAATGCCTGCATAAAGAACGGCTCCGCGAGCTTGGATAAAATCTTCGGCGCAATTCCACCCGCCAAAAAGACTCCGCCCGTCGCCAGCATCTTCAGGCCAAGATTGCCCGCTTCAGCGCCATAAATGGAAACGAAAATATCCACCGTTTGCTCGCACAGCGAACACTTCCCTTCCATCGCGGCTCGTGAAATCGCCGCCGCCGGCTCAGTTTCGTGCATCTCGTCGGTCAACCATTTGGGTTCGCTGCCCCGACCAGTGTCCCGAAGGAAATGGAATACGTTCACCAATCCTGGGCCGGAGAGCACGCGCTCATAACTTACATGCCCGAATTGCACAGTGAGGTAGTGCAGTAAATCCATTTCCAACTCATTGCGCGGAGCAAAATCAGTATGGCCGCCCTCGCAGGCAAACACATGATGTTGCGTCCCATCCCAGTGAAGGCCAGCTTCACCCAAACCCGTTCCCGCTGCAATCACCGCCTGATTTCCAACCACGCCCGTCCCAGCATTTAGCCTTACCAGATCTTTATCATCGAGCGCGGAAATCCCCCAGCCCGTTGCCTCCAGATCGTTGATCAGGACAACATTTTTCACACCGATTTCCCGCGACAACTTACTCGCTTCAATCACCCAAGGAAGGTTGGATGTCTCCACGCGGCCGTTCAGAACCGGCCCCGCAATACCAAAGCAAGCGACGTCCGGCGCAACACCCATGGTGTCCACGAAGTTCGCGGCAATTTCGTCCAGGCTGGAAAAATTGCGGCTCGGGAAAATAGTCGCCGAAACCAGAGAGAACTTCCCTTTGACTACATCGAAGTACGCCAGCCTTGCATTGGTACCTCCGATGTCTCCAGCGAGTATCATTTTTCGAAGTTCCTCCAGTGACGGTCATCCCGCTCCAGCAACTCTTCCGATTCCTTCGGCCCCCACGAGCCTGCGGAATAGTTGGGGAAATTCCGCGGCGGCAGCGCCTTCCACACATCCAATACCGGACTCACCACGCTCCAGCCCGCTTCCACCATATCAGCGCGCTGGAACAATGTCTGGTCGCCAATCATGCAATCGTGCAGCAACCGCTCATAGCCGGTGCTGGGTTGCGTTCCAAAATAGTCCGCATACTCAAAGTTCATGTCCACCGCGCCGAGCCGCATAACCGGCCCGGGAATCTTCGCCGCAAATTGCAGGGAGATTCCCTCCTGCGGTTGAATATGCAAAATCAACTGATTGGGCATGAGGTTGTCCACCGGAGTATCGCGGAAAAGCACAAAAGGCGCGCGGCTAAACTGGATTACGATCTGGGTGTTTTGCGCCGCTAAACTCTTACCAGTACGTAAATAGAACGGCACGTCGGCCCACCGCCAGTTATCAATCGCCAGCTTCATAGCGACGAAGGTCTCTGTCTTGCTTTCCGAAGGTACGTCCTCTTCATGACGATAGGCAGGAATGTGGTGCCCCATGACATTGCCTTCGCCATATTGTCCGCGAACAGTCCTGCTCAGCACGTCTTCGGCACTAAGCGGCTGTATGGCATGCAGTATCTTTGCCTGCTCGTCGCGGACCGCATCCGCCTGGAACGAAATCGGCGGCTCCATCGCGGTAAGGCTGATGAGCTGCATAATGTGGTTCGGAACCATATCGCGCAAAGCTCCAGCGCCATCGTAATAACTTCCTCGCGATTCCACGCCTACCGTTTCCGCCACCGAAATTTGCACGTGGTCAATATAGCGGCGGTTCCAGATCGGCTCGAAAATTCCATTGGCGAAACGAAACGCCAAAATATTCTGGACGGTCTCTTTTCCCAGGTAGTGGTCAATGCGGTAAATCTGCTTCTCGGCGGCCACTTTCAGCAGTTGTTTGTTCAATGCTTTGGCCGATTCTAGATCACGGCCGAACGGCTTTTCCACGATCACTCGCCGCCAATGCTGGGTGTTCTCTTCCATCAAACCAGATGCGGCAAGCTGTTCGACAATGGGCCCAAAAAAATCAGGCGCGGTCGCCAGATAAAAGAAATAATTCTCGTGCGTCGAATGGTCCTTGTTGACCTTCTCCAAATATTCTTTCAACTTGCCATAAACGTTTTTGTCGCTGAAGTCGGCGGTCACATAAGAAAGACGCTGCGCGAACCAGTCGCAGATTTTCTGGTCCACGTCTTTGCCCGCGTAGTCTTTGATGTCCTGCACAATTCTCTTGGCGAATTCCTCGTTCGACATGGGATTATGCGCAACCCCGATGATGGCAAACTCCTCCGCCAGCAACTCCGCTTTAGCAAGATTGTAGAGAGCGGGAATGAGCTTGCGCTTGGTCAGATCGCCGGCTGCGCCAAAAATCACCATGGTGCATGGATCGGCAACCCTTCCTCCACGCTGCGTGAGTGGCAACATCTCTGCTTGGGCCATATTGTGATGAACCTGTACGGAACTGTGTAGCCTACCGCTATGCAGTTTTCTTGGTGGCTGGTTCGACGTGGCCACCGAATTTTTGCCTCATGGCAGAGAGAACTCTCTCCGCAAATGTGTGCTCTTGCCGTGAGCGGAAGCGCGTGAACAGCGCCGCGGACAATACATCCACCGGAACGGCTTCATCAATCGCCGCCTGGATGGTCCAACGCCCCTCGCCGGAGTCCTGCACGAAACCGCTGTATTCTGAAAGCGTTGGATTTTCCGCCAATGCCATCGCCGTCAGGTCCAGCAACCACGAACTAATCACGCTGCCCCTGCGCCACACTTCCGCAATGTCCGGCAGATTCAAATCGTAACGCAAATCCTCCGGAAGTTCTTTGCTGGTGGCATTTTTAAAAATATCAAAGCCTTCGGCATAGGCCTGCATAATGCCGTATTCAATACCGTTGTGCACCATCTTCACAAAGTGCCCCGCGCCGGATGGCCCACAATACACGTAACCATCTTCGGATGTCCCGCCAAGTTTTTCGCGCCCCGGAGTGCGCGAAATATCGCCGCGTCCCGGAGCAAGCGTTTTGAAAATGGGATCAAGTTGCTGCACGACTTCTTTGGGGCCGCCCAGCATCATGCAATACCCGCGTTCCAGGCCCCACACTCCACCGCTCGTGCCAACATCGCAGTAGTGAATGCCCTTGTCTTTTAATTGTTTCGCGCGGCGAACGTCATCTTTAAAATAAGAATTGCCGCCGTCAATCAGTACATCTCCAGCTTGAAATTTCTGGGCCAGAGTCTGAACCGTTTGTTCTGTCGGCCCGCCTGCGGGGACCATCAACCATGCGATTTTCGACTTGCCGAGTTTGGAAACAAAATCATCGAGCGAGGATGAGCCGATGGCCCCTTCGCCCGCCATCTGCTTTACGCTATCAGCGCTGAGATCGGTTACGACAATTTCGTGCCCGCCGCGCATCAAGCGGCGTGCCATGTTCGCGCCCATCTTGCCCAACCCCACCATTCCCAGCCGCATACTTGCTCCTCTTAATCTTTCAAACTGCTATCTGGAAAACTATCTAAGACTTTGTCATCCTGAGCGAAGCGAAGGCCCCTATAACTACCTCGGGTGCGTACAATTTCGCCCAAAACTTATCAGCTCAACGCCTGATTAAACGCAGCCTGCAGCTTCGCCAGCCCCGCCTTCAAATCGCTGCCCAAATGCACCCGCAGTGCGCGGCGTCCCCGATCGGCCAGTACCTGGAAATCTCCTCGGGCCTGCGCCGCCTTCACGATGCCGAACGTATATTTTTGCCCCGGAACTGGAAGGTCGGCCGCATCATCGCAGGTGATCTGCAAGAATACTCCGCTGTTCGGCCCGCCTTTGTAAGCTTGCCCCGTCGAATGCAAAAATCGCGGACCAAAACCCAGGCAAGTCGCCACATGCTTTTTGTTTCGCAACGCATGCCGCATATTCTGTAACAGCGCTTCATGCTCATCATTCATCTGGATGTAGCCGAGCAGCGCAAAATAATCTCCTGCCTGAATTCGGGCAAGATGGGCGCGCAGATAGCCTGCTAAAGTTTTATCTTTGGCGGCCTTCGCCAGTTCATCGGCATTTTTCGAATCGGTAAAGAGTTTTACGCCACTATCTTCCAGTACCGGCTTCTCCGCAGGCAGCGAACCGGTCTTTTCATATTCCGAGGTCAAATCGCGAGTCACAATTTTGCTGGCTTCCACGTCCGGCTGATTAAAGGCGTTGATGCCAATGATCGAACCCGCCACCGCCGTCGCAATCTCCCAACGGAAAAATTCCTGCCCTAGGTGGTAAACGTCGGCAAGAACGATCCGCACAACCGGCTGCCCCGCTTTTTCCAAAGCCGCAACTTTCGCCTCCTGCGCGGAATCAGATTCCGACTCCAGCTTCAAATAGGCGAACACACGATCGTTGCCATACACTTCCGGCCCACCAATGGCTTCTCGATCCACAGGAATAATTCCGTGCCCTTGCTTCCCCGTGGACTCCGCAATCAACTGCTCCAGCCACGCGCCGAGATCAGAAACTCCCGCAGAGGTAATGATGGTGATCTTATCGCGCCCATTGACTGCAGCGGTTCCAAGAATGATCCCCAACGCTGCACCGGGGTTCTGCTCTAGCGGCACAGACCCGGCGCAAGCTTTCACCATTTTTTCCGTGTTGTTCAGGAACCTTTCAACATCAAGCCCAATTGCCGCTGCCGGGGCCATTCCAAAATTCGAGAGGGCGGAATAACGGCCGCCGATGCTCGGCAATCCAAAGAAGACGTGACGAAACTTGTCCCCTTCAGCAACCTCTTGCATCTTCGAGCCGGGATCGGTCACCGCCATAAAACGGCTGCCCGCTTTGTCGGCGTCAACAACCTGCTTCGCGCGTTCAAAAAAATATTGTTTAAAGATGTTGGGTTCGAGAGTCGTCCCCGATTTGCTGGAAACGATAAACAGCGTCTTCGCCAGATCAACCTGCTTCTCAAAAGCCTTGACCTGCGCGGGATCGGTCGAGTCGAGCACATGAATCTGGGGAAAGCCCGCGACGCGTCCAAATGTCTTTTCCAGAACTTCCGGACACAAACTCGATCCGCCCATTCCCAGCAGCAGCACGTCCGAAAATCCTTCCCGCTTTACGTCTTCGGCCAGCCGCTTCAACTTCTCGACATCAGCAATCTGCTGCCCGGTAACATTCAGCCAGCCCAACCACTTCGCTTCGTCTGTGTTTGTCCACAGAGATGCATCATGCTTCCAAAGCCGCTGAGTCTTCCCGGAGGATTGCCACTCAGCCGTCGCAGCTTTCACTTTTCCGGCCAGTGGCTCCGGTAATTGATAACTCTGGCGATTTATGTCGGTCACGATTTACCCTTTAGGAATTTTTCTTGATGGCCTCAAGCAGCTTGTCGAACGCATCTTCAAACGATCGGATGCCCTCGTCAGTCAACTTGTCAGTAATTTCATCAATAGAGATGCCGACTTTCGCCAGCGTTTGCATGGTCTGTTCGGCGGCAGGAATATTTTCAACCAGGCTGGCGCGCGGATGTCCATGATCACGGAACGCGTCCAGCGTCGCGACTGGAAGCGTATTTACAGTATCTTTCCCAATCAACTCTTCCACGTACATGACATCGCTATAGCTGGGATTTTTCGTGCCGGTGCTGGCCCACAAAACGCGTTGCGTTTGGGCGCCCTGCGCTGCCAGCTTCTTCCAACGGTCGCTGCCGAAGATTTTCAGATAACGCTGGTAAGCCAGCTTGCCATTGGCAATCGCCACTTTGCCCAGCAGGCCTTTGAGTTGTTCCTGCTCCTTGGCGTCTTTGGATGCTTTCAGCCGCGCGCTGATAAGATTGTCCGCCGCAGTATCAATGCGGCTGATGAAGAAGCTGGCCACGCTGGCAATTTTTGCTACATTCCCACCCTGCGCCGCAAGCTGCTCCAATCCCAGGATGTAAGCTTCAGCAATGTCCTGATACATCACCTGCGAGAACAGCAGCGTGACGTTAATGTTGATGCCTTCGCTGATCAACTGCTGAAATGCCGGAAGCCCTTCCACCGTTCCCGGCACTTTGACCATGATATTTTCGCGCCCTACGGCCTTCCACAAAGCGCGCGCCTCTGAAATAGTTCCCTGGGTATCGCGGGCGAGGTAAGGCGAAACTTCGATGCTTACGTATCCGTCGCGGCCTTTTGTGCTGACAAAAACCGAATGCAGGATGTCCGCGGCGTCCTGAATATCACGAATCTCTAGAGCTTCAAAACGCGCTTTCGCGTCGAGGTTTCCCTTCTCTTTTAGCGTATTGAGGAAGTCGGAATAATAGGACCCGGCAGAAATCGCCTTTTCAAAAATGGTTGGATTTGACGTCATCCCGCGCAACCCATCTTCATCAATCAGGCGTTTAAGTTCGCCTGTGGTTATCAAGTCGCGCCGAATATAATCCAGCCAGACCGACTGCCCGAACTTCAGCAGATCAACCAGCGCGTTGGTGGCTTTCCCTGTTTCGATGACTCCAGTGGGTTGCATTGCATCCTCCAAATCTCTTTATTTATTTGACCTTGATTATTATTTATTGTTTTTTGCTTCCGCAATCGCTTCGCGCGCTGCTTCCACAACCTTGTCCGGGCTGAAGCCGAATTTCTTCTGTAACTCTTTGAGTGGAGCCGAAGCGCCAAAAGTGTGCATGCCAATAATTTTGCCGTCCAGCCCAACGTACTGCGCCCAGCCAAAGGTGGAAGCCTGTTCGACGGCCACACGCGCCTTCACATCCGGCGGCAACACCTTCCTGCGGTACGCTTCGTCCTGATGTTCAAATATGTCCCATGAAGGCATGCTGACCACGCGTGCCTTCACGCCTTCCGCTTTCAATTGCTCATAAGCTCCCACACACAACGAAACTTCACTGCCCGTACCCATAATGATCACATCCGGCTTGCCATCCGAAGCGTCTGCCAGAATATACGCGCCCTTGGCCACCCCTTCGGCGGAAGCATATTTCGTCCGATCGAGCGTAGGCAAAGGTTGCCGCGACAATACCAACGCCGCTGGCTCGTGCCGCAACTGCATAATCACCTTCCACGATTCCACTACTTCGTTCGCATCGCCCGGCCGCAAAACCACCAGTCCCGGGATCGCGCGCAATCCCGCCAACTGCTCAACTGGTTGGTGCGTCGGTCCGTCTTCACCCACGCCAATCGAATCATGGGTGTAAATATAGATGACCGGGATTTCCATGATCGCGGCCAGCCGGATC
This sequence comes from Terriglobales bacterium, assembly GCA_036489565.1. Lineage (GTDB taxonomy): Bacteria > Acidobacteriota > Terriglobia > Terriglobales > Acidobacteriaceae > JAICKN01. The sequence goes on from DASXFN010000097.1 coordinate 41,732, forward strand.
GCCGGCTTCATGTAATCGCTGAAATTAAAGAAGGTGGAGCCGTAGGCCCGCACCTTCGCCAACGCCATCCCATTCAGCGCCGCGCCCATTCCGTGCTCCCGAACGCCAAAGTGCATGTTGCGGCCGCCGTAGCTGTCGGCCCGGAAGTTCCCCGCACCTTCAAATTTAAGCGTGGTCTTGGTCGAAGTAGCCAGGTCCGCGGCTCCGCCAATCAGCCAGGGAACATTTTTCGCAATTGCATTCAACACCGCGCCTGAACTCTCGCGCGTGGCAATGCCTTTCGCATCCGCCGCGAACGTGGGCAGGTTCTTGTCCCAACCGTCCTGCAACTGACGCTTCTGCATGCGGTTAATCTGGTCCGCGAGTTCAGGAAATTTCGCGCTGTACTCGCCGAACAGGGCAATCCATTTCTCGTGCAAAGATCGCCCCCGCTTTCCAATCCCTTCCTGAAAGTGTTCCTGCACCCCATCGGGGACTAGAAACTTCGCATCTTCCGGCCAGCCGTAAAACTTCTTCGCCAGCTTAACTTCCTCTTCACCCAAAGGCTCGCCGTGCGCGGTATTTGTGTCCTGCTTATGAGGAGAGCCATATCCAATATGGCTATTCACAATAATTAAGGTGGGCTTGTCTTTTAACTCGAGGAATCTTTTATAAGCTTTTCCCAGCGCTTCCAGATCATTCGCATCGGTAACGTGCAGCACGTTCCAGCCATACCCCTCAAAACGCAACTTCACATCTTCACTGAAGGAATCGCTCGCCGGGCCATCAAGCGTGATGTGGTTGGAGTCATAAATCCAACAGAGGTTCGGCAGCTTCAAATGACCCGCAAGTGAAGCCGCTTCGCTGGCCACGCCTTCCATCATGTCGCCGTCGCCGCAAATCGCGTAAACGTTGTAATCAAAAACATCAAAGCCCGGACGGTTATAAGTCGTCGCCAGCCACATTCCGGCCATCGCCATACCCACGCTGTTGCCGACGCCCTGCCCCAAAGGGCCGGTTGTGGTCTCAATACCCGAAGTCAGCCGATATTCCGGATGCCCCGGCGTCTTGCTACCGATCTGGCGGAATTGCTTAATGTCGTCAAGGGAAACCGCAGGCTCGTTCAGTCGTTCATATTTCGGATTTACCGCTTTCACACCAGTCAGATAAAGCATGGAGTACAGCAGCATGGACGCATGGCCGTTGGAAAGCACAAACCGGTCGCGGTTTGGCCAGATTGGGTCCTTCGGATCAAAGCGCAAAAAGTGCTGCCACAATGAATAAGCAACCGGCGCCAGCGCCATGGGCGCTCCCGGATGGCCCGAATTCGCTTTCTGCACCGCGTCCATGGAAAGCGTGCGGATTGTGTTGATGCTAAGTGTGTCAATTTCCATGCCGGCCAATGTTTGTTCACCCGCTACCATGAATGTTTCTCCTTAATTACCGCGAATCGGCCGTGCACATCCAGCCTTAAGAGGAGCGTCCAGGATGACCGCCGAAAAGCTCCCTAGGCAGTTTATCAAGTTCCGCTCATGTTTTGATGGCATCTGTGACCACAACGGTAAAAACACGACGGAATTCGTGTTCAGACCCTAATTTTTCGATGAAACGCCGCCTGAAAGGGATTCACGGCGTTTGAGGATGGGCGAAAATAAAATGATGAATAAACGATGAAGAAGAAAAATTAAAATCTTCTTTTCTTACTAACTAGAAGAGCTATAGCGAGGCTTAGCGCTTCATCTGCGCCAAATAGCCATACTTGCTGGAATAATCCTTCGTTTCATTCTGAATAATTTGTAGAAAGCTCCGCAGCGTATCGCGTTGCGCCATCTGCATATCGCTGAACTTCACGCGCACGGTAGGGTTGCTCGTCGTGGAAACACCCTTAGTCGCGATTCCCTTCACCCAGATCTGTCCGCTGGCCACCCACAAACCAACTTCCAAGTTCAGTCCCGAGGAGACGATCTCTGGTGTTTGCACCTGGCACCCTCCCAGGCTGGCGTTCGAAAGATTGCCCCACACAGGGGTTAAAGAGCCATCAACTCTTAGCTCCACCGCGATAAAACACTTCATACGCGGATGCTGCCGGCGATCTTCCGCCCACAATGAAGAACTCACCTCGGGTTGGAATGGCGGGGCAGCCAGTGCTGTCAAAGCACTCGGCGTGGTGGTCGAGAGTCCGGAAGCCGTCAGCGTTTCAGCTCCGCTCTGCTTAATCTCGCGCAAGGCGGCGACCAGAACCTCCTCCCGTTTCTCCACGGGAGCTTCGCCATACAGCTTCAACAGCTTGGTAAAGTGAGGAACCACCTCCGGATCACTCAACAACTGCGTCCAGTCGGCCCCAGTAGAAGGAGTCGTATTGCTCATATTTATATTAAGAGAGCCGCGAATCAGACACGGCACCAGTTAGTCTCTCAGATTTGCGTTGGCCGTTAAAAGTAACAATGGTGACTTCCAGAGGTAACCATATTTTCGGCACGTGCCGTGGGAATGGGCGTATGTAGTTGATAGGAAAAGATCTCTTGTGAGAAAAGGTAACTTCCAGGAAGAGTTGTTGTCGAAAAGCCAAAAGGCAGCTTCCAAATCGGAAGCTGCCCACTCGCAAGCTTTAAAGACATGCTTATCTACGCACTCACGTTAAGCTGGCTGCCCGTGCTTTGCGAGGTGGACGTAGAGGAATTGGCGCCGCCAAAATTCAGGGTCACGTTTTCGTTGCCACTCAGGTTCAACGTCACCTGTTCCGGGCCGCTATTGTTGCCGAAATTCAGCGTCACCTGCTCCGCTCCGCCGTTTGAGCTACTGCTGGCCGCGCCCAGATTGATGGTGATCTTATCTCCGCTGGCATCGGTAATGCTGATGGAATCTCCATTCGACGCCGCGCTTTGACTGCTATTGCTCGCTCCACTATTGCCGGCGTCGTGATGGTGGTGATGATGGTGCACGGACGGCTGCTGCTGGGTTGGCTGAGCTTGGGAATTCTGGAATCGCTGCTGAAAGGCGCTCTTCACATCCTGCTGAAAAGTTGAGAACGCCTGCTGCGCGCCCGCCAAGTCGCCTGACTGCAATGCCTGCCCAATGGCCGCGAAATCCTGGCCAATTTGTGAAGTAGGAGATTGCGCTCCAGCCTTTGAATTCTGACTCAGTTTAGCCAAATCGGTAAAAGCCGCTTGCGCGCTCGTCAAATCGCCCGACTGCAGGGCCGTTGAAAGTTGCTGAAAATCATTGCGCTGCTGCTGGAAGGTCCCTAACAAACCCGGCTGCGCTGCAATGCTGGTGGAAGAAATTCCGGCTACTGACATAAAACATCTCCTTACACGTTCTCTTGAATGACTTCTGTTTTCAGGTAATCGGCATGTGCAATCGGGCACTTTAACCATTTCGTGGATATTCTGCCCCGCTCCGTTCTTCTTCTCGCACTAAGGTTCATGGCTATCCAACCATCATGTCATCTCGACGTATGAGCGAAGCGAACAAGGAGGAACCGTACGCACCCTCAAGCTTGTTAGTAAATGAGAACGCCGCTCCCGCCCCTCCCCACAGCTGTAGAATCTCCGTACAATATTTCCCAGCATCACTATAGTGCGGATCGAGTGAAACGCAAACAGCCCAAGCGGAAAATCACCGTCATCACCTCCTCGCGCGCCGATTACGCGCACTTGCACTGGCTTCTACACGATCTTGCCCATCATCCGGCAATTGATCTGCACGTGATCGCTTTGGGCCCGCATCTGTCCCCTGAATTCGGCCACACCGGAAAACAAATCGGAAAGCGCGGTTCGCGGAACTTCACGGCCATCGAATGCCTGCTCAGCTCTGACACCGATATCGGCATGGCCAAAACCCTGGGCACCGCCGCTTTAGGTCTGGCGGATGTTCTCGGCCATCTTCGTCCTGACCTACTCGTGCTTGTCGCCGATCGCTACGAAATGCTCGCGCCCGCCAGCGTCGCTCTCACCCTGCGAATTCCCATCGCCCACATCGAGGGCGGGGAAATCACCGCCGGCGCCATAGATGACGCCGTCCGCAACGCCATCACCAAAATGGCGCACCTCCATTTCGCCTGCACCCGCCGCGCGCAACAGCGCATCATCGCGATGGGCGAAGAACCCTGGCGCGTGACCTTCAGCGGCAGCTTGTCACTCGACGATCTGCGCCGCGGCAAACTTCTCACCAAAGCTCAACTGGAAAAAAAACTCGGATTTTCTCTTCCACCAAAACCTATTCTCGCCCTTTATCATCCCGTCACACTGATGGATAACGAAGTCGAGGAAGCCGCTGAATTCTTCGCCGCCTTGCGCGATCTCCCGCATCCCGTCATCTTCATCTATCCCAACGCCGACGCCGGGAGCCGACGCATCATCCGCCTCGCCGAGGAATTTATTTACGATCATCCATCGTCCCGGCTGCTCGTCAATCTCGATCACATGACTTACTTGAGCCTTTTGAAGAATGCGAGCGTTCTGGCGGGGAACTCCAGCGGAGGCGTCATTGAATCCACCTCCCTCGGCATTCCAACTTTGAATATTGGACTCCGCCAGCAAGGGCGCGAGCATGCCGCCAACGTGATCAATGTCCCCGCGGATAGAAGGAAGATTGCCGCCGCGCTCAAACGCGCATTGTCGCCGGAGTTCGCTAAATCCTGCCGCGGACTGGAAAGCCCCTACGGCGATGGCCGCGCTTCACAACGAATCACAAAAATTCTGGCAGAAACAAAGTTAGGCCCCAAGCTTCTGTTCAAACGCGCCCGGTGATGCGAATGACGAAATTCCACATCCCACTAGCCCGTCCTGAAATTACCGATGCCGACCGCGAGGCCGTCCTGCAGGTGCTATGCACGCCCGACCTCAGCTTCGGACCAAAGCTCACCGAATTCGAAGAAGCGATTGCTTCCTACTTGCGGGTGGACCACGCCGTCGCAGTCAACTCTGGCACCTCTGCTCTCCATCTGGCTCTACGGACCCTTGATCTTCCCGCCGGTTCAGAAGTTATTCTTCCCTCATTCGCTTTCGCCGCTCCGCTCAATGTTCTGTTGCAGGAAAAACTCACTCCAGTTTTCGTTGATATCGCCCCCTCCACGCTCAACACCACCGCCGAACTTGTCGAAGCCGCAATGACCCCGCGAACCAGGGCAATCATCGCGATCCATACCTTTGGCCGTCCTGTTGATGCCGCAAAGCTGCGTGACCTCGCCGACCGCCGCGGACTTTATCTGATTGAAGATGCCTGCGAAGCCTTGGGTTCAGAGATCAATGGCCACAAAGCCGGTTCCTTCGGACACATCTCCATCCTGGCCTTCTATCCCAACAAGCAAATCACCACCGGAGAAGGCGGAATCCTTGTGACCTCCAGTCGCGAATTCGCCGACCACGCCCGCCGTCTGCGCAATCAGGGTCGTGACCCTTCGCTCGATTGGTATCAGCAGGCAGAGATCGGCTACAGCTATCGACTCTCAGAAATGAACTGCGCTTTAGGATTGGAGCAACTCAAGCGGATTGAATCCATCGTGGAACGCAGGCAGGCGATAGCGGGAATTTACGATCAAAAGCTGTCGAGCATCCCTGAGATTGTTCGGCCCGCTGTGTTCGCGCCCGGATGCCGCATCAGTTGGTTCGTGTACGTTGTCCAACTCGCGTCCATTTTTAATGCCGCCGACCGCAATGCACTCTGCGCCGCGCTCGCTTTGCGGGGAATCGCCACTGCCCGCTACTTCGCGCCATTACACTTACAGCCTATCGCGGCAGGTTTGCCGATCTCCGCTCTGCCGCACACAGAATTCACGGCGGACCGCCTAATTGCCCTGCCCTTTTTCAATCAGCTTACCGAATCCCAAATCGAAGAAGTCTGTCTTGCGCTGAAAGAATCACTCGGCGAATTACGCTCTACGGCGAAGAACGTAAAACAAATTCCCCTGTAGTCCACTCCGCCTCACGTCTCCGCTTTCATAATCCACAAATATCTTCTCAGTGATCTTCAATCCGGCATCGGCAATCAAATCCGCCATCTCTCGCTGCGTGAAAACGTGACCATAGGTGCTGCAAGTTGTTTTGCCCAACCCCCAACTCACAACCACGTCTCCATTACTTTGCGCGGGCACGAGCCGGTCATAAGCCATCCGACCAACTGTTCTCCAAAATCCATACGCCCGCATGTTATAGCGATGATTCACGTCCACAAACAACATGCCGTCTTGTGACAGTAACCGCGCCAGCTCTCTAAGAACATTCAATCGATCTTGCAGCCGAATGTGCCCCAGCACATTCCATAAACAAATGATCACATCAAATGATCTTCCCTCCGCAACCGTACCCCTTAGCGCCTCCGCGCGAATCGGCCATATTTCACAGCTGGTATCCGCGCCCCGCCGCATCTTAGCGCTCGGCTCCAGCAACACGATCTTATGAATTCCCGCCGCGCGCGCAATCCGAACCGCCCGACTTCCATCTCCCGCGCCAACATCCAATAACGACCGCGAGTTCGCGGGCACTCGCGCAATCACCAACTCTTCAATCTTCCGCAGGTACGCCTCTCTGCGCAGCGCTATCTCTGCAAAGACCGGCGCCACGCGATCATAGGCCGCTACCGGATCAAGCACTTCGTCGTTGGAATAGTTGGGCTTCACTGGTTTGCTGATTCTACTTTGAAACGCATTCGCGGCAATTGCGAACGCAGACCAGTGAAGAAGAATCAATTGTTCACCGCTCGCCCGACTGCGTTATGCTCTTCATCATGCTTCCCATGAAACCTGCGAGCCACATTATTTTCTTGTTCCTGCTGATCTCTGGTCTGCTCTGCGCTGCTCCATTGTTCGCCGCCAACGCTCCCAATCCTCATGAAGTTCCCAGCGTGGACGGCGGCCTTGGCCCATGCTCCATAGAATTCACCGCGAAAGATTCAGCAGGCGCGCCGCTCTACAACGCAAAAGTCCGCGTCCATATCGCCACAGGATTTTTAGGCGTGAAGAAAACGGACCTTGAAGTTGGAAGTAATGTGGACGGCAAGGCCAAATTCACCGGCCTCCCCGACAAAACCAAATTTCCTTTAGAATTCGACGCCCAGCAAGGCGAACTCACCGGAACATTCTCATGGACGCCAATCAAGGGATGCACGCCGCTGCAGGAAAATATGACTCTGAAAAAACCATAGAATATTTGCCTGCGCGACAAACTGAGATAAACCCGGAGAGAACGATCAAATGAACAAGCAACTTCCCGAACCATGGTTGCGCGGCACGCTCGCCGAAATCGCTCCCACCCAGCGCGCCGTACTCCACGCTTTGGAGGCTGCCAAAGAAGACCTGGAACGCTGGTGCTCCTCGCTCACAGAAGAACAACTGAACGCGCGCCCCGCGGGAATTCCCCCGGTCGCATTCCACATCCGCCACATCGCCCGCAGCTCCGACCGCTTGCTTACTTATGCGGAGGGCCAGCAGTTAAGCGAACAGCAACTTGCGGCGCTAAAAACCGAACTCGATCCCGGAGCCACTGCGCAATCACTATTCGATGAACTGAACCCCGCGCTGGCTGACGCCGCTGTTCGCGTTCGCGCTTTCCACGCCGATCAACTCAACGACGCACGTCATGTCGGAAAGAAGCAACTCCCCACAACCGTCGCCGGATTGCTCGTCCACGTAGCCGACCACACCCAACGCCACGTAGGCCAAGCCATCACAACGGCAAAAATTGTGACCGCTGGGCAATAAACATCGCCGACAAACTCAAACGCTATTAGTGCAGCAACCCGAACACGCCCACTCCGTTCGTCGTTCCCACATAAACCTTCCCGTTTACGATCATCGGGGTAATGAATTTGTTTCCCGCGCCGAAATTATCACGTCCACCGGCAGCCTGATTGCTGTTATATAACTCCTTCGACAAATCCGATGCGTCATACGCGTGCAACACCGCGGGGTTTACGTTTTCCGTGACCCACACAATGCCCTCGCTGCTCTGGTTTGCCGAAATCGAAGGGGTCGCCCCGGGGTATCCAAACGTGGCCGCCGTCTTGCTCTTCGCCGCAGTGGCCAGTTTCGCATTGGTAATGGGAAACGCTTTCACGTTGTCGCCCACGGAGCCGTAATAAATCGTGTCGTTGAAATACGCTGGCATGGAAAACACCGAACCGGAAAGTTGCCCTGGAACTTCCTGATAAATATTGTTCGCGTTCGGATTGTACTTTCCCATATCGTCGCGGTTGACCACGTAAATATTCGAGTCCTTTCCCGCTCCCACAGCCAGGTGCTTCACATTCCCTGAGGCATCATTCAAGTCCGGCAGCACCACCGTGCCGCCCGACCCCAAATCGATGTCCGTATCGTTCTCCTGCATCTGGTTCGACATTTCAAAATAATCAGCGACTCCAATTTGTCCGCCCGCCGTTGAAAGTTTCAGGAAGCCATTCCCAAAATCCCGCTGCGTCGGAAAGCCGTTTGTATCCAATGTGCCATCAAACGTGCCATTGCCATCGAGCACAAAGATGTTGCCGCTGTTGTCAGCCGCTGGCCCCGCGCCGCTCATCCAGATTCCGCCTTCATTCCCGTTCGGAGTCAAATTCAGCACGCTCTTCTGCGCCAGCGTCGCCGCGTCATAGCTCATCACCCATCCCGTGTACGGACGATTGTCACAGTGCGACGTCCACGTCGTGTAAATGACACCATTCATCAGTAGCAGCCCCGACCGCTCTTCGTACTGCCCCGGATCAAACACCACTTTGCCGGCGGTGCTGTTGTCACCGGTTCCTGCAAACGAAGCTTGAATTGTCGTTGGCCCGCCGAACTGCTCTGCGCCCGTAGTCACATCGAGAGCATGCAGCCGCTGATGATATCCAGAGCCATCCTTAGACATCGCGACTACATAGATCGTCCCGTGCGGTCCAGCGCTTCTGTTGATTACCGGCGTCGCCGTGATCCCGATTTCCGGCACCACTTGCGAACAGCTTCGCGCATCGCTCGTCGTCTCCCCCGATTGCAGCATGGAAACCTTCCACAATACCGTTCCACTGTCGGCGTCCATCGCATATACGCTGTCGTGCTCCGTAACTACAAACAACACGTTGTGCGTGGCGCCTGCAACGCTCAGCGCGGAAAGATACAGCGGCTCGCCATCCACCTTTCCATCCGCTGAAAACACAGCGAGCTTCCCGAAATTTGTGGAGTTCACATTGGCGGGCGTCAAACTTGTCTCGCTTAGGTTCTGTCCCGTGCGCGCATTGTCATTGTGATACGTCACAACGTCTGCGCTACCGCTGCTCGTCGGCGGATTCGACGGGCCGGACGGAGGAGAACTCTGCATGGAGGAAGAAGAACTATGGCACCCAACGAAGAAAAATCCGATCAGTACGCATGGCAAGAGGACCTTCAGGGCAGAACGCATGGAAAACTCCTTCCGCCGGATATGGAGTTCCACCGGCTCGACGCGGAATCATCGCCTTCGAAAGCTTACTCCCGCGCGCCCATTTCCGTCGTAAAGGATTTGTCTCTGGTTTATGAAGATAAGTAGGTCGCGTCGCACCACCGCTCATGGAGCGCCGGGTCGAAGCTGCTCTGTTCGCAGTCGAAGGATCCCGGCAAAGATTCAAAAGGAAGGAAAACTAAAGATTACTGGCAGCTGACCCGCGAGTTCGCAAACGCGCCATGAGCGTGTTGCTCCGTGCCAAAGCTCATCAGCGACCAACCAACCGTCCGCATGAACTTACTCTGCGATCGCACCAGTTGATGGCTCAGGAACATGGTTCCACCATCAACCAACGCGCTAGCCACATAAAACCTTGCCGCCGTCGGACGCGCCCCATACAACATCGGGCTGCGCACTTCCACGCATCCCTGCGATACCTGATGCAGCGTCGTTTCACCATCGGCAATAATGCTGGCGGTATAAGCCCCTGTCATCAGCCAAAAAGCCTTGGGCGTTTGTGGCTTTGGTGCCTCCGGCAAATCCTGCGGGAACGCAGCGACCGAAAGGAGCGCCAGACAACCAAGCATCGAGAGAGTTTTTGTAAAAGTTTTCATATTGAGGACTGGCCAGTGTCGTCGAGCTACATAAGTTGCACAAGTTACTCCAAACATCATGGGCTATTACGGTTTAAGGATTACTTCAAGGTTACTGCCTGGCAAGTACCTCATTATATGACTCTTAACACGCCATCCTGCAGCTTCTCCAGCGGGATTCTGCACTATATTCCCTAGTTTTCCTACTGGTTACCTTCACCGAAGCTGCAAAACTATTCACCTTTAGACGAAAACTTTGAAGCTTTCCATGTAGACGTGATCGATGGAGGCGCAGGCGTCCTGCCAGTGCGAGGTTCCATAAGGACCTCTTGAAGAAAACTCCCAAAGCAATGAAGCCGCCTACACCACAATCACCGCCGCCCCATCAATCGCATCATTTTTAACCGCCGCCAGCGCCTCATTGGCCTGGTCCAATGAGAACTGAGTCACTTTCGGCGAAAGCCGAATCTCAGCCGCGATTTTTAGAAAGTCCCGCGCATCCTCCCGGGTCATATTCGCCACGCTGCGCATTTGCCGCTCTCCCCAAAGCAGCCGGTCGTAATCAAATTCCGGAATCCGATCCAGATGAATGGCATTGATCGCCACCACACCACCCTTTCGCAGGCTCGACAACGCGGCAATCACCACATCCCCACTCGGCGCAAACGTCACCGCCCGATCCAATTCCACCGGAGGCTTTTCCCTTTCACTTCCTACCCACGTCGCGCCAAGCGACGCCGCAAGTTTCTGATGCGACTCTCCGCGCGTCGCGACGTACACCTCACACTTCCACGCCTTCAATACCTCAATCGCCAAATGCGCCGAGGCGCCGAATCCAAACAGTCCCACTCTCTCTCCTTGTCGCACATCCGCCACGCGAAGACTTCGAAAGCCGATGATCCCCGCGCATAAAAGCGGCGCCGCATGCAAATCATCCAGCGCATCCGGCAGCGGAAAGACGAAATCCGCACGCGCCACGGCATATTGCGCATACCCGCCATTCACGGTATATCCGGTAAACGTTGGCGCGTCGCACAAGTTCTCCATGCCATGCTGGCAATACCAGCACTTTCCGTCCACGCCGCCAATCCAGGAAACGCCCACACGAGTTCCCACGGCAAGTTCCGCCGTTGCTCCCTTCACAACTTCGCCAACAATTTGGTGTCCGGGAATTAAAGCTTCGCAACGCTGCGGAAGCTCACCTTCCACGATGTGCAAGTCCGTCCGGCATACGCCACAGGCCCACACGCGAAGAAGGACTTGCCCGGCCGCAGGCTCGGGTTGCGCGACCTGCTCAATCCGAAGCGGGCGCTTCGAAATATCTTGCGACGAGGTAAGGACCGCTGCCATCATTGCGAATCATCGGGTACTCTAAAATCTTAGCAATGAAGGATGATCATCTCAAGGCTTTCGCACCAGAATCATCGCGGAACCTTGCGCGGCCCACAGTTCCGTGGCCTCAAAGCCAATCTGTCGGGCTGCCGAACAGACTCCGTGCGCGGAATTCCATTGCATCATGGTGGCGATGCTCGTCCGTTGTTTTACATAGTCAGCCATCACCATCGAAAAATAGCGGTCATTCTGAATATCTAAACAATCGGTGTTGCTCAATCCAAACATAAATAAACCGCCGGGTTCCAACACGCGATAAATTTCCCGCAAATACACCACCACATCAAAGAAATTAAAATGGATGAAGACCGCGTTGGCATATCCCTTCGTAACTTTCTTGTCATCCAGATAGTGCAAATCTCCATAGCTCATGCGGTGAAAACCGACATTATTGAATGGCTGGAGTTCTTCACGGGCAAACCGTAGGAATTCGTTGCTGATGTCCAGACAATAAAGCTGCTTGCACAGCGGGGCCGCGACCCGCGCAATAAAACCACACCCGCTGCCCAAATCCAATATCACGTCATCTTTGTTGGGCTTCAGCGTGTTCAGCAAAAACGCGGATTCTTTTTTCTTATACTCCCGGATTTCATCCAGCTTGGTTTCCGGTTCCTTCCCGAAATCAAATCCCACCAGCGCAAACAATAACTGCCGTTTCTCCACGAAGTCCCAGTTTCGCTTCATTTCATCGGTCATGTCCGCATTTAATATCGGTTTTTCTCCGGACTGGCTCATCGATTTCTTATGCGCGGCAACCGCATTCACAAGCAGCGTGAGATTTCTGGCTGCGTGGTCATTATTCGGATCCAGTTGCAGAGCTCGCTTGTATCCGCTCTCCGCCTCGCCTAGCTCCCCCGCCGCCGCTTGCGCCGTGGCCCAGTCATTCCACACTTCGCTGCTGCCGTTGTTTTGCAGCAGGCCCGAGAAAATTTGAATCGCTTCCCGGTATTTTCCTTCGTTAAAGAGACTCATTCCATGTTGACGCTGCTGCTCGACGGTCATGCGACGCTCCTGGGAATCAGTAAAACGCGTGTAGTGTAACCCTGTTGGAATATCGAGAGCTATACAGAAGTCGGAACGTCCCCTCTGGTGTCCTAAAATCGAACAGTACGTAAAAAGAACCGTGAATGACCAGTCAAGATTTTCCCCGCCAATGCGAGGAACAGGTTGCGGGAACATCTGCAGAAGAAAAGACTTAGCGATCGTAAACTTTATCGAGCTTGCTGGACCAAAACACGCGAAACCGCCGTGCATGTTAAAGATTTAATTTTGGAGTCATTACTGCGGCACATACCCCACTCATGAGCTGTTTCATAGATCGCGCCTGCTAAACCGGATAGGTCGCGGGCACTGAATTCAAGCTGATTGCAAAAGGGTTGCGGGCTTTTTCAGCTCGCCAGGTTGTCTCTAATAAGTTGAAAACCCCGTAAGAACGCCGTATGGTGGAAGGGTTGTCCCACGAAAGCCGGGACGGCAGGGCCCCTGCACCTAATTTCCCGTAGTCGTTTTTGAGGGAAGCTGTGTTGTTTATAAAAAATTAGGAGAGATCGGCACGATGGACAACAAGCCGGCACAAAGTATTCAGGATACCTTCCTTAATACAGCCCGCAAAGAAAAGACTGGCATCACCATTTATCTGCTCAGCGGCGTCAAGCTGACCGGGCGCATCCGTTCCTTCGATAAATATTCGGTGGTTCTTGAAACCAATAACCAGGAACAGCTCATCTTTAAGCACGCGATCTCAACCATTGCCATGGGACGAAGCTCGCATGGCCATGGCGAGAGGTCCGTGCCGGTGGCCGCCCATTCCGTGCCACCCGAACATGCGGTCGCAACGAATCCGTCAGGAACTGAGGGATAAGATATTCGCGGCTTGCGTGGTTCTCAATCCAGAAACTCTCTTGTTCCGGCGGCGCGGCGCCACGCCCAGCCAGCAGACGACGCCAGTGCGCCTGAACTGAACCAGCCCGCTCCAAGGTCGGGAATAAAGTCATTATTATTGAAGACCGGTTCACCGGAAAAAGAACGCGCCTTCCTGGTTGGAGTGGAGTACCGTAAGCGCGCTCCCAAAAAATCACTGACCTCCGGCGCCCAGGCTTCTCACGCCGCTGCAACTCTCGGCAGCCCATCTAAAGCGCCGCCCATGCCGAAGTTCAGTCCCGAAGAGTCGCTCGAAGAGCTTCGCACCCTGGCGCTCAGCGCGGAGGCCGAGATCGTCGGAGAGTTCCTGCAGTACCGCGACAAACCCGACGCCGCCACGCTCATCGGCAAAGGAAAATTAGAAGAAATCGCCGGGGCCGCAGCTTCTGTCTCCGCAGATCTCGTGTTGTTCGACCATGACCTCACCGCCTCGCAGCAGCGCAACATCGAAAAAATTGTGGATGTGCGCGTCATTGACCGGACACAACTGATTCTCGACATCTTCGCCCGCCACGCCCGCACCCGTGAAGGTCAGTTGCAGGTGGAACTCGCGCAACTCGAATACATGCTGCCCCGCCTCGCCGGACGCGGCATTGAAATGTCGCAACTCGGCGGCGGCATCGGCACCCGCGGCCCCGGTGAAACGCAGTTGGAAACCGACCGCCGCAAAATCCATCGCCGCATCCGCCATGTAAAAGATCAAATTGAAAACGTGCGCCGTACTCGCGCGCAGCAGCGTCAGCGCCGTGAATCCGTTCCCGTGGCCACGATTGCCCTCGTCGGATACACCAACGCCGGAAAGTCCACTCTGTTCAATGCGCTCACCAACGCCGGAGTGCTCGCTTCCTCGCGCATGTTCGCCACGCTCGATCCCACAATCCGCGGCATAACACTTCCCTCGAAGCGGCAAGTGTTGCTGTCCGACACCGTCGGCTTCATCCGAAATCTGCCTCACACGCTGGTGACGGCATTCCGCGCGACTCTGGAAGAAGTACAACGTGCAGCTTTGGTGCTGCATGTGTCAGACGGCAGCAGCCCGCTCTCCGCCGAGCAGGATGCCCAGGTGGAAAGCGTCCTCAAAGAATTGGACGCCGACTCCAAGCCACGCCTTCGCATTATGAACAAAATTGACTTGCTGCCTCCGGCGCAACGGGAAAGCCTGCGCGACGATGCCAACACCGTCCACGTCTCCGCCGCGAAAGACATCGGCATTTCCACTCTGCTCGACAGAATTGACCAGGCGCTCACCGATGACGCCGTCTCGCGCGTCCGCCTGCGCATTCCACAAGAAGAAGGAAAGACTCTGGCCCTCATCGAAGCCCGCGCTCGAATTTATTCCCGCAAATACAAGGATTCCTCGGTGGAACTGGAAGCCGAAGCTCCAGAATCCCTGATACGCCGCCTGCAAAAATTTCTGGTCACATAGCACGAAACTTCGCAACTCGCTACGTGTCTCGCCCTTATTCCTGCGCCCTTTTGCAGGAACAGAGGCAGGGCCTACGACCGGCGACTTAAGTCGTTAAGATTCTCGACGTGTCTTTGCAATTCTTCACAATTCTCTACATGACTTTCCGATGCAACTCTGGTTTATATTCGTAGAGAATTGACTAGCACGCCACCGCTTCTCGCAAGCCTCACTCTCGAGCAGGAGGCAACAAAGATGGTAGAGAGTAGCCACAATCGAATCGCAAAACCTTTTCCAGTCCCCTCTTTCCAATTTGTTGCCAATTTCACGGGGTTGCGACATTTCATCCCCGGCAACCATGGGCTACGGAAGGGCGCCCGGATTGGGATTTTGTCCTGCGCCATGATTGCACTATTTTCTCCGCTCTCCGGTCACGCGCAAACTTTGTCCCCCGGAATCGCGACGGCACAAAATTGCCCCCTCACATTGGCCAGGGTTTCGGCTTCGCCGCTTAGCGTTCGAGTAAAGAACACTACTGGCAAAACCATTGTCGGCCTCGTCTTCTACGTTGCGCTGGCAGATGCTGCGGAACACTGGGCATGGTTCCACTGGAATTTCGACCCGGCCAGACCACTGCGTGATTTTGGCTGGAATCGGCCCATAAAACCGAACGTCCTGAAAAAAGTGGCATGGTACGGCGCTGACGCTGAGCTTGAGGATTCACATAGCAGCGGGGGCGCTCTGGTGCTGTCCAATATTTTATTTGAGGACGGCTCGTCTTGGGACATGCCGCCAGACGAATCCTCCTGCAGAATTCTTTGGCACGACAAGCACATCAAAGGCTTCACAAGACCCGTCGTTTTGCCTCCACGTGACCAACGTTGAGGTTCAGGAAGAATTGTGAGCTGAGCCTCTACGCTTTCGCCCTCGCTTGCGCTACAATTCAAGCGCGCTGTTAGAAGATCGATTTTTCATTGAACAGCGTGAACAATCTGGCCCTGCCGCCAGACCGGTCTCAAACGTTTTGACCACGCACCTCCATCCCGAACAACTTCATACCGCAAAAGAAAAGGTCCACATGAAATCACTAATCGTGTCGTTCTTGCTCGCCTCAATGTCTGTTTTCGCATTCGCTGCTGATAAACCCGCGCCTCCGGTCGTCACCGGCGATGCGCGCGTGGACAAACTCCTGAGCGAGATGACGCTGCAGGAAAAGCTCGCGCTCATTCACGGCACGCAAGAGGACCCAAAGGTTTATCAGGGACAGGCGGGATATCTCGCGGGTGTCCCACGCTTGGGAATTCCCGGGCTGCGCTTTGCCGATGGGCCTCCGGGCGTCCTCACGCGAGTTCCCTCTGAAGCCGAATCCGCGACCATGGCCGTGGCGGCCACGTTCAGCGCAAAGGATGCCCTGGACAACGGTGTTGTGATTGGTCGCGAAGACCGTGCGAATGGGATTGACGTCTCCCTGCAACCGTTCGTCAACATTGACCGCGATCTGGAGTTTGGGCGCGGTTACAACACCTTTGGCGAAGATCCGTACCTCACGAGCATGATGGGCGTGGCGGAAATCAAGGGGATCCAATCGCAGCATGTGATGGCACAGGTAAAGCACTATGTCGCTTACGACTCGAACAGCGGCAACATTTTTGTGGATGATCAAACGCTCCATGAGGTTTACGTCGCGCCCTTCGATGCCGCAGTCAAGGCGGGCGTGTCTTCCATCATGTGCTCTTACAACCGCGTGAACGGCACATTTGCTTGCGGGAACAAAGACACCCTTACCACCATTCTGCGCGACCAGATCGGGTTCAAAGGCTTCGTCACTTCTGACTGGGGCGCAGTGCACGCGGTGAACTTCATCAACGCCGGCCTTGATATGGAAATGCCCGGCGAAGTAAAACTCGGCAGCTTTGTACTTCCCTCATTTTTTGATCTCAAGCCGGTGCCGCCCCCTCCGCCACCGAACGCTCTGGGCGACATCATGGCCATGTTCGGAGGACACATTCCCGAAGAGCCTGCTCCCGCCCGCTTTAGTGCCGGCGACTTTGGTAAGAAGCTCAATCCCGAAAAAATGCAAGAGGCGCTGAAGGACGGTACCGTAAGCGAAGCGACAATTACTCGCGCCGCCGGACGCGTTCTCTACGAGATCGTTCACTTCGGCTACATGGACGGCCAACAGCAACACAACGTCACTCCGCAACCTGTCCAGGCGAACGCAAAGATCATCGAGAAGACGGGCGAAGACGCGGCCGTGCTCTTGAAGAACGAAGACCACGCGTTGCCGCTGAAATCCAATGAACTCAACTCCGTAGTTCTTATTGGCCCAACCGCGGCGCAAGTGGATGCGATCGGCATCAACGGTGAACGCTCGGTGGGATTGCCCTCGCGGCAGGTAGGCCCGCTAACCGCGATGGAAAAGATTTCAGGGAACTCCAACATTCAGCTCGCTGTCGCCGACAACATGAACGGCGCGCCAATCCCCGCTACCGCGCTCGGCCACGACGGCAAGCCAGGACTTCTGCGCACCGGCGGAGCCGCGCAACAAACGGATGCGCAACTCAACTTCACGAAAAAGAATGGAAACGCGTTGCCTCCCAACTCGACGTTGACCTGGATTGGCACCCTCACGCCACCCCATGCCGGAAATTACTGGATATACCTCCAGGCCATGGGAACCAACGCTACCATTGCGATTGACGGAAAGCCGTTGGCCAGGACAGGCGCATTCCAGGGCGGAGTCCATGGCGACATTCTGCAAGCCAATCAGGACAACGTCTTGCCCACCCCCGACGGTCTGGACAATCTTCGCCGCTCCGTCGAGCTGACCGCAGGCCCGCACAAGATTGAAATCAAAACCACTCCGGATACTTCGGCTTCGCCGGTGCAGGTTCGGTTGAACTGGTACACGCCTGAACAGCGTCAGTCCGACCACGATGCAGCCATTGCCGCGGCCAAGAATGCCAAAACCGCCGTAGTATTCGTATGGACGCGCCTTCAACCTGTATTCGGTTTGCCCGGCGACCAGGACAAGCTCGTTGAAGACATCGCCGCAGTGAACCCCAACACAATCGTAGTGCTGAACACCAGCCAGCCCGTTGCTCTTCCTTGGGTGAATAAAGTAAAAGCCGTGCTTGAAATGTGGTGGCCCGGCGACGAAGGCGGCTGGTCCACGGCCAACATTCTGCTTGGCAAGGTAAGTCCGGCGGGCCGTCTGCCAGTGACCTGGGGCAAGAAGCTCACGGACTATGCCGCCACCGATCCGCAACACCCGGAGCGAAGCGAGAAAGGCGTGAACGGTAAAACGACATACAGCGAAGGCGTGAACGTAGGCTATCGCTGGTTCGACAAAGAAAACATTGAGCCGCTATTCCCGTTTGGTCACGGACTCAGCTATACAACTTTCGAGTACTCAGGGCTCAAGGTGGCAAAGTCCTCCAGCGGCGGATTGGACGTTACCGTACAAATCAAAAATACAGGCAACATGGATTCCGATGACATTCCGCAAGTGTATCTCGGCGAGCCAGCCAACATTCCCAACGGCGTGCAATTTCCCGTCAGAGCTTTGGTTGCCTTTGACCGCGTGCCAGTGAAAGCGGGCGAGACAAAATCAGTCACGCTTCACGTGCCCGAGCGCCAATTGCAATACTGGTCCACCACCGATCAAAAATGGATGACGCCAAGCGGCAAGCGAACAGTAAGCGTCGGCGATTCGTCTAGGAATTTGCCTTTGCACGAGGAGATTGATTAGGCAGGCTGGTCCTGTATTTTCTCGTTTCGCGGGCGGGTGGCATAGGCGGTTGGCCTGGCCCGTCTTCCTCTTGCCGCTAGCACCATCTCAACCGAGGGTGCCCCACCCTTTTCGCGCTTTTTGCGAAAGGGTGGGAGGCAAACGGCCGACAGCTTTTCCGGCGAGACTATGAACCAAACCAAATGTCGTACTCTCACTTCTCCGCCGCGATCAGCGCCCAACACACAATCGCGCTGCAAACCGAACTCCACCGTCCAAATCCCTTATAGATTTGCGCGGCAAGCTGCGCCTGCTCTTTCAAAGTTCCTTCCGCTTTGATCTGCGGGTCCGACACATTCCGCACCGCCAGCCACGGCGGCGCGTCCTGCATCTGGCTGCTGGCCAGCCCCAGCACGGCATCTCCCATTTCTGAAACATCCGCAAGTCCCTGCAATTTATAGTGATCGTCTGACGTGTCGAAGCCGAAAAAATCCGTGGTCATCACGCAGTGGCTCAATCCATTCCCCGGCACCACCGCAATTTTCGGCGGACGCGTGTTGTCCTTTGGAAGCTGCGCGGAATTGGCTGAAAAAAGGTCTTTCGCCCTGGCAAAATATTTCGTGTCAGGCGCTTTGCTCCCGTAGTGCGCGCTGTGAAACGGCTCATTCTTGAATTTCGATGTGCAATCGAAGCGCACGATCTGGCTCACCACCACATCACCAACTTCAAACTCCGTGCCAATGCCTCCCGCCGTGCCAGTCGTGAGCACAAGTTTCGGCTTCGTGTCTTCTATGATCTGCTTCCAAACATCCAGGTTCGGGAGCTTCGGCCCGTCCTGCGACATGTGCGAGTCGGACTTGAACACCACCACCTTCTTCCCGCCGATAGTAGCCGTCCAGTACGCGCCCAGCCGTTTGGCCTCGATCGCCGGGCACCCTGCCCGCATCTTGCTCGAGATCGCCGCATAGTTGCGCGTGTAAGACTTGTAATCGTTGTGCGAATCTTTGCCCGGTGTCAGCACGCGGCTCAGCGCATGCCCTTCATCCACCGTCCATGTGACCACCAGCACATCCGCAGCAGGAAGCCGGCCGCCAGTGCCAGTGCGAACTTTCGCATCCGTCGCCGGCGCAAGCCCGGCTGGCCATGGAATTTCTGAGAAGCGCGAGAGCCCGGTAGCAGTCGTAAAGGCAAGAAACTCGCGCCCTTCCGTCGCCTCCGAATCAAAGTCAATAATTTCGCGCTGGAAATCTTCGACACCCGCCGACGGCTTCGCGGCCTTCTTCACCGCAAAGGTCTGAGCCGGAGCAGGCGTCTTAATTGGATCGAACCCAAGATTCCGTTCCGCCCACGCTCGATCAACAATCATTTCTCACCTCATGGGATAGTGAGAAATTTGAGCACAGCGTTACAGCCGAATAGATGGTTTTCTTAGCGTCGTCTCGGAATCAGCACAGCGCATCTGGGGGTGTTCCATCCTTATTTTTCGTACTTGTCAGACGTCGGTTCGCCCTCTGATGAAGAAGAGCCCATGCCTGGAGGTATAGTGCTATGGACGGGCTATTTCCTTTTTTGAAGTACTGAAGCAGGTGAAATGAAAGCGCATGTAATTTTGACTGCATTCCGGCGGTATATTTTTGCCGCGACAATAATGTTAGTCGGAACAGCTCTCTTTGCTGCTGGCCAGCAGATGCCCCTTGGTCGAACACCCACAGGGGCAGAGATATCGTTCACCCGCGCAACTTCTGGCGAATGGGGCATTCAGATCACTGGCGGATCTGCACCGCGCATGATGCAGGCGCAGCCCGCAGCCATCGAGATCTATCGCGCCGACGATGATATCCGCGAACTCTCCGCTGGGTACAAAAGCGTCCGGCGCACCGCGACGGGGATGGACGCTGTTGCCGATGTGCCTTCGGCCGACGGTGTCATCTTTCACGTGCATGACTTTTGGAGCCTGAGCAAAGGCATACTGTCCGTGCGCCGCGAGGTCACGGTACGGGGCAACGCTCCCGGTGGCTTTGGTTCGGTGCTCGACTTTTCTCTCGATGGCGCCGTCGGCTGGCCGGACATAAACTTCATGGCGCCCGGCGCGATCTACGCTGATCCAACATACGATGGCGATCGCTCACCGGGCGGAACGCTAAACTACGCCGCGCGCCGGCTTGTGATGCGTGAAGACATCCTTGCCGCGCCACTATTTGCGCTCTCGTTTGAAAATGGCGCCTCCATCGCGATGCTCGATCCGCATCCACGCGGCGGCACAACCGAAGAAGAGTCGAAACTCACCAACCTGGTGATGACCGATGCTCGCATACAATTCGGATCCATGGGCGCGTGGCAGGCCGAAGACGGCGCTGTCCACTTCGGCTTTCGCTATCCCAGCACCACCACAGATTTCGGCGGCGGCCGTCCGGCTGGCGCCGCCCCCGTCACTGCGGCCACACTCGCCTCCGTCACTCCAGCTCCTCCGGCAACTTCCGCCATTCCGCCGAAGATGCGCTGGATACGCCGCTACCACCCCATGACCGATGGCTTTACCGACAGCTATGAAATCCGCTTCCGCTTCGGACAGAACGAATCGTTCCGCGACATAACGCGCGACGCGTGGCGCTGGGCCTGGGACACGCTGAAACCGCCCACCCTTGACCTCGATGTGAATCTTGTCCGCCGCGTGCTGCTCGATCATCTGGAAGCGCAGGCTGCAACTATCGATGGCCGCACCGGCATTCCCTTTGTACTCTCGACCGTAGCGGACCAGAAACAGTGGAACTGGACCATGATTGCAATGGGATTTGTCGGCAAAAACCTCGAATGCGCCGACCAGCTGCTGCAGGAGGGGGACCGCGACCACACCGAGCGCGGCCAGAAGATGCGTGAAACCGGGCTCGCCATCATCTCTTCCATGATCCAGGCGCTGCATTCCATTCCGCTGGAAGGGACGGGCTACGATCTCTCCACTGGCAAGCCATGGGACCACATTTGGGTCGCGCCCTGGCTGCGCAATGCTACCGAAGATATGACTACGCTCATGCACGCCTACCAGCGCGAGTTGGCGCTGGGCCGTCCGCACCCGGATTGGTTGGCGTGGGTCAAGTCATACTCTGACTGGTTGGTGGAGCAGCAGCGGCCCGATGGATCTTTTCCACGCCGCTGGAAGCCGGGCACAAGTGAGGTTATGGAGCCCACCGGCACCGGCAGCTACAACGTTGTGCCTCTGTTCGTGCTCATGACACAGATTACCGGCGATCAAAAGTATCAGGCATCCGCATTGCGCGCGGCAGAGTACGTCTGGTCCACATGGGGCACACGCGGCCTCTTCATCGGCGGCGCCAGCGATAACCCTAACATCACCGACAAAGAGGCTGGCATGTTAAGCCTGGAGGCTTACCTGAGCCTCTACGACGCCACCAAAAATCCAAAATGGCTTGAGCGCGCAAAAGCGGCTGGTAACTTCGCCGAGAGCTGGATCTGGATCTGGAATTTACCGATGCCCGCCGACGCCGATAATGCACAACTGCACTGGAAAAAAGGTGTGCCGACCGTTGGCTTGCAAGACATCACCGCCGCGAATACCGGCAGCGTGGACGAATATCTGGACTGGGCAGTGCCGTCCTACGCGCGCCTCTACAATGACACGCATGACCCGCACTATCTTGCCGTCGCGCGCGTGCTGCTCATGGACACCAAGTCTATGGTCGCTCTGCCTGGCCGGCAGTATGACATGAAGGGCATCGGCTGGCAGCAGGAGAACTTCCGTCTTGGCCCCGGCCCATTTGGCCGCGGCGTTGGATCACACCGCTTCTGGCTGCCGTGGGTCTCGGCCAACCACCTGCACGGCATCGTTGGCCTGGATGATTACGATCCGGCGCTTTACAAGCAACTGTCCGCAAGACCGGATGCGAAGAGCGCCACAAAGGAGTAGCGACGCGAGGGACACGAGATTTGATGACAAACAAAAAGCCGATGGTCGGCCTCACCTGATAAAGCTGGCACTCCTCTTTAACGTCAGCCCCGGGTCATGCACAAACGCGCAGATCGCCGCCATATTCGAGATTGCCCTATCCATTGAAACGTACATACATTAGCTATCTTACTGACTGGCGCATACATCATACAAATTAAACCATTCATTTCTGTATGTACATTATGTTCCACGTGGAACATCTGTGGAAATCCTTAAAATGGAAAGAGGGGCCTGGGGGAGGCTGCGAAACTATACCGGCACTTCCTCGCGCTTGATTCCCAGCACGTCCTTGGTGATGTCCTGCGCATGCTGGCGCTTGCGACGCTCGGGGCCTTTGTAATTCTCAAGCACTCGCACCCGACGCGCCGGCGTATTGGTTGGGCCCATGCGAATGATGTGCCCGTTGCGCACCTGGATATAAAAACGAAACCAGTCTGTGCGGAACATGCGTCCTGAACAATAGAAATTCATGGACGCAGCCACTAGCCCTTCATAGTCCTGCCCGGTGCAAGTGATCAGCCGCTTGCCAACGTCCTGCGCCCACGTCATCCCGCCAACCAGTGGATCGTTCAAAAAAGTCCGCTCAAACGGCACTGCATGAGAAATTTTTCGCAGCTGCATCATTTGCAGTAACACCGATATTTTCGCGAGGTTGGTAACGACGATCCGCGCCTCAGTGGCGGAAACTCGCTCGAGTTTCAGATGCAGTTCCGGCGACCACTCCCGCTCAAACTCATCGCGGGCCAGGGCCAGCCCCTTGTCGGCCGCCTCGGCGTAGCGCAGGGTCGCCCGCGCCAGTACCACGCTGAGAAGGCAGCTGATTACAGTCGCGGCTATTGGGATGAAGCCTAGAACGCTGGAAATCAGTATGCCGTGTGAGTTGACCCAGTTGTGCATAGACCCTGTGTCCTTTTAGCAAGCCTGACCTTTAGCAACCCTGATCTTTATTCACAACGATCGCACCATCATGGCGTGGTTACTAAAAGTTGGAGAAGGAGAAGTCCATGTATGCGATTCGCAAGAGTCTAGTGGGAGCAGGGTGGGCGCTCCAGATGCGAATGGTACACAGGCAAAAGCCGCATTCAGCAAGGCCTTTAGTAACGATTCGATTCGACAATTCAGGCTCGAATGAGGGGAAAAACCTAAATCACCTGGTGCGGCTATAGGCCCTGAAGAAAGCCCGCACAACTTCTGCGGCCATGCTGCGAGGCAGGGCCGCCAGGGAGTTCTTTTTGCCGATGACAATATACCAATAGAATGCGGGGCCCATCAGCAGGGCAATGCCGATGGTCAAATCAATGTTGCTGACCAACTCCCGCTGCTTCATACCGCGCTTAATCAGGTTTTTAAGCCGCGTCTGTGGGGGGTCGATCATGCGCGAGCGCCACTGATCGCCAAATTTTCGGTTGCGCGCGGCATAGCCCATCACGTGGGGCATCATCTGCATCTTCAATTCCTGCTTCGCAACGGCTGGTTGGTAAGTAAGCGCGTCCACAAAGTCCTGCTGAAGGTCGCCGGACTCAAACCTGGGAGCCTCTTCGTAAAATCCGAAGAGGTGCGAAAGGGCTTCGAGCGCGAGCGCGTCTTTGTCGGCCCAGTGCTTGTAGATGGTGGCTTTGCTGACGCCGGAGCGGCCGGCGATGGCGTCCATGCTGGTGGCGTCAATGCCGCCCTCGACGAACAATTCGATGGCAGCATCGAGAACCTTACCGTGGGCTTTAACGCTTCTTGTCCTGGCCATAGCTACAACTGGATCCGCGAAAATAAATATGCGCCCGCGGTAAGAAATGCGGTACCGATGAGGCAGAGCACAATCGTATCCACGCCAAATCCGAATTGGATGTTGGAGATGAGCGCGCCTCGCATGGCATCCACGCCATAAGTGAGCGGATCAATGCGCGTAATAATGACCAACGCTTTCGGCAGATTTTCCAGGGGAAACAGCGCGCCGGACAGAAAGAAAATCGGCAGCACCATGAAATTCATAATGAGTTGAAAGCCCTGCATGTCCTGCACGATGGAGCCGAACGCCGTACCTAATGCGGCGAAGACGATGGCAATGAGCATCATGAAGAGCAGTGCCGGGAAGAAGCCAAGCCAATGGTGGGGACGAAAACCGGCGATGAGGCTGACCACGAACACCAGCAGACCCTGAATGACGGCGACTGTTGCGCCTCCGATGGTTCGGCCAATCATGATTTGAATGCGCGGCACCGGCGCCACCAAAGTTTCCTTGAGGAAACCGAACTGGCGGTCCCATAGCATGGCAATGCCGGAAAAAACAGACGAGAAGAGAATCGTCATGCTGACAACCCCGGGCGCTACAAACTGAAAGTAGCTGCCTTGTCCTGCCTTTTGAAAAACGGGCCCCAGTCCGAAGCCAAGCGCAAGCAGATAGAGCAACGGCTGGCCAAGTGACGCCACGATTTGAGCGCGTGAGCGCACATAACGCTTCAACTCACGCAGCCAGAGAATATAAATTGCACTCATCGTTTTATCTCCCTCTTCATCGGCCTCTCCTCCACATCTGTGCGACCTGGCGCATCTGATCTTTAGAGGTCGCGCTCTCGTCGCGTATCGAAGATCCAGTAAGCGCAAGAAACGCCTGTTCCAGCGATTCGCTGTTGGTTTGCTGTTTCAGTTCCTGCGGAGTGCCCATGGCCACAATCGCGCCGTGGTCAATGATGGCGATGCGGTGCGCCACTCGGTCGGCCTCATCCATGTAATGAGTGGTGAGGAACACGGTTGTATTTTCGCTTTCATTCACACTTTTCACATGGGTCCAGAGCTGGTTTCGAGTTTGTGGATCGAGGCCCAGCGTGGGTTCGTCGAGGAAAAGGATTTTAGGGGTATGCAGAAAGCCGCGGGCAATCTCCAGGCGGCGCTTCATGCCTCCTGAGAACGTCTTTACATAATCGTTGCGGCGCTCCCAGAGTTCGAACAGCTTGAGCAACTCTTCGGTGCGTTGCACACGCAGCTTGTGCGGGACTTTGTACAGGATGCCGTGCAGTTCCATGTTTTCGTAAGCAGTCTGCTCTGCGTCAAGGCTGGGATCCTGAAAGACAATGCCAAAGCGCTGCCGCGCTTCATTGCGGTGCACAGTGGGATCAAGGCCATCGAGTTCAATTTTGCCGCTGGTGGGGTTCAGCAGCGTGGTCAACATTTTGATGGTGGTAGTCTTCCCTGCTCCGTTGGGGCCGAGGAAGGCGAAGATTTCGCCTTTCTCAACCTGGAAGGAAATTTTATTGACGGCGGTCAAGTCGCCGAAAGTTTTTTCAAGGTTTTCGACCCGGATGGCACTCATGCAATAGCCTCCGCTGTTGCTTGGATTTATGCATACTAAACGGTTTAGTTTAGTTATGCAAGACAAACTATGTAAGGCAAATACGAGCGGAGCTTCGCTCGGCTGACGGGCAAGGCACCCGTCCCCACGTGAGCCTTGCCGCCTTTCCGTCTTTTGCCGTCACCGCCGGGAGAATGTGTTTTTATTTCTTTTTACCGCGAGTTTTCGCTGTCGCAGCGGGAAGCGTAAATCCGATCTTGCGGCGATTGGGTTCGGGCGGTGTCATTAACTCGCGAATGGCTTCGATGAGTTGCTGGATATCGGAGTCGTGGGTTTCGAGGCGGTGCTCGAGTTCGCCTAGTTTTGCGACAATTTTCTGGTTCGACGACAAAGCTTCGCGCATGCGGACGAAGGCGCGGACGACGAAGATGCTCATTTCCACGGCGCGTTCGGAGTTCAGGACGGTGGCGGCCATGATCGCTCCGTGCTCGGTGAAGGCGTAGGGAAGATAGCGGCGGCCACCGTAGGTGGAACTTGAGGTTGCAAATTGCAACCTCAAGTTTTTGTACTCAGTCGGTGAAAGCCTGAAGAGAAAATCGGCCGGGAATCGATCCGAATTACGATTCACTTGCTGATTCAGGCGCTTAACATCCACCCCATAAAGCGTCGCTAAATCCGTATCTAAAATGACTTTTTGGCCGCGGATCAGCTGTATTTTTGATTCAGTTTGTTTGATGAGAGCAATAGCTTTTTTATTCATAGCAATCACAGCTTGAGGTCGCAAAACGCGACTTCAAGTCTCAATATTCAAACCTTCAACTTGAGGTCACAATTTGTGACCTCAAGTTTGGCCCGAATTCGCAGTATAGCGATCTCACTCCGCCTTGTTTGTGACGAATGAACTTCCGATTTGTTGAAATAAAACGACAGCTTGCAGTTGCGGGGCCGTGCTACACTGCTCCGATCCTCAGGTGCTGTAGCGGCAATTCTTCATAGATCCGGAGTATGAGCATGGCCAAAAAAAATGCGCCTACAATCACGAGCAGTCTGCTGACAACTATTGCGCGGACTGTGGGAACTACGGCTGGTTTGATCGTTAACAAAACGGCTGAACTTACTGAAGTGGCAGCGCAAGCCGCCGGAATGACAATGAAAGCAGGCAGGAAGTCGGCGGCGAACAAGAAGAAAGCTTCTGCTTCCGCGACAAAAAAACGAGCTCCCCAAAAAACCACCGCGAGGAAGAAGAAGGCAAAGGCTGTGGAGAGTTAGCGGAGTTTCGCTTCCCTCAGGTTTAAAGTAGCGCTAGAGAGCGCTGCGCTACACGAACGAGCTAGATGAATGTTGAGGCCTTGTCCGCTAATTTTCCAGGTGAGTTTGTCTCGATAGGACCCGCGCGAGTTGTGCAACTGCCCACGCGAAGGCCGCCAGAGTAAATCCCCAAACCAGAGAAACAATTTTCACCACCCAAGCCGGCGCTTCGCCGACTCTTCGTAAAAGAAACGGTAGAAAATTCCAGGTGGTGATGTGGACGTAGTCCCAGGGGTCCTGAGTCATTGCCTCATTGTTTAAACCCCAGGCGTTCATTTTCCCCAGCGCGAAGGCAACGATGTTTTTGAAGCGCAGGAAAACGACGAACGTTGGATGACCGAGGGTTTCCAGTTGATAGATTTCCAGCGACAGCCAGAATGCCAGCGATGCGACTTGAATGACGGCGCTGGTGGCGATGAGCGCCACGCCTGCCATCCAAACAACTTTGCCGAGTTCTTTGCGGAAACGAAGCAGCAGGGGAACGGAAATAAAGGCTGCCATTTCGGCGGCGGTGGAAACGTAGCGGTCTCCCCAGGCGAAGTCACCGCTCCAAACGGTGTAGCGGGCGTAGAGGCAAATGTATCCGAGGAGCAGCAGAAAAGATGCGGCGACGTACGCTTTCACTTCCGGTCGCAGGCGCTTCCATAGCCAAACGGCGAGAACGATGGCGAGGATGATGAGCGGATCGAAGAGGAAGATGGATTTTTCCGGCGTGATGAGTGGGCCGAGAAATCCGACGTGGAAGGGCGTTTCCCAGGGATACTTCGCGGGCAAGGTTGGGTCTTGCAGGCGGTGCTCGATGGTGAAGTAATGGACGTAGGTGTTGAAGATTGTTCCGAAGCGGTGGAACTGGTACAAGCGGTCGAGCAGAAAGAAGAACGCGTACACCGGCATAGCGACTCTCGCGTAAGCAAGGAAGCGGTCCCACATATTTCGGGCGCTGCTATGTTCGAAGCACAGGACCAACAATAGGAAGACGCCTCCGATGAAAATATCCAAACCGGTGGTGAGGCGCGTGAGCATGTTCAGACCGAAGGCGGCGGAACCGATGAGCAAGGCGCGGCGATTCCCTTCCCGCAGCCATTCGTATTGATACGAAAATCCGATCAGCACAAGCAGCATGATGTAGTTGTTTTCCATCATGTTCTGCGAGTAGTGGAGATGCGTGGTGCAGAAAATCAGAGCCAGAGCGCCAGCGATGGATTCGCGCGAGGTGAACTCCAACTGGCGGAGAAAACGAAAACAAATTAGCGCGGTAAGCAACGAAATGAGAATGTTCGTCGTATAGGTGACGAAAATATTGCGTACCGTGGGGTCGGTGTCTCCATATTCGGAAAATATTGGGAGGCGCGAGATCCCTGTTCCGACGATGTCAGAGGGAAGCAGGAGCAGAGGCTGGCCGATGCCGTACCAGTCGTAAAGTTTTCCGCCGCGGCCGTGGACGCCGAACTCGGGATATTCCTGGGGAAAGACCGACGGCTCTGAAGTCCAGAAAGAATGCGCGGTCTGCAGGCGGTGCATGGTATCGGCAGAGCCAAGTTCTCCGGATTGCGCGACGAAGGTGCCCAGGCAAACGACGAGGGCCAGAAGAATGAGCGGGTCGTCGAACCAGCGGCGGGAAAGCATGGGCATTGGTGATGTTAGTGTATTAGAGAGCGAGCGGCAAAAGTGCCGCCGGTAATTTTTGCAATCGAAAATATTTAATAGACATCGAATTCCGCATGAGCCCCGAAAAAGAAAACTTTCGCGAAGCTAACGCCATGGAGCGGGCATTCAATCGCGCTTATGGATTTTTCGTCGGGATGGGCATTGGATTTTCCTATAGCTACCTGCTGGAAGTCCGCGGACGGAAAAGCGGGAAACTTTTTTCGACTCCCGTGAGCCTGCTGGAACTCGGCGGAAAAAAATTCCTGGTGGCTCCGCGGGGACAAACGCAATGGGCGCGCAATGCGGAAGCTG
Organism: Terriglobales bacterium; assembly: GCA_036489565.1. Lineage (GTDB taxonomy): Bacteria > Acidobacteriota > Terriglobia > Terriglobales > Acidobacteriaceae > JAICKN01. The sequence goes on from DASXFN010000097.1 coordinate 70,654, forward strand.
CCGGGGAGATTACGCTGAAGCGGGGTCGTAGGCGGAAGAGGTATCGGGTGCGTCCGCTGGCCGACGGAGAAAAGCCGGAGGTGCTGAAGATGTATTTGGATAGCTACAAGGGCGCGGTGCAAAAGTTCTTTCCGGTAAAAACTGGAGCGCCGGTGTCGGCATTTGTGGAGTTGGCCCCGAAATATCCGGCGTTTGAAATTTTCCCAGCGTGATTTTTAAAGCGTTAACAATTCCTCAGAACTTTACCGCAAGGTTTCTCGACTTCACAAAAAGGCATGTTCATGCCTTTTTGTTTCGCTCGAAATGACAGGAATGTTTAGCGGTCTGCGTAATAGCCGTCTCTGGTTTGCACGGTCAGGTCTTTCTTTTTTGTGGTGAGTTGGATTTTGTGATAACCGGCGGCGCCAGCCTGCTCGGTGGGAGTGAATCCCAGGTCGTATTGATTTCGCAAATCGTCCTCAACTTGGCTGTAAATCTGTTCGACGGTGTCTTTTTTGGAGACTTCAAAGAGGCGTCCGCCCGTCTCTTTGGAAATCTGTTCCAGAATTTTCTTTCCGTCCACGCGAGCTTCGCGTTGCCGCGGCCCTCCACCGCCGCCGGGGTATCGTCCTCCGCCACCGCCGGGGTATCCGCCACCTGGATATCCTCCGCCCGGGTAGCCTCCGCCCATCCCGATGTGGCGATGTCCATAGCCTCCGCCGCCGCGGTCGAAATCCTCGTCTTTGTCCTTGAAATAAATTGAGTAGATAACGGTATCGGCGCGCTGCGCGGCCTCAATGGCGCTTAGCAGTGTTTCCTTGCTGCCGCGGTCCTCGCCGTCGGTAAGCACGATGAGCGCCTTGCGTCCCTGCTGCTTGCTCATCAATTCATTGGAGGCGAGATAGATGGCATCGTAAAGTTCGGTGCCGCCTCGGTGCATGCGCTGGCGGCCTTGGCCCGGTTGCTGAGGAGAATTGCCGCCGCTGTCGTCACTGGGATCGTCGTTCGGATTGGAATTAGGATTCGACTGCGCGATCTGTAGCGAGTGCAGCGCGTCTTCCAGCTTGGGGCGCGATGAGGTCACGTCCTGCAAAAGCTCAACTTCACGATCGAAGTGGATGAGGAAGGCGACGTCTTTTTCCTGCTTTAGCATCTGGTCGAGAAATTTGTAGCTGGCGGTACGCTCGTCATCGAGCACGTTGCGCTGGCTCAGGCTTGTGTCCACAAGAAGGCCAAGAGTAAGCGGCAGATTGCTTTCCTGCGAAAAATAATGAATGGTTTGCGGTGAGCCGTTATCGGTAAGGATGAAATCGTCCTTGGTGAGATTTTTGACCAGCGCGCCGTGCTTGTCGCGCACCGTGGCCAGCGCGTTGACGACATTTACTTTGACGGAAACGTCGGCGGGCTTATCGGGCGCGGGGGCATTGGCGGGTGCAGGTTGGGACGTAGGCCGAGAGGACGAAGCGCTTGGGCTGCTGGAATTTGGAGCGGACTGAGCCGTGGCGGTTGAGATCCCTAGTGCGATTAGGCTGGCAATTAAAGCCGCGCGAACGATAGGCCTTTGCGTCTTATGCATGATGCTCCCCATCTTGTGTCGGAACGTGATTATGCAGGAAGGGTTGTGAGCGGGAGAGTAAAGATTTGTAAAGACTCGTTGATCGCTTATGATGTTTGCAGCTGATTATAAGGACGAAAAGCATGGCGCAAGTACTTACGGAAGCAAAAAGAAACCGATTGAACGAGGAAAAGCGAAGCGCGGTTTTGATTCTCGCCGAGCGTTCCAGAAAAGTGTTCGTGGAAGCGATTCTCAATCCTTCCGACCCAAATGAAAAAGCCCTGGCAGCCGCCAAGCGATTTACGCGAGAGGTTCGCTAATCGCCCCATAAATCGGACGACACAGCGCAAACGTCCCCAAAACCCTAAATTTCTAAGCGCGAAAAGGTCGTTGGCTAGTAAACTATAGGTTCACCCCAAAGTTAAGTTTTAGGAGGACATTTCCAGGGATGGAAGCGCGATGACTACTACGCGAAAAATTCTAATTGGTGTGGGCGCGGCGGTGGTAATGCTGATCATCATCGGCGTTTCCATGAGCCAGAGTAATAAGAACGTGGCCACCGTGCAAACCAGCAAAGCGCAGCGCATGGACCTTTCGTCGGTGGTGAGCGCCTCGGGTGAGATCAAACCGAAGACCTACGTCAACATCGACGCTAACGCCTTTGGCCGGATCGTCAAGCTGTACGTAAAAGAAGGCGACAAGGTCAAGAAGGGCCAGTTGTTGGCGCAACTGGAGAGCGTGCAATCGGCCGCGGATGTGAATGGGGCGCAAGCGTCTTTGCAAGCGTCCCAGAGCGACGCGATCGCGTCGGAAGCGGCGACCAATACCTCCATGGCCAGCCTGAACAAGGCGAAGTCAGATGCGGAAAAGGCGCAACTCGACTGGGAGCGGAGCCAGGAACTTTATAAAGCTGGGCTGATTCCGAAATCCGATTACGACACGCAAAAGGCAGCTTGGCAAACAGCGCAAGCAGGCTTGGCGCAGGCGCAGGCGACCCTTGCGCAAGCCAAAGCGCAGCGGGAATCGGCTGGGCGGCACATTACACAGAACGAAGCTGATTTAGCACGGTTCGCGGACGTCCTTCAGAAGACGCGATACGTGGCGCCGTTTGATGGCGTGGTAACCAGCTTGCCGGTGCGAGAAGGCGAGACCGTGGTGATCGGAATCCAGAATTCGCCGGGCAGCACGCTGATGAGCATTGCCGACATGTCCATCATCACGGCGGAAGTGGAAATGGATGAGACCGACATTGTGGGTTTGCAGTTGGGCCAGCCGGCGGAGGTAAGCATTGACGCCATTCCGGACAAGACGTTCAAGGCCGTAGTCACTGAAATTGGCGACAACGCAATCGTGCGCTCCACCGGCGTGGCCACTTCGCAGCAAACGACCGCCAGCGATGAGGCGAAGGAATTCAAAGTAGTCGTCACCCTGCAGAATCCGCCGGAAAATTTACGGCCTGGACTTTCGGCTACTGCCAAAGTCACAACCGCCTCGCGAAGCAACGCGCTCGCAATCCCCATTCAGGCGGTAACGGTGCGCAAGCCTTCCGAGTTACAGCCGGTGAATTCCAAAGGTGCGGTTCAGGCTGCGGCGCCCGCACAGGATGCGAAGAGCAACGCGAAGACTGAGATCCAGGGAGTGTTTGTGGTGCGAAACCGCAAGGTGGAATTCGTGCCCGTGAAGACGGGCATTAGCGGCACGAATGACACTGAGGTTTTGAGCGGACTGAAAGAAGGGGACGAGATCGTTATTGGTCCTTACAAAGTCCTACGAACTTTGCATCCAGGAAATACGATTAAGGTGGATAATTCCACGCCTGTGGTCGCTGCGGAGTAATTTCCTCGGGGGCTAAAGCCCGCTGTTTGTGGGGGCTGGTTGGCACGGCTGAAGCCGTGCCCTTCCCGAAGCGATTTGAGGGATGGCTCTCTGTTGATGGCTCTCTGTTGAAAGGTTCTGGCGGTTTGAGGGACTCTTGGCGATACACCCGCTCAAGGGCTGTTGCAGCGGCATAGTGGAGCTATGTTTGGCTTTTCGCGGAGTGAAATCTCACTATTTACAATTCTTATCGGCTATAGGGATTCTTCGCTTCGCTCAGAATGACAATACACAACATTCTTCGCGATGAGGCTGCTCAGAATGACAGGGTTGGAAATTTACTCGTAGCGCAGCGACTCGATGGGATCGAGATTCGCTGCCTTCCATGCTGGATAGATGCCGAAGAAGAGTCCTTCGACTGCCGCAGCGACCAGCCCGAAAACACCCCAGAACAGAGACATCCTGGCAGGTAGTGAACTCCATATTGCGGGGATGATCCAGGTGATGGCGGCGCCTGTGAGCACGCCGATAATTCCGCCTGCCGCCGTGAGCGCCATGGCCTCCAGCGTGAATTGAAGGAGGATGTCGCGCTTGCGCGCGCCGACGGCCTTGCGCACTCCAATCTCGCGCGTCCGCTCGGTCACTGAAACCAGCATGATGTTCATGACGCCTACGCCACCCACGATCAATCCCACACTGGAGACCGCGAACATGAAAATAAAAACCATTCCGGTGATCTGGTTCCAGATATCGGAAAGAGAGTCCTGGGTGAAGACTGCAAAGTTGTCGGGTTTTTCGGGGGCAACTTTGCGGCGACGCCGCAGCAGTTCGCGGACTTCATCAATTGCCTGGGGCATGGCGGCGTGCGATTTAGCCTTGATGCTGATCCAGACGTCTTTCAGTTCAGGATGCAAGGTACGAAATGTGCTTAGCGGAAAAATGATGATATTGTCGTCAGGATTTTTGCCTCCGCCAAAAACTGCCTTGCGCTGTGACATTACACCGACAATGGTAAAGAGCCGGCCTTCGACATTGATCTCTTTATTTAAAGGGCTCTCCCCGGGAAAGAGTTCTTCGGCAGTATCAGAGCCTATGACAATCACCGGGGCGCGGCGTTCGTCATCAACCTGGCTAAACCAGCGGCCAGACGCGACCTGCAGATCGTAAACGTCCTTCCACGTGGCGGCGTCGCCCTCGAGGATTGTGTTCTTCGCTTTGCGGCCCTTATATTTCGCGGCGAAAGTTCCCACCCCCAACTGCGGCAAGAAGTAGCGAATGCCGGCGGATACAGCCTGCACGTGAGGCAGGTCTTTCATGGCCTCGGCATCTTCGTAGGTGAGTTCTTTGCGGGTACGCATCTCCTGCGTGGGCCGGGAGAAGGTAAATGGTTCGATATGATACGCAAAAATAATATTGGATCCCAGGCTGCTGATGACTTGCGAGACATTGTCATTCAGGCCGCTCACAATGGAGGAAATCGCGATGACCACGGCGACGCCGATGACAATGCCCAGCACTGTCAGCGATGAGCGCAGCTTGTTGCCGCGGATGGTATTCATCGCCATGCTGAGAATTTCGCCGTAATCGCGTTTGCGCATCATGAAAGTTCAGGTTTTGCGTAAGGCAACATTCGTTCCATCACATTTCAAATCTTAATGCGGCGATGGGATCCAGGCGCGCCGCCTTCCGCGCGGGATAAACTCCAAAAAATACACCGACGCTGGCGGAGACGATTAATCCAGAAAAAACCGCCCACAACTTGATCGCTGACGGCATACCAATGGCTAGAGTGATCCCTTTGGCCAGGGACACTCCGACCAGAACGCCGAGCGTTCCGCCCACCAGCGCCATGGTTGCGGACTCGATGAGGAATTGCAGCAGCACATCTTCCCTGCGCGCTCCCAGCGCTTTGCGGATGCCAATCTCCCGCGTGCGCTCGGTCACCGACACCAGCATGATGTTCATAATGACAATGCCGCCGACAACAAGCGATACGGCGGCGATGCCGATCATGGCGATAAAAAATGTCTGACTGAAATTTGACCAGATGCTCAGGAGGCTGGCGTTGGTTTCAATATCAAAGCTGTCTTCCGCGCCGGGGCGGTCATGGCGGCGGGAACGCAATGCGACGCGAGCTTCGTCCATGGCGGTATCCAATACAGGGCCGGCATTGGCGGATTTTCCGGAGATGGTAATGCTGCTTGTGTGCGCGCCATACTGCTTCAGGTAAGCGGTGATGGGGACCATCACATAGTTATCGAGACTCTGCCCCAGCGTTTTACCTTTCTTTTTCCCCACTCCGATGATCTGGTACGTCCATCCATCCACGCGAATCTCGCGGCCCAGGGGGTCTTCGCCGGGCATGAGGTTGTCCACAATGTCGGTTCCCACAACGGCCACCGGGGAGCGGTTGTTCAAATCGGTCGTGTTCAGCATGCGGCCAGAGGTCAATTCGGTATCGTAGATGGGCGCCATGGAAGGCGTAATACCCTGCACGGTGGTGTCATCAATCGACTGCGCCTCATATTTCACCTTTCCCGCCGCTGTCCGCAAGGCTGCGCCCACGTACTCACAGTGCACACAGGTATCCAATACGGCCTGGTAGTCCTCCATGGTAAGGTCCTTGCGCTTTTGACCCTCCAGAAAGTGGTCCACGTTGGTGACGGCGGGGGAAACCTTGAACACCAGGAATACATTGGCTCCCAGGTTGAAAATCTTTTCGGAGACGTATCCGTTAATGCCGTTCACGAATGTGACCACGGCGATGACGGCGGCGACGCCGATCATCATTCCCAGCAGGGTAAGAACCGAGCGCAGCTTGTTGGCCCACAGGGACTGCAACGCAATGCGGATCGCCTCAATGATTTTCATGGACGGTAAGGTGTAAGTTTCGCCTTGATTGTTCGCAGTCTTTGTCCGCAACCATAGCAGCGAAAATCGTACAGGTAGGATAGCAGTTTTCTACCCGTCGGATGGAGCGGCATAATACATGTCCGCAAACTTTTCCTTGCTTTCAATGCTTCCACGGAATAAGATTCGCCCCGATAAATTTAAAGGAGAGACGAATGAGCACAGCGGAAATTCCAGGGATGGCACCAGAATCCGCGCCGTTGTCGCAAGGCGCGCGCGTTGTGGATACGTTTATTGCGCCCAGCAAGACTTTCAATGATTACGGCGCAGTGCCAGTTGGTGGCTGCCCTGGCTGCTGGTCGCCATTATCTCGCTTATCTTCATCAATAGTGTGGGCAGGTATGTTGGTTTCGATCAGATAGCCAAGAGCGCTCTCGCTCAATCGCCAAAGCAGAGCGACCAATTCGACAAGTTGCCTCCCGACCAGCAAGTCCGGAATATGCAAGTTCGGACGGCCGCCACGCGTTATATCGCCTACGCGTTTCCTGCAATCGTCGTGATTGCCTGGCTTTTGATCGCAGGGGTTCTGATGGGGATATTTAACCTGGGGATGGGAACTTCTGTTCCTTACAAAGTGTCGCTTGCCATTGTGGCATACAGCGGCCTACCCGGAATTATAGGCAGCATCCTGGCTACTCTTTCGGTAATCGCAGGCGGAATGTCGGGCTCGCTGGACCGGGAAGCCTTCAATATACAGAATCCGGTGGCCACCAATCTTGCCTACTTCCTGGACCCGATGGGCAATAAATTTGTTTACGGGATGGCGTCAGCGCTCAATATTTTTGTGATTTGGGGAATCGTGCTCATGGGCATCGGATTCTCCTGCAACAGCAAGGTGAAGCGCGGGACCGCCATTTGGACCGTGGTCATTGTTTATTTGATATACAAATTGATAGGCTCTGGTCTTGCCGCGGCGTTATCGTAAGCTGCGCTGACGTGATGCGGCGGAAATGAGATTGCCTTTCGCCAGAAATCCCCAGCGCTCCAGGATTCCGTTTGGCGGTGAGCCATTCCATTGACCCAGCGATGACCAGCAATCATTCTTCTGAAACATCACAGACCGGTTGCTGCATTGTGGGCGGCGGCCCGGCGGGCATGGTGCTGGGATTTCTTCTGGCACGCGCTGGAATCGAAGTGCTGGTCCTCGAAAAGCATGCGGACTTCCTGCGTGATTTTCGCGGAGACACCATACATCCCTCGACGCTCGAACTGATGTGCGAGCTTGGCCTGCTTGATGACTTCCTGCAACGGCCCCATCAGGAACTCCGCGAGATCGGCGCGCTCATTGATGACTTCGCGGTGACCATCGCCGATTTTTCTCATCTGCCGACGCATTGCAAGTTCATCGCGCTCATGCCGCAGTGGGACTTCCTGAACTTCATTGCCGAAAAGGCGAAAGCTTATCCGCAATTCCATCTGCGGATGGAGGCCGAGGTTGTTGGCTTAATCATTGAGAACGGCCGTGTGGCCGGGGTACGCGCAAACACTTCGCAGGGTCCGCTCGAAGTGCGTGCGGATTTGGTAATCGGGGCGGACGGGAGGCATTCTGTTGTCCGCAAGGAAGCTGGGCTGGACGTGGAGGACCTCGGCGCTCCCATTGACGTGCTGTGGATGCGGCTGCCGCGCGAGGCCAGTGATCCCGCGAAACTCACCCTCGGCCGTTTTCGCGCGGGCAAGCTTCTCATAACGCTTGACCGTGGTGATTATTGGCAGTGTGCCTACGTGATTCCGAAGGGCGGATTTGATGCGATCCAGAAAAAAGGCCTGCCGGAATTTCGCGAGCAGCTTGTCTCGGTTGCGCCGTTTTTTAAAGGCCGCACGGACGAATTAAAGGATTGGAAAGATATAAGCCTGCTTTCGGTTGCGGTTGACCGGCTGCGAGAGTGGTCGAGAGCGGGGCTGCTTTGCATTGGAGATTCCGCTCATGCCATGTCTCCGATTGGCGGCGTGGGCATCAATCTTGCCATTCAGGACGCCGTGGCTGCCGCGAATATTTTGTGGCAACCGTTATTGCGGCGCACGGGAATTGATGCCAAGCTGCGGGACGTGCAGAAACGCCGCACATTTCCCACACGAATGACGCAGGGATTCCAGGTATTCGCGCATAAGCGTGTCGTTGGTCCGGCATTAAGCAACCGAAGGCCTCTGCGAACGCTTCCATGGCAATTGCGGCTTGTTCAGCGATTTCCGATATTGCGGCGGATTCCCGCACGCGTGCTGGGATTGGGTTTTCGGCCTGAGCATGTGCGCACGCCGGACGCGAATCGCGGCGGGATAGTTTAATAAGGACGCAATGAGAGAGCATCCGGTTGAAAAAGGCTTGGTAACGGGAATCGTGTGGGGCGCGGCATTCTTTGGAATTCTGGTCGCTGTGGTGTTCGCCTATCCATACGTAAAGGCGCGAATCCCTTCTACGCGCCAGGTCTCAATATTCATGAACGGGGATTGGAGGGTAGGAGAAACCCGAAAATGCTCCAGTCAGGACACTGTGTCGTTGGATTGTTCAGCCGGAGGCGTGCAAGGCGACGCGCAGGAGAACTCACAGACGTATCGTGTGCGATTCAATAAGCGCCTAGCTCCGGAGTCTTATGGCACGACCTATTGGGACTGCATTCGTAAAGAATCTGGGATTGTTTGTGAGTTGGGGAATAGACGGTGATTGGATGGGGATGTTCGCGAAGATGAAGAGTGTACCGAAGGAAGGGATTTTCACGTTAATAAGGATTGGTCGGGGCGATAGGATTTGAATTTTCGCCCCCAATGAAAATTCAACAACATTGCAGGGCCAGCGATGACACGTAAAGCCATGAAGTGGTAGTAGCGTTAACAGAGCGCGGGTAGGACCTACTTTCACAAGTGGATTGCCGCTGCGCTCAATATTTGTTATGTCAGTATGCCCTGCTCAAGACTAACGGAGAAAAGGAATGGAGTTTACGCTTTAATTCCAACGAGTTTTGACATTCCTCGACTCCAGCAGCAAATCAGAGAATGCCTGGGCGGCCGGAGAAAGGGAACAACCCACCTTGCGGATCAACTTAATCCGCCGTTCAAGATGCGGAGCATGTATGAAACGTGAGCTAAGCTCAGTGAAGGAATGGAGATTGCTGGCGCTAATTGCCAGCGACGCAAGTAGCGCAATGCCAAGCCCTGCACGAACTAGACCCACTGCCGCCGAACTACATCCGACTTCACAAGCCGGTATTACCAGGTGACCCGCCGCCGCAAATGCGGTGTCCAGAATCATCCGAGAATCACTGCGGTTTCGATCTAAAAGTATGAGCGGATATTTAGCGACTTCTTCGAGCGTTACCTTCCGCAAATCACTGATCGGGTGAGAGTTCGGAAAGACGACTTGCATATCATCCTGCCACAAATCAGTGACATCGAGGTCTGGCAAATCTCGGCTTGCATTGGCGATCCCAAACTCCACATCCCCATTCCTGATTTTAGTGATGACGCCTTGGCTATTTTCGTCCCGAAGATGCAATTGTATGTAGGGATATTGCTTGCGGAAACGCATTACCGCCGCGGGAAGCAACGTAGCGACGACCGATGGAACACTCGCGAACCTGACAATCCCTTGCCGTTGAGCAGCAGCATCCCGTGCGCCGGCAACAACGCCCTCGAACTCTATCAAAAGACGTTCAAAAATCGGCATTAAGTCACGACCCGCATGAGTAAGGGAAACATGGCGTGTGTCCCTGTTGAATACACGAAGGTTAAGCGAGGACTCCAATTGCTGAACCTGCGCCGTTAGGGCCGGTTGCGAAAGATGCAGAAATTGCGCGGCTTGAGTGAAGCTGTTAAATCGAGCAACCGTTAAAAACGATCTAACTTGTACAAGGGTAATGTCCATGATCTATGCGAACAACATAGTAATTTCAAAATGCGATTTTCACAAGCATTGATCGCTGGTACTCATTTCCGGTGCCCACCGCATTCCTCAGGCTGTAAGACATCCAAAAGCCTGAGAGCCTACCTATTGGGCTGGTATCTTCGCATGTTTCGAAACCAACGCGAGCACCAGAAGCGCTCCCAATATTAATAAAGCGCTCATTACATACATGCCGTCGTTGAAGGACCCAGTCGCGCTCTTAACAAAGCCCAGGAAAATAGGGCCGACCACGCCCGCCGTATTGCCGATCGTACTGATCAGAGCAATTCCGCCTGCAGCGGCTGTCCCGGAGAGGTACAATCCGGGCACGGACCAGAAGACCGGGATACATCCGTGCACGCCGGCTGTTGCGAGCGTAAGCGCGGCGATTCCTAACAGAGGGTTGTGGGGGAAGATCGGAATGAGCAACATGCCCGCCGCCCCTGCGAATGCCGGGATTGCGAAATGCCAGCCTAATTCTTTTTTGGAATCGGAGTGTCGCCCAATCCAAATTTTTGCAATTACCGCAGCTATGGCGGGTATCGTTGAATATAACCCGATCTTCATGATGCTCGAAACACCGAAGCTTTTAATCATGGCCGGTTGCCAAAAAGCCAAGACGTAAGTGCCGATGACCGCCAGGAAGAAGATCAACCCCAGTAAATAGACCCTCCAATCCTGTAGCGCATGGCTTAGCGTGCGGCGCCCAGAAAGAGAAGTCGCATCCCTTTCTAGTGCGTTCAGGATCAAGCTCTTTTCGGCCTCCGACAACCATTTTGCGTCGTTCGGCTCGTCATCCAAATAATAGAAGATAACAATTCCCATGACCGCGCTGGGGAGCCCTTCCAGCAAGAACATCCATTGCCAACCATGCAAACCCAGGTACCCATTCATATATGTCATTAGCGCGCCAGACAATATACCCGAGACAATCCCGGCGACCACCGTGGCCGACTGAAATATGCCCGTCGCATTGGCTCGACGATCAGAGGGGTACCACTTCGTAAAATAGTAAATAACGCCTGGGAAGAATCCAGATTCGACTACGCCAAGCAAGAAGCGGACAGTATAGAACTGTGTCGCTGTGTGGATAAACATGGTTGCTGCCGCGATCAGACCCCACAAAAGCAAACAACCGAAGATCAGTCTTCTCGCGCCAATCTTCGCCATCAGCAGATTGCTGGGAACCGCGAATAGCGAATAGCTAACAAAAAAAATGCCTGCGCCAAAACCATACTGCACATTCGTGATTCCTAAGTCGTGACCCATTTGCAGCTGCGCGAATCCGATGTTTATTCGATCCATGTAGTTCAGGACGAAACAAATAAACAATAATGGAACGCACCGCGATGTCACCTTACGATAAGTGGAATCCTCGATAGTGGATGGGCTTAGGTGTTGGATGGCCGGCATTGCTTGTCGCTGCCCACGGATAGATGCGCAGCCCTTTCAACCCATCTGATTTCAGGTCTTCTTAAATCTCCGCACGGACAAAACGCTCGTGCTTATTCCCGATCGCAGTGTGAGAGACCTCTCAGCGGAGCGTACTTGACCGACACTGGCTAAATGTACTGTAGTCCCATTTCTTCTAGTTTCTTTCGCAGGTTATAAATGTCCAAGCCTAACTTTCCCGCCGCGAGTTGTGCGCGTGTCTTGTCCTCTTTCAGGATTCTCGCTTCAGAGGCTTGGGCCACTGTGCTCGCGTTCTCGCGAGGAACAACAACAACCCCGTCGTCATCCGCGACAATTACGTCACCCGGATGAATAGCGGCTCCGGCACACACTATCGGCACGTTTACAGACCCCAGCGTCGCCTTCACTGTTCCCTGGGCGCTTATGACGTGACTCCAAACCGGAAACTTCATCTGCGTTATCGGCCGAACATCGCGGCATCCGGCATCAATAATCAAGCCACGAACACCGCGTGCGATTAGCGAGGTGGCCAATAGCTCGCCAAAATATCCATTCGTGGATGGAGAAGTTGGAGCTACGACCAGGATGTCCCCTTTGTTGCATACTTCCACGGCAACGTGAATCATCAGGTTGTCACCAGGAGGTAGCGTGACTGTAATGGCTGATCCCGCAATAACGCTGCCTGAATAAACAGGGCGCATGTATGTTGCGAGCAATCCCGTCCGACCTTGGGCCTCATGGATTGTAGAAACGCCATGTCCGCGTAGCGATTCTATGGTCGCTTCGGAAGCGCGTGCGATTTTTTGAAATACAACCGGCTTGTTCATGCGGTGTCCACCACCTGCGCCGTTAGCTCAAGAGTTTGATCTGACGCCATACGCATTGTCCTTTTTCTTGCTATTTGGAGCCCTGTTGCTCATCCATCCATTCGTACATTCGCCGAACCCCTCTGACATCAGCACCGGGACCACGAAGATTCAGGAAATCGGCCTTGTCGGACGTTAAGTCCACCTGCTGCGCGACCTGTTCGGCTGAGAGACCCTGCTTGCGAAGGTCGGCCACGCGGGTTGTAAAGTCCCGCAGATATGTCTCGACCTCCGTAATGTAAGATTTGTTGTGGAATGGCGCGCCATGTCCCGGTAGTATGGTGTCAAAATCCAACTTTTTAAGCGCTTCAAGGCTTGTGGTCCATTTATCAAAAATCGCATCGCCCATGTAGGGGACAAAAGGGCCCTTGGGAGTACCTTCCATCATGTCCCCTGTACACACAATGCGTTCATTCGGCAAAAATACAACTATGTCGCCTGCAGTATGCCCCCCGCCCAGGAATATAAGTTCGATCACGCGCTGGCCGCTGTACAGTGTCATCTTCGATGAAAAGGTCATGTTCGGGGGAGTGGGTTTGAGAGCCTTGAGTTGTTCCAAGTCCGACTGAGCTGCGGCGAGCTCTTCTTTAAGCATTGTCAGCTGTTCAGCATTCTTTTTATCGGCGATCTGTTTCTTAATTGACTCGATGCGATCAGATGCTCTCGAAACCGCTCCCGTATAGGGTTCGTGATGAAGCACTTCGGGATCCAGGAGAGCATTCCGAACAGATTCTTGGGCAATGATTTCGACATCAGGGCCAAAAATAGAATTGCCGGAAGTGTGATCGTAATGAAAATGAGTGTTGACCACCCATCGAATGGGCTTATCTGTGATGAGTTTTAGATCTTCCACGAGGGCGCGTGCCGCGCCCGGAGTCATTCCGTCGTCCACGATCATCACGCCATTTTCGTTGACAATAATTGGATCACTGCTGCCTGTGCGCATCATCGCTGGCGTGCGGGACATGGCGTAATAAACGCCATCGGCAATTTTGTCAAAAGAATAAACTTTGCCGGTTGCGAATGGCTTTGTCCGCGAGCCGTCAGAATCGTGACTTTGGGCTCGAGCTTCCGACAAGGGCCACATCGAGATTAAAAAAAACGAGATTGCTATAAGAATTCGTGTTTTTACTTTCATGGAGTGCCCCTTGTCAAATCAGGTTTCGTAAGAGAACCTACGGCGGAGTTCAGCGGCGATCCCATGTCGCCGCTGTCGAACAGTCTGGTATGCGAAATTGTTTATCCCAGACCCTGCTCCGCCATGAATTGAACGTATTACTTACTTTTTGCTCTGTTCCACGCTGGAGGACCCCACATGAATCACTCCCACATTGTTCTCGATGCTGATCTTGGTCCCGAATGGCTTTGACAGCTCCTGCACTTCCTCCAGGATCAGGTGGGCCAGTTCCGGCGAAGGTGTCATGGGGATGCCCATGTCTGAACTGGGCCGCTTATAGCCACCTAGGTCGACCGGATAAAGGCGGATTTCCACGAGTTGACCTCCCTCATAATGGCTGGTCGCGAGTATTCCACTGGAACGTCTACGTACGCCAAAAATCGATCGGTCCTGGCTGGCCAGATCCACATTCCCGGGAGCGAAAAGGACGCCTTTGCTCGAATAGCTGAGCTGAAGGTCGGTTTGGAAGACGAAACCAGCGAGGCCATAGAAAATTGGCTTGCCGTGATATATCTCCACTCCTTGCAACTGGTGCGGTCCCGACGTAACGAATATGTCCGCGCCATTGTCAATGCATTCATGGGCAAACTTGACCATGAAATCCGACACCGTCCGAACTCCGTTTACTTCCTGTGCGCTATTGTGGGCATGAATTGTTGCGATCATGAAGTCCGAATGGATCTTTCCATTTCGAATGCTCTCCAGGTTTCCTTTCTCGTCGGACGGATTCATTCCGAATGTAAGGATTCCTGACGGCGAGCCGATCTTGTACCATTCGTCGAACAGCTTCAACTGATCCGCAGGTTCGTGTGCCGATCGTTCGATTGTCACAGGAGCGCCGCCTGAACCGTAATACGAATCGCGAAATCCCTTTAGTGCCTGCATCTGCTCCGGCGTCACCATGTGATAAGTGGTCAACCGCAGAGGATTTACTCCCGGCCTTCCTCCCAAATCCCCTATCCGCTCAGTAGCGGCCATGTAAACGTACGAAGCACCGTATTCCCCGATGTTGTCCGCGTCAGGATCGCTCACGCCCGAGTCGATTGAAAACATTCCCACCATCCCCACACGCCCTTTGGGCGTGCCACGATAGCTTGACGCTCGGGCAGACTGGAGGTTCCTTCCCGAACCGGCATGGACAATACCGAACTCGTCAAGAATCTCGTCTGTTGCAAGCATTCCTGGCGCTTCGGCGTCCAAAGCATGATTATTGGCACGGTTCATCATCGTGATTCCCATCGCCTTGATGTCCGCTCCAACTTCTTTCGGCGCCAGGGTGCCCGCCACGGGGCCCTGAAACTCTTCCCGATGGTGCAAATCCACCAGCGAGGATTCCATGTTTGCGAATCCGACGTCCGCACTGCGAATAATTTTGATCAACGACTGATATCGTGGATCAGCCAGGTCGCCAACGGTATCCGGTTCTAGAATGTCTCCCACGGCGGCGATTGTGAAAGGTCCCTTAATTTTCAGGCCTAGTTCTTTTTCCCGATCTCGATGTCTTTCTGCTGAACTTACGGGAAGCGAAGGACCCAACAGCGATTTCACGCTGTTCTCATTGCTGGAATCATTCGATGATTGCTGTTGCGCGCAAACGTGTTGCGTGCCAAATGTCATGCCCGCTATGGCCAGCACTACCATCGCCAACTTACGGGACCTCCAGAAGGACAGAATGTTTCCCTTTTCAGCTTTCCTCTTCATAGCCCGCTCCTTTATCTTCGGTTGACCTTTTGAAGCTGCGTTTCGTTCCGAGCCGTATCAAGCCTTTGCTAAATTCATTTTCTAACTTGGCTTTCGCAAATCAATGCAAGGTATTGCCGTCCCTGCTTTGCATGCTCTGTTAGAACCTAAGGGAAGCATACTTTTCAGGATGCTTCCCTTATTTATTGCGACTCTAGAAATCAAACCTGAATCCTGCCTGCAACTGCCGCATTGCATTCGCACCCGTCGGTTGCATGAAGTTCGCTGATTGTATGTTCGATCCAAAAGAAGTGTAGTTAGAGCGGTTGGCCACGTTATACCCTTCAAAAAGCAGAGTGGCGGAATATTTCTCCCTAAATTTAAAAGTTTTTGATATGCGGGCATCAATGTCGAATAAATCGGACTGCGTGAGCGACCCCTTTGTATAGCCGGCTGGATAGCAGGCCTCATAGTAAACAGGACAGGCGGCCACCAATGCCCCCGAACGCAACGTGGTAGTCGCGGTGTAGGGCAATCCAGTCCGGAAAGAGGCAATGGGGCTTACGTTGATACCGAAAGGAATCCTGAACGTGCCGCTAACGGTCAAATTATGGCGGGGAACATCGGAAGGTCCATAGTCTTCGCAATAATTACACGCAGTTAACGGGTTTGTCTGTTGAGTAGTGCTGGTAACGAGGCCAAACCCTTGGGCGACGGAGTTGTCGTAAGCATAGGAAAGTGCGTAGGCAGCCTGGATGGTATCGCCACGATGATCCGTATAATGCGCTTTCATTTGCAAACTGTAATTGTTGAAATATCCTCCATTGCTGAACGTATTGATCGAGCTGAAATTAGGGTTGATAGGAGTGTATGTAACGGGATCGACATTGGAGTTCGTGTGGAGTATTTCATCAGACCCGTGAACATACGCAAAATCCGCGGAAATACCCATCGAGTTGCCAAACTGATGCGCAACCCCTAATGTCGCCTGCATTGTTCTCGGATTTTTATAGTTCTGAGGATAATTTACGATTGCCGCGGGGAATGGCCCATATTGGTCGGGTGGGTTTAAAACAGCTGCGGAGGGGAGAGCTGGAATGGTGTAAGTATTTCCACCGACATTGATGTCGAACGGGGCTCCATTCACGGGAAATGAAGGCAGCGTATAGTTCGCGAGCGAATATGCAAGGACCTCTCTCACTGCATTCTGATACGCCAATGGAATCCCACCGCTGCACACGGTGCTTCCGTAACAATAGGGATTGGCCGAGGCTGTAGTAGCGCTAAATTTATCAATCGTTGTCGGAGTGATCACGTTCCCGTAATAGACGCCGCCAATGTTATGAGATAAGTCGGTGAATACTCCAAATCCGCCGCGGACTACGGTGTTCTTATCAAATGGCATCCAGGCAAATCCCGCCCGGGGCTGAATATCTCCCTTATCGTTATCCAGCTTATTCAACAGCGGACTGGTTGGAAATGTATTGACGATTTCGAGGTTATAGCGCAATCCGAGATTCAATGTGAGACGAGGACCAACCTTAAAATTGTCTTCTAAATAAAGCCCGAGCTCCGGAGCGGTATTGTCATATGACCATACATTATTGTCTGTACGCGTAACCGAGTAGCTCAACGGGTAACCTGTACAGGTGGTACCGCACAGATTGGAAGTGCCAGGATTAGCAAAACCTGGGTCGAATGGTACATTTAGAGAGCTGGCCATCGTATATGTGCCATTGGCGAGCCGATTCTCATTTCTGGCAAGTTGATGGCGGCGAGCGGCATCGACGCCAATTTTGATCTCGTGTTTTCCTTTACTGATGGTTAGCGTGTCGGAAAAAAGCCAGTCTCGCTCACCCTGTCCACCATAAAGGCTTGGACAACCTGTAATTACTCCTGGCCCGCCATAATTGATGTTTGCGTACCATCCGGTGGGATTGCCATAAGGGGTCGATCCCGGCTGAGAAGGATAGCCTGGATATGTGCCGATCAGCGAGTAATCATTGCATTGGGCATTGTTGTAGTTGCCTAAATAACTCACATTCGCGACATTGATGCGCGTCGGGGAAATAATGTCTTGCCAAGTTGCAAGATAACTTTGGGAAGCATTGCGCTTTCCTACCCCATATCCTAAGGGGCGGTACGTACCGCCGTTAATTCCTATCCCGCTGTTTCCCAAAGTGTCATATTCCACATTGGCGCGTATCGTTAGCGACTGTTGATCGTTGATCTTATCGTCTATTTTAGCCATCGCTAGATGGGTCTGCGTGGTTGCAGGAAATACTCCGCTGCTTGCCTCAGCCGTGGTGAATGCCGCAGGGATGTCAACTGGTACAGGCTGGTTAAGATGGAGGAACTCGTAGCCGAGGAAATAAAAAAGCTTATCGCTTTTGATAGGGCCTCCAAGCGTGGCCCCTACCCTCTGTTGATCGTAATCTGGCTTTTGGGGTTGTTTCGCGGGCAAAAAGTCCGGCGTGGCATTCAAAGCCGCGTTTTGGAAGTACCCATAGGCGCGACCATGAATCTGGTTGCCACCGGATCGGGTGGTCACGTTTAAAAACCCCGCAGAGGAATTGTCAAACTCAGCGGACGCCTGTTGGTTGACAACTGAGAATTCCTGGATCCAATCCTGCGATAAATTCAAGAATAGCGCTGAACTGCTATTGTTCCACGATTCCATGGAACTACCATCGACAATCACCTGATTTTGGAAGTTAGCACTCGAGCCAAATTGAACCGAAGTCCCATTGGCCACGACTCCAGGCGTCAACTCGGACAAGGAGGTGAATCCCCGGTTAAGAATGGGTAAATTGTCGAGTTCCTGCGTCTGGACAACGCGGCTCAAGTTGCTTTGCGTGGTCTCGACAAGAGGGGCGGCATCCGTAACTTCTACTGTTTGACCCACGGAAGCAACATTTAAAGCGAAGTCGATGGTCACTCTGGTGCCCACCAAGAACTCTTGATTGCGCCGAACCATGGTGGCAAATCCTGGCTGTGCCACCTGTACGTCATACGTCCCTGGCGCCAGGTTCGGAATGACATAACGACCCGTGTCGTCGCTCATCTCATTCATTTGGATTCCCGTTTGTTTGTTGGTCGCCGTCACGGTTGCCTTGGGTATCGCGGCACCGCTTTGATCTGTCACCAGCCCTGTAATTGTCGCGGTGCTGATCTGCGCCTTCATTGTGGGAATCATGACGGCGAAACAAACCACCGCCAAAAAAACTTTCGCTAATGCCGTGCGTAGTAATCTGGAAACCAAAGACATGCCACACCCCCCCGGTACTGAATAGGTTCTACTTAAATGCAAAGACTCTCCGTCTTTTTGTTGGTTCCACCGGTACATAAAAATTTAGCCGTGCTGTCAGGAAGTTGGATTCTTCTTGTAGGCCCACAATCGCCAAGCCAAGGACCGATGACCACAATGGTGCTTCCCGATCAAAATCCATTACGTCGGACGATCATTAATCCTTTGCTAATGGACAAGAAACTAAATACGACAAAGCGGCCTTGCGCACAATTCGTAAGAATTGATCTCTCGGATTTTCTGAATAAGGACAGGTGATTAATCCATTCTGAGATTGTTTTCCGGAAAATCCGGTGCATTAGCACCATAAATCAAATGGCCTGATGCGATGAAGTCGGGTGCACAATCTGATCCTGTCGCACAGAGCCACAGAGCAATGAGTTGAAATGAATTACGAAATCTGGGGTTGTACGGCTGTTCGCATTAGCGCATCGATACAATCTACCAATGCAGGGAAAACAACAGAACCAGGACATTTGCAGAAGGTCCGTCAGCTTTTTGTGAATTCATGGAAATGGAAAGCGCCTGATCTGTAATCCAACAGAGAGCTTCCAGCGACGGCCAGGTTTAGGAATATTTGAATGCAAGTTGGCCAATCTACTTCGAGGAATGAAGGCCAGCGGGCTTGCCGTGAGAGGCCGTG
Source organism: Terriglobales bacterium (assembly GCA_036489565.1). GTDB lineage: Bacteria > Acidobacteriota > Terriglobia > Terriglobales > Acidobacteriaceae > JAICKN01. Next base: position 89,873 of record DASXFN010000097.1, read on the forward strand.
AGCGATTTCCAATTTCCTCCAGCAAAATGCTTGGCGAGATATACGATCTGACCAACGTGATAACTGGCGTGGGTGACTTGCCGATTGATGGCCTGCATCACCGAGTGAGCTTCCGAACGAATACTGACTTCATGACTCAGATGCTCATCTGTCAGTGAATTCAAAGTGTTCAAAGCACAATTCCAACCCGCCTCCCACAAAGCCATTAGTTCATCACGCGTTTTCGGAGGTTCCCTGAATTCGGCGTTGTAGTCTCGGTCAGGTTTTTCGCCATCCGTAGTCAGAAAATCTGTCCACCGTGAACGCATATTGCCGGAGAGGTGTTTTATGAGGACTGCGATTGAATTTGACTCGGGACCCAGGGTAGCGAAGAACGCCGGATCTGGAATCTGCTCCATTGCACGTTCTGCTTGTCGCTTATAGTAACGAAAGCGGTCGGTTATATCTTTGACATATGAAGTTGTAACTGTAATCCCCATAAGACCTCCTAACCACAGAATTCACTCCTGACCGCCAGATGCGCTCCGAAGGTCACTCTAATACGTCGGTAACTTGCGGAAATATCCGTTCATACGCCTCGCCATATTTCATCGTCTTGCGATCTGAATTGCGTGCGCCTTGAGCCCCACGCTGTAACGCGACCCGTTCGTAATATTTCCAGAGATGCTCTTGGGCAGACATCACTTTGAAGGCTTCATATTTCTTTTCCCAGACCGGTGTGATGTCCAAAAAAACCTGAGGGCGCCATTCGCATTGCTCGGGCTGATGCGGTTCGAACAGGAACACCGGAGGCGCGCCAATTACTGGCAACGAAGGATCATGGCCATGAGCCTGCGCCACAATCCGAGCTTCCTGCGCAATATGAGTAGCAAACGGGTGGTCGAAGTTATATGGATCTTTTAGGGAATGAGTAAGCACAAACTCAGGACGGAGCTCCCGGTATAGTTTCGCTAATCGAAAAAGAGCCTCATCCTGGACCCGCAGTGGATAATCGCCAAGGTCAAATAAATCTAGCTGAGCCACTCCTAAAATCTCAGCGGCTTGCAGGGCCTCTTGCTTTCGGGCAGCCTTAACCTTGTCGATGGTCATTCCCTGTTCCCGCCACAGTTTCGCGGATTCTCCCCGTTCCCCGTACGATAAGCACACGACCGTTATTTCCCAGCCGCGGGAGGCATATAGCGCTATAGCGCCTCCGGAACGCCAGACGAAGTCAGCCGCATGCGCGCTAACTACAAGAGCTTTTTTTCCAGCCATAGAGTCACCTATTTGATAATTTCGGACAAATAAAAAAGGTCAACGCATCTGCGATGTGCCGGAGTCTCACGATTCAATCCCGTCTCGGGGAACGCTCGCCATACCTACGTAGGCCATGGTTCAAGATTGATCTGCCAGAATGATCATCAAAGCAGCGTTTCTTTCTTTTGTCTGCCATCCACTAACACGCAATCTTCCGGCGGAGAACCACCTTCCAGCAGCGTTATTACAGACTCGGCAGCGCTTCGATTCCCGCGAGCCAACCCTTCAAAGGTAGATCCCGCCGCATGAGGCGTCAGCACCACATTGGGGAGAGCCCGCAATTCCTCGGCCCTTGCACGATGAGCAGGATCGTGCTCGCCGAGAAAAACATCAAGACCGGCACCCGCAATTTTTCCGTGACGCAGAGCGTCCAGCAGGGCGACCTCATCCACTAACTCCCCCCGGGCTGAATTGATCAGGATTGCGGTCGGCTTCATGGACGCAAGAGCCGCCGCATTTACCATATTCCGCGACGTCGGCGTCAGAGGGGCATGCAAGGTGACGTAATCACTTTCCTTCAGCAGATCGTGAAAGGGAACAAAATTGATGTTATGCGCGTTTGCATAGGCGTGATCCGGGAACTCGTCGTAGGCCAAAATGTTTGTCTCAAAACCTTTTAGACGTTGTGCCACTGCTCTGCCGATGCGCCCGAGTCCAACAATCCCTACGGTCTTGCGATAAAGCTCAGTCCCTTTGATAACGCTCCAATTGCCAGCCCGCATCCTGTCACCGTATTCGAACATGCGCCTTCCAACAGCTATCATGAGCGCTAACGTATAGTCTCCAACGGATGCTTCGTTTCCCCCTCGCCCAAGAGTTACGACACGGCCCAGTTCCTTTGCCGCAGCCATATCGACTTGCTCGAACCCAACTCCACGGCGCGCAATGATCTGCAAGCCGGGAAATTTTTGCAGCAGTTCCCGCGTGACCGGAACGCTGCCCAGAATCCAAGCGTCCGCGTCTTTCAGCAACTGAAATAGCTGTTCTTTCGACAGCGTGGTATCAGGCTGGCCCGGAGGAATATCCGCCAATACCACCTTGCAGCCGTGCGCCTTGAGAAAATCAATTGCGGCATCATCAAAAAAGCGCACGGTCACAACCACTGTGCGAGTCGCAAAGCTCAATTGTTTACTCCTGTGTTTGATATATCCACGCTCAATACAATTCGAAGCTCAGCAACGCGACTTGGCTAATCCCTAGAAAACAACGATTTTGACCCGCAGGGCTGTTTGCTTCGGATTAACCTGCTATTTGCTCAACAATTGCAATGAGGCGTTTCGCCCTTATAAGTGTCCAGGGTTCTCTTTCGCCTCATTGCTCGGTCATCTGCATGGCTCTCTATTCTCTTGAGAACCATTCCGCCCCCTCAAATCGAGGCGACTCAATCGAGTCATGATCGACATCTAACTAAATACGACAGTGCGGCTCTGTCGCACAATTCGTAAGAATTGATCTGTCGGATTTTCTGAATAAGCATTAGTAATTAATTCATTCCCAAAATTTTTCTGAGAATTCTCGTAATCGAGATCCGTGTCAATAAAACAGTGTGAGTTTTTATCCGACCCTAAGGCATAGACCAATTTAGGATTAAAGATTTCGCCCTGGAGGTTAGAGAACGGACGGAATAAGAATTCCTGATGACAATTGCGGGCTATCACCATGAATAAGGCGGGTATTCGATTTGATGACAAGTGGCGGGCTGTATTGCGACTGCGCTGAGTTAGCGGATTGAATGTCTTACAGGATTTTACGCTCGGGCATCTTTCGACACATAAGATTAGCCCGAGCGATAAATTTCCCGCGAAATACTATTTTGGAAACAGTTGAGCTCTCCAAAATTCATGGGCGGCTGACTTCAATGCCGGATGAAATCAACCGCTACTCCCAAGTCCAGTCATGCTGCTCTAGGAGTGATCGTCATTGGAACGGTCGCGATACATCGTTTGGCCAAAAACGGCTGTCACATCGCTACCGACCCAAGTTCCAGCTTTGTACATGGTCGTTCCCAGGTAACGAGTTTCAGAAATCACCGAGCCATCCGCCGTGTACCGGGTATAGCCCATGTAAACATGGCCCTTTTCAGTCGAGGAATGAATAATGCGAGCGCCTTCTCCATGTCGTCCGGCAAACTCCAGGGATTGATACCATCGCCCCACGGTTCCGCCGGAAACCTTGTAGAACTTTTCCATGTTGCTGGCTCCGCCGGCCTTGTGGACAACTTCCCCGAGATGATCGAGTTGTTCCTGCGTGATATCGCTTATGCGCAGACGACTTTTGACTCCCTTGACCTTATATGGATCCATAGGTCTTCCTTCGAGTGCGGGAATCGCAGTAGCATTCGAACCGCCAATGGTAACTGATCCATATTTTCCTAAAAATCCTGTAACTGCCTTGCGCAATGCCACAGGGTCATTATATTTCCGGGCCAATGCGTGGAAGCGCTGATTCTCATGTACGGCAGTCAAAATAGCTTCCGCATTGTATTTCTCATAGAGCAAGTCAGCTGGATTGAAAATGGTGGACATGTATTCAATGCCCCACTTGCCGTCATTGTTCGTAATACCGTAAATTCCTCCACACCCGTACAGCTTCGCGCCTCGGCCATCGTAGCGCGTGAAATCCAGGGACAGACCTACGCCAATCGGTCCAAAAATTTCGGTTTTCATACTTTCCATGATGTCGTATGCCCCGGGTTTAATAAAATTGGCGCCTTTCCCGGTCACATTAAGAGATGGAGGCGGGTTTGAGATCAAAGCCTCGGGACTATCGACAATCACCGTTTCTATTCCTTCATAGGCCACAAAGGGATAATGGAACACTTCCGCCAGTGCCTTGATATCGCGACGGCTTAACGCCGCAAAATATTGGGTCAGTATCTTAGTGGCTTGAGGCACAGAATGTTCATAAGTCACCGGAAAGCGATTGTCGGGCTGGCCGCCGGGTTTCAGGTTTGGCGGTGTTTGCGGATCCTCCACCGCCGACTCTTGAGCCGCTGCTGTTTGGCTAAATGCCGCCGCCCCCACGGCGCTTAATACGCTCGCTGTGGCGGCTCCTTTCAGGAAACTTCGACGGGCGTGGTTTTCCATTCCGTTATCTTGCGAGTTCACGCTTCCCTTATCTGACATATCCCAACTCTCCTTTATTCATTATTTATCCATTCGTTAACATGGTCGCGTTGATCGCCTCGCGCGCCTTATAGTGTTCGCTGATTCAAACGCAGCCGATTAAAAATCACATCATCTGAATTTCGGCCGATCGCTCAAAGGAGTTTGCCGACCTCGAATCGGACATTCATTGTATTCCGATATGCGTAACTTGAACCGCATAGTGGAACGCGTTATTTTTGTCGCATGCGCGAGGAATGTCAAGACAAATCTTGGAAGTTTTAAAATCAAGACTAGCTAAACCAGGCAAGGAAATATTTCCCAAGATCGGGAGCGCACTGATCGGCGCGGTTGGGGCAGGTTGACATACGATGGAAACGCTGATAGTTTCGCATCCTAATATCTCCCGCTATCTTTCGGATGGTCATGATTGCCGCGTAAGACTCGCACCCATACACTCGGTTCAGGAAAAGGCCGGATTGCGAACCGGAACCTGAACGCATCGCTGGCGCACGGACTTTCAGTATTGGAGGTCGTGGCCGCGCACAAAGAAGATATCCCGCTGGCCACGCTGGCACAAAGTGTAGGGCTTAAAAAAACAATCACTTGGCGACTGGTTCACACGCTCGTGCAACTGGGCTATGTCAGACAAGATCCGAAAACGAGGCACTTCCGCCCGGCCCCTCGTGTACTTTCCCTCGGCTATTCCTATTTTGATGGCCTCGATCTAAGACAACTAGCGGCCCCTTTCCTCGACGATCTTGCCACCCGCTTTAACGAGGCAGTGAATTTGGCGGTTCTGGACGGGGATGAAGTCATCTTTCTGGAAAGAATCGGGTCTTCCCACATCATCAGTATTAATCTGCACATCGGATCACGCCTTCCCTTGTATAGCACCTCTTTGGGCCGCGCTTTGATTTGTGAAATGCCAAAAGAGTGGCTGCGAGCCTATATGGGGAGACTAACTTCCGATCAGCGCGCCAGGGATTACCTGAATGCCGGAGAGAAGATACTGCCTAAGATTCTAGAGGAAACCCGCAGGTTAGGGTACGCATTAAACGATCAAGAACTTGTAAATGGGCTTCGCGCCGTGGCCAGTCCGATCCGGGATGCGACCAACGAAATTATCGGGGCTGTGGGAGTCGGGGCGCCGTCCAGCCGCGTCAGCCTGACTGAACTGCGGCGTAATATTGCGCGCGAAGTGATCTCCACCGCCGCAAAAATATCAATGGCTCTCGGTTACAAGAAAATCTA
>DASXFN010000119.1:0-84010 GCA_036489565.1 Terriglobales bacterium
AAACGCTTGTACCCGGCTCAATCAGTTGAAGATGTGCAGCGTTTGGTGAGGAGCCAGCCGAGAATTAAGGTTTTGGGCACTCGCCACTGCTTTAACCACATTGCCGACAGTGACCACTCCGTGCTCTCGCTGGCATCAATGAACGAGGTTGTCCGTCTCGATACTGATACCGAAAAGGCGCGTCGATCGCCTACCGTCACGATCTCTGGCGGAATGAGCTATGGGCAATTGTGTCCATTTCTTCACGAGCAGGGATTCGCTTTGTCCAATCTCGCATCCCTGCCACAGATTTCCGTGGCGGGAGCGTGCGCTACAGCTACCCACGGATCGGGCGAGAAAAATGGCAATCTGGCAACGTCGGTTTCCGCGCTGGAGATGGTTACGGCTACCGGAGAAGTAATTAATGTTTCCCGGCAGGCCGACGGCGACACCTTTCGTGCCATGGTGGTAGGGCTAGGATGTTTCGGAGTAATCACGAAACTCACCCTTGACCTCCAGCCTACGTTTCGGATGCGGCAATTGGTGTATGAAAATTTGCCGTTGAGCGAATTACTGACGAACTTCGACGCCATCCAAGCAAGCGGATACAGCGTGAGCCTTTTCACGGATTGGCAAGACAAGAAGATAGACAGAGTCTGGATCAAGAGCCGCATTCAGCACGGCGAGGGCGCGAAAGAGTTTAAAGCTGAGCCAGAATTCTTCAGCGCGCGTTTGGCCACACAGAATCTACATCCGATCAGCGGGTTTCCTTCGGAGAACTGCACCGAGCAAATGGGAGCGCCAGGTCCCTGGCATGAGCGGCTGCCTCATTTCCGCATGGGATTTCTGCCCAGCGCCGGGGATGAACTGCAGTCGGAATATTTTGTCCGGCGTCATCATGCGGCCGAAGCGATTCTGGCGGTAGAGCGACTGCGCGACAAGATTACCCCGCATCTTCTCGTTACAGAAATTCGCGCCATCGCAGCCGATGATTTATGGCTTAGTCCCTGCTACGAACGGCCGAGTATCGCTATTCACTTCACATGGAAACAGAACTGGAAGGAGGTCAAACAAGTGCTGCCTCTGATTGAAAGGGAACTTGCCCCTTTTTCCGCACGACCCCACTGGGGGAAGCTATTCACCATGTCTCGATCACAACTTAAGCTACTGTATGAGAAACTGCCGGAGTTTGTTCAGTTAAGCAATCAATTCGATCCTTCGGGCAAGTTCCGCAATGAGTTTCTGAACACGTATGTCTTTTGACAATTAGGGCAAGTTTCCAGCGGATTGTTTTACCCGGACGAGTGGCACTGTTACTGGTCGGGAGGATGGAACTCTGATCATGAGTTACGTATTGAATAGTCCGAGGACGCTTGGAAGCTTAAAATGACGTCCGCTCACCTTTTTTGCCAGTAATGAGCTACAATTCTGGCCGCAAATGAGATGCTGTTTTTTGATCGCCAAGATTCGCAGCTTCGAGCCCGCGTAACTTTCGCTGATTTTCTTCGAGCCCATCCCGCGAACTTCCGGCACCTCACTGTGCGCATTTATCAGGAGGGAAAAATATGGCAACTGCTCTGAAATTCACTCGGCCCGACGATGAAACCCCAAGTTTTGTTTCCCGAACACACAAAATGTTGATCAACGGAAGATGGGTAGAGGCAGCCTCCGGCAAGACCTTTCCTACCTACAACCCTGCGACTGGCGAAGTGCTGAGCATGGTGGCCGAAGGCGACCGTGAGGACATTGACCGCGCGGTCAAGGCTGCCCGCGCGGCTTTTGAGACCGGCCCGTGGTCGAAGATCACTGCATCCGAGCGCGGCCGGTTGATCTGGAAGCTCGCAGATTTACTGGAACAAAACCTGGAAGAATTTGCCGAGCTTGAATCGTTGGATAACGGCAAGCCGTTCACCGTGGCCCGCGCCGCCGATGTTCCACTGGCGGTTGACCTGTTCCGCTACATGGCGGGCTGGTCCACGAAGATTGAAGGCAATACCATCCCGCTTTCTGTACCCTATACGCCCGGAGCAAAATATCTGGCGTACACGCTGCGGGAGCCGATAGGAGTTGTCGGTCAGATTATCCCCTGGAATTTCCCGTTGCTGATGGCGGCCTGGAAGCTCGGTCCGGCGCTGGCGACGGGAAACACGATCATTCTGAAGCCAGCGGAACAGACTCCTTTGTCAGTGCTGCGGTTGGGTGAACTAATTCAGGAGGCCGGTATTCCGGATGGCGTCGTGAACATTGTCCCGGGCTATGGAGAAACAGCGGGAGCAGCGCTTAGCGCGCATCCCGACGTGGACAAAGTTGCGTTCACGGGCTCCACGGAAGTTGGCAAATTGATTCTGCAAGCTGCTGCCGGAAACCTGAAGAAAGTTTCGCTGGAGTTGGGCGGCAAGTCGCCGAATGTGGTTTTTGCCGACGTGGATATTGATGCGGCTATCTCCGGAGCAGCGAGCGCCATATTCTTTAATCATGGGCAGTGCTGCTGCGCTGGCTCGCGGCTTTATGTGGAAGAGAAAATCTTCGACAGAGTGGTGGAGGGGGTTTCCGAAAAAGCCAAGAAAATTAAAGTTGGACCGGGGCTTGATCCCTCAACCGATATGGGGCCGCTGGTTTCCGCCGAGCAGTTGAACCGCGTCTGCGGATATCTCGAGGCAGGGTTCGCTGAAGGCGCTAAAGCCACGGCTGGAGGAGAACGCCACGGGGACAAGGGATATTTCGTGAAGCCCACGGTGCTGGTGAACACAAACGAGAATATGAAAGTTGTGCAGGAGGAAATCTTTGGGCCTGTGGTAACAGCCATTCCTTTCCGTGACGCCGAAACGCTGGTTGGACAAGCCAATAACTCAGCTTATGGCTTGGCGGCTGGCATTTGGACGCGCGACATCCAGAAAGCGCACCGGCTTGCCTCCCAATTGCGGGCGGGTACGGTATGGATTAACTGCTACAACATCTTCGACGCGGCCATGCCCTTTGGCGGATACAAACAATCCGGTTGGGGGCGAGAGATGGGACACGAAGTGCTTGAACAGTACACCGAAGTGAAGGCGGTGTGTGCGGCTCTGTAAGAATCATTTGCTGCTTGCATTGCGAAGATCGAGTATGCCGGGCTTTTACGCTGTGATTTGAACAGTATAGAGTCCGGCATTTTTATTGCGAAAAATGGCTCGCGGAAAGGGACAATCGCGCGCGATTTTTGCGCCCATGAGACGGGCTTATTGGTTCTCGCAGACGTGCTGATCGAACTGCTTTAAAAGATAAGCTTGCGCGTCTGTGGATCGGGCAAGAACATTCATTGGAGCTTTGAATGTGCGCCCGCACTGTACGCAAATCGCCACCGCCGGAGTTGTGCCGAGCCACTTGGTGACAGTAAGACGCCGCTTCGCCATCAGGCTACATCTCTATTGGGGTCTCTGTTTTTATCTTCCGCTATCGCTACATCTCTCACCTTCCGTTCAATTGCCGGCGTCGACGGAAAAGCAACAGGTTGGGTGAACGGACGGGAAAACTTGCTTTTTAAACGCAACATAGCCCTTTGCAAAAACCCTATTTTCTTTGGCGTATGGGCGTGGGCAAGCAATAAGCGTAGATCATCTAAATCAGGCGATGACACGGAAGTGCTCCTAGGGGAGGGGCAAAAGTAGTTTAGCACTGGCCGAGAGTTTTCATCACCTTTCTTTTCCTCATAAGCCCTGAGCGAGAGGGTCAGGTGATCACCTTAAGTATGTGAAATATATTTCGCTTTGCAGCTCCATCCTTGGCGCGAACGCCAAGGATGGGAATGATTCAGTCCGCGCCACATTAAACATCTCTAGGCAGCTAGACGACGGGAGAGCTTTTTCAGGCGTGAAGTTAGTTTTGGACGCGCTATGGGCACGCTGACTGGCCAGGGTTCCTCAACACCCATTAAGGCCATTGCGCCGCCGAGAAGGGCCATATTTTTCGTGAAGTTGATCATTTCGATCGTGCGCTCCTGCGGATTTTCCTTGTGCCAGAAATCGTGCATCACAGGAGAGACTCCGGCGAGAAAGCCGATTACGGCTGCGGTGCCTAGCCGGGGTTTTACTCCGGCGAGAATGCTGGCTCCGCCCAGCACCAGTGCGGCGCCGGTAGCGGCAACAGCTTTGTCCGGCATGGGAACGTTTTTTGCCCCGGCGTAGCCAGTGAGCATTTTATGTTCGGTGAAATGGTGGATGCCGCTATAGATGAAAAATCCGCCGAAAATAAGACGGCCAATCAGAAACGCTGTTTTCATGGAAACTCCTCGTCGCAGGTTTTGATTCGAGGCGGTGCGGGGCCGTTGTCTCTAGGATTTCGTGCTGAGGCGCGCTTGCACTTCTGTGATTGGCGCGTCCTTCCAGATGCGGCGTGCATTGTCCAGCGTAGCCAAGGTACGAGGCTGCATGCGGTCCACGTACAGGATTCCATTTAAGTGGTCAATTTCATGTTGCAGGATGCGGGCGTACCAACCGGTAGCGATAATGGTCGCGGGCTCGGCGTGTTCGTTAAGGCATTCCACGCTGACGGCGTTTGACCGGCTCACTAACGCGGTGTAGCCAGAAACGCTCAAGCAGCCTTCGAAGAAAGTATTCGAAATATTTCCCGTGTTGCCATTGTTTTCATTCCGATTGTCGCCAATTGTAAGTTTCGGATTCACCAGCACGTGAAAGGGAACTGGCTTTCTTCCACGTTCTGTAAGTTGTTCGGAAGTCAATTCACGCTGGTATTCGGCGCGATCCTCGATAACGGCAAGTTGCAGGGATTCCCCGATTTGCGGAGCCGCGAGGCCTACGCCGGGCGCGTCACGCATGGTGTCGCGCATGTGCTCGATGAGTTGCTGAATATAGGGACTCAGTATTTCGTCGCGCGTGAGCGCTCGCGCCTGCTGACGCAATACTTCTTCTCCGGCTTGTACGATCTTGAGTCGCACGCTGGGAATCGTTCGCTCTCTTGTATCTAATATCTAACGCTTTTGCAGTCGTTCGCGCGCTTGCAACGCCTCGTTGGTTTTTGGATATCGCTGGATCACGTGATGGAGGGTCGCAATACCATCTTCCTTCTGGCCCAGTTCGATCTGCGCAAATCCTTTTTTCAGCTCCGCGGAAGGGGTCTTGTTTCCCGTGGGAAAGTTTTGCAGTACCTGGTCATAGTTCTTTATGGCTTCAGGGTAGTTGCCCGCGCGGTACTGGATTTCAGCCAGGTAGAAGTAGGCGTTTCCAGCGAGGTCGGTGGTGGGATAGTACTTGATGTAGTCGGAGAATTCCTGCGTCGCGATGTCATACTTAGCCGCCTGATAGTCGCGCAGCGCGTTGTTGTAAAGAACGTCTGGCGGAGGCGCTTGCTGCTGTTGCATGGCCTGGGTCTGTTGCGCAGTGATGTTCTGTTGCGCGGATTGCATGTCGTCGAACTGTTTGCTGATCTTGGCGAGGCGGGCTTTTAGTTCATCCAGCGAATCATTCAGCGCCTGGATCTGGCCGGAAAGCTGGTCGGAATGAGTGCCGCTGTCCGCCTGTTGTTTTTGCAAGGAGGTCTGCAGATTCGAGATGGCCGTAGTGGCCTTGTTCATGCTGTCGGTGTTCTGATTCATTAGGCTCTTCATGACGCCCATGCTCTCGTCGAGCGATTGCTGCAATCGCGACATCTGGGCCTGAAGATTGTCCACTTGGGTCTGTAGTTGGACGATTTCTTTGCTCACGCCGAATGCGGGCGTGACGCTGGCGCAAATCACAGCCAGGGCAATAACAGGGAAAAATCGCCGGATTTTCATGATCTGGATTTTCATAATTATGTCTCTTTGGTGATACCGAATTCGCAGATTCGGACGCGATCTAAGATGCTGGAAACTGCCAAAGGCAGAATAGCGCGCCGGGCGGGTGTTTTCAAAGGCCTGCGGCGTAAGGTGACACTAAATGGATAAGGGGCGGAGCCTACGGCACCGCCCCTTTCAGTTAGCGACTGCTTATATTACTGTTGGTAAACGAAATGGGCGCGCCGGTTTTGCTGCCAGCAGGCCTCATTCGATTCGGTGCAGAATGGCTTTTCTTTGCCATAGCTGATGGTTTTGACGCTGTCGGCGGAAATCCCACCCTGCGTTAAACCATTCTTAACGGCGGTGGCGCGATTGTCGCCCAGAGCCAGGTTGTATTCGGTTGAGCCGCGTTCGTCGCAGTGACCTTCCACAGTGAATTTGATGTCCGGATGCTGCTTGAGGAATTCAATATCACTTTGCAAAGCTGTCTGCTGATCTCCGCGGATGGCCGAGCCGTCGTAGTCGAAGTAAATGTCCTTCACGTTTTGCGAGAAGAGTTCCGATTCGGTAGCTGTGGGCGCTGGCGGTGGCGGCGGTGGCGGCGGAGCCGATACCGTCACACGCGCGGTAGCCTGTTGCGAACCGCCGGGACCCTTGGCGGTAAGCGTGTAGGTTGTGGACTCGGTTGGCGAAACTTGCTGCGAACCGTTGGCTTGTACGGCGCCAATGCCTTCAACGCTGACGTCGGTGGCATTGGTGGTCTGCCATGTAAGCGTGACGGCCTGGCCGGATTGCACCGTGTCAGGGCTCGCGCTTAATGATGCCGTAGGCGCGGCTGGTGGCGGTGGTGGTGGTGGCGGCGGTGGCGCCGCTTTCTTGTGGCAGGCGCTTAATAACATCATGGCGCCCAACGCGAATGTAAGCGAAATCCCCTTCAAATTTAGCTGCTTCACCCTTCTCCTCCCAAACGAATAAAGTTCTGTGGCGCGTTTTGCAGGCTGGAGCAGACTTTCACTGCAACCTGCACGAATGAAAAATAAAAAGCCGTTATGAAATTTACTTCCAACTCCAGTTTGGTTCTGTATTGTGTCCCGCTGTTGTAAGTTGTTTCTGCTGCGAGCCGTCCGCGAGCATGGACCAAATTTGTTCTCCACCTGCGCGGTTGGATTCAAACACTATATGCCTGCCATCCGGGGCCCAGGATGGAAAATCATTGCGTCCCGAGTCGTGCGTAAGCTGCACCCATTTCTTGCTGGCAATGTCCATGATGTAGATGTCCGCGCCGCCAGGAGCGCCAGGGCCATAGTGGCGAATCCAGGAAAACAGCAGGAGCTGACCGCTGGGCGACCACGAGGGAGAAACGGCGTACCCCTGGTCTGTATATCGCTGCACATTGGTGCCATCGGAGGACATGCTGTAGATCTGCGGCAATCCGCTGCGTCCGCTGGTCCATGCAATTTCCGCGCCGCTTTTGCGGTTCCATGAGGGAGAAACGTCCGGTCCTTTGAAATCGGTCAAGCGCTTCAGGCTCCGCCCGTTTGAGTCGGCAATATAAATTTCGGGATCGCCGGAGCGTGACGAGGAAAATGCAAGCCTGGCTCCGTCGGGAGACCACGAAGGCGACAGGTTCGTCCCACTCATCCGTGGAAACGCAACCAGCCGATTCAGATCTAACGAATAAATCTCGATGTCCCAGCCACCTTTTACTAAAGAACTAAAAGCAACGCGAGAACCATCAGGGGAAACAGCGGGCGATAACGAGATCGAGCCGAGATGAGTAATCTGATGCTGGTTTTGACCGTCGTAATCCATGGCCCAAATTTCTTTATGCCCAGTGCGGCTGCTGACAAAGTAGATTTTAGTTTCAGCTACGCCGGCAATGCCGCCTCCTAAGCGAAAAATAATCTCATCGGCGAACTTATGGGCGAGGGTGCGGGTGGCGTCCGCGGTCGCCGCGTCCTGGTATTGCTTGCCAATCACCTGGGGCTGCACGGGGTTCTTTACGTCATAAAGCCAACCTTGAACGGTGACATTGTTTCCCGCAACTCCCAGATTTCCAAAAGCAAGCATGGCTGCGTTGGGAGGTGGAGCGCTCCAGGCGGTGAAGTTGACGTCCGCAGGAGCGCCTACCTGGCCCAAGGGATAAAAGCTTTTGGAAACAAGATCAAAAATGCCGGCGTTGTCGAGGTCGTTCCACAATGTATCGTTGAATGTTTTCTGCAGTTCGGCATTTTTTGGGTCTTGCGTGGAAGCTTTGAAGTCGGTCGTGGCGAGCCGGATTTTCTCCGCACCCAGGCTGGTGCCGGTCTTGACCCAATCCTGAGCGAAGCAGGAAAAAGACGCCAGCAAAACAAAGATGCAAACACAAATTTGAAGAGGGATGCGGCGGCGAATTGAAAAACAACTGCTAGCAGTCATTCCTGTTGAAGTGCTTGCTTCGTTGGAAAGATATATCGTACTACGAGGTACTGAAGAAGATAAGTTGCCTAGTGTTGTACGGGCGTTTGATGCTTTGATTTGTGGACTGCCAATCATCCTGAACATCCTTATCGTATAAATCGCATTACTTTTTGTAGTCGAACGAGAACTCAACGGAAACCTTATTTCCTGAATAATCCGAAGGCAAGGGACCAAATGTGTCAATACGTTGCAAAGCACGTACGGCAGAGAGATCCAGCGATGGGATCCCGCTCGACTGCTCTACATGGATATTCGTTGGCCGCCCATCACGCGTAACGTCAAAAGTGAGGTAGAAGCGGTTTGCCGTCTGGATGCTGGGGTCCACCTCATAGGCTAGCCAGTTTTCGTGGACTTTCTGTGAGATGACGCGCACATACCAGGCGAAGCGTGTGCCAAAATCGCCGCCGCCGCCGGTGAAATTGAAGCCAGCGCTGACCGGGCCGGCGTTGAAGGATCCATACAACGTGGTGGAAGGGCCGCCTTCACCATAAGGGACGGCGTTATCAGCTTGCGGTTGTGGCTGAGGTTGCGGTTTGCGCAGAGTTTCGCTGATTTGCTGCTTGGGTTTGGGCTTGGCATGCTTGTCGGCAATAGGAATCGCGTTCTGGTCTTCTTGTTTAGGTTTCGGCTGAGATTCCGACAATCCCTTTGATTCCGTAGCCAGCACGTTTTGAGTCTTGACGGGATTGGCGGGCAAGGGAACTGTATTCACGATACTCACGCCAATTGCCGTGCCGCCTCCGCCTTCTCCCCACGTGGAAGATCCGCCGGGAGCGATTACGGCGTAGAGCACGATGGCAACGGCAATACCACAATGGAACCCCGCCGACCAACCAAGGTTTCGGCCCCAGCGTTCGTGCTCAAAGAATATCTCAGCGCTTGCCATGAGATTCCAGCGGTTGAGTGACAATACTCACATTTGTAATGCCGGATTGCTTCACGGCATCCATGACGGTGGCAAAAGCTCCGAAAGGAACGTCTTCATCGGCGCGAACAAAAATGGACTGGTTCTGAGGATCGCGGATCTTCTGCCGCAGTTTGTCGCCGATCTCATTGATGTTGATGGGATCGTTTCCCAAAAACACTCGCTGTTCCTTGTTAATGCTAATCACCAAACGCTCCTGGGTGATTTCCTTGACGCTGCGGGTTTTAGGAACATTGACTTCAATGCCGGACTGAAGCACGGGCGCAGTGACCATGAAGATGATAAGGAGCACAAGAACCACATCCACCAGCGGGGTGATGTTGATGTCGGCGAGTGAGGTCTGCGTGCGTCCGTTGGCAGCCGTAAAGGCCATTACCGGCGTACCTCGGGAGCGTCAGCGCGATAGCTTGGCTGGGGGTGGAGAGATTCAACCGCGTTCAGCATTTCTAGAGAAAAATCATCGCCCCGAGCGGCAAAGTCGCGTATGGAACTGCCAATCAGGTTATAAGCAATCACGGCCGGGATAGCTGCCGCAAGACCCGCGGCGGTTGTGATTAAGGCTTCTGAAATTCCGGGAGCGACGGCGCGCAAAGTGGCTGCTCCAGCCGCGCCGAGGCCGTGGAAGGCATCAATAATTCCCCAAACCGTTCCAAACAAGCCAATGAAGGGCGTGACAGCGGCGGTGATTGCCAGCCAGGGAAGGTTGCGCTCGAATCGCGAGATTTCCTCGGAAACCGCGATCTGCATGGCGCGCTGAATAGAGACTAAGTTCTTCAGTACTCCTCCATTGCCTATCTGACGCTTGTACTCGTCAAAGCCGCTCTCGAAGACGCCCACGAGCGGACTTGGTTTGAACTGCTCGGCCACGGAACTGACGTCTTGGAGTTGACGCGCTTTACGGAAAGCGCGAGAGAAGCGTCCGCTTTGCACTCGGGCCCGCCGCAAAAGCCCCCATTTGGAGAGGATAATGGCCCAGGAAATCAAGCTGAAGGCTAACAGGATAAGAAGAACGACCTTGGCGACCGGACCGGTTTCTTCCACCAGATCGGTAATTTCGCCGCCAACAAAGACCGCCAGCAAGGAATGGAAATACATCGTATTGAGGAAAATGGCCACTGGAAATTATAGAACAATGTTAAGGCAATTCTGGCGAGGCGAATCCCATCCATTAACCTATTTTGTGAAAAAACGCACTCGTTAGGGCAGGCATCTAAGCTTCAGATTTCGCACGAGAAAAACATAATTTGGAGGCAATGATGGCACATTTCGGCACGCTAAAGTCGTTTCGGTTCAGCGAAGGAGACGCCGATGATATTCGCGGCGCCGTCCTTTATGGCCTAAACGATGAGAAACTTGGCAAAATTGACGACGTAATCTTTGATCACTCTTCCGGGGACATTCATTACGCGGTCGTGGATACCGGCGGCTGGCTCTCGAGCAAAAAGTTTGTGGTTCCTTCCTCTCGACTTAATCCGTCCGGGAAGCATGAGGGCGATTACCAAGCGGCCTTGACCAAAGAACAGATTGAAACATTTCCAGCTTATGACGAGGATGCGGTGGGATCTGAAAAAAGCTGGGACGATTACGAGGAAGCATATAGCGCGGTTTGGGAGGGCAATGAAGTGCAACATCGAGCGGGCAGCGATCATAATGTGACGCCGACCGATGATGAAGTTCTTCCTGATACGGGTTCTTCTTATGCTGGCACGCGGCAGCCCGTGCTCGATGTAACTCCGGAAAGGTTGGTGCCATCTGGGAATCAAGCGGAAATTTCACCCAGTTCGACCGGAGCCGGGCAACGATGGTTGTCTTTTGAGGACAGCTTGCGGCAACGACGGAGGGAAGTGACCACCGGTTGTGTGACTTGCAACCGGACGACTGCATCGGAAACGGCCTCTGACCGGGAGAGGGACGAACGCAGGAAGGCCAGCTAGGAAATACGTGGGCAAAGGAATGCGAGTAGGCGGCAGACCAAGCTGCCGCTTTTTTGTTTGCGTGAAGAAGATGCCAATAAACTACTTGACCGTTTCAAACAATCAGTTGTAACGTCTGCGACGAATGGGAATTACTCCCGAGTATGAGCGTTTATCTCCTCAACTGCCGCAATTGCGTTTCGGTTTTGGTCTCGCCGGGCTTCTCTTTATTGGGCAAATCATCTGGGCCACGCAGCGGGTTCTACAGCCTGGATCAGATTCGGCAGGTGGCATTGCCGCCGCATTTTCTGTGATTTGTGCATTCGTCGCATCAGCATATTTCTTGAATTGTGTTTATACATACCACTATGTTCTGACACAAGTGGACGGCTGGCAGCACCCAATTAGCCCCAAGAGGGCGGTCAGATTTCATTTCATTCCATTTTTTGATTTGTATTGGAATTACAAATGGCCCCATGAGATCGCAAAATTTGTGAATTGGAGGATAGGGAGACGCCGCATGTCCGGCGTCTTGGTGGGGACACTCGTTCTACTGGGGACGCTAGTTTCATTCTACGAAGCAAGCCTCGGGCTGATAATTGTTTTCTCAGCTTTTGCGTATCTTTCACGCTGTTTACGCGAAGCTTTTGCTGCAATTCCCGTCCCTGAAGAATTGCATGTAACAAACGGTTTGGATACGACCTCGGTCAGCACAAATCAATACTGATGTTGTTTACATGATTCCATGCTATGCTGCGCTCAGTTTTCATAGAATGTAGCGCCGGACTTAATCCGGCGAAGCATCCGTGACCCAGGGCTCCCGTGCTAGTCGAACTGCGGCTCGAAAATTACGCGGTCATTGACAACGTGGCGGTTGAGTTTTCTGCTGGGCTGAATCTGCTGACTGGCGAAACCGGCGCTGGCAAGTCCATCCTGATAGACGCCTTGGCCCTTCTTCTGGGCGAAAAAGCCTCGAGTGACGTTATCCGCACGGGTGCTGAGAAGGCTGTTGTGGCGGCGGTGTTTGAGGCCGAGGGCTCGGCTGAAAAAATCATTGGCAAAATTCTTGAAGAGAACGGTCTGGATGTTAATTCCGACGACAATTCCATCATTCTGCGCCGCGAAATCAGCCTGGGCGGCAAGGGACGCGTCTTCGTCAATAATCAGCCTGCGACTGTCTCCGTGTTAAAGCAGTTGGCCCCGCATTTGGCTAACATTCACGCGCAAAATGAGTCATTGCTGTCGTTTGATGCGGCGGCGCGGCTGCATCTTCTCGACGAATACGCGGGCACTCAACTGGAAGCTGTAAACAAAAGTTTCGCGCAGTGGAAGGGCATTGTTGGTCGCATCGCAGAGTTGGAACAGGAAGAGCAGGACCGAGCAAAATTATTAGATTTGTGGACATTTCAGAAACAAGAGATTGAGGGAGCTAAACTTCTCCCCGGAGAAGATGAGCGGCTGGAGGCTGAAAAGCGCGTACTGGCCAATGCCGAAAAGATTTATGGCTCGGCCATGCAGGCATTTGACCTGCTATATGAGGGAAGCGGTTCCACTTCATCCACCTTGCGGTCCGCCCAAAAACACATTGAAGAACTTGCCCGCTACGAGCCCAAGTTCCAGGAGGCGCTCTCTGCTCTGGATTCTGCCCGCATTAGCGTGGAGGATGTAGGCGCTGGCTTGCGTGATTATGCGGGTGGAATTGAAGCTTCGCCGGAACACCTTGCCGAGGTGGAAGACCGGTTGGCGTCGCTGGATCGATTAAAACGCAAATACGGTCCAACGCTCGAAGATGTAATCCATTTGGGCAACGAGGTGAGCCGGAAACTTTCCGAAATGGAAAATAAAGACGAAGTGCTCCGCAAACTTGGCGCGGAACTTGCGGCGGCGGGCGAGGGCTACCTGCAAGTTGCGCGGTCGCTTTCGAAGAAGCGGTACGAAGCCGCGCGCAAACTGGAGAAGGTGGTCGAGGCGGAAATTAATGACCTGGCGATGAAGTCCAGCTTCCATATTGAGGTCGGTGGCACAGACGAAGAAATTCATTGGACATCCGCCGGATTTGACGAAGTCGTATATCTGATCGCCACTAATCCCGGTGAACCGATGCGTCCGTTGGAGCAGATCGCTTCCGGCGGAGAGTTGTCTCGGGTCATGCTGGCATTAAAGGCCAGCGTGGAAGCGGGCTCCGGCAAAGGCAAGAAGAGTTCGGGCGCGCAGAGAACGCTGATTTTCGACGAAATTGATATTGGCATTGGTGGTCGCGCCGCGGAAGCCGTAGGTAAAAAGCTAAAGGCCCTCTCGCGCGCGAACCAGGTTTTATGCGTGACGCACCTGCCGCAAATCGCGACCTTTGCCGACCATCACTATGTAATTGAGAAAAAGACCTCTTCCGGCAAAACGAAGACGTCCGTTCGCCTGATTACTGGGGAAGAGCGCACCGAAGAGGTGGCACGCATGCTGAGCGGCGCGAAATTGACGGAAACTTCCATCAAACATGCCGAGCAAATGATCAAAACGAACGCCTGAAGTACCTGCGCTCCGTCTTCGCGTTTCGCCTACCATTTCTTAAAAATCACGAATACCGCGAGCACGATCATCCCGAATCCAGCAATGTAATTCCACTTGATTGGTTCCTTGAGGTACAAAATGGAGAACACGGAAAATACCGAGAGTGTGATGACCTCCTGAATCGTCTTTAATTGCGCCGCGCTGAATTGGTACGATCCAATGCGGTTTGCCGGAACCTGGAAGCAGTATTCGAAAAACGCGATTCCCCAGCTGATTACGATGACCTGGAGCAGGGGCGCTTCGCGGTATTTCAAATGCCCGTACCAGGCGAAGGTCATGAAAATGTTCGAAATCGTGAGCAGGATGATCGTGGTCATATCAGGGGATTTTGTCATAAGTGGCTTCGGAAAAGCAGATCATCGCTTCGCTGGGCGACTGCATCCAAAAGACGACCGGGCCGGGAACTATACTGTGTGACGCGAATTGCCCGCTTTTTGGCCTGGCCTCTGGAGGATGCTTGAGCGATTCAACTGTCGTGGAAATTCAAGACAAGCGGTTGACCCTCTCGAACCTGGAGAAAGTCCTATACCCCGCTGCAAAGTTCACCAAAGGGCAGGTGATTGACTACTATGCGCGAATTG
Organism: Terriglobales bacterium; assembly: GCA_036489565.1. Lineage (GTDB taxonomy): Bacteria > Acidobacteriota > Terriglobia > Terriglobales > Acidobacteriaceae > JAICKN01. Next base: position 14,176 of record DASXFN010000119.1, read on the forward strand.
CGCCGGTGCTTGTGCCGCACCTTGCGGGCCGTCCACTGACGTTGAAGCGCTATCCGAATGGCGTGGACAGCGAATTTTTCTTTGAGAAGAACGCGACCAAGCATCGTCCCGACTGGGTGAAGACTGCTCCTATATGGAGCGAAGGCAACAATCGAAATGTGAATTACATTCTTGCGAATGACTTGGCTACTCTCGTGTGGGTGGCGAACCTGGCGGGAATTGAGTTGCATCCTTCGCTCTCGAAGGCGAAAAACATTGAGTCTCCTACCATGATGGTGTTCGATCTGGATCCTGGCGCTCCAGCGAACATTGTGCAGTGTTGCCAGGTTGGATTTTGGTTGCGCGAAATTTTCGACCGATTTGGATTGCAGAGTTTTCCCAAGACATCCGGATCGAAGGGCCTACAAATCTATGTCCCGCTCAATTCGCCGACTTCTTACGATGAAACCAAACCATTCGCCCATGCTCTGGCCCGGTTACTGGAAGACGAACATAGGGAGCTTGTAGTTTCTGACATGAAAAAGGCTTTGCGTACCGGCAAAGTGCTTGTGGATTGGAGCCAGAACGACGAGCACAAAACTACGATTGCCGTGTATTCGTTGCGTGCGCGCGAAAGGCCTACGGTTTCGACTCCAGTCAGTTGGGATGAAGTGGAGCAGGCTTTAAAGAAAAAAGATGCCAACCTGCTGCGCTTCGAGGCGGAGCAAGTGCTGAAGCGCGTGGATAAATTAGGAGATTTATTTGCACCAGTCCGTGAGTTAAAGCAGAAGTTGCCGAAACTGGCTGGCATACAGGAATCCAAAGCGGAGTCCATTAAGGCTGGGCTGGACTTGGCAGCGCAGGCGCAAAAGCCTTTGCGAAAGAAATCGAAAGATAAACCTAAGCCGCGCCGCACTGCCGTCAAGAAATCGCGAAAGTTATAATGGCCGTGACGATTCGAATATTTTATGGCGCAACTTCATGTGGGCACTTCCGGTTGGGCTTATGCGGGTTGGAAGCCTGACTTTTATCCTGCGAAGCTGGCGCAGAAGAATTTCCTGCAGTACTACTCGACGCAGCTCAACACGGTCGAGGTGAATTTCACCTTCCGCCAACTGGTAAAAGAGACCACAGTGGCCAAGTGGATCGCGGAGACTCCGGCGAATTTCCGCTTTGGCGTCAAGGCCCACCAGGTAATCACGCACATAAAGCGTCTTAAGAATACTGAGGACTTTTTGCCGCGGTTTATGAACACGATTGCGCCACTCGCGCAGGCGGGGAAGATGGGGCCTATACTCTTCCAGCTTCCGCCGAATATGAAGGTGGATGTTGCAGTGCTTGAAGAATTTCTTGGCGCCGTGCCGCGTGGCGTGGTGGCTGCTTTTGAGTTTCGTCACGAGTCGTGGTTTACGGACCTGGTTTTCGATCTGCTCAAGAAGCATAACCGGGCATTGTGCGTGGCGGAGACGGAAGAGCGCGTCACACCTGATGTGGTGACAGCTGATTTTGCTTACTACCGGTATCGCAAACCAGAATATTCGGCGGAAGAGCGCAAACAAATGGTGGGACGGCTGCGGGAACATTTGAGCCTGGGGCGCGATGTGTTTGCTTACTTCAAGCATGAGGAGACACCGCAAGGGGCGATCTATGCCGTGGAGGTCTTGAAGGAAGTGGGCGCGGGAATGGATGAGCGTTCCAGTCAGATTTAAAATTCGATGTTTGCACCACCTCTAACACTTCTCACGAATGTCCGATAACGGTATTTCTAGATTGTGCTTTCTGAAGCTAACTCCCGCGTGGTTTCCGGATTTCTCGACTATCTGAGAATCGAGAAGGGACTTGCTTTACTTACTATTTCCGCCTACACAAATGACATCGGTCAGTTCGCGGGATTTCTGGAGGAGCGCAAGCGCCTGTTGAACAACGCGCGGCGCGAGGACGTCAAGGATTTCATCCAGCAACTGTTCGGCAACGCCATGGACGGACGCTCCGTGGGACGGAAGCTCTCCGCGTTGCGGCATCTGTATAAGTATTTGCTGCTGGATAAAACAATCAGTCACGACCCCACGCTGAATATTGACTCGCCCAAGCAGTGGAAGGTCTTGCCGAAATCGCTGGCGCATGAGGAGATCGAAAGCCTATTACAAGCTCCGCGTATAGTTTCGAACCGTAAAGAAGCCGCGGCGCTAGCGATTCGCGACCGCGCCATGCTGGAAATGTTTTACGCTGCTGCGCTGCGAGTCTCGGAGATTATTGGCGTGAAATTGGAGGACTTAAAGTTGGAGTTGGGTTATGTATTGGTACGCGGTAAAGGCGACAAAGAGAGAATTGTTCCTTTGGGGCGAGCTTCGCAGGAGATTGTGGCGGGCTATCTGAAAAATTCAAGACCTGTTCTGACAGCTGACAAAAGTTCTCCATTTTTGTTTTTGGGAAGGCGAGCAAAGAAATTGTCGCGGCAACGCGTTTGGCAGATGGTGAGTGCGGCGTCGGTAGCCGCTGGCCGCCATGCCAGCCCGCATATGCTTCGCCACAGTTGCGCCACGCATATGGTCGAGAACGGAGCGGACTTGCGCACCGTGCAAACCATTCTTGGCCACGCCGACATTTCCACGACGCAGATTTATACGCATTTGGCGCTGGATCGATTGAAGAATGTTTATCGTAAGCATCATCCCAGGGCGAGGAAGAGGGCTGGGTAGGTTCACCACGGAGGCGCTGAGACACGGAGAACGCCGATTTAATTTCCCAGATGGCGCGGACATCCTTTAATAAAAATATGCCAGTATCTGAGCACAAGCGAACCGTGGTTGAGAAAGCAGTGGACGGATTCCTGCGCACATTGCGCGAGCGCAACTCGTCGCCGCACACGATCAAAGCTTATGCGGGAGACCTTTACAATTTTTCCGCCTACATCGGTTCTCGCGGATGGGGCGATGTTGATCATTTAACGATCCGTGGTTTCCTTTCACAACTCTACGAAAAAAAGCTGGAGAAAGCTTCTATTGCCCGCTCTCTGGCTGCCGTGCGCTCGCTCTACCGTTGGCTCGCACAGGAAGGAGTAGTTGATCAGAACCCCGCCGCGCTGGTCTCGACCCCAAAGCTTCCCAAAAAACTGCCACGCGTTCCTACGATTGAGGAAATCAATTCGATCCTCGATGGAGAGATGCCTGAGGCTGCCGCTTTTCCTGAGCGCGATCAGCTGATGTTCGAGCTTCTATACGGTTGCGGGATCCGCAACTCCGAGCTTGTGGGAATTCAAACGGACGACATTCGACTAAGCGCGGAAGCGATCCTGATTCGTGGCAAGGGCAAGAAGGAACGCTATGTTCCGTTCGGTGACTCCGTGAAAGCCGCGCTTACCAAGTATTTGCCAGCCCGCCAACAATTGCTTGGTCAAAAGAAAAAAATCACTCAGTCTCTATTGGTGAACCAGCGCGGAGGGAGCCTTACCACGCGCAGCGTGGGCAGAATTATCAAGAAGATCGCCGTTGCCAAAGGGCTTTCGCCGGATGTGCATCCGCACACGCTGCGTCATGCTTTCGGAACGCATCTGCTCGAGGAAGGCGCTGATCTGCGCGCGATCCAGGAAATGCTGGGTCACGAACGGCTCTCGACCACGCAGCGCTACACGCAACTCTCCATGAAACATGTGATGGATGTCTACGACCGCACGCATCCCAGGGCTAAATGAACTGCTCAGGAAGTCCGCGTGGAGTTTTTAGATCCATCACTTCGTAGCTGCTCCCACATATCCACGACTTTGGATTTCAACTCAGCGGTAAGCTTTTCGTAATCGGCTTCTGACGGTTGAGTATTGTTCGGTGGATAGATGGGATCACCAAAGGCCATTTTGAGTGCGGCGAATTTTTGGAATGATTTGGTGCGCGGCCATGCATCGTGAAAGCCTTCGATGGCGACCGGGAGTATTGGAATTTGAAGATGCGTGGACAAAATGGCAGCGCCTTTCTTGAAAGTGCGGACCGTACCATCAATACTCCGTTCGCCTTCCGGATAAAGAATAAGAACGCCGCCATGTCGCAATCCACACGCGCCAGCACGCATGGCGGGAATGAGGTTCGCATCAGGATCCACTACTACCACCCGCAGCCAGCCCGCTAGCCGTCGCATTAAACCGGAGCCGAAGATTTCACTGGTGCCCACCGCGAAAGCTCTGCGAAAAAGCGGCCATGGCAATACGGTCGCCAATATGATCGGATCGAGATAGCTTTGGTGGTTGGAGCAGATTAACAGGGGCCCATTCTTCGGCAATTTTTCCCTACCGGTAATTTTTAAGCGGAAGGCTAGCAACGAAAACAACTTCACAAAGCGGCCACAGGTGAACCAAAACGCTTCTGAGAAAGGCCGTGGATTGGCGATTTCAGGAAAGTCTGCATCCGAGGATGCGTCCTTCAGCACAGCGTCCCATCCAACAGATACTGTACGGTTGAGTTTCTTCCCGCTCGCGGCACTTTCTTGTACGGCATCCACAAGCTCGCGAACTGTGTAGATACCAGACAGTTGCGATTCTTCCACATCACCGCCGAGTTCCTGTTCTAGGGCTACCAACATTTCCACGCGCTGCATGGAATCAAGGCCAAGGTCGAGTTCCAAGTTGTGGTTTGGCAAAATCCGCGAGGGAACTTTTCGGGCCGTTGATTGAATCACCATCAGTGCACGCTGAATGCTGGATTGTTCCAGCCATGCGTGCTCTTCCGCGGAGAGTGGCTTTTCGGCGGAAATTTCTGCTTCCGCATCTACAGCATTGCCTTGATTGGCACGGACTCGCTTTTCAATTTCAAAACGCTTGAGCTTGCGGGTGGTGGTACGCGGCAAATCTTCCTGCCAGATTTCGTAACTTACAATCCGCTTAGTGGAGGCAATTTTCGAAGAGATTGTCTCGATGTCGAAGCGAATCACTTCCTTTGCATTCACGATCTTGCGTTCTTTGAGAACATCGAAGTTCGGCACCACGACTGCATACAGCCGCTCCGAGCCGGGATCACCCGGCTTGGCTTCCAGACCCATTACGCACATCTCTTTGACGTAGAACGATTTCAGGTAGTAAGACTCGATCTCCTCGGGATAAACATTTTTTCCATTGCTGAGGACGATGACTTCTTTCTGACGCCCGGTAATGAATAGATTTCCGTGGGCGTCGAAGTATCCGAGATCGCCGGTATGCAGCCAGCCGTCTTTCAGGACCTCGGCGGTTGCGTCGGGTCGGTTCCAATAACCTTTCATGATCAGAGCGCCGCGAATCGCGATTTCGCCGACGGGCGGCCCGCCTTCCCGAGGTTGCGGATTAAGAATCTTACCCTCGACGCCCTTCAGCGGTTTGCCGACAGATCCAATTACGTTGTCGTGCGGCGGATTTACGAATGCGCCTCCGGTGGTTTCCGTAAGACCGTAGGCCTGCAACACATCAATACCGAGAGCGTAAAAATCATGCCCAATCTGGGGGTCGAAACGAGAACCGCCCGTAACCAAATAGCGCATTTTGCGGCCAAACATGCGGTGGATTTTGCCGAAGAACAACGGCCCCGCATTAATCGCAAGCCGCCGCAATCCGCGATTCAGTCTCATTAGGAAGCGAAGCGCGGCGCGCGTGAACGCCCCTTTTTTAGCTACTTCTTTAAAAATGCGTTCGTGAATCAGGTAGAAAAATTGCGGCACGACAGCAAAAGCGGTAATGCCGCGCTCGCTTAGGGCGCGAATCAATTCTGTGGTATTCAGCGTCTCCAAATAGACCGCGCGTGCTCCATTCGCCAAAGGCAGCAGAAGGTTGGCCATTTGGGAGAGGACATGAAATAACGGCAGCACACCCAGGATGGCATCATCGGGACCGAGGCTCGCCCAGCTGCGCACGCCTTCAACCTCTGCCAATAAATTGTCATGCGTGAGCATGACGCCTTTGGGGTCGGCGGTGGTTCCTGATGTGTATAGCAAAGAAGCAAGAGCTTGTTGGTCCACTACGCGCGGTACGAAGTTCTGGGATCCCGCGGCAAAAATAGTGTCGAGATTGGAAAGAATTGAGGAAGAGTGGTGCTCTACGTTGACTGGAGGGACGCGCGCTGCGCCGTCGGATGGTGCATCGGACGGATTTGTGATCACGGTCCGGATCGCTGAACTCCCCGCTGCCTCCTCCGCGAGCGCGAGGTGCTTCAGGTCGCAAAACACCAGCGATGCCCCGCTGTCTTGCAGAAGCTTTGCAACTTGATCTGCGTGGAATGCTGTATCAAGGGGAACCGCGGTGCACCCGGCAGCAGTAATTCCCAGAAAAGTGATGACCCAGCGCGGATGGTTCTCGGCCAGAATTGCGCAACGAGTTCCGATCTCGAACTGGCTTTCCACTAACCAGCGGCCCAATGACTCCGCCATCTGGCGCGTTTCAGCGTAACTAAAGCTTTCCGTGCGTTCGCGGCGTTGAATTTCTAAGGCGATGTTCTGCGGCCAGCGCTCCGCGCACTCCACGAACCGGTTGTAGAAAGTTGGCATCCGCTGGGAAAATATACCTGAAAAGCTCTTAAAACTGCTGGAAGAACTTCCAATTTCGGAGAGTGTCGAGGGAACAGCCCCGGCGACTTACGCCCGCGGGTTGCATCTAATATGCTAGGCTTCTAAAGACACGGGTGAAGTGCGCCCCTTCAAGGACTTTGATTGATTCAAAACATTGCAGCCAAGATTTTTGGCACCAGTAACGAGAGGGAAGTAAAGCGCCTGATGCCCAGGGTGCAAGCCATTAATGCGCTTGAGCCCGAGGTCCAAAAGCTCAGCGACGAGCAATTGCGCGCCAAAACAGATGAATTCCGTCGCCGCATCCAGGAAAAACTGGCTAAGGTGCCCGAAGCTCCAAAGGACGCCGATCCCGACCGCGAAAAACAGATTGAAGAGGAGCGTCTAAGCGCTTTGAAGGATGTATTGGATGACATCCTGGAGGAGGCCTTTGCGGTGGTCCGCGAGGCTGGCCGCCGCGTATTGAATATGCGGCACTTCGACGTGCAGCTGATTGGCGGCATGGTGCTGCACAGCGGAACCATTGCAGAAATGAAGACCGGCGAGGGGAAAACGCTGGTCGCCACGCTTCCGGTATATCTTAATGCGCTCAGCGGGCGCGGCGTGCATGTCATCACCGTCAACGATTACCTGGCGAAACGCGATTCGGAATGGATGGGCAAGCTGTACCGCTTCCTCGGCCTGACGGTTGGTGTAATCGTGCATGACCTGGACGACCAGCAGCGCCGCGAAGCCTATGCGGCAGACGTTACATACGGAACCAACAACGAGTTCGGATTCGACTACCTGCGCGACAACATGAAGTTTGACTTGAAGGATTGCGTGCAGCGTCTGCATAACTTTTCCATTGTGGACGAAGTTGATTCCATCCTGATTGACGAAGCCCGAACTCCGCTGATTATTTCCGGTGCTAGCGAGGAGTCCACGGACAAATACGCCAAGGTGGACAAGATCATTCCGAAGCTGGAGCAGGGCGAAGAAATTGAAGGCCCCCCCGGAGAGGCGAGCACCTGGACAGGCGATTTTGCCATCGATGAAAAACGCCGCACCATCACTATTACCGACCCGGGATGGGAGAAGGTTGAACAACTTCTGGGAATTGGAAATATTGCCGACCCTGAAAACTGGGGCTTGAAGCATCACGTGGAAACGGCCGTCAAAGCGCACTCCCTATATCACCGTGACGTGGAATACGTTGTGAAGGATGGGGAAGTCATCATTGTGGATGAGTTTACCGGACGCTTAATGCCGGGCCGGCGATGGTCGGATGGACTGCATCAGGCAGTCGAGGCGAAAGAAGGCGTCAAGATTGAACGCGAGAACCAGACGCTGGCCACGATTACCTTCCAGAACTATTTCCGCATGTACAAGAAACTCGCGGGCATGACTGGAACGGCGGAAACCGAAGCCGCAGAATTTGGGAAGATTTATAACCTCAACGTTTTGGTAATTCCAACCAACCGCCAGTTGCTGCGCAAAGAAAATCCCGATGTCGTTTTTCGTACCGAAAAAGAGAAGTACTATGCGGCGGCGGATGAAATTCAGAAGCTCAATGCCGCCGGCCAGCCGGTGCTGGTTGGCACTACGTCCATTGAAAAATCGGAACGGTTGTCCGAGTTGTTGAAGAAGAAGGGCGTGAAACATTGGGTGTTAAACGCCAAGCAGCACGAAAAAGAGGCTGAGATCGTCGCGCAGGCCGGGCGCAAAAATATGGTAACGATCGCCACCAACATGGCGGGCCGCGGAACGGATATTTTGCTAGGTGGCAATGCGGAATTCATGGCCAAGCAGGAGTGCGTGAAGAAGGGTTTGGCCCAGCCTTTGCGAGCGGCCCAGGGTCAGATTCAAATTAATGTGGATGAGACCAAGAGCACGGTTTGGTACTACGCGGGGAATGAGTACGTAGTCCCGACCGAGCAATGGACTGAAATTTTTAACCGCCACAATGCAGCAACCAGTGTAGAGCATGATGAAGTCATCGCTGTTGGTGGGCTTCACATTCTTGGCACCGAGCGCCATGAGTCGCGGCGTATTGATAATCAGCTACGCGGACGCGCGGGCCGTCAAGGCGATCCCGGTTCTTCCCGCTTTTACCTTTCGCTGGAAGATGATTTGATGCGCATCTTCGCGAAGGAATGGGTTTCGACGCTACTGCAAAGGTTGGGAATGGAAGAAGGCGTTCCCATTGAATCGCGGCTAATCTCCCGCCGCATTGAAAAAGCGCAGGAGACGGTCGAGGGGCAGCATTTTGACTCACGAAAACATTTGCTCGAGTATGACGATGTAATGAACAAGCAGCGCGAAGCGGTGTATGGTCTTCGCCACCGCTTGCTTGAAGGTTTGGACCAGAAAGATCTGATTCTTGAAGATTACGTCGCGGGTATTCTTAGCGGTTTGATGGACCAATTTTGTCCCGTCAAGAGTCACGCGGATGATTGGGACATTAAAGGGCTGAAAGATGCCATCTCCGGCCGGTTTGGCGTGGATATCCTGGCGGAAGGCGTAAAAGCTGAGACGTTGAACCGGCAGGAATTGGGCGATGCGATCTTTACCAAATTGCAGGAACGTTATGAGGGAAAAGAAAAAGTGATTGGCGCTGACGCTATGCGTTATCACGAACGCATGATCATGTTGAGCGTGCTGGATTCGCAGTGGAAGGACCATCTTTTAGGAATGGACCACCTGAAAGAGGGAATTGGCCTTCGCGGATATGGTCAACACGACCCGCTCGTGGAATACAAACGGGAATCGTTCGACATGTTTGAAGCGATGATGCAGCGCTTCCAGGAAGATGCCGTCCGCTATTTATACCTGATGCAGATCATCGAGAGGCCTGCGGAACGCACTATGGCGGTTGGGGAAGACGGCGTGCCTTCAGGAAATGGACACCGCCCGCGGCATGTGGAAACTTCAGTGGATGAAATTGAAGAAGCTTTTCAGCGCAAAAAGAAACGGGAACTTGAACACGCCCGCATGGCAGGCGCTGGAGAGCGCGAACCTGTGCAGCAGGTGGTGCGCTCAGCGGCAAAAGTTGGGCGGAATGATTCTTGCCCCTGTGGTTCGGGAAAGAAATACAAAAAATGCTGCGGCGCCAACGGCTAAACCATACAGCGTAATACCCTCGCTTAACGCCGAGCGTTAGTTCGGCAAGATTTACCATCCTTATAGTTTTTGGCATCGCCCCATGCCATGTCCTCTGGGCTTATCAGAATTCCCGATTCATTAGATTGTAAATAAAGTCTATTAAGTACATAGACATTATGGCATAATACCTTCCATGAAGATCTCTCAAAAAGGTCTGTATGCGCTACAGGCACTCATGATGCTCTCGCGTCACTACAACCAGGGCGCGATTCGCATTCGTGATATCGCCTATGAAGAGGGCCTGCCGGAAAAATTCCTGGAGCTTATTTTGCTGGAATTGAAGAACGCACGCATTGTTGAGAGCGTGCGCGGTGCTAAGGGTGGGTATCAACTGCGGCGTGCTCCGAGCGAAATTCATCTGAGCGAAATCATCCGCTTGGTTGATGGCCCTCTGGCGCCCTTTGGCGACGCCGAGCAGTTGCGCGGACTGATTGATCGAGACGTGGAGCACAGCGCCCTTTATCAGGTTTTTCTCGACGTACGGAATTCCGCGGTGCGCATCCTTGATAACACGAGTTTGGCCGATATTTCCGGCCAAAAAACCGGGTCGGCTGCGAAACAAGGTAGGGCCCGCGGAAAAAAGACTCATGAATCGGTCGCCATTCTTCCCATGGTTGTTCACGGCAACCGGGGGAAAGATGAATAGACGAACCATTTTCGTACTGGCTGCGGTGTTGCTGTTTTCTGCCTTTGCATGGGCACAGACAGTCGTTCGGGTGGGCGCTTTCCCCAATATGACCCATCCGCAGGCGATGGTGGGCAAGGCAAACGGATGGTTTGAGAAACAGCTTGGCTCGAATGTAAAAGTTGAGTGGACAAGCTTTAACGCGGGCCCTTCGGTCATTGAGGCTCTCTTTGCTGGGGCTATTGATATGGCCTACATTGGGCCCAATCCTTCGATCACGGGCTATGTCCGTTCGCAGGGTGAAGCGTTGCGGATTGTTGCGGGTGCGGCCAGTGGCGGCGTTTCGCTGGTGGTGCGGAATGATTCCGGCATCCAGAAGCCTGAAGACTTTCACGGGAAAAAAGTCGTGTCGCCGCAGTTGGGGAATACACAGGACATTGCCCTGCGCGCATGGCTTCGGGCGCATGGACTCCAGACAAAAGACAAGGGCGGCGACGTGCAAGTGCTGCCCATTGCCAATCCCGACCAGTTGACTCTTTTCCTCAGCAAGCAGCTCGATGCCGCCTGGGCGCCGGAGCCCTGGGCCACGCGCCTGGTGCGCGAAGGGAATGGGAGGATTTTTCTCGATGAACGGGATCTATGGCCGCATGGTCAATTTGCGATCACCAATTTAATTGTGAGCACCAAGTTCCTGCATGAACATCCGGACTTGGTAAAAAACTGGATTCGTGCCCACGTAGAGCTTACGGATTGGATCAATGGCCACCTGTCTGAGTCCAAAAAAATTATCAATCAGCAAATTCAAAAAGAGACCGGCAGGGCGCTGAATTCCGCAGTGTTGGACGATGCTTTTGCGCGTATGTCCGTTACCTACGATCCCTTGCGCAATACGCTTCTCACCTCTGCGCGGTCCGCTTTCCAGCTTGGATTTCTCGGAAAACAACAGCCTGACTTGTCGAGGATTTACGACCTCACCCTCTTGAACGAAGTGCTGAAGGAGAAAGGCAAACAAGGGATCCAATGACAGTGAATTTCACAAACCCTTCGCTCTTGGAAGATCGCAAAGCGCCGCTGCGAATAAGGGCAGGGAGCCATTGGAAGCCGGACTCTGCTCCTACGGTCGCTGCTTTGCGCGCGGATGCGTCGGATATACCAAAGGTGTGGCTGAAGGGAATTTCACTTGAGTACAAAACTGGCAACGGTTCCCGGTTGTTGGCCCTGGATGACATCAACCTGAAAGTTGCCCGGGGAGAATTTCTCTGCATCGTTGGGCCTTCGGGGTGCGGTAAGTCCACGCTGTTGCATCTGGTTGCCGGGCTGCATCAACCCAGTTCCGGGACGGTGCTGGCGGATGACCGTCCGGTGGATAGGCCGGGAACCGACCGCATCCTTATTTTTCAGGAACTCGGATTGTTCCCCTGGCTGAAGGTCGGAGAAAACGTTGAGTTTGGCATGAAAATGAAGGGCCTTGCGAAAAGCGAGCGGAGTGAGCGGGTGCAGCACTATTTGCGCTTGGTGCATTTGTCTAAATTCAAAGACAGCTATACGCACCAGCTTTCGGGCGGCATGCGGCAGCGCGTCGCTCTGGCTCGCGCGCTGGCAACGGAGCCGGAGGTGCTGTTGATGGACGAGCCTTTCGCCGCGCTAGACGCGCAAACTCGCGATCTGCTGCATGACGAACTGGAACGTATTTGGGCAGAAACTGGCTGTACCATCATTTTTGTGACTCACAATGTCCGCGAGGCGGTCCGCTTGGGCGATCGTGTGGCGCTGCTCACCTTCCGGCCCGGACGCGTGAAGAGGGAATACGCCGTAGATCTGCCACGGCCTCGCCATCTGGAGGACCCCTCGGTGGCAATTGCAGCACGCGAGATTCTTGATGATTTACGCGAAGAGATCAATAAATCCATCGCGGCTGAATACGAAGGCGTACCGGTATGAAGGGCATAAGAAAGATTGGGATGCATGTGATTTTTTATGCCGTGCTTCTGGGGATTTGGGCGTTGCTGGCGAAACTTAAGGTTTGGCCGTCTTACGTATTCCCCGCGCCTCTAAGTGTATTGCAATCTTTACGCGATGGCTTTGCCGACCACAGTTTCTGGATCGGGATCGGCGTCAGTATGAAGCGCATTATTTTCGGCTATGCGCTGGCGATCCTGCTGGGGATGGTCCTAGGGTTGGGGGTGGCCAGCAATAAATTTCTTGAAGAGACCATGGGCGGATTGTTGGTGAGTTTGCAAAGTCTTCCGAGTATCTGCTGGCTGCCGCTGGCGGTCCTTTGGTTTGGATTGACGGAGAAGGCAATTTTATTCGTCGTTGTCATGGGATCCCTGCTTTCCATCACCATTGCCATGGAAGCCGGACGCACCCAGATGCCGAAAATTTATCGCATGGCGGGGCGGAATCTCGGTGCGGACGGGGTGAAGTTGTTTTGGTATGTGTTACTGCCGGCCAGCCTGCCGTTCATACTCTCCGGCCTGAAGCAGGGATGGGCGTTTGCGTGGCGCTCCCTGATTTCAGGAGAGATGATTTTTGTAAGTCTGGGCCTTGGTCAGTTGCTTATGACTGGCCGCGACCTGAATGACATGAGCCTGGTCATCGCGGTAATGATTCTGATCGTCGCGATTGGTTTTATTGTAGACGGCCTGATATTTCGCACTCTGGAAAGGCGCCTACAGCACAAATGGGGGCTGACTCCCGCTACTTAAAACTTTGTTCATACATTGGTGAATGAGCCAGAAAGCGCTGTCAGGAAAGTCAATCAAATGAATAGGCGTTGTTGTAAAACCCTCGCTCCCTGCTAACTGTTCCAGTTGTAATTTGCGGTCCGCTCATATCAAAACAAATTCAAGGAGCTCGTTTCAATGCAAACGAATACTCGTCTCTTTTTCGTATTGGCTTTCGCGCTCATCACTTCTTTAAGCGCTTTTGGCCAATCCTCATTGGCGCCAGTGTTGCGAAAGAAACAAATCGCGCCAGCCACTCAGGTGCAGAAGCAAGTATCGCAATTGACGGATATGGTTGCCTCCCAGCAAAAGCAATTGGAAACACAGGGCCAGCAACTAGAGCAACTTAAACAGCAATTGCAGCAGTTATTGAATGCAACCCAGCAAACCAATGCCACCGCCCAGAAAGGCCAGAGCAATGCAGACCAGGCGCAAACCGCGGCAACACAGGCCCAGCATGCGGCCGACGAAGCGCAGCGGATCGCCGACCAAGCTTCCGCCAATGCGGTAGAAGCTAAGACTGCGTTGGCCGTCGTGAACACTAAGACTCAGGACGAAGACAAAAAGCTGAACGCGCTCCAGGATGTGCTCGGACGCTTTCGTCTAAGCGGGGACGTCCGTATTCGCGGAGAGGGCTTCTATCAGGACAATACCATTTCGCGGAATCGTGCCCGCGTCCGTGTTCGCCTGGGACTCGATGGAAAGCTGAACGATGATTTCATTGGCGGCCTGGCCATTGCCACGGGGACGTTGGGTGACCCGACCACGACGAACGAGACCCTCACCAATTTCTTCGATCGTAAAACAATTGCCCTTGATCGCGGATACATTACTTACAATCCGCAAGATGAAAGATGGCTGTCTCTGACGGGTGGCAAATTTGCCTACCCATGGATGCGCACTTCGTTAACAACCGATCCCGATATCAATCCCGAAGGTTTTGACGAGAGAGTGTCGTTTGACCTGCATTCGGGCGGATTGAAGAACTTCAGTGCGCAAGCGTTCCAATTGCTCTTCAACGAAAATTCCAAGGGGGACGACTCGTTCGGGCTCGGAGCTTCAGTCTCGGCGACTTTCAAAGCTGGTCCGTGGACCAGCACGCCGTCGTTTACATTGCTCGACTGGCGCTTTCCTGACGCGCTGCTGTCCGCCTCCTCTTTTGCGGCGCAAGCCACAACCACAACAGGAGGATTGCAGGTTCCCGGCGAAGGCCCGGGTTGCGCCGCTGGATTTGGATTGCCAGCCGCTCCGCCCTGCGCATTTGCCGCAAATGGCTTGACCAACGCGACTTTCACCGATGCTTCCGGTAAGGCACATTTCCTTTCCGGATTTACTTATGCCGACTTCATCTGGAACAACCAGATCAAGACTGCCTCCAGACGATTACCGCTGAACATTGTCCTTGAATATGAAGACAACCTGAATGCGGCGAGCCATCCCTTGAATAACGCAGGCAACGTGATATCCAGCCTCGGGTCTCAAGGCAAAGCCTACTTGGGAGACATCAGTATTGGGCAAAGCAAAGACAAAAACGATATTCAGGTCGGTTATGCGTACTGGCGTACGGAACAGGACGCGATCATTGCTTCCTGGGCTGAAAGCGATCAACGCGCACCCACGAATATTCTGCAAAACAAGATCTATGGCACCTGGAAACTGCGTGATAACGTGACGGCCGGCTACACCTTGTTCCTTGGCCGTACGCTGAACAGTAATTTGGAGCACGCAATTCTCGGGACGGGAGTCGTTCCGGGCCAGACTGAGCCAATTCTCAAGCGGCAGGAATTTGATTTGAACTATGTCTTCTGAGGTTCGAGCGGAGCACGGTTAGTTTTGACGCGACACGTTGGGAATCCTCCAGAGACAGCAAAGCGCTACCGACCCAGTGCCGAAAGGCCACTACGGTAGCGCTGCTCGCTATGGACTGAAAACTGAGTTAAGTGTAGGAAAATCACTGCACCATTCCTAGTGCATTTGTAGATGCTTCCCGTTTACGATTCAGGTTCCGGCGCAATTGCCTCGGATTCCTTTTCGGGCCGAAGTAGGGGGAATAAGATCACGTCGCGAATCGTGTGAGAGTCGGTGAGCAGCATGCAGAGGCGGTCCACGCCCACACCCACGCCTCCCGCCGGAGGCATTCCGTACGAAAGCGCGCGGATGTAGTCTTCATCCATCTGGTGGGCTTCCTCGTCCCCGCGTTCGCGTTCGGTGAGTTGCTGTTCAAAGCGGCGGCGCTGCTCCACGGGATCGTTCAATTCGCTGAAGCCGTTGGAAAGCTCCATTTGCCCGGCGTAGATTTCAAAACGCTCCACCCAGTCCGGCTCGTCGACCTTGTTCTTGGAGAGCGGTGAAATGACAGCAGGGAACTCATAAATCACCGTTGGTTGCACCAAGTGCTCTTCGGCAGAAGCTTCGAACAAAGCGGCGATTGTCTTGCCCGCGGGTTCATTAGGGTCGTAAGCTACGTGCGAATGCGCGGAATTGAATCGCTCGACTAATTTCTTCACAGAATCGTGCGTCGCGAAGTCTGACAATTCAGGCTTCACGCCCGCTGCTTCCGGCCAGTAATGAATAATGGCTTCACGCATGGTCATGCGCCGCCAGTTGGCCCAATCAATTTCTATCTCACCCCATTTTGATTTTGTTGTGCCATTGACGTCCAGCGCGGCCTGCTCAATCAGCTTCTGGGTGAAATCCATGGCCGTGCGGAAGTCCGCGTAGGCCTGATAGAACTCGAGCATGGTGAACTCAGGATTGTGACGCGTGGAGATACCTTCGTTGCGGAAGTTGCGGTTGATCTCGTACACGCGATCGAACCCGCCCACGGTGAGCCGCTTCAAGTAAAGCTCAGGCGCGATGCGCAGATAAAGATCAACATCCAAGGTATTGTGATGCGTGGTAAACGGCCGAGCCGCAGCGCCTCCCGCCACTTGCTGCATCATCGGCGTTTCAACTTCAATGAAGCCGTTTGAATCGAGGAATCGTCGCAGTGATTGCACCAGCTTGCTGCGTTTCACGAAAACCTCGCGCACCTCGGGATTCATCGCCAGGTCCACATAACGCTGTCGGTAGCGGAGTTCCACGTCCGTAAGCCCGTGCCACTTCTCGGGCAACGGCAGGAGGTCTTTCGAGAGGAAGGTAATCTCCTCCACGTGGATGCTTAACTCGCCGGTGCGCGTGCGGAATAAATACCCGCTCACGCCGATGTGGTCGCCCAGGTCGAGCAGTTTGTAAAGTTCAAAACCTTTTTCTCCGACTGCGTCTTTCTTCACGTAAATCTGCAGCCTCTGTCCGCCCTGCTGAAGATGCGCGAAGCCGGCCTTGCCCATAAGCCGGATGGCCATGATGCGCCCGGCAATGCGAACATTTACTCGCGAGCCCTCCAGTTGTTCGCCGGAGCTGGCCGAATAGTCCGCGAGAATTTGCGGAATCGTATGCGTGAAGTCATACTTGCGCGGATAAGCTTCCTGGCCTAGCGCTTCAATCTGCTTCAGCTTGTCGCGGCGCAGTTCGTAGATTTTCTCGTCGAGTGCCAAAAATGCTCCTTCGCTCGTTTATCGGACCATCGAATGCAGCAGGGAAGATGAGATTATAACAAGCAGAATGGTTTGCACTCTTCGCCAGGATTGTGGGACATACAATGACCAACATAGAAGTCATCGAATGCTTTGAAAACGGAATTCCGCCAGGAGAAGAATTTCATCACGCCGAGCATATGCGAGTAGGATTCGCCTATGTCTGCGAATTCCCCATTTTTGAAGCGCTGGAAAAGTTTTCTTCTGCTCTGAAACGGCTCGCGGTAAAAAGTGGGAGGTCGCATCTCTATAACGAGACCATCACATGGGCGTATCTGTTTTTAATTCGCGAACGAATCACGCAGGCGGGAGGAAAGATCGAGTGGGGAAAATTTGTCGCGCAAAACCCTGACCTTCTTGCGTGGAAGCCGAGTATTTTAAGCCGCTATTACCGCGAGGGAACATTGCAATCCGATCTGGCGAAAACCATCTTCGTCATGCCCGACAAACATCAGTAACCCGTTTGTCCTTCTCCTTCGTAAGGCGGTAAGATGACTGCGTTCTTATAGAAACCATTATGGCCACACAAGCCCAAACTTCTACGGAAGAAGTTTTCAAAGCCAGCCGCTTGACCAAGGGGAATTTGTTCTTCCCGACGCGAATCGTGGTCGGTCCGTTACGCGTGAGCCGCATCAAGCCGCGGTTGTTCGGCAACACTGAAGAGAGCATCGCGATCAACGCTGTCGCGTCGGTGCAGATTTCCACCGGAGTATTCTGGTCGAATATACGTATAGATTCTTCCGGGGGCTCTGATCCCATCACTAGCCACGGACATCGCAAAAAAGATGCCCGGCGCATTCGCGATTTGATTGAAGGCCACCAGGCGGCAACAAAGTAGTGGGACAATGATCGGCAAAGCGAGGCAACTCTGACTTCTGAAAAAAAACCGCCGGAAAACGAGAATGTTTGGGCGCAGGTTGCCAAATACAGCGAGATCGCGTTTATCTTCCCCGCTGCGACTGTGGTAGGGCTGCTCGCCGGCATGGCGCTTGACCATTGGCTGCATACTCACTGGCTTTATATGGCGGGCCTGATTCTGGGCATTGTGGCCGGCTTCATTCAGCTCGTTCGTGCGGGAATGTCCTCCGGCACGAACCAATGAGTTCCGACCCAATGAGTCCTTTCGCCAGCCTCGACTTCACCAGCGAACAGTTTTTTGATGGAGCGCTCACCCGGATTGAGCGTCTCATGCTGCTACTCGGCTTCGGCGTTACAGTAATATTTTTTGCTGTGTGGGGCTGGAAAGTGGCGCTGGGGTTCGCAGTGGGGGCATCAATCGCTTATCTCAATTTCTTCTGGCTCAAGCGGATGGTTACGGCCGTCGCGGATCGCGTAACGCAGTCTGGACACTCCGAATCCGGAACCGGAGTTATCATCCGTTTCCTGCTTCGCTACACGCTAATGGGACTGGCAGCCTGTGCTATATTAAGTGTTTCCCCCGCGAGTCTAAAGGGGCTTTTTGCGGGCGTTTTTTTGCCCGTCGCAGCCATCGCGTGTGAAGCCGCCTACCAGGCGTATGCAGCCCTTGCGAAGGGCGTTTAAGTTCCCAAAAGAAAGAGATTACAGTCGAAGTTAAGCGTTCATTCGATTAACTGAAAACTCGGATTATGCCTGAACAGCTTTGGTTTACCGCAATCCTGAATCGCTACCTGGCCGGCCCTGTCACCCATTTCCTGCTGGCCGTCCACGTGAAGCCGCATTACGCGCAAGCGCCCATTTCGAACTCCGTGGCGATGGAACTGCTTGTGTTTGTTTTTTTGCTGATTGTGTTCGCCATGGTTCGCGCGCAACTTTCCGTGGAGAGACCGGGCGGCTTGCAGCACACATTTGAAGGATTGCATGGCTTCATCGAAAGTCAGTGCGAGGAAATCATTGGGCACCATAGTGAACGCTTTGTGCCGTTCCTCTTGGCCCTGGGACTATTCATACTAATCTGCAATCTGCTTGGCCTGATACCGGGATTTGAATCACCGACAGCCGTGCCCGTCGTTCCATTTGGCTGCGCCGTGGTGGCGTTCTTTTACTATCAAACGCAGGGTTTTCGAAAGAGCGGCATCGGCTACTTGAAACATTTGTTCGGGCCGATCTGGTGGCTCGCGCCCTTGATGTTGCCCTTGGAAATCATCGGCCACTTCGCCCGCTTACTCTCACTTACCGCCCGCCTGTATGCAAATATGTTTGCCGGTGACATGGTCACATGGGTCTGGTTCTCTCTGATTCCCATAGGCGTCCCTATTGTTTTTTTGGGATTGCATACTTTTGTGGCTTTTTTACAGGCCTATATTTTTGTGCTTCTGGTCATGGCGTATTTGTCATTCGCGGTGGGAGAAGCGCACTAGACTTTTCAGATGTATCAGTATGTTTTCCGCCGCTTAGCGTGAGGGCGTCAGCACGGTGAACGTCAACCACCCACTGGCGGCAATTCATAGTACGAGGAGAAGCACAATGCGTAGAACCATGAGTTGGGTATTTATGGCGCTGGCAGTGATGTTCTTTGCACTGCCCGTGTTCGCGCAGAGCGGGTCTGGAAGCTCTGTAAATTGGGTTGCACTGGCTGCTGGATTTTCCATGGCCATCGCCTCCGCCGGTTGCGGCATTGGGCAGGGAAGAGCGACCGCTTCCGCAACGGAAGCGCTTGCCCGCAATCCCGCCGCGCGCCCGGGAATTACCTTCGCGCTGATCTTAGGACTTGCGCTGATCGAATCACTGGCGCTCTACACCTTCGTTATCATCTTTTTGAAAGTAAAATAGGCTGAAGGTGAAATAAGTTTTCACAAAGTTAAGAGCCCTTGCTTATAAGCAAGGGCTCTTTTATTGATATCGGTGTTTGCTTTTAAATCTTGCGCTGCCCGTTCCAGTTAGCGCTACCCGCTTCCGGACTCTGCTCGATGGCGTTCATGAGCAACTCACGCAGACGGTAGCGGCTCTCCAGGTCTGTTTCCACAATTTCAAATCCAACTTCGTTCATGCGGGCGCGGCGCAAAAGCACTTGAGCGCGAATGTGTTTGCGCATCCCCACCGGGATGTCGATCATCGCTTCTGATCCAATGCGTAGATTGTCTTCTTTGGTGCCCATGCCGCCACCTAGGCTCAGTTCGCGGATCGCAATATTCGATTTCCCCCATGAACTGCTGATGCTTGCCGCCAAGCTCCGCGGCAACGCGATACGCTCGTAACGGCGTTGCCTTACCCAAGGGCAGGCTGGCGCCGAATCCAGAGGCGCAATGGCAAGTTCCGCGGGTTCCAGGCCGCTATCGGAAACCACCTGGCTTCCATAGCGAGGATCAATTTTGGCTAGCGCCTGCGCGGCTGCAATGCGCAGTTCGCGATGGCTGACCAGTTTCCAGCGCTTCTTGGATTCCAAAAGATTTCGGAGCACGGGAACAGCCTCAAGCTCGCGCAACCTTCCCAAAGATTCGACTGCCTTCACTTGAAGGAGTGGAGATCTTTCTTTCGCCTCGCCACTTTCCGCCATTACCATGAGAGGCGGAATGGCCGAGCGGTCGCCGCTCATGCCGATTTCATCCAAGGCCTGCGGTATTACCAGCGGATCAAGGACCTCAAGCAATTCCAGCAAGGTACGGCCGCGATCGGTGGCCGCGCCATAGGCGATTTGCCGCACTACGACATCGTGATAAAAACGGGTCCAATCTTTAAGGCGAATGGGCAACAGTTCCAACAATGAAGGCACGTCAATCCGGCTCAACAGACCAACGACGGAAGCGGCCTGACGCGGTTGTCCATTACGAAGCAGTTCGCGCAACTCAAGCATGCCGGTGGGGCCCAGCTCGGTTGCCAGTTCCACCATCTGGTCGCACTCTTCGCGCCGCATGCTACGGAAAAATCGGTCGGAAAGATGTTCGATGGACGCTTGTGGTGTTCGCCGTAACACTTGAATAAGGTCAGGCGGAAATTTTGGCTGCCGCATGCCATCTTCCAGGAACTCTGGCAGGCGGTTCTCGACGCCCACTCGGGGGCGTAGATCGTTGGCCAGTACCGGACGCTGCTTGCCGATTGCATCCAGAGCGTCGCAGACCGCGCTCAACGCGCCATACTGTTTGCGATTGCTGGCTTCAGAGCTGAGTCTTACGAAGGCCGCACCGATCAATGCTTGCAGCTCTGAGTCATGTTCTTTGCTTAACGCCTCTCCCAGCTTATGCAATGCCACAGACATGCTCTTATCGCCGAGCGCGGCATATAAGTCGCCCAGTTGACTGATGCCAATAGCCGTCTTGCGGCGTGGCTCCAGATCTTTGCTATCGAGGCAGGAGCAGTAATTTTGCAGGATGGCTGCCGCAGTCTCTTTGTCAGGACGCTCGAGCAGTTGTTCCACGAATTGACGCACGTTCCGTGGAGGAACGCAGGTGGCTTCGTGCGACATCAGCACGCTCTTTTTGCCTGCCTCCGGCACCTCAGCCCAGAACATACGATCGAGAATGTCAGCGTGGGATTCGACCAGCATCCCCGCCTTATTCATCTTGTCTTCCTGAATTTTCAAGATGCGGCGCAACGTGTCCATCTGCCGGCTCATGTGCTCCAGCATCTGGTGAACGGCGTTGACCTTGATATCGCCCTTCTGGAAGCGATCAAGCGCGAAGCGGATTGCCATGTGCTCCGCAGCCTTCATCAAGAGCGGAGTGTCAGCGCTGGAGGAAGCCACGGCGCTTCCCGCAAGGGAATTCAACATCTGCTGTAAATTTACTTTTGTGTTCGCGTCTGTCTCGCTTAATTCTTTTTTCAGAAATTCCGGTTTGACCGTAGGATCGCTGGCTGCTTCGCCAAATTTGGTCAGCAAGCGAATCGCTTGAATTACTTCCTGTTCTTGCAGCGGAATGACAGTTCCATCCCATTGACCGGCCTGTCCCGCCGCGACTACGTTAGCTTTCCCAGCTTTTGGAGCGCTCCAGTTGGGGGCCCCTGCAGGTCCATCACTTCCATTGCCCGTACCTTCTCCGCTACTACCTGCAGAACCACCGCTGCCTCCAGGCGCACTGCTGCCTGCGCCCTCCGCTGCCGCGATGAGCTGCAGCAACTTTTGCGGATCGTTCAACCATTCCTTGAACTCCGGGCCCAGGGTTTGCGCTGCGATCTGCGCCGCAATGCTGATTTCGCCCGTTGACGGATCAGCCGCTACAAACTTGACTTCATTAATTCTGATTGCCGATTGCTTGGTGTCGCCAAAGGCCCCTTTAATCTGCTTGCTGAGGTCCTGCGCTTTGGATGTTCCGGTAGCAAAAATGCGCAGCAGCTTTCCGAAATCGTCTTTCGCAATCTGGCTGGAGAACTGGATACTGGCCAGTCCAGCGGTCGTCAGCAACTGAGCGAAACTGCGTTCCGATTGACCGCTATCGAGCGGGATGCCGTCGAGCAAGAGCCTGTTTTCTGAAACTCCCAGAAGAAAGCAACTGTCGCTGCCCAAGGGCAAGCCACTCTGCAGTTCTTTCCAAGTGATTTCAAACTGACTCTTGGTACGGGTGTGCTCAGAACCGTACAGCCGAACGTATTTCACAAGAATGTTCAGGCTGTGCACAAAGGCACGTGCTGAGGCGATTCGGCCTTCTTTAGTTGTGTCCGGCGCTTGAATAGGTCAACCCCACAAATCGGATGTAGGTAGCGTAACGGGAAACGGTAAGTCCGCGCACGTTACGGAGGTAATTGACCTGAAATAAAGCCAATTAGCGTGGTTTTCCGCGCATCAGATGGAAACCGGGACGCCACTTATCGCGTGATTGTTCTTCAAGTACAAAATTACTGAGATGACACACGTGCAATTGGTTCAAAAGGCGGTTTGTTGGTTAAGAGGATACCGCTGCGGAGTAGTGCTTTCCGAGCAAGCCTGTATTAGCGGTGAAATGCCCGATGCGATCGGCTGGAAGCGGGCGAACCATTCGGTCCTGGTGGAGTGCAAGATTTCGCGTGCCGATTTTCTCGCGGACCAGGCGAAGCCATTCCGCGTGAATTCGGCGAGCGGATTGGGTTGCGAGCGTTATTATCTGGCCCCGCCAAAGTTGATTGCTGCGGAAGAACTTCCCATGGGCTGGGGGCTGCTGGAGTATCGTAATCGCAAAGTAGAGATGATCAAGCCTTCAGTCAGGAACTTGCGTTCCGCGAAAGGCCTGAATTTTGAGATGAACCTTCTGCTTGCCAGTCTGCGACGCGTGGAAATTCGCATCGAGCCGGAATCCATCACAGAATTTTTGAAGTGGAAAAACCGCATGGCGGAATACAACCGGGGCGCGCTGCCGGAAGGGATTGTTTCCGCGATCGAAGAACCGAACAATTTTCTGCTGACAGAGCCAAACGGATCTAACGTGGGAACTGATTCATGCGGCGACTAGCTGTTGGAATGGGACGACGATCTGCCGAGAAACTGAGTTGCTCATCTCTTTAAACCTCCCGGCGTCCTTCCATGGCTTTGAGCATGGTGATTTCGTCGGTGTATTCGATGTCGCTGCCTACCGGGATGCCCATAGCGATCCGCGTGACCTTCAAGCCAGCCCTGCGTAATTGAGTCGAAAGATACGTTGCGGTCGCCTCGCCTTCCACGGTGGGGTTCGTGGCCAGGATGACTTCGTCCACCTGATCGTCATCCACTCGGCGCATAAGATTCGAAATCCGCAATTGCTCCGGGCCCACGCCATGAAGAGGAGAAATCGCGCCATGCAGCACGTGGTACACACCGTTGAAATGCTTAGTTTTTTCAATAGAAGCGATGTTGGTGGGCTCTTCCACGACGCATACCAGCCGTTGATTGCGCGTCGCGCTGCTGCAATACACACAAGGATCAACGTCGGTAATGTTGTTGCAGATTGAGCACAGGCGCAAGCTTGCCTTCACGTCGCGTACAGCTACTGCCAGCAACTCCGCATCTTCGTCGCTGGAGCGCAGAATATGGAATGCGAGGCGTTGCGCGGTCTTGCTGCCAATTCCGGGCAGCTTTTTTAATTCGTCAATCAGCCGGGTCATCGGCTCTGCAAATCGGGACATAATTAATTTTCAAACGGAAAAGTATTCGACTCGTAGTTTGCGATAGGCTCATTCAGCCTTGTTCACAGCCCCGGAAGCCCCATTCCACCCAGCATGCCGCCCATAGTGGACTGCATGGACTCGTCAATTTTCTTGCCCGCAGCGTTCACGGCCGCGGCAACCAGGTCCTGAAGCATTTCTAGATCGCCAGCCTTGACTACTTCCGGATCAATTTTGATGTTCAACACTTGTTTCTTGCCATCCATTTTGACGGTGACGGAACCGCCGCCCGACGAGGCTTCCACGACGGTCTCTTCCATCTTCTTCTGCAACACTTCATATTGCCGCTTGGCCTGCGACATTAATTCCTGGAGATTGAATCCGCCCATGGTTTACCTGCGCTCTTTGTTGGAATCGCTATTTTCTGTAATTTTTGTTGGAATTGTCCCTGTTCGCATAGTCAATGACAGTACGAATTTCGGCGCCAAACTTTTCCTTCATACGGCGCACGACCGGATCTTGTTCTACCCGCCCCCGGCCGCCATTGCCAGTGTTCGCGGCGCGCGTAACTGCTGCTGGGGAAGGAGCGGCACCAGGAATAATCCGCAGCCGGAGGGCTCTGCCCATGACCTCGCTGGCTTTCGCGATTATCAGACGCTTGGCATCCGCCCCGAGCGACATGTCAATGATGGTAGCTGAGGCCGCAACCTTAATCACAAGTTCATTGCCTTCTACTATCCACTCGCCGATCTCCAGCATGGAGGCAAGCATGCGTTGACTGCCGTTCACGAGCGCTTCTAAAACAATATTGCGGACATCTTCTACGTTTCCGGCGGCTGCAACTGGAATTGCCGTCGGAATTTCCGGCTTGGGAATCTCGGGCGCAGGACTCTGTTCCATGACTGCCGCCGGTGCGGCTGATCCCATGACTATATTGGGTGCGGGGCTTGTTCCCGCAACCAGGCGCGGGCCGGATGCAACCGCGCTTTCAGAGAACTCAGCTTTGGGGCCACCCTTGCGCGCGGAATCCGCAGCGAAAGGAGAAACCTGCGGCGCTCGAGTTGGAGCCACTTCTGGTCGCCGCGTCGCCTCGGGAACAACTGACGGTTTCCGTGCAGTTTGAGGCGCGCTGGGAGTCGCCGTCGCTCCACTCAGCAATTGTTCCAAAGGAAGCAATCGCTGCGCATGCACCATCTTCAAGAGGCCAAGTTCCAAATGGAAGCGTTGCTCCTGCCGGTAGCCAAGCTCGTTGTGCGTGCGCAGCATGATTTGCAAATGCCGCGTCAGGTCTTCTTCACTGAACAACTCAGCGGTCCTTGCCGCGCGCTGCCGCTCATCACTTGAAATCTGCAGGAGGGGAGACTGTGCCCCTGCCACTTTAGCGACCATTGCATTCCGCAAAAAACGAACCATTTGCCGGGCAAAGTGCGTTGGACTGTGGCCTTCGGTGATTAATCGGTCCACAATCTTGAGCGCATCCTCGCTGGAGTTGTTACTGACCGCCAGCATGATGTCTTCCATTACTCCGGATGGCGCGGCACCCACGAGTTCGCGCACCGATTCCGCGGTGAGCCTGCCAATGCTCGACGCAATTGCCTGATCTAGTATCGACAGCGCATCGCGCATAGAACCGTCGCCCGCCTCGGAGAGCAAGGCAAGCGCGTCTTCGTCGGCTTCTATTCCTTCACGAGCCGCCAGGTCTTTTAACTGGCCTAAAATTTCTTCAAAGCGCACGGCATGAAAGCTGAAGTGCTGACAGCGAGAGCGGATGGTCTGCGGAATATCTTCCGGCTGGGTGGTCGCCAGCATAAAGACAACATGGCTCGGCGGTTCTTCCAGCGTTTTCAGTAGCGCATTAAAGGCCGCGTCCGTGATCTGGTGCGCTTCATCAAGGATATAAATCTTGAAACGGTCCCGCGCAGGACGGTAACGAGCCGCTTCGCGCAATTCGCGGATTTCATCAATGCCGCGATTGGTGGCCGCGTCAATCTCAATGACGTCCACGGAATTCCCCGCGCGAATTTCAATGCACGAGTCGCACACGCCACAAGGCTCAGAGACAGGTTTGTCAGAAGAGCGGCAATTCAGCGCCATGGCCAAGATTCGGGCAATCGTCGTCTTTCCGATCCCGCGATGACCGCTGAAAATATAACCATGAGCGATGCGTCCCTGCTCAATGGCGTTCTTAAGCGTGCGGGTGACATGGTCCTGCCCAATGACTTCGGAGAACTTCTGCGGGCGGTACTTGCGGGCGAGAACCTGATAGCTCATGGCGTGGAGAACACCAGATTATACGTGAATAGGACGCGCAAAAAGCCACTCGCGGAGGGGAAATCTACGGAAGTCAGCCTCCCAACTTTGAGAGAAGTTCGGCATCGGTGCGGCGAATGTAGTTGGCTTCCAATTCTTCGGGCGAAACCAGCATGTGCGCCTGCATCTTTTTCCAGCCAAGCGCGGCAATCGCATCGGCATGTGGACAATCCACCTGGAGCACTTGTTTGCCTGCGGCGCGCGCCAGGTCAGCGATCCTAGCATCTGGAGTAACGACCAATGCGGAGGCCCGCGCGATGAATTCCTCGCGGGTACACAATTGCTCGTGGGCCGCAGAGGAAAGTATGGCCTCTGCTTCACCCGTTGCGTACTCTGCGATATAGATCTCGCCGCGTCCCGCTTCCAGGGCGGAAGTCACTCTCCCCGTTGTATTTGCCGCGGCCGCAACCGCCTCAAGCAACGAAATCGCTGCGATCGGCTTCCCAAGTATTTCCGCCAATGCCTTAATCGCAGCCAACCCAATGCGCAGCCCTGTAAACGAACCGGGGCCGCTGACCACCGCAAAGCCTTCGATGTCGCTCTTCGAGAGGCCCAGGCGTTTAAGCAAGGCGGCAATTTGCGGTATGAGCTGCGCCGAGAAGGTTCCACCTTCCAGCGCGGCTATGCCCAACACTTCGCAAGAAGATGGCGGTTCACACCGGGCCACCACGATGCTGCCGAATTTTCCTGAGGTGTCCGCAGCCAGAAGAAGCATGATTAGTGAGCGTCCTCGACCAGTTCAAGAAGCACGCCGCCGGCGCTGGAAGGATGCACGAAAATATAGTGATGTCCGCCAGCCCCAATTTTAATTTCCTTCGAAACCAGCCGGACACCATCCTGCTGAAGTTTGCCGACCACCGCCTCGAGATTGGGAACACGCAGGCAAATGTGATGAAGACCCTCGCCTCGTTTTGCGATAAATCGTGCAATCACGGACTCTTCCGAAGTCGGCTCCAGCAACTCAATCCGGGCGCCCTCAAGCGAAACCATCACCAGGCGCACCTGCTCAGCTTTTATTGTTTCTTCGGCGGACAAGGTGAGCCCAAGTTTCTCGTAAATTCCTTTGGCGGTCTTAAGCGAATTCACAGCGATCCCGAGATGATCGAGCGCGAAATCGGTTTTCATGTTCACAGGGCCTTCGCGATCTCTTCAATCAATGAATATGGGTCACGTTTGTGTGCGGCAATCTCAGCCGCATACTGGTTGAGTTTCTCATCGCTGAGCTGGGTACGAGCTTTTGCCATTAGGGAATCGCGCAGCATTTCGAGCAGGCGTGTTTGCCAATTATGCGCTTTCCGACGCGCAAGAAAATCATGGCCTTTCATATGATCCTCAAATTTTTGTATCTCGATGGCAAGTTCTGCGATGCCTTGGCTGGAACTGGCCACCGTCTTCACGATGGGGGGTGCCCAATCATCCGAGCGAGCGGCCAGGGATTGCAAAGCTCGTATCTCGCGTTCGACCCGCTCGGCGCCTTCGTGGTCGCTCTTGTTGATGACAAAGATGTCGGCGATTTCCATGATTCCTGCCTTGATGCTTTGCACGTCATCACCCATGCCCGGCACCAGAATTACTACCGTGACGTCGGCAAGCCGGACGATATCCACTTCATCCTGGCCCACGCCGACCGTTTCCACCAGAATCAAATCGCGGCCCGACGCGTCGAGCACAGTGGCAATGTCGGCGGTGGCAGATGCTAATCCCCCCAACGATCCTCGCGTGGCCATGCTGCGGATGTAAATCGCCGGGTCTGCGAAATGACGCTGCATGCGGATGCGGTCGCCGAGAATCGCGCCTCCGGAATAAGGGCTGGTCGGGTCCACGGCGATAATGCCGATGTGGTGGTCCTGTTTCCTGTAATGCAGCGCCAACTGATCTACCAACGTGCTCTTGCCAGCTCCAGGGGCCCCGGTCAGGCCGATCGTGCGGGCGCGGCCTGTGTGCGGGAAAAGTGCTTTCAGTAATTGCAGCCAGCCGTCGGCGCGATTTTCTACTAGACTAATTGCCCGCGCCAGAGAGCGGGCATCGCCCGCGCGGACTTTTTGGACCAGAGAGTGAATAAGTTCTTCCAAGCCGTTCAGTGTAAAGCATGTAGGGAAGGAGGCCGAAATTTCTCCCAGAATAAAGTAGAAGATTTAGTAGAAACGTAGCGTTGAAATAAGGTAAGCCAAGTTGACTGCCAGCATATTCGCGCTCCTACCGGCATTGACTGCCCATGGCCGCCAGAGATACCCTAATCGCAATGGTTTTGCTTGCGCCTTGCGAGCGAGCATCTCGGGAAGTTCCACCTCCAGAAATGAAGAATATCTTGCGCGAAAAAGAGGGCACACGTTCGCCTGTGACCGACGCAACGTATGGGAACAGATCGCTTAGCAATGGCCATGGAGAGGACGAGCCTTAGAATATCGAATGAAAAAAAGTATTGAGATCAGTCCCAACATCGAAGCCCTGTTTGGCACGCGGGACGAAAATCTGCACGTGCTGGAAGATGGTTTGAACATCAATATTGATTTGCGGTCGGATGCCATCGACCTCGAAGGTACTCCTCAGGACGTGGGCCGGGCCGAGCAAATCTTTGCCGACTACGAGCATTTGCAGCGCTCCGGATTCACCTTCCAGAACGGTGATTTGAACAGCATGCTGCGTGTGCTGGTCGCCGACCCCCAAGTGACGTTGCGAAGCCTGGCTGAGGCTGGCCGCCAGCGCTCCTTTGGCCGCCGCACAGTGCAGCCCAAGGGCTTGAACCAAAGGCGATATTTGGAAGCGATTGAAGCGCACGACATGGTTTTTGGCATTGGTCCGGCGGGTACGGGGAAGACTTACCTGGCGGTTGCCATGGCAATCTCTGCACTGCTGGCAAAGCGCGTGAACCGCATTATTCTTGCTCGCCCCGCGGTTGAGGCAGGCGAGCGGTTAGGATTTCTCCCCGGTTCGCTGCAGGAAAAGATTGATCCTTACCTGCGCCCTCTGTACGACGCGCTCTATGAAATGCTCGAGCCCGAGAAGGTAGATCGTTATCTGGAAAAAAATGTGATTGAGATTGCGCCTATCGCCTTCATGCGTGGCCGGACATTGAATGATTCGTTCGTGATCTTGGACGAAGCGCAGAACACGACTTCCGAGCAGATGAAAATGTTCCTGACTCGCCTGGGATTCAACTCAAAGGCGGTGATCACCGGAGACATTACTCAGATTGATTTGCCCAATGCCCGCCGCAGCGGTTTGGTGGAAGCCATGGACGTTCTGAAAAAAGTTGAGGGCCTCGCCTTCGTTCATTTCGATGAAGGGGATGTTGTGCGCCATCATCTGGTGCAGCGAATCATCCGCGCCTACGATGACCACAAATCGCACGCGGCGGAGGAACAAATGTCGTTGTTGGACGTGCGCACTCTTACGAATGAAAAGACGAAGGACGGCGGGAAGGATTCCGTTCGACTTTTAGAAACGAATACGAAGGAATAACGCCTGCGGATAATTGAGAGGGCCATTGAGGCCCTCTTTTATATTTATTGAAGTGTGTGCTGGCCTTAGCGGCAGGGAAGAAAATTTGATCGTTTTCAGAAAACAAGTCGTGGGCATGAACGAACAGGCATTGGCTCGATTCGTCGTTCGGGCGCGCAACGCCATCAAGCTCCGCGGAACGGTCACAGTACTCATTACCGGCAACGCGGAGATGAAAAAGTTAAACCTTTGCTTCAGGAATAAGAACAAAGCTACAGATGTATTGTCATTTACCGCAGCTCTTTATCCGAACAATGATATTGCGGGCGATGTGGCGATATCCGTGGAGATTGCCCGGGAAAATGCGAAAAATCTTGGTCACGCGGTTTCCGACGAAATCAAAATCCTTATACTTCATGGAATCCTGCATCTGGCAGGTTACGATCACGAAACGGACCAGGGCGAGATGGCGGCGAAGGAACATCGTTTGCGGAAGGTGTTGCGTTTGCCGGTAACGCTGATCGAGAGGAACGAGGCGGTACCTCAGCGTTCTCATAAAAAGAGGAAGAAGACTTTGAAAAAAGAGAAAAGGACGGCAGCAGTCGCCGGTAAGACGCTGCTGTTGTCGCGCAGGGCAAAGCAGGGAACAGGCAAAAAACGCCGCTCATGAACTACGCCATTGCAGCCTCGCTGTTTTTATTGCTGGGATTATTGACGCTCGTCTCCTATGTGGAGCGCCTATACAGCGAACTGGGCAAA
Source organism: Terriglobales bacterium (assembly GCA_036489565.1). GTDB lineage: Bacteria > Acidobacteriota > Terriglobia > Terriglobales > Acidobacteriaceae > JAICKN01. The sequence goes on from DASXFN010000119.1 coordinate 44,214, forward strand.
TTCCTCTCCCGGGAATTTCAGGACAACATTGACGTATTCGAACAGCAGATCGAGCCTCGCCTGGGCGTAAGCCGCGTGCGCGCGTCGCTTTCTATGGCCGTGCTCACCCAGTTGACGATGGCGGCCATCGCCATGTTGGTTGGTTTCGCAATTTTCCGCGAATATCCCTGGACTGCGGAAGAGGTGTTACAAGCGATTCTGAGCCTCATCCTCATCGTTATCGTTTTCAATCGTTTTTTGCCTTTTGTCTTCTTTTCCCGCACCACGGGAACATGGCTTACTCGCTGGGCGCTGTTTGTGCGTTTGCTTATCTATCTTGTGCTCCCGGTCACGCTGGTGCTTGGTTTCCTGCAATCCGTTGCATCGCTCACCAAGGAACATGCGGAAGCGCAACCTGAGACCCAGGCCCAGGCCGTTGACGCGTTACTGGAAGCCGGCCGCGAAGAAGGAATTCTGGACGGTACAAACCGCGACCTGATCCAATCGGTGATGGAATTCGGCGAGAAAACCGTGCGCGAAGCAATGAAACCGCGGCCTGAAATTTTCGCGGTCCCAGCGCATACAACACTCGAGCAATTCATCAATCTGCTGCGAACCAACCCTTACAGCCGCGTTCCGGTTTACAGCGGAACAATCCACAACATTAAAGGCATTGTTTTCACGCAGGATGTATTGCAGGTTCCTGACAGCGAGGCGCAAGCGCGCACCGTGGAAACCCTCATGCGCCGCGATGTGTATTTCGTGCCAGAAAGTAAATTGGGCAGCTACCTTCTTAGAGAGATGCAGAAGAAAAATCTTCGCATGGCCATTGTTGTGGACGAATACGGAGGCGTGGCCGGTCTTGTAACCATTGAAGATCTCATTGAAGAAATTGTTGGAGAGATCAGCGATGAGCACGAAAAGACGCAAATCGTGCGGGAAAACGACCACTCTTATGTGGTTGCCGGCAACGTGGACATTGACCGCCTGGCGGAACTATTCGGGGTCCGCCCGGAAGGAAAAGAGTCCGCGACCGTGGCAGGATTGGTGAGCGAGTTGGCTGGACGCATCCCCCGCAAAGGGGACATGGTGGAAGAAGATGGATTGCGTTTTGAAGTTTTGGACTCCACCGAACGGCGCGTGGAACGCGTACGAATCTCAACGGTCGAGCCTAAGCTGATATAAAAGATAGTAGTTCGAATCTACTTCATGCCATTTCATTCTGGTTTTGTCTGTATCATCGGCCGTCCCAACGCAGGGAAGTCAACCCTGCTGAACACGCTTGTTAAGCAAAAGCTGGCCATAGTCAGTCCCAAGCCGCAGACCACGCGCAACCGCATTCTCGGAATCGTCAATGTGCCGAAACAAAAAGGACGGAGCGAGGGGCAGATCGTACTCATTGATACCCCCGGCGTTCATAAGCCAGATAGTTCATTGGGCAAGAAGATGATGACCGAGGTCCACGAGGCGCTCGAGCGATGCGACCTGATTCTTTTGCTCGTGGACGCCGCGAAAAAGCCTGATCCCCAGGATAAGTTTGTTCATAGCCTGGTAAAGCGATCGGGTACCCCAGTTTTTCTCTTGCTGAATAAGGTGGACATCATCCGCGGCGATAAGCAAAAACTTTTGCCATTAATTGATTCCTTCCGCACCAGCCTCGACTTTAAGGAAGTCATTCCTCTTTCCGCCCGCACCGGAGATGGCATTGATGTACTGCTCAAGGAAATCATCAACCTACTTCCTTCCGGGCCGCACCATTTTCCCGAAGATCAAGTGACCGATCAGCCCATCCGATTTATGTGCGCTGAAGTCATTCGCGAACAGCTTCTATTTGCTACCAACGAAGAAGTCCCCCACGCGACTACCGTTGGCATTGACCAATTTGAAGAGAAGCCGCGCCTCACGCGAATTGCCGCCACCATTTATTGCGAGCGTGAAGGGCAAAAGCGCATCTTGATTGGCAAGCAGGGACAGATGCTTAAAAAGATCGGTACCGCCGCGCGGCTGCAAATTGAGAAGATGCTCGACCACAAAAAGGTATTTCTGGAACTGTTCGTAAAGGTGAGTCCGGGGTGGCGCAATTCCCGTATTTTTGTGGAAGAATTAGATTGGCGAGCCCAATTTAATCCACTAACTATTCTTGATTCAAAGAGTTAGGATTTGCATTACTCTGGTTTCCGGGTTTTGGATACTGTCGTGATATAGCCACTGCCGTGCGCCGTTAATAGACTTGAGTGCATGGCATCCGCTGCAGTGGCAAAGTATGTATCTTCAAATCAGCCGTTGGCTCTAAGCACCGAGGGCGAAAACGTGATTTTTAAATTGAGTGTCACCCTGGCCGCAGATTGTAAAGCCGTGGATCCGGTGGTGGACGGCATTATGCACATGGTTCGCCAGATGCATTGTTCCGCCGGTAAAGAAGATGCCATCCAGATCGCCCTTTCCGAGGCGCTGGCGAATGCCGTCGTCCATGGCGCGCATGCAGACGTTAGGAAGAAAATTGAATGCGAAGTTTCCTGTGATAAGACCCATGGCGTGCTGATTACGGTCCGTGATCCGGGACGGGGTTTTGACCCCGCAAGGCTGCCCAGCCCGGTCACGGGAGAAAATCTCTATGCGCAGCACGGGCGTGGAATCTATCTCATCAACCAACTAATGGATGAAGTGAAGTTCCTGAAAAATGGCGCTGAAATCAGGATGTTGAAGCGGTAAGCCTCGGGTCCAATCTCCTGGATCATCTGCCTTCGAATCCGCCGTGTTACTCGTAAGATCACCCACCGTAAATGCCGATTCGATTTCCGAAAAATCGTTGTAGTGTAAGTCCATGCTCTTCGTAACGCCTCTGCTCAAAAACGCGGCCTATCCGACGTTGAGCAGTTTGGGATATTTTCGGAGTTGGCGAACGCGGCAGGCAAATCCGCTTACCGTCCTCACCTATCACGGAGTTTTTCCTGAAGGCTATGTTCCGCGAAGTCGCTTGCTGGACGGAAACCTGATATCGGCGCAGCGGTTGCATCGGCAGTTGAGTCTCCTCAAGCGTCATTACAACGTGATTTGCCCCGAAGAGTTTTTCCGCTTTTTAGACGAAGGAATCCAGCTACCCCCGCGAGCGGTGCTGCTTACTTGCGATGACGGCCTTGCCAATGTGGTTTCTGACATGTTGCCCGTGCTGGAGTTCCTTCAGTTGAAATGTATTTTCTTCCTCACCGGATCGTCATTTACCGATCATCCGGAAATGTTGTGGTATGAGGAATTGTGGTTATTGCTTGAGGCTGCGCAGCCTGGGTCTTTGGGTTTTCAGCACTTTGCTGCTAGCGTCGAGAGTGTCCCGGGGGACGCGCTTGATCGGCACCGCATTTGGTGGGAGTTGGTGAAACAGCTTTCCAAAACAAATGCTGCCGCTCGGCGGCATTTCATCGAAGAGTTGGGGTCAGCTGCAAAATTGCGTCACGGCTGGAAGGCTGCGTTGCTGCAGGATCCGATCCAGCGAAGTAGGTTTCAATTGTTGGATAAACAACAGGCCGAGAAACTGGTGAGGTCGGGAATGACGGTGGGCGCACACACTATGGACCATCCAGTATTGGCCCAATGTACGGAAGAAATTGCACGAGAAGAAATTGCCGGCCCTTTGAAGCTCGTGCCCGCAGACTGGAACATGCGCATCCTCGCATACCCCTTCGGAACTCACGAAACTGTATCGGCTCGAGACGCATCCCTTGCAGAGGCCGCCGGGTATCACTGCGCCTTCATGAATGTCGGTGGAAGCGTTTCCCCACACGTGAACCGATTCGCTGTCCCTCGGATTCATATTACGGCCGACATGAAATTCGGAGAGTTCGAAGCTCATGCCTCCGGATTTCATCAGGATATCCAAAATCGGCTCTCTCGCTCTGTGCCGCCGGTCCGATCCCAGACCGCTTTGTCACAGTCATGAGTTCTTCTTCAGAAAATATTCAAGTTGCGCTCCTGAAATCAATCGAAGGAGAAGATGCTCTTCGCGAGGAATGGAACCAACTTGTTTCAAGGGCTGAAATTCCGCAGATTTTCTTGACCTTTGAGTGGGCGCTGGCGGTTGAACGGGCCTTCCCGTTCTCGCTCGAGCCTTGGATATTCATTCTTCGAAAAAAAAACGTGCTCATTGGATGTGCCGCGCTCGCTTCATGCCCGGGTGAACACAACAAGATATTTTTTCTCGGCGCGAGCACGGGAGACTACTGCGATATTGTCAGCGCCCCAAATGATCGTGGTGTAGTTGTAACTGCAATTCTGGGGGCGCTTCATGACCGCCGAGTACGTGAAATTGATCTCACGAACATTCCCGCCGAGTCCGCTACGGTGAAGGTAATTTCCCAATCAGGCCATTCCAACTACAGGTCTTCTTCTCGTCCCGCTTACACGTGCAGCCGAATCATTCTTGATGGTGAGAGGCGCATCGCGAGCTCAAGCGAAGTGTTGCCAGAAATATCGCAACGTTTAATGAAAGACGAACAAATACGGCGTCTTTCGAAACTCGGGCCACTAAAACTAGTGCACGTTCGCGATAACCAGGGAGCTCTAAGAGCGCTAGATTCCGTGATCAAAGCACAAGTTTCACGGTTCCTGGCGACCTCGCGTTTGAGCCCACTGCTGTTAGCCACTCGTCGCCGCTTTCTTGTTGAATTAAAAGATTTGCTGAGTCAAAAAGATTGGCTTGATATCAGCGTGCTTAAAGTTGCCGATCACGATGTGGCCTGGAACTTTGGTTTTGTATTCCACGGAGTTTGTTTTTGGTACTTGCCCACATTCGATCTTTCCATGGAATCATTTTCTCCCGGTATGTGCTTGTTGAAACTGATGATGGAGGAATCCGCCCACAAGCTCGAAATCAAGGAAATCGATCTGGGCTTGGGAGATGAGAATTACAAAAGGCGGGTCGCGAATGACAGCAGGAAAACGTTAACGCTCACTCTCTCATCTAGCCTCGCCACGCACTTGGGGGGCACGATAGCCCGTGTTTTGGCGCGCGGCTTTAAGGCTTGGGGTCCCATTGAGCGGGCGGTTCGAGATGTTCTGCGAACTGGAACACGGGTAAAACAATCCGTCGTCGAGAAGCGTGTGGGAAACGGCGTGAAAATGTTACTTGGGAAAATACTTTCAAAAATATTTTTAGCAAATGAAATTGCCCTTTTTGAATGGTCCGAAAGCTCAACCGGCAGGTCCCATAGTGTTTCCCCAAGTTTTAGACTTGCACAGATGACCTGGGACGGTTTGGCCGAAACTGCCATGCAGCATTCTGATGATCCTGACGCGCTGGAATATCTCAAACGCAGTGCGCGTCGGCTGCGAAGTTCTAAAAGAAAAGACGTACAAGGATACGTTCTCGTATCTGAAACCGGTGAGGAACTGCATTACTTGTGGGCGGCAGATTTTAGCGGATTTCAACTTTCAGAAATCCACTATTCACTTCAACCAATCGCTGATGCGTCCATGATTTTCGACTGCTGGACGCCAAAGCCGCTCCGCTCAAAACACTACTATCGGATTGCCGTCGAATGCCTCGGGCAGGAATTACGGCGACAACAGAGAAGCGCATGGATATTCAGCGGCAAACGAAATTTACCATCATTGCGTGCATTGCAAAACTCTCGCTTTGAATACCGTTATTCGCTTCTTCGTCGCAAATTTGTCTATCAAATGCCGGTAGAAAAGCTCCGCATAATAGATATGATAAATAACTAATCCTGGCCTTGGGCCTCTACTCCTTTACCACAATCCCCAAAGTTTTCATCTTGCGATATAGATGGCTGCGCTCCAGCCCCAACACTTCTGCCGTGCGGCTCACATTGCCATGGTTCTCATCTAATTTTTTGAGAATATAATCGCGCTCGTAGGCGGCCCGCGCTTCGTGCAAAGTGGAGAACTCAGCGCCCCGGCGGCTGCCGTCCCTTTGCACCAGCGGTGGTAGATGTTTGCGATCGAAGCGCAGGGTCGTCGGGTTCATGATGACAATGCGCTCGATTACATTGCGCAACTCGCGCACGTTTCCCGGCCAGGAATAATTCATAAGCGCATCAATCGCTTCGTCCGTGATCTCGCGGGGACGGCGTCCGTAGGTTGCGGAAAGTTCCTTCAGAAAATGCCGCGCAAACAGCGGGATGTCCTCCTTCCTCTCCCGCAATGGAGGCACATAGAAAGGGATCACATTTAGCCGGTAAAAAAGGTCCTCGCGAAAATCGCCCTTTGAAATTTCTTCTTCAAGGTCCTTGTTGGTGGAGGCCACAACCCGAACATCCACGGTAATCGCTTCATGCCCACCTACAGGCGTAATGGTTTGCTCTTCCAGCGCACGCAGAACCTTGGCCTGGGTTTTCAGGCTCATATCGCCCACTTCATCTAGAAACAGCGTGCCGCCGTGGGCGTTCTGGAATTTACCTTTTTTTTCGTTGGACGCAGCAGGAAACGCACCCGCGCGATGACCGAAGAGTTCGCTTTCAATTAAATCTTCAGGAATAGCCGCACAATTCACCGCAACAAACGTCTCGTCCTTCCGCAAACTATCGGCGTGAATCGCATGTGCCACGAGCTCTTTTCCCGTACCCGACTCCCCGTAAATGAGGACCCGGCCATTGGTCGGCGCCATAATTTGAATTTGCTGACGCAACGCCTTGATGGGAATGCTTTCCCCGACAATTACATTCTTCGGCGACAACTGATTTTTTAGGTCGCGATTTTCCTGGCGAAGTTTTTTTGCCCCAACGGCGTTTTTGACCAGAATTAATGTTTTGTCCGCGGATAGTGGTTTTTCCAGAAAATCGTAAGCGCCTAGTTTAGTGGCGCGCACAGCCGTTTCAATGGTCCCGTGTCCGGAGATCATGAGTACCTCCGGAGCGTTTTCCAGTTCCGCGATTTGCCGCAGCGTTTCCAAACCATCAGTTCCAGGGAGCCAGACGTCAAGCAGGACAACATCAAAATTACTTTCCTGCAATAAATCCAGGCACGCTTCGCCGGTTCCCGCGAGAGTTACGCTGTAGCCCTCATCCTGCAATAGGCCCCCCAGGGACTCGCGAATACTGGCTTCATCATCAACGATCAGAACATTAGGCATGTTGGGATATGGTTGCGTGAACGGCGGAAGACAACGGTAATTCCACGATAAATTTCGTGCCCACGGGCCTATTCTCCTCTACACGGATGGTTCCGTGATGTTCCTCGATAATTCGTGCCACGATCGCAAGACCCAGCCCAGTGCCGCGCTGCTTGGTGGAAAAATAAGGAAGAAAAAGACGTTCCTTAGTTTCTTGCGTGACGCCGTGACCTGTATCGGTAATAGTAACCTCGACGGCCTCGCGGCCGGGAAGCAGGGCAGTGGATATTTGAATCTCTTTTACCATCGCTCCGTGCATGGCGTCGGCCGCATTATCCACCAAGTTCGCCAGAGCGCGCTTGATCGCTTCGGAATCGGCCATCACCTCCGGAATCTCTGCGGCTAAAAACGTCATCACTCGAATGCCTTCAAGCCTCCCCTTAAACACGGACAGAGTGCTTTCAACGATCTCGTTGATGTCTGCCGGTTGGGGCTGGACTGCGGGAAAACGCGCCAGCGTCGAAAACTCGTTCACCAGGGTGCGCACCATCTCCACCGAACTGGCTATGGTCTTAGCGCAATCCTGAATGAGTTGCGAAGAATCTGCATTTCCATTCTTGCCGCGGTCCAAATAACGCAGAATGCGTTCCGCGGAAAGCGAAATTGGAGTCAATGGATTCTTGATTTCATGCGCAACCCGCTGCGCGACCTCACGCCAGGCGGCCTGTTTCTGCGCTTTCAACAGGTCCGACAAGTCTTCAAAAACCAAAACATATCCCCGCCGCTCGCCTGCATGTTCCAGCGTCGCAACGGTCAAGGCAACGTTGAGTTTTGTGCGCGGAAGAACAATTTCTATCTGGGTGGTGGTTGAACCCATGCGATCGGCGCTGCGCAGCAATGGGTCCAGGTCCGCCAGCACCTCGTTGGAAAAAACCTCATTCAATGCCGCGCCAATCATCACTGCATGGATTGTGTTCTGTCCGTTAAGCGGGTGAAACAGGCGCATCAACGCATGATTGGCATGAGTGACCCGGCGGTTCGCGTCTAGTGAGAGCACGCCGTTCGGAATGCTCTCCAGGATGGTTTCAATGTGCTGTCGTCGCTTTTCAAGTTCAGCGTTGGCCGCTTGCAAATCCTGGCGGGAGGCCTCAATTTGGCGGCGTCCGGTTTCCAGTTCGCCCGCCATGCGATTGAAAGAACTGACCAGGTCCCCGATCTCGTCGGCCGCTTTTATCTCAACGCGATAATCCAGTCGCCCGTGGGAAATTTCCTGCATAGCCTCCGCCAGCGCCACCACCGGACGCGTTACCAGTTTGGAAAGAAACAGTGCCAGCCAGGTCGCGGTAAAAAGCACGAGGACGGTAAGGAGCAGCAGAAGCTCCATGTAAGTACTGCGCACCATGCGGCGTTGCTTATAAAGCGCGAAATACCGCTGTTGGCCGGCCTCAACCTTGCTTAAGGTTGCAGAAAATGCCGGCGGCAGCGGCATACCTACCAGGATCAATCCACGCTGCCCCACTGGCGCCGCGCCGAGCATATAGTCGGCCTTGTCCCAAACAAACCGTTGTGGAATGCTTCGCGCGGTCCAGTTTGTGGGAAGCGTCGCTTTGATCAGCGGCCACGCGGCGGGTGCCGCAAAGCTGGCTTCAGCGTTGCCATCCCAAACGGCAACTGCAAACCCGCCTTGCAGGGTCACCTCATGATCGCGGAATTCATCTACCACCGCTGAAAAGCTGTGCCCTTCAAACGCATGCTGGATGGCGGGCGAGGAAGCAATGGAAAGCGCTTCCACGCGCGCATTTTGCGAAGTGTAATTGGAAAGTAAGGATGCAATCGCCGCTGTATCCTGACGCACCTCTTCCACGGGCCGGGAAAACCATTTATCGATGGACCGGTTCATCAATCCATACGCAAATAGGAACATGGTGATGACGGGAAGGAAGGACAGCAGGAGATTGACAACCACGAGCCGTGTGCGAAATTTCGATCCTAAAACTCCCAGGCGTCTTTCCGCGGACAACTTCAGAAGGTTGCGGGCCAGCACGAATGTCAGCGCCAGAAACAATAAAAAGATCACCAGAGAAAGCGCGGCAAAAAACGCGATCTGCTGGTTTGTGTTGGGATTTAAAAAGGGCAAATCAAACGACGTCTGCGAAACGATAATCGCGAACAATATCAGTACTGCGACGGCCAATAGGTAAATGGCTTTTTTCCTGCTGGAGGACTGTGGTTCGGAACGAATTGGATTGGAAACCGCCATCCCGGAAATGGTGCAACCTAATAGCACGATTATAAGCCGCACCCGGGATTTCGCCTTCAGTATGACTAGTGCATATTAAAGTTCAGGCAGCTCAAAATCATTCCACCTTTCTGGTCTGTCGAGGGGTAGTCGAGCGCTCAAGGATCGCTCGTACCGCTTTGTAGGCAGGCTTTGGCTGGTAACGGCGGTCAAATAGCAATGCATCACCTTTTGTGTGATTGGTATACCACCCGATCCATGAGTATTTGTCGGTAAAGCCCCAGGTCTGCAAGGCGGTGCATGCGGGGTCCTCAAGGCAGACCTCTGTAATTTCGCGATAGACTTCGGCCTGTTTCACCAGGTCTTCAGGGTGGGAGGGATTGCCATCTCTGTCCACGGGAATTGCAACATCCATTTCCGTGAACTGCACTTGAATGCCAAGTTTCCCAAAGCGCGCAATATTTTTCGCGATGGATGCTACGTCCGGATTCAAATCTAAAATATGCATCTGGAGTCCAACGCCGTCAATCGGCACACCGCGCCGCAAAAAGTCTTTCACCATGACGTAAATCGCGTCGGAATGCGGATTAATCCCTTCCGCGCTGCCGTCATTGTAAAAAAGCAGCGCGTGCGGGTCGGCGGCGTGCGCCCAGCGAAACGCCTGCGCAATATAGGCGGTGCCTGCACCTGACTTTCCAATGCCCGGTTTGTCATACCAAATGGAGTGGCGCAGTTGTCCATGCTCGTCAATCGCTTCATTCACCACATCCCAGGCAAATACCTTTCCGCGGTAATGCGTCACAACTTTTGTGATGTGCTCGTGCATCAGGCGGGAAAGCTGTTCTGATGTGAAATGGCCATTCGTCAGCCATTCAGGATTATGAATCTGCCAAAGGAGATTGTGGCCGCGGACTCTCATCCCATGGACCTGGGCAAAACCAACAACCGCGTCGCCGCCCGAAAAATCAAAGGTGTTCTGGCTGGGGCGCAGCACCAGCCACTTCATGGCATCCTCAGGCTCAACCATGTTGAACTCGCGCCCTAGCGTCGAGGTGTAACCGGCTTGCGAAAGATAACCCACGTTGAGGGACGCTCCCACCAGCAAACCCGACCGTTGCGCTGCCTCGCGTAGTGTCTGTGCGCCACAAATATCTATCAGCACAACAATTGCGACAAGAAAGCCGTGTATGCGTTTCATAAGGAGGTTTCCCGGCCCACTATTGCACAAGCGGTCAAGACGTTTGTAAAGGTCAGACGTCACATTTCGGACTAATTTTTCGCAACGGTGTTTGCAGGCTTCGCAGCTGTTTGCTGCTGCGCCAGTTTTTCGAGGCTTACCAAAGTTCATGTCCGCAAGAGGATGCAAGGCATGCAAAAACGTGGAAAATCAGCGGTTTTCACGCATCAAGCTTTATCGACTCCAGAATCGGTGCAGTACAAGTACTTAAGTTACTTTTGCAGTAACGCGTCTCCGTTGACAATTTCTGTCAACGGGAAATACGCTGCAATTCTCCCCCTTACAGACAGCGGTTTCACGGACAAATCAGGTAGTTCTCTGCCGCTCAGAAGGAGCAAGGTATGTCTCAACGGCTGGGTGATCTCCTTGTCAAAGAGAAGGTCATCACCTCAGAGCAGTTGCAGCAAGCGACGAAACTCCAGAAGGAGTCGAATTGCCGTCTCGGCTCGGCCCTGGTGAAGCTGGGCTTTCTGACCGATGAGGACGTTACCAATTTCCTCTCGCGGCAGTACGGCGTGCCTGCGATCAATCTTTCATATTTTGAAATTGATCAGGCGGTCGTGAAGTTGATTCCGGTGGAGACTGCCCGGCGTTATCAAATTCTTCCTTTAAGTCGGGTCGGCGCTTCGCTGACCATCGCCATGGTGGACCCAACCAACGTCTTCGCCATGGACGATATCAAGTTCATGACCGGCTTCAACATTGAGCCGGTGGTCGCCTCGGAGAGCTCGATCCTGCAAGGCATCGAAACCGCCTACGGAGCCAGCAAGGAAGAAGAACTGGAGCAGGTTATGCAGTCCATCAACGACGCCGACGATGCGGACGTTGAACTGCAAGGCGAGCAGGAAGATCTGGCCCTTTCAGAATTGGAAAAGGCCGCCGACGAAGCTCCGATCGTCAAACTGGTGAATTTAATTTTGACCGACGCGGTCAAGCGTGCCGCCAGCGACATCCACATTGAGCCTTACGAAAAAGAATTCCGCGTTCGCTTCCGTATTGACGGCATTCTGCAGAGCATCATGTCGCCGCCGTTGAAGCTGAAAGACGCCATCACCTCCCGCATGAAGATCATGGCCAAGCTGGACATCAGCGAAAAGCGTCTGCCCCAGGACGGCCGCATCATGCTGAAGATGGTGCTTAATGGAAAGAAAAAACAGTTGGATTTTCGCGTAAGTACGCTACCCACACTTTGGGGCGAAAAGATCGTGCTCCGGTTGTTGGACAAAGAAAATCTGCGCCTGGATATGACTAAGCTCGGTTTCGAGCAGGCATCGCTGGTGAAATTCGAAAAGGCGATTCTTAAACCTTACGGAATGGTGCTCGTCACCGGGCCGACAGGTTCCGGCAAAACCAATACTTTGTATTCCTCCATCGCCCGCTTGAACCAACCCGACACCAACATCATGACCGCCGAAGATCCGGTTGAATTTCAGTTGCAGGGCGTCAACCAGGTTCAGATGAAGGAACAGATTGGGTTGAACTTCGCGGCTGCGCTGCGTTCGTTTTTGCGGCAAGATCCTAACATCATCCTGGTAGGTGAAATCCGCGATTTTGAAACCGCTGAAATCGCCATAAAGGCCGCCCTTACAGGCCACTTGGTGCTTTCCACGCTGCACACCAATGGCGCGCCGGAAACCATTACCCGCCTCATGAACATGGGTATTGAACCCTTCCTGGTGGCGACCTCGGTGCACTTGATCTGCGCGCAAAGACTGATTCGCCGCATTTGCAAGGATTGCTCGGAGGAAATTGAGGTCCCGCAAAAAACATTGATCGCTGAAGGCTTTACCGCGGAAGAAGCCAAGACGGTAAAGGTTCGCAAGGGCAAAGGCTGCACAACCTGCAATAACACAGGTTACAAGGGACGCTGCGGTCTTTATGAAGTTATGGAAGTGGACGACGAAATCAAGGAACTCGTGCTCGTCGGCGCTTCCGCTCTGGAATTAAAAAGGAAAGCGATCGAGCGGGGCATGCTTACTCTGCGCCGCAGCGGTCTCACGAAAGTTGCGGAAGGGGTCACCACGCTGGAAGAAGTGGCCCGCGAAACTATTCACTAAGTTTGAGGAAGGGAACAAGCAAACATGGCGCTCTCGTTAAGCGATTTGTTGAAAAGAATGTTGGAAATGTCAGGCAGCGATTTGCACATCACCACTAATTCGCCGCCGCAGGTGCGCGTGCATGGCCACCTCGTGCCTCTTGATCTGCCGCAGATGACGCCCGCGGAGACCAAGCAGCTTGCCTACAGCGTTATGACGGACGCGCAGAAGCACCGCTTCGAAGAGAGCTTTGAGCTGGATTTCTCCTTCGGGTTAAAGGGACTCGCCCGCTTCCGCGCTAATGTATTCAATCAGCGTGGCGCGACCTCTGCCGTCTTCCGCGTGATTCCGTTTGAAATTAAGTCCTTTAACCAGCTTGGTCTTCCGGCGGTGATCAGCAAGCTGTGCGACAAACCTCGCGGTCTTGTTCTGGTCACTGGGCCAACCGGTTCGGGCAAATCCACCACGCTCGCGGCCATGATAGACAAAATCAATTCGGAGCGTCACGACCACATCCTAACGATTGAAGATCCCATTGAATTTGTCCACATGAATAAGAATTGCGTGGTGAACCAGCGCGAACTTCATGCGGACACCAAAAGCTTTACCGACGCATTGCGCGCCGCGCTTCGTGAAGATCCCGATGTCGTACTCATCGGCGAAATGCGCGATTTGGAAACGATTGAGTCGGCCCTGCGAATTGCCGAAACCGGCCACCTTACCTTCGGCACTCTGCACACCAACTCTGCTTCGTCCACCATCAACCGTATCATCGACGTTTTTCCGGCCCACCAGCAGCCGCAGATTCGTGCGCAGCTATCCATGGTTCTGGAAGGCATTATGTGCCAAAGCCTACTGCCCAAAGCGGACGGCAAAGGCCGCGCGATGTGCCTCGAGATTATGGTGCCTAACGCCGCCATCCGCAACCTGATCCGTGAAGACAAGATCCACCAGATTTATTCCGCCATGCAGTCTGGACAGGAAAAATTTGGCATGCAGACGTTCAATCAGGCGTTGGCCACCGCTTACTTCCACAAGCAAATCACGCTGGAGACAGCGATGCTGCGTTCCAGCAATCAGGATGAATTGCAGGAAATGATTAATCGTGGCGCGGGTTTGTTGAACAAGCCGACGGCTGCGGGAATGGCAAAAGGTGCAACGCCAGGAAAGCATTGAGATTAGTAAACCAGTAAATCGCGGCTCGGAAGTTTCGGCCGCGTAGCAAAGTTTCGAGGAGAGGCTTACCATGCCAGTTTTTACATTTTCGGGGAAAGACGCTTCTGGTCATAAGGTCAGTGGCGAACGCAATGCAGCCAACAAACAGATGCTCGCGGTCCAACTTCGCAAGGAGCAAATTACCGCGGGGGCGATTCGCGAAAAAGGCAAGGAGTTTTCCTTGCCAACGTTTGGGACCACCAAAGTAAAAACCAAGGACATTGCCATCTTCTTCCGCCAGTTCTCGGTGATGATTGATGCCGGCTTGCCTCTGGTGCAGTGTCTGGAAATTCTGGCGGCCAACCAGGAGAACCCGGCCTTCCAAAAGACGCTCACTGGCGTCCGGACAACAGTCGAAGGCGGTGCCACCCTGGCCAACGCCATGCGTCAATTTCCCACTGTCTTTGATGACCTCTCCACCAACATGATTGAAGCGGGTGAAACCGGCGGTATTCTTGATCTCATCCTGCAGCGTCTTGCCGGATACGTGGAAAAAGCTGTAAAACTCCGCGCCGCCGTCAAGTCCGCGTTGATTTACCCAGTTTCGGTCGTCAGTCTCGCATTCCTCATTGTCGGCGCTTTGTTGAAATGGGTTGTGCCCATCTTCGCCAATCTTTTTAGCGGGCTGGGCGTGGATCTTCCCCTGCCTACGCGCATCGTCATCGGCTTGAGCCATTTCGTCGGGCAGTTCTGGTGGTTCTTTTTCATCGGCATCGGCGGGCTCATGTATGGAATGAAACAAATCCGCAAAAATCCAAAAGGAAGATATTACTTTGACGCCACACTCCTGAAGCTGCCCATTATGGGAGCCCTGCTGCGGAAGATTGCCGTGGCCCGCTTTACCCGTACGCTTGGCACCCTGATCACTTCCGGCGTACCGATTCTTGACGGTTTAAGCATTACCGCTCGCACTTCGGGTAACGCGGTGCTGGAAGAGGCCTTGATGAAAGTGCGCAAGGCCATCGAAGAAGGCCGCACCATCGTAGACCCACTCAAAGAGTCTGGTGTGTTTCCTAACATGGTGACGCAGATGATCGGAGTCGGTGAAGCCACCGGCGCCATGGACAACATGTTGCAGAAGATCGCCGACTTTTACGAGGACGAAGTGGACGCCGCCACCAAAGACATGCTGGCCATGTTGGAACCGGCCATTATCGGATTGCTGGGCATCATGATTGGCGGCATTGTAATTTCGCTCTATATGCCGTTGTTCGCCATGATCGCAAAAATGGCGGGCTAGTCATTGGACCGCGGTCTGTTCATTTACTTATGGACAGACCGCGCTAACGCTGAACGGTCCTAAATCATGATTGCCAAGAATGGTGATCATCTCAACCGACCGTGCGAGCCTGAGAAAACTTAATCCCGGATGAGGAGTTTGCTCGCTTCGAGCATTACACAAATCCATGCAATCGATGTTCGACGGGCGTTCGTGGCTATCGTGGCTGGTCAAAGTCCGGATCCTTATCCTCACGCTCGTTTTGGGCATTGAGTTGGCTATCGCACAACTCACGCCCTCCACGTTCTCCATTAAATTCTTCGTCACGGCCGTCCTGCTCTGGTATGCGATCTCAGCGTTTTACCTTCTTTTGCTCTCCATCTGGGAGCAATACAGACTGCAATCGCTTCTTCAGGTAATAAGCGACGTTGCGATGGTCACGCTGGTTGTATACGCCACCGGCGGCGCCGACAGTTCTCTGAACTTCCTGTATCCGCTAGTCATAATCGTCGCCTGTATTTTGTTGCCTCAAATTTGGGCGTATTTGGTGGCTGCGCTAGCGTTCCTTTTGTACGGAGCTGTTCTTGATCTCTCCTACTTTGGCTCGATTCCTCCGTCCTCCTCTTCGCACATAGAATTTCGCACTTTGCAGGCCATCATCCTGGTGAATCTTTTCGCTTATTTGGGAGTGGCTTACCTGGCGGGGAGGTTGTCCAATAAGCTGCGGCAGGTGGACGTTAAATTAAAAGACACCAGTGGCGCGCTGGAAAATCTTCAAGCGCTACATGAAAATATTGTGGAATCCATCAGCAGTGGCCTTATTACCACGGCGCTCGATGGGCACATTACTCTTGTAAACGGAGCCGCAGCGCGGCTGCTGCAGCGTCCCGCTTCCAGTTTCATTGGGGAAGGCGTGCAGACGCTTTTTCTCGACATGCTTCCGCTGCCCGGGCCGGTTCCGACCCGTGGCGAAGTACGCTTTGTCGCTGGCAATAACTTCCGGAAGACATTCCGCGTGGTGGTCTCTTCGCTTACCATTCCCGAGCGCGGGACCCTCGGCCACGTCTATACCTTTGACGATTTGACGGAAATACGGCGCTTGGAACGCGAAGTCCGCATACAGGACAAACTGGCCGCCGTCGGAAGGCTGGCCGCCGCCATCGCCCACGAAATCCGCAATCCGCTCACTTCGATCGCGGGTTCGGTCAATATGCTCTCCGAAGTCCCGAATTTAAATTCTGAACACCGCCAGCTATTACAAATCGTTACCCGCGAGTCCGAGAGGTTGAACGCCATCATCACCGACTTCCTCGCTTACTCTCGGAACAAGCAATATCAGTTTGCGGCCGTGGACCTGCTCCCGCTGCTCCAGGACACGCTGACCTTGCTGCAGCATCGTCTGGTGAAAGAAAACAGCGGAGTCACGGTGAAAAAACACTTTGACGCGCACAGCGCGATCGTGCAGGGTGACGGAGACAAATTGAAACAGGTTTTCTGGAACATCTGTGAGAACGCGATTCGCGCGATGAAAACTGGAGGCACGTTGACCGTCTCTGTGACGCCCTTCGAAGATGACTGGCAAATCAGCTTTGCGGACACGGGGCCCGGAATCAATCCCCAGCTGGCGGAAAAAATCTTTGAGCCCTTTCAATCGCAGTTTGAGGGCGGTACTGGACTTGGGCTGGCCATTGTCTATCAAATCATGCAGGCGCACGACGGCAAGGTCTGGGCGCGCTCCCGGCCGGGGCAGGGATGTGAATTTGTGCTGCGCCTGCAGCGCGCCACCTCAGAATCAATCACTCTTCCGGGCAAGCAGTTGTCCGTGCGAAATGACGCGCACGCCATCGCCGTAGCGGGAGGAGCCAATGGGTAACATTCTCGTTTGCGATGACGAGCGTTCCATCTGCGAAATGCTCGATATCGCCCTGCGCCGCGACGGACACAAAGTTGAAACCGTCAACTCCGGCGAAGCGGGCAAAAGAAAACTCGACAGCGCCATTTTCGACGTCGTCATTACCGACATCAAAATGCCCAACACTAACGGCATTGAAGTACTGCGCTATGCGCACCAGGTATCGCCCGAATCTGCCGTTATCCTGATCACCGCCGTGGACGACTACGAAGCCGCCATTGAAGCGGTCAAGGCAGGCGGCGCGACCGATTACATTCGAAAATCGCCTGGACTTGTGGATGAAATCAAGCTGGCGATCAATCGCGCCCTGGAAAAAATGGCCTTGAGCCGCCAGAACTTCGCCTTCAAGCGCGATGCCGCCAATCGCAATTCACTCGATAACATCGTCGGCTCAAGCCCGGCGATGGAGAAGCTCAAGCAGACCATACGCACCGTCGCCTCCACCCAGAGCACGGTCTTGATTTATGGCGAAAGCGGCACGGGAAAAGAGCTTGTGGCCCGCGCAGTCCATATCTGCTCGCCGCGCGCGGCCGAGCCTTTTGTCTCGATCAATTGCGGCGCTTTCCCCGAGACCTTGCTGGAAAGCGAACTTTTCGGATACGTGAAAGGCGCTTTCACAGGCGCGAATCAGAACAAGCGCGGCTTGTTTGAAGTTGCGCATCAAGGCACCATCTTCCTGGATGAAATCAGCGAGATGAGCCTCACCATGCAGGTGAAGCTGCTGCGCGTCTTGCAGGAACGTTACGTGCGCCCCGTGGGAGGCACCAACGAAATCGCCATTGACGTGCGCGTGATCGCCGCCACCAACCGCGATTTGGACCAGCGTGTCGCGGAAAATACCTTCCGTGAAGATCTCTACTACCGTTTAAGCGTGATCCCGGTTTCCGTTCCACCCCTGCGCGAGCGCCGCGAGGACATTCCGTTGCTCGTCAATCACTTCCTCAAGAAATACGCGCCCGCGGCGGGAAAGAACATTTCTAAAGTCGATCCCGGCTCCCTCCATTCTCTGAACGGCTACGAATGGCCAGGCAACGTGCGGCAGTTGGAAAATACTATTGAACGCGCGGTCGCGCTGGAAATGGGAGAGGAGTTGCAAGTCGAGCTTCCTGTTGAGCGTGCGAAAGCCAAGGCCGCCGCTGCGGGCGTGGGAACCTCATCCGGCGCTTCATTTTCCAGTATCGGCGTTCCTCCCGAGGGCGTAGACATGGAGAAGTACGTTGCCGACATCGAGAAGGGACTCCTGGAATCTGCTCTCAGCCAGTCGAACGGCGTGCAGACACGCGCGGCGGAGATGCTAAAAATCTCCTACCGCTCGTTTCGGCACCTCGCAAAGAAATACGAGCTATAGAATTATCGGCCCTCATTCCCCGGAATTTTCCAATCCGACATTTGCGTCGCTCAATCGTTGCGTGTTTGGAGCATCCTGGTTTGCTGAACCCGTCGCTCTTGATCTCAGTAATGGAACCAACGCCGCAAAAACGACAACAGGAACCAAAGGATTAGTCGCAACTGGGAGATTCCAATATTTCAAGGATAATTTGTCGCTCCACAAATAAAAGCACAAAACTAGCAGAAAACTCGTCGCGAATGGCCAAAGGACTACAAGCCAAGAACCCAAAACCAAAGATCGAGCAAGTCGTCTTGCTTTTTGAATTGTGTTGGACTCTTTAAAAAATAGTAAATAGGCAGGAAGCAACAGTACCTCGGTATGCGGGGCCACGCTCGGCACCACGACATCAGTAAATGTCAGAACTAAAAGCACAGCCGAAAAAAATCTTTTTGAATTGCTGTCCTCTTCTCGTATTTTCCAGACATAACGCGAAACTATGCACGCCATGAACAATATGGCCAACATGCCTCCTCGGTTGCCCAACAAAACTAGAATGCCTGCGCGTCCATGCGTGTAGCGAAGGTACGGGCCTAGTCCGGCGATAAATTCCGCGAACCAGCCGGGGAGTAATACCTGACTGGCGGCGCACAGCACTCCTGTAAATCCCATGAACGAATAAATCACGAGCTTTCTGGATTGCCATTTCGAAAAAGCCCAAACAAATGTCCAGCAGATTAAAAAAAACGAAAGCTGCGGCTTAATTGTTGAAAGAGCAAATAACGCTCCGGAGAGAAGGAGCTTATCACGCGCGATACACCAGAGAGCGGTTGCAATAAAAAATGCCACAACGATGCTCAATTGCTGGAGAAACAGTCCCGATATATAGGGAAGACTAGCGATCACCAGTATTAGTACTGATGTTTTTTGAAGCCGATCGATATCTATTCCAATGAGCTTGAACCATACCAACACAGTGACAATTGCAGATGCTGGAAGAACGAAGATGAATATCAATTTGGCAACTGAAAATGGAACATAAACTACGGGGGCAAGCAAAAACACTATGTAAAGCGGATATGCAAATCGCTGCTCGTCCACTACGTAAGAATTCTCTGACCCAATCGGTCGTCCATAATAACCCTGTTGTATTTCTTGTGTAACCGTTTGACTATATGGATCACGCTTATGCAACAGCAATTCACGGGAACCCAACCAGCGGGGATAAAGATCGGAAAAATTGCGCGCGGCGAAACCGAGGCTATCTAGTTTACGTTCTACCATATGACTTCTATGGCGGCAATTAATCCACATTGACACTGACATCATGATTGCCAGCGCGAGCATAGTAAGGCCTTTTATCGCCGAGCTTTTTTCGACAGAAGCGATCTTCATGGCATGTGAGCTTTTTTGCATGGGGGTACACAATGTATCTTAGGCGCGGAAGCAATTGAGTAAGAAAATGTAAGATTAGGGTCAGGTTATTGCATCCAGTATCATAGATCCACATGCCCTACATGGTCCGCTACTTCTGGAATGCAACCCGAGGCCATCGTTTCACGCCCTGGCGCAGCCCCTACCTGCTGTGGCGGATTGAAACCTATTGCGGCGTCAAAATGACGCAAATTGGTTTTCTGGAATTTTGGGAGTTTCTCTGGCGCGAGCGCGGGAATTTGTGGAGATTTGCGAAGTGGACGTCGGAGATGGACCGTTACGTCCATCCCAAACCGAAAAATTCCAAATAGTATTTATTTGCCGTTTCCTGCTGCCGCCGCGCCGTTCAATAAAATGCTGACTTCGGTCCCCTTGGCTGTTCCGACAATCTGCGCCGCCGGTGCGCGGTTGGCGGCGATTTCCAGGTAGCCCATGCTGTTCAGGATCGCGAAGACCTCTCCCGGCTCGCCTTCCGCGTATGACGTTTTTATGTCGGTGATCTCATGCTTGCCAATCACGATTTTGAATGGAGAAGGATTGTCGCCAAACAGCATCGGTGCATCCTGCGGGGTGATATTGGTAATAAGGTTGCCAAAGCGGTCCGCCTTCAGCACCACGCCTTTCAGCGTCTGCTGGTCCACCGGCTTGGGCTTGGGCGCGTTGAATTTCACGTAGTCGGTAATCTCTTCGCCGAACTTTTCCGAGTCCACGCCCTTGGAAAGATAAGCGGACACCGGAGCGAAGATGTCGCGTCCGTGGAAAGTATTGCTGATGGGCTGAAGGAAATAGTGTTGTGCGCTCACGTGGCGCACATGCACGCGTTCCTCGCGCCCGTAAATAAGCGAAAGCACGCCATTGTCAGGGGCCACGAAGTGATGGCGCTCCGTGCTCAGAATAATAGGCCGCCGCGCCGTCCCCACTCCCGGATCCACGACAACCAGATGCACCGTGCTGGCAGGGAAGTAGGAATAGGCTTGCGAGATGGCCAGCGCGCCATCCAGCACATCAAATGGCTGCACGGAATGGGAAATATCTATAATTTCGGCTTCCGGATTGATCTCCAGAATGACGCCCTTGATCGTGCCTACAAAATGATCGCTGATGCCAAAATCAGTGGTCAGCGTAACAATGGATCGATGAGCCACGGTCCCTCTTTGATAAAGAAAATCTGGTATAAAAACAGAGTTTTACATTCCGAAAGTAATCTGCCCGCCAGCCAGAGTCAAGGCACCGAGGTAATAGGCAAGTGGAGGAGGTTCAGGCTGCATTCTTTCATAGCAGCGTCCTCATAAACGTACACCCCGCTTGCCCTCACGTGGGGCAAGCGCCGCGTCCGCCCCAGTCGAGTCATGGCTCGACTGGATTTTCTTAGATATGAAAAGTGTAAGGGACCGTTCTAGTCGTAGCGCAGAGCTTCCACGGGGTCCATCCGCGAAGCTTTCAGGGCAGGGAAGAAACCGGAGACGATCCCCACTCCGGAAAGAATAATGAATGCAACTGTCATCACCACCGTAGAGGCGTGCAAAAATACATCGCCTTCGTGGTTCGCCGTTTTGTACAAAGCGCTGTACAGCGGCATGGGCGGAATTACCCAGGTCAAAAATACCGCCAGTCCCATGCCGACCACTCCTCCGGCAAAGGTCAGCACCAGTGCTTCCAGCAAAAACTGCAACAGCACCTGCCGCTTGCGCGCTCCTAATGCTTTTCGCAACCCAATCTCGCGCGTGCGTTCGGTGACTGACACCAACATGATGTTCATGACGCCAACGCCGCCCACGGCCAGCGTAACCAGTCCAATCAAGCCCAGCACCGCTTGCAGCCCCAGAGAAAAAGCCGTCATGCTCGCCTGGTTTTCAATCGTGTCCCAGGTCGGTGTTGCCTTTTCATCCTTGGGATCAAAATGGTGTCGCCGTCCGAGCACCTCGCGCACTGCCGCTAGCGCCTTCAGATGCAGCGAAGCGTCAGTCGGCTGGAATACAATCATGTCCGGGTCGCGGACTTTTCTGAGGTCGCGGAACACCTCGAAGGGAATAAAGCCGTCTTCGTTGTCCGGCCCCTGATACATGGAATCCTGAATTTTATTCCGCATCACTCCAATGACGTCGAAATCCTGCCCATCAATTTCCAGGCTCTGTCCCACCGCGGGAGCGCCCTGAAAGGTTTTCTTGGCCGCGCTGTAGCCCAGAATGACCACCCTGCGATGCTGCAGAAAATCGTCTTCGTTAAAGTAGCGTCCATCGTCGAGCTTTAGATTTCGCATCTGCCCGTAGGGCAGTTCTACGCCGCGCGTGGTCAGCGACACCACGCGGGTGCCGACCTTGTACCCGAAACTGAAGTCGCTCTCCGCGCTCACCGCGCGAACAATCGGCACCTCGGCCCGGATTGCTTCAATGTCGGCATACTCGTAGGTTACTTTCTTCCCCGCGCGTTCTCCGCCCGCCTGCAAACTGGTTTGTCCCGGCCATACCACCATGACGTTGTTTCCCATGTTCATGAAGGCATAAAGAATGCTGCCGCCGAGTCCTTGCCCGTATGCCAGCAGGATGACCACCGAGGCCAGGCCCCACACAATTCCCAGCATGGTGAGCGCTGAGCGCAGGCGATTTCGCATCAACGATTGCCAGCTTTGCGAGATTAATTCTTTTAGAAACATGGCCGTTGTACTGTTTTGAAAACCTACTGCACGCGAATATCTCCCGATCCCGTTTCCACATTCACCGGAACTCCGCCGCCGCGCACCTTGCCGCGAATCTCTTTTTTGCCAATGGTTCCCAGCACAGTGATCGGCTGGTTAACCGATAATTCTCCGGAACTCGTCCGCGCATCAAGATCGAAGCTGGCAGCCGCGGTAAGTTTTAAATGGACGTCACCGGAGCCGGTATGCAACGTCCATGCTCCCGTCGGATCTCCGTCCACGCTAATTGTGCCGCTGCCGGTCTGCGCATCCAGGGAGCCGCGCAGGATGTGTAGTTCCAAATCCCCCGATCCTGTGTGAGCGCGCACCGAGCCTTCCGAAACTTGCTCAAGCGTAATGTTACCGCTGCCGGTTTCCCCTTCGAATCCGCCGGCAATTTGCACCGCGTGAATGGTCCCGCTGCCCGTCTTCGCGTGCAGGTTGCCTTTCACGTCGTGGATTTCCACGTCGCCCGATCCAGCTTCCGCGCGCACCGAATCGCCAATATCGGAAACCGTCAGCCGTCCTGATCCTGAACCAACTTCAACCATTCCATGCAGCCCGTCAATTTGTTGATCGCCGGAGCCGGTGTGAGAGTGCAATTGCGTGTTCTCAGGGACCACAACCTCATAGCTGATGGAAACGTTGTGGCGAAGTTCCGGGTCATCAATGTGCCCAATCCGAATATCGTTGCCGCTCTGTTGGATGGGAGGGTTGGCCTCAAGCTTTTTTACTTTGCCTTCCGCCTCGGCGCTGTCTCCCATCCAGCTTCCGGCCCTAATGTGCCCGGTGATCTGTACTTGATTGCCGCCGCCTGTCCGCACATTCACATTACCCGAACCGGTGGCGATATCCAGGTTCACCGCACCTGTGACCGAGATGATGCGATGGAAAGAACCTTCGGAAGCGGCGAAGGCGTGAGCGCAAAACGCGACTCCAAAAAATAAAGCCGCAAAAGCGTACAGCCCGGCTCTGCGAAATTCATTTTTGTTTTTATTCATATCGTAGTGACTCCACAGGCTGCATTTCCGCGGCGCGTTGCGCCGGATACATTCCCGCCGTGATTGTGATCAATGACAATGTAACCAGTGACGCGACAATCGAAATCGGAGAAATAATGGGATGCGGAACGATATCGGGCAAGGGAAGTTCTGCCAGCGCGACACAAGTTCCCACGCCAAACAAAAGTCCCAGCGCCCCGCTCACCACGGTCAGGATTACGGATTCCGCAAAGAACTGCCGTAGGATGTCGCGCCGCGTGGCCCCGATCGCCTTGCGCACTCCGATCTCTCGTGTTCGCTCCGTGACCGATACCAGCATGATGTTCATCACCCCAATACCGCCCAGGCATAGAGTGACAATGGCCACGCAACCGAAGAAAATCGTGATGACGTTAAAGATGTTCTCCACCAGCTTGGCCCCATCCATGGTGTCCCAGATGAACAGCGCGTCTTTGTCTGTCGGATCGAAGTGATGAGCACGGCCCAGCACGCGGCGCACCTGGTCCACCGCCGCCTCGTGTCCCTCCGGGTCTCCAACTTCAAAAACAATATCGTCCAGATATCCGCGCACCACGCCCGGTTTGGCCTGAGGTGGAAAATCCCGCGCCACCGACGAATACGGCGCATACAGGAAATCGTTGTCTGGCCCGTTGTAGTTGGAATTCTGTTTCTTTTCCTGAAGCACCCCGACGACAATGTAGGGAACACTCTTGACCAGAATCGTGGCCCCAATCGCCGGCTGGCCGCTGAAGAGCTGTTTGCGCGCTGCGTCTCCCAAAATAATCACCCGCCGGGAATTTTGCTCGTCGTCCGCGTTGATGAGCCTGCCTTCGGAGAGAATCAGCGACCGGAACGATTGATAGTCAGGCCACATGCCAACGACGCCGCGGTTAGCGGAATTGAACTGGCTGACCTCAGGCACGCTGGCCCGCACTTCCGGACTTATATATTTAATGAGATAGCATTCGTCGCGAATCAAACGCGCATCGTCGATGGTGAGAGGTATTTCACGGCCCGCCGCCAGGCCGCCCACTTGAGAACTGGTGCGCCCACCCCAGACGATGACCAGGTCCTTGCCCAGGGTTTCCATTCGCTTTTTTTGGTCCACGCTGAAACCGCGCCCGAGGCCGACCAGAAGAATGACCGAAGCGATGCCCCACACGATGCCGAACATCGTGAGAAATATCCGCATTTTGTGCGCCCGAAACGTCGCCAGCGCCTGCAGCAGGATTTCGGTGAAGCTCATGAATCACCGCCTCGGATTCCTTCGCTCCTACTGCAGCACAACCTGGTCGCCTTCCTTCAGGCCGGCCATGATTTGCGTTTTCGCACCATTGGAAATGCCGATTTCAACCGCCACTTTGCGCTTGCCGTCTTTCCCTTTGGGATCCGGAACTTCGACGGAAGCTTTTTTGTCTTTGTCGTAAATCAGCGCGCCTTCGGGAATTTGCAGCACGTTCTTTTTTTCCTGGAGAATGATTTCAGCGTTTGCGGTCATCTCCGCCTTTAATTCACCGCCGGGGTTGTTGATGGAAACTCGGACTTCAAACGTGGTGACGTTGTCTTTTTCCACGCCCATCGGCGAAATCTTCGTGACCTTGCCGTTGAACGTCTTGTCCTTGAACGATTCCACTTTGATCCGCGCCGGCTGGGCCATGTAAACCTTGCCGATGTCGCTCTCATCAACCTTGCCCTGCACGTAAACTTCGCTGGTATCGCCCAGTGTCATCACCTGCGTCGCGCTCGAACCCAGCACAAGAATCGAACTGACCGCATCGCCCATTTCCACATCGCGGGAAAGCACAACGCCGTCAATTGGAGACTCAATATCGGTGTAGCTTAATTGCTCTTCCAGTTGGGCGAGGTTAGCGCGGCTCTGCGCCACTTGCGCTTGTGCCTGCACTGCTTTTGCCTTCGAAACTGTAAGCTGGGCTTTCGCGACGTTCTGCTTGTTCAACGCAAGCTCATAATCTTTCTGAGCGTCGTCCAGGGCCGAAGCCGATACCACGCCTTCTTTCGCCATGTTTTTTGCCCGTTCATAGGCGCGCGCGAGCAAGGGCACATCTGGACCTTCCGCATCCACCTTGGCCCGTTCGAAATCGGCGGTGGCGCTGGTCTCATTGGCTTCCGCCGCCTGCAATCCCGCTCTTCCTTGCTGAACTTCCGCTTCAATCTCGTCTTTATCCAGCTGCGCGAGCAGTTGCCCTTTTTTCACCTTGTCCCCGGCATCTACATAAAGCTTTTTGATAATGCCACTGGCCTTGGATTTGACCTCGACTTTGGTGATGGGCTCAATCTTTCCCGTCGCCACAACGCTCTGCGCCAGGTCTCCACGCTCGACCTTACCCAGCTTTGAAGGATCAATCTTGGTGCTTCCGCTGGTTGCAGCAATCAGTCCCACGGCAATCAAAATAACCACTACCACCGCGATGCCGCCGTATATCCATCCTCTGCGCTTTTTCTTGTTACCGTTCACATGCCCTCCTGCGGGCGCACTTTTCAGGCTGATCGGCCCTTCACTAGAGTGCTTTACGAAAATACTTTCGGTTTGGTTCCTGGAATTCTGCTAGAGGACTTCATTTTCTAATACGCCTGCTCAACAAACCTGCGTCTGATGGCCGACTAGGGTTAGACGGACGACGCCGAAAACGGGAGCAAAAAATCTTAGGAAATCGAAACCTTTAGAAGAAGAATGTCTCCGGACGTTCAGGAGATCGCACCATCATTCTACACGCTTGCTATTGAATCTAAAGCGGTCAAAGGTCCTCCGCCGCACCCAAAAAGGACCATTCCCGAACGCCCCGCTGCACGCTAGGACACGCTTCCCTAAGGTGTTAAAATCGCGGGTAAATGATCGGTTCTGTACTGCTGCGGCTATTTGCCATCCTGTTGCTGGTGGCGGCGAACGCGTTTTTCGCGGCAGCAGAATTCGCTCTGGTCAGCATCCGCGAAACCCGCATTCAACAACTGATTGACGCCCGCCGCATCGGCGCTCGCATCGTGCAGCGCCTCCACCGCAACCTGGACGAAGTCGTCAACGGCGTTCAACTCGGCGTAACCATTGTGAGCTTAACCTTGGGCTGGGTCGGCGAGCCGCTTTTGGCCCAAATTATGCTCGGCCCGGTCCGCGATGTGCCCCACGCCTCCGTTTATGCCCACGGCATCGCCATTGCCGTCGCCTTTATTCTCATCACCTTCCTGCATGTAATTCTTGGAGAATTGGTTCCTAAATCGTTGGCATTGCAGCGTTCCGAGCAGGTGGCACTCGCGGTCGCTGCGCCCATGGATGTTTTTCTCACTCTCACACGCCCTCTGATCTATTTAATGAGCCGCTCCGCCGCGCTCGTGCTGCGCACATTTGGCTCCCGCAAACTTCGCCAGGGGCCGGTGCACTCTCCCGACGAACTCAAGTTGATCGTCACCGCCAGCCGTCAGCTGGGTCAGATCCCCTCCGCTCAAGAAGAGATGATCCACAGCGCGCTCGAACTCGAAAACATTACCGCCCGCGAAGTCATGGTTCCTCGGCCCGACATCTTTTCACTTCCCGGCGACCTTACTCTTGATGAAGGTCTGGCACGCATTGTCGAAGAGCAGCACTCCCGCATTCCCATTTACGATCCGCAAAGCGGCCCTGAGCACATCATCGGCGTTCTCTACGAAAAAGACCTGATGCGCTGGACGCGATTGCGCCTGGCGACCGACCCTACTCGCGGCGTGATTTCCAGCCGCATCGCTGGTATGAAAATCAACCAGATCATGCGCGAAATCCTCGTAGTCCCTGAAACCAAAGTGCTTTCCGAATTGCTCGAGGAATTCAAGCAGCGCAGACGGCACATGGCCATCGTTGTGGACGAGTTCGGTTCCACCGCCGGTGTCATCACTGTGGAAGACATCCTGGAACAATTGGTCGGAGAGATGGAAGACGAATTCGATGTCGCCCCGCCGGAGCAGCCCACCCTCGATGACAGCATCCTCGTCCTCGACGGCTCGCTCAACATCCTTGACCTGGAAGCCCAGTACGAAATGTCATTGCCGCACGATGCCGGTTTTGAAACCCTGGCGGGCTTCGTCCTCGCCCACCTGCAAAAAATTCCTGATACTGGCGAGTCGTTCGAGTTCGAGGGCCATCGCTTCACAGTTTCTGAAATGGACGGCTACCGCATCGCCAAAGTCAAAGTGGAAAAACTGCAGCCCGCCACCGCCTCGCAAGCGGGAGCATAGAACTCTCATCCTAAATGCAGGCCAAAGCGTGAATGGGAATGCAAGCCAAAGCATAAATTTTGTCATCCTGAGCGAAGCGAAGGACCTATGCAACTTCTATCCACACATAGTCAGCAACCATGACCACCCCCATGTTCCTTCTCTTCTATACCCCTGCGCTCAAATTCTGATTACACTTCTCTCGTCATGCTGCGAATCCCAGGCAGGCCACGCGACTGAATGTTTCGCTATCTCGGCACCCGCGTGCTGTACACGCTGCCGGTCATCTGGCTCGTCGTCTCCATCGTTTTTTTCCTCATCCACCTCGTTCCGGGCGATCCCGTTCTGCAAATGCTCGGTGAAAACGCGCCCGCCTCGGACATCCAGGCCACGCGCCACGCCTACGGCCTCGACGCGCCCATCCACGTTCAATACATTCGCTATTGGGAAGGCGTGCTGCACGGCAACCTCGGCCCGTCGCTTCGCTTCAACCAGAGTGTCACGAGCCTGATCGCCGAGCGCTATCCCTTCACTTTGCAGCTGACCCTCGCCGCTCTTTTCGTGGCCATCGTGCTTTCCGTCCCAGCCGGAATCCGCTCCGCCCGTCGCCGCGACCGTTGGGACGACCGCACGCTTAGCGTCGTCAGCCTGTTCGGACTTTCATTCCCCAACTTCGCCTTAGGCCCCATCCTGATTCTGCTGGTCTCCATCAAACTCGGATGGCTTCCGGTGTCAGGCGCCGGATCATTCGCGCATCTCATCCTGCCAGCCATCACTATGGGCAGCGCGCTGGCCGCCATTCTCACCCGCATGGTGCGCACCTCGATGCTTGAAGAGTTAGGGCAGGACTATATCCGCACCGCGCGCGCCAAAGGATTACCGGAGCGAGTTGTGGTGTATCGCCACGCACTGCGCAATGCCATGGTCCCGGTGCTCACTGTTCTCGGCCTTCAGTTTGGAGCGCTGCTGACCGGCACAATAGTGACGGAAACAATTTTCTCCTGGCCAGGAATCGGACGCCTCACCATCCAGGCCATCGGCAACCGCGACTACTACCTCGTACAGGGCTGCATCCTGGCCATTGGTTTGACCTACATAGCGGTGAATTTTCTGACCGACTTTTTGTATTCAGTGGCCAATCCGAGGATTCGGCAATAATTCATGGCCACCGCTTCCATCTCGCTCCCCCGCGCCGCCCGCCGCAATCCGCTGGCGACCATTGGTGTTCTGCTCGTGGTCATGTTTACGCTCTTTGCTCTGTTCGCTCCCTGGATGGCCCCACAAGATCCCGCCCACATTGACCTTGCAATCCGGCTCTCTCCACCCTCCGCCGCTCACTGGTGCGGCACCGATGAACTGGGCCGCGACATCCTCTCGCGCCTCATCTACGGCTCGCAGGTCTCCATGCTTGTAGGCAGCTCGGTGGTTGCCGCATCCCTGGCCATCGGCCTCATCATCGGCTCGCTCGCCGGATATTACGGCGGACGTCTGGATCGCTTCATCAACGTTGTAGTCATGAACGCGTTCATGTCGTTTCCCGCGATCCTCATCGCCATCGCCTTCATTGCCTTTCGCGGCCCGGGTGTTTTTAATCTGATTTTCGCCCTCTCCCTCGGAGGCTGGGTGGGTTACGCGCGTCTGGTTCGTGCGCAGGTGCTCGCCGCGCGCGAGCGTGAATTCGTGGAAGCCGCCCGCGCATTAGGCGCAAGCGATACCCGCATCATCCTGGTGCACATCTTTCCCAACATTATTCAACCGATCATCGTGCAGGCGGCCATCGGAATGGCTGGCGCCATTCTCGCGGAAGCCACCATGAGCTTTCTTGGCCTAGGAGTTCCTCCGCCGACCGCCAGTTGGGGCGCAATGCTTAATGACGGTCGCTCCCATCTTTTCGACGCTCCGCATCTGGTGTTGTTTCCCGCGCTGGCGGTGATGCTAGCCGTGCTGGCCTTCAACTTTATCGGCGACGCCCTCCGCGACTTCCTCGACCCCCGCTCCCGCATCGAAGCCGGATTCTGATCCTAGTGTGGCGCGGACACTCCTGTCCGCGTGTGCTAGCTCCATTTGTGAATTGTCATCCTGAGCGAAGCAAAGGACCTATGCACCCCACAGCCGGCAATAAATTACCGGTAAGCAATTCCTGAACACCTCACCGAATCGCTCCCTAATTTACAATCAATCTTTCCAACGATTCCATGACAACCCGCCCTCGCATCGCCATCCCCGTTCCGCACTCCAGCGACCCCAAATACGCCGAGCGCGCGCTGCCGCAATATGAACACGGCATTGCAGAAAGCGGAGGCGAAGCCGTCCGCATCCCGCTCGATAAGTCGCCCGCAGAAGTTATGAAGCTTATCGACACCTGCCACGCTGTCCTGCTGCCTGGCAGCCCCGCCGACGTTGACCCCGCGAAATACGATCAGCCTAAGCACAATAAAACTGAAAAGCCCGATCCCGCGCGCGACACCGTGGACGAACTGCTTTTGCAGGACGCCTACAACATGCGCAAGCCGATCCTGGGGATCTGCTACGGCCTGCAAATTTTGAATGTCTACCGCTCCGGAACTCTCGTCCAGCACATCGAGTCGAGCGTAAACCACGAAGCCGGACGCAATATTCCCGTCGCCCATCTGGCTGCCATCGAACCCAATTCAGAATTGGCGCAGATTGTGGGCAGGGAAGAATTGCCGGTCAATTCCAGCCACCATCAATCCGCCGAAAAAGTCGGCGACGGCCTGCGAATCGTTGCGCGCTGCCCGGCCGACGGCATCATCGAAGCCATCGAAGGCACGAACCCCGATCATTTCGTACTAGCAGTCCAATGGCACCCCGAACGCTCCTTCGACGGTGATCTCGCTTCACAAAAGGTTTTCGCAGCCCTCATCGAAGCCGCTCGCGGTTGATCTGCACGTCTGGCACTGAGCCGGGACCGCCTGAAACGATGTAAAGGGACCCGGCGATGAGGTCAAATACCCGCTCACATTGCTCAGTGCCGCAGGCACGGAATGCGAAAGCCCGGCACGCAAGTGCCGGGGATGCGAACATAAATAGGCAGAGTCCCGCAGGGACGACACAAGTGTTCAATACCCCGAACAAAACTGAAAGTGCATCGGATCCCGCACCTTCCCAGCCCAATCCCCGCCCCACTCAAATCCCGCCGCGCGAAATATTTCAATCACGTCAGCATCCATGTCCCCCACCGTCCCTTGCCCATTCGTCTCCGGATTCAAATCCACCGCGATCCCCCAAGCATGGGCGGACAGCTTGCTACCCGTCCTCTGCTGTCGAAATGAAAAGCCTCCACCAAATGTTTTGATCTTCGCCTGCAACCCGCCTGCTTCAAGTTTGCCAAAAACATCGGCGAACACGTCCGCCAGTTTCTTATGGCATGTCATCTGTTTCACGCTGGTCGCATGGTCCCAGGACAAAACCAACGGAAAGGGAAGCGCAATACGGACCAAAAATTCTGCAGCCCAGCGCGGATCAAGGCTCCCATCCTTGCGAACGTATTCATAAATATTCCCGAAGCTGCTGATGATCTGCTCGATGCCATGCGGCGGTTGCAGACTCTGCACGGCTACATCGGCCGCAAAAATGCTTTGTGTAGTCTTGTTTTGTTCAAGCATGATTTCTCCCAATAAAAAAGGCGCAGCTCATGGCCGCGCCTTAAGAAATAATGATCTTCGGTTTACCAAAACTCTAAAACGTTGTCATCCTGAGCAAAGCGAAGGACCTCTACCCGTTATCTTGCCGTCCACCCGCCATCAATCAGCATCGTGTGTCCGGTAATTAGCGAGGCCGCCTCGGACGCCAAAAATACCACCGCTCCCGCCACTTCCATCGGCTCGCCAATACGATGAAGCCCCGCGATTCTCTCCACCACCTCCGCACGATTCTCGGCGTTCGATAAAAATGCCTCCGTCCCGGGCGTATGAATAAATGTCGGCGCGACCGCATTCACCGTTATTCCGTACTTGCCCCACTCCACCGCCAAACATTTAGTCAAATGCGCAATCCCCGCCTTGGTCATGCAATACACGCTCTCGCCGGGGAGCGCGGCAAAGCCAGCCTGCGAACTCATGTTGATGATCCTCCCGCGCTTCTGCCGGATCATCACTCGTCCTGCCGCCTGGCACGCAAAGAACGTTCCTTTCAAATTGACCGTGAGCGTGGCGTCAAAGTCCTCTTCCCGCACGCTCTCCGCGAGATTTCCCGGAGCAATGCCCGCATTGTTCACCAGAACGTCCAGTCGCCCAAATCTGGCAACGGTTTCATCCACCGCGCGAGAAATCTGCTCCATCTTGCCAATATCCATCTGCAACGGCAAAACTTTCCGTCCCATGCCTTCGATTTCCCGCGCCTGTTCGCCATCCGCTTTTACGTCACGCAGCCCTAACGCGATATTGGCTCCGGCATGGGCGAGCGCCAGCGAAATTGCGTGGCCTAGGCCGCGCGCCGCCCCTGTCACCAGCGCGACTTGCCCGGTCAAATCAAATCTAGGAAATCCATTCATCGGCTGCCATTATAATCAGCAGTCCGCTCCAGAGATGACATTCCGTTTCCGAATTGTCATCCCGAGCGAAGCAGAGCGATTCGCAGAATCGTTCTGCGGAGTCGAGGGACTTTGCGTTTGCCGCGCATCTTCGACTCAGTTGTTTCGACTCCGTTGATAGCGAGGAGACTTCTTGGCCTATAACGACCTACGCGAATGGATCGCCGCCCTCGACCGCGCCGGCGAACTAAAGAGAATTAAGACCGAGGCCGATCCCATCCTCGAGATCGCCGAAATCACCGACCGCGTCAGCAAGGGCAATGGAGCGACGGGTGCCCCATCCTTGTCGCGTTCTCCGCGACAGGGTGGGGGTTCCGCTCTCCTCTTCCAAAACATCAAAGGCCACCCCGGCGCGCAAATCCTGATCAACCAATTCGGCTCCGAGCGCCGCATGAAAATGGCCCTCGAGGTAGATTCCCTCGACGAAATCGCCGACCGTATCCGCGCCTTCATGGACGTGAAATCCCCGCAAGGCTTTCTCGACAAAGTAAAAATGCTGCCCATGCTCGCCGAGATGGGCAAGTTTTTTCCCAAGACAGTCAGCACCGGCCCCTGCAAGGAAGTCATCAAGCGCGATAACTTTTCGCTCGCCGACTTTCCTATCCTGCAATGCTGGCCCAAAGACGCCGGACGCTTCATCACCTTGCCCTGCGTCGTTACCCGCGATCCCAAGACCGGCAAGCGCAATGTTGGCATGTACCGCATGCAGGTATTCGACGAACGCACCACCGGAATGCACTGGCAGCGCCAAAAAATCGGCGCCGAGCACTACCGCGAAGCATTGCGATCAGCAGTCAGCACCAACGGCCATGTGGGGACGGGCGCCCCCGCCCGTCCGGCCGAGCAAAGCTCGGCTGAAAGCAGATCAGCCGTGGACATCATGGCCCGCACCTCGGGAGGTTCAACCCAAACAGAAGGTATGCCATCCGGCAAAATGGAAGTGGCCGTCGTCATCGGCACCGACCCCGCGCTTACGTTCTCCGCCATCGTTCCCGCGCCGCCCGATGTTGAGGAATATCTCATCGCCGGATTCCTGCGCCAGAAGCCGGTCGAACTCGTGAAGTGCGAAACCGTGGACCTTGAAGTTCCCGCCAACGCGGAAATCGTCCTCGAAGGCCATGTGCATCTCGACGAACTCCGCACCGAAGGCCCTTTCGGCGATCACACCGGTTTCTACTCGCTCGAAGATCTCTATCCCGTCTTCCACATCTCCTGCATAACGCATCGCAAAGACCCCATTTATGCCACCACCATCGTCGGCAAGCCACCGCAGGAAGACGCCTACATGGGCAAGGCCGTCGAGCGCATCTTTCTTCCGTTAATGCGGCTTACCATTCCGGAGCTGGTTGATGTGAACTTGCCCATTGAAGGCGTCTTTCACAACCTGATGATCGTCTCCATCAAAAAGTCTTACCCCGGCCAGGCGCGCAAGGTGATGAACGCCATCTGGTCGCTCGGGCAGGCAATGTTCACCAAATGCGTCATCGTTGTGGACGAAGATGTCAACGTGCAGGACATCGGCGAAGTCGTCCTCAAGGTCTTCAATCATATTGACCCGGAGCGCGACATCCAGTTCACGCTCGGCCCGGTGGATTCGCTCGACCATGCCTCACGTCTCCCGAACTATGGTTCGAAGATGGGCATTGATGCCACGCGTAAGTGGTCGAGCGAAGGCTTCACGCGTCCCTGGCCCGACGAAATCCTGATGGATGCCAAAACCAAGGCCCTCGTGGACAGCAAATGGAAGGCGCTGGCGAAGGAGTTGGGAGTGGAGTGACCTTGTCGCTCTTGTGCTTTCCGTCAATAATTCTTACGGTACAATCCGACTACCATGATCGACCCGGAATCTCAACGCCTGTGCTTCGCAGAAATCTTGATATGCGGTGCCGCAGGAATGGCCATAGGTGCCGCGCTGATCGATCCGTCCGATATCCCAGCTGGGAGCGAAGTAAGCAGTGTAACTACCGCGCGTTATTACGGCGACCGACCTCAATCCGTTAGCTCGCTGCCAAGACTGCCTCTCGGCATTTTTGTGGCGATGTTGTCATCACTAGCGCCTCTTCTCAGTGATGGATGCTCCGGGTTCATCAGCGAACATCTATTATTTTTTGCCGGTGTCATAATTTCGGCGCTCTCTACCGGCGGTTGGCTTTTCATCGCTTCTGGCTTGCAACGAGGCATAAACAATCAACGAAGGGCGCGCATCGAGGGATTCATTGCTGATTCAACAGCACCTGTACCGGTTCGGGTTCCGGGACTGGACGAGTATTTTTGGCTGAAGACGTGGAACTGGGCGAACATCGTCTGTTTTATTCTTCTGACCGTCGTGCTTATCCGGAGCATGGTTTTGCTTCCTACTGCCAGTTGGCCATGGAATTCTTAAAAGAACATGAACCCCAACAACCATCTACTTCCAGCCTAGCAAATCGAGCAGGGCAAATGGGACATGCCGGGCTACATTATTTCTCCCATGGATTGAAGCAGCTAGCGAGAATCAGGCCGTTGTTGGGGCTTGACAAGCACCAGCCGTTTTCGAGAATCGCAGCTTGTTTTTTCCGCTTCTATCCCCAATAATGATTGCAGCCACAAGGACGGGGAAATGTTTGAGTTTGCCGCCAAATCGATGGGTTATCTGCTTACCGGGATGTTTATCGTGGGCCTTGCGGGCTGCATTTTTGTCATTCCCATCACAGCTAAAAGACTCTTCAGCGTTCTTTTTGAGAAAGACTTGCCCGGCGAGAAATAATTCTCAAGTGAACTGATATCGCCTTTGCGCCGATGGTGGCGGTTGCTTATTGCTGGCTGTCCAACCAGCTTTGCCAAGCTGAAGAATCCATTCCTAGATTTTTTCCTGAAATATCGCGTAGCGCTTGGAGCGCCCACGCATGCTGCTGCGCTGTAAGACGTGAATCCTCAAGCCCACGGACCAGGCTGGCGGCCGCAGTCATACGCTGTTCATGCGTGTACATTCCCGATTCAGCCAAACCACATGCCGCACGCTCCTGTACGGCGGGGGAGGAATCATTGTGAAAACGGTCGAGCACCAGCGGGATGGTAGCGTCGGTACCGAGCAGCGAAAGCGCATTGACGGCGGCCACGCGGGTATTTACATCTGGATTTTGAAGATAAGCTGAAATCATGATCGCCGCGCGCATAGGATCAACCCCGCGATTACCGAGCGCTCCGGTCATCCACAAAGCCCAGGTGCGCTGGCTGGGATCTTTCAGGGCTGGCTCGAGACGATCCAACCCAGCCTCGCTGCGTTCCACGCCGTCCATGGCCAGCTCCGCTTGCAGGGAGGCTTGCCGCGTATGCAGACTATTCGAGTTCAAGGAAACGTTGAGCAATTGATCAGCATTTGATGTTCTCTGCGTTTTCCCTGTCCAAGTGTCGGATTCGTCCAGCACTTCTTCCGCGGCGGCATCGTTTCCAGCGGCGACTTTTTGCAGCAACGCTTCTGCTTCCGTTTGTTTTGTGGAGTCACCAGCCGGGCGGGGCGCAACATTTGACCGGTTGTCAGGCAGAGTCGCCTGGCTGGCGAATGACGCCATTACTTTTTTCCCGACCGACTGCAATCCCCACGCAAGCACCACGCTTACCCCAAACAGTACCCCGAAAAAAATAAACAGCGGTGATTTCCGTACCCACCAGGAATCTGTTGGTCGGCCCGCAATGAGCGGAGGCGGCGATGGAGGCGTAGGCGCGCTGGACATAAGTTGATCGTAGGACGGACGCGATTCCGCCTCAAGTTACTTTGGGCAGGGGAATATACTTCGGCAAGGCTGCGGCAAAGGTCCAAATTTGTGGGCAAACGGGAAATTCGGCAGGGCGGTCTTTCTATTCTCCCACACCGTTTAGCACCAACAAATTCGGGCTGCCAGGGTCGTTGGTGGTGGTAATGATCGCCGTGCCGAGCCTCGGCCCCAGGATCGCGGGCTGGAAGGTGATCTGGACCGAGCACTGCGCGCCCGGCGCAAGTTGCGCTCCGCAATTGTTACTCTGCTTGAAATCAATGCCGGAAACAAGAATGCTCACCATGGGCAGCGGAGCATTTCCGCTATTGGTCAGAGTCACGGTTTGCGGCTGCGTGCGCGTGCCCACCGGGACCGTGCCAAAATCCACTTTGTCGGGAGCCGCTTTCAAAATTCGCTGGGCGCCGGCAACATCGGCCAAAAGTCTTCTGGTCGCGGCGGGAAGCAGTAGCGCGATTCCCACGGCGAACAGCAGCCACGTCTTGCTTCCTGGCGGTGCGGTCATATTGTCGTCAGCATCATTCTAGCCGAATGCTACAGCGGTGGTGGGCGAGTCGTATGACCTCAGCCCGCGGATGGCAATTTATACCATTTGTCGAAACCGACCCACCCGACTGTACAAACCCCAAAAAGCATGTCATCCCGAAGCCGTATTTGCGAGGGACCTTACGTCGGATCGGAGTGCGTGTGCTGCAGGCGGGAACAATATTCTGCCCATTTCTGAGAAGATTGTTGCAGTCGTAAGGGCCCTCCGTCTTCGCTGCGCGCAACGTCGGGATGACATGGCCTTGGGGTGGACAGTTTGCTCAATTGCAGTACCACTACGCCACTCCTGAAATTGCTCCAATCGCTTCCGGCAATTAAGATAGCTGTTTGCGTCTGCAGTCTTTTATCTCCAGTAAACTATGAACACAGTGAATACCCACGAAGAAAAGGGCCAGGTTGCCTCTGAAACGTCGTCAGCGCCTTCGAATTTTATCCGCGAGATCGTACGTGAAGACCTCAAGACAGGGAAGAATGAGGGTCGGGTGCACACCCGCTTTCCTCCCGAGCCCAATGGATATCTTCATCTCGGCCATGCCAAGTCCATCTGCTTGAATTTCGGGCTGGCGAAGGAGTTCGGCGGCAAGACGAATCTGCGTTTTGATGACACGAATCCCTCGAAGGAAGAGACCGAATACGTTGAGTCCATCAAGAACAATGTCCGCTGGCTGGGATTCGATTGGGAAGACCGCATCTTTTACGCCTCGGATTATTTCCCGCAGCTTTATGAATGGGCAGTGCAGCTGATTAAAGCTGGCAAGGCCTACGTGGATGATTTGACCGCCCACGAAATCCGCAAGTACCGCGGCACCTTGACGGAGCCCGGGAAAGAAAGTCCTTACCGGAACCGGCCAGTGGAAGAGAATTTGGAGTTGTTTGAACGGATGCGCAAGGGCGAGTTTGCCGATGGCTCGCGAGTCTTGAGGGCGAAGATTGATATGGCTTCGCCGAACCTGAACATGCGCGATCCGGTGATGTATCGCATTGTTCACGCCGAACACCATCGCACCGGGAATAAGTGGTGCATCTATCCCATGTACGATTTTGCCCACGGCCAGTCGGACTCTATCGAGCGCATTACGCACTCCGTCTGTACGTTGGAATTTGAAGACCACCGCCCGCTCTACAACTGGTTCTTGGAACAGTTGGGAATTTATCATCCGCAGCAAATCGAATTCGACCGCCTGAACCTTACCTACACGCTGCTCAGCAAACGCAAGCTGCTCACGCTGGTCGAAGAGCGCCATGTGCGCGGCTGGGATGATCCGCGGATGCCCACGATTGCCGGAATCCGCCGCCGAGGTTACACGCCGGAAGCGATCCGCAACTTTTGTTCGGCCATCGGGCTTTCCAAGACCAACGGCACCATCGAACTAGGCATGCTTGAGCACTTCGTGCGCGAAGACCTCAACAAGCGCGCGCCCCGCGTCATGGGGGTGCTGCGTCCCTTGAAGGTCGTGATTGATAACTATCCGGAAGGCCAGTCGGAAATGATGGACGCGGTCAATAATCCAGAAGACGCAAGCGCCGGAACGCGCAAAGTTCCATTCTCGCGCGTGCTTTACATTGAGCAGGACGACTTCCGTGAAGATCCGCCGAAGCAATACTACCGCCTCTCTCCAGGGCGCGAAGTGCGCCTGCGCTATGCCTATTTCGTGACTTGCACCAGCGTGGTAAAAAACGATCGCGGGGAAGTTACTGAAGTCCATTGCACCTATGACCCCGCCAGTCGCGGCGGGAATTCTCCCGATGGGCGCAAGGTGAAGTCCACCATCCATTGGGTTTCGGCCGCGCACGCGCTCGACGCAGAAGTGCGCCTTTACGAGAACCTGTTCACCACCGAAGATCCCAACAATACTGAAGATGGGCAGGAATTCACCGCGAACATCAACCCGCATTCGTTGGAGATTGTGAGCCAGGCCAAACTCGAGCCTTCCCTGCAAGGCGCGTCCATTGAAGCCCGCTACCAATTCGAACGCCTGGGATATTTCTGCGTGGACGCCGATTCCACGGCGGAAAAGTTGGTCTTCAATCGCACCGTGCCATTGAAAGATACCTGGACAAAGATCGAAAAGAAAACCGCATCACCGAAGAGCACATTGCCACGAAACATGTAGGGGCGGGTGCCCCACCCGCCCGGCGGAGCGAAGCTCCGCTAGGGTTTGACGGATATGGCTGCATATCTTCAAGCCATCCGCTATACTAAGTACAAATGTCAGTGCTAGGAAACATTGCCGCGATTGCCAAGGGGATGAGCATCACCTTCATGGAGATGTTCCAGCCCACGGTGGTGGAAAACTATCCCGACGGTAAAGGCCCACTGCGTGGCGCTAAGTTTCAGGAGCGCTTCCGGGGTATCCACGTTCTACAGCGCGATGAGAATGGGCTGGAAAAATGTGTTGCCTGTTTTCTGTGCGCGGCGGCATGTCCTTCCAACTGCATTTACATTGAGGCCGCCGACAATACCGCTGAAAAGCGTGTAAGCGGCGCGGAGCGCTACGCGAAGGTTTACAACATTGATTACAACCGCTGCATCTTCTGCGGCTATTGCGTGGAAGCTTGCCCCACCGATGCCATTACGCATGGCCACGGCTTTGAGTTGGCGACGTTCAATGCCAGCAACCTTGTGTACCGCAAAGAGCAGATGCTGTCTCCCATCCCGGCGCATATCGGAGCCAATGCCGTTTTCAATCAGGTAGAGGTGCTTGGCGGCGCCCCGGCGAAGGTAGCTCCCGGAGAGTAAAGTTCAGTCAGATTTCGGATTCAAAAGCGCCGATCCTCAAGAGGATCGGCGTTTGTTTTTTGAAATGCGATTGCGAGGAGTGAGATTCGACAGATTTGCCTCACGTAGCTCTACAGAATCCATGGATTCAATAGATCAACGCCGGTGCCTTGTACGTCTCCAACATTCCTGGTGACAAAGGTTAGGTCGTATTGCAGAGCGGTTGCCGCCAGCAGCCCATCGATGACAGGAAGGGTCAAACCTTTTGCTTTGCACGCTCCCGAAAGACGTCCCCAGCGGTCGGCCACTGCCATATCAATGGGCAGAATACGATCTGAAAAACGGCTGACCATTTCGCGCAGCCAGCTTTCGAGTTGCGTCTTCCGCCCTAGGTCGAGACGCGAAGCGATTCCTTTCCGAATTTCCCCAAGGGTTACCACACTGAAGTAGAGCAGCGATTCATCCGCGCTTGCAATCCACTGCATTACCCCGGAATGGGGTTTGGGCTTCACCATCTCGGAAACAACATTAGTATCCAGGAGAAAGCCACTCACAGTTCGATGTCCCTGCCAGGGTCTGGTTCCCGCTTAAAATCAATGCCAGCCCCGACCAACGGGGAGCTCCTGAAAAACTGGACCAAACTCTTCGAATTGCGTCCGGGATGAGCCAGCTTCTCAAACTGCTCGGCGGGC
>DASXFN010000016.1:0-76897 GCA_036489565.1 Terriglobales bacterium
TTGTTTTATCTAAGCTAAGTATCCGAGCGGCCGATCCACTTCTCTACCAGCGGCTGCTGATGCCGGGTCATTTCTTCGAGAAGAACTGCCGGATCATCCGCGGTGATCAGCATGGCGCGATGTTTGGGATGCAGGAACCCGTCTTCCACCGCGCGGTCGAAAAGGGCCAGCAGCGGATCAAAATATCCCTCGATATTCAGAAGTCCGCAGGGTTTGTCGTGCAGCCCAAGCTGCGCCCAGGTGAGGATTTCGCAGAATTCGTCGAGCGTGCCGAAGCCGCCGGGAAGGGCGATAAAGGCGTCCGACAACTCGGCCATCAGGGCCTTGCGCTCATGCATGGTCTGGACCACGCGCAGATCGCTAAGCCCGGTATGCGCCACCTCCCTCCGCACCAACGATTCAGGAATGACTCCGATGACCTCGCCGCCCTCTTTCAGGACACCGTCGGCGATTGTGCCCATCAGCCCAACCCTGCCGCCGCCATAAACAAGCGCCAACTTCTTCCGCGCCAACAACCGGCCCAGATCTTCCGCCGCCTTCGTATAAACAGTGCGGGAGCCGGAGTTTGATCCGCAGAAGACGCAGATTCGATTCCACTTATGCATGAATCACAGATTACCTTAAACCACAGTCCGGGTTTGATTTCGGCCTGGCGGCAAAGCCCGCGCTCGCCGGTTTGCTGAATCCCCGCGAATTTTATAGAATCTAAGGACTCAGACAGAGGTTTGGAGAATCATGAAGGCAGCCATTCATCCCGCTTACAACGAAATTCGCGTGCTATGCGCATGTGGACACAGCTTTTCGACTCGCTCGACCCATAGGGGCGATATTCACGTAGAAATCTGCTCCAATTGCCATCCGTTCTTTACCGGCAAGCAGAAACTTCTGGACACCGCC
This sequence comes from Terriglobales bacterium, assembly GCA_036489565.1. Classification (GTDB taxonomy): domain Bacteria; phylum Acidobacteriota; class Terriglobia; order Terriglobales; family Acidobacteriaceae; genus JAICKN01. The sequence continues at coordinate 898 of DASXFN010000016.1, forward strand.
GGCCGCGTGGAGCGCTTCCGCCGCAAGTACGCCAAGGCCGAACCGGCAAAGAAGTAATCGCAGCCGGACTTTATCCATTTAGAAAACCCTCGCTTCGGCGAGGGTTTTCTTTTTCAGCGGAGCGCGTACTCGGCCAATTCGTGGATCGTACATCATTGCGACGAATTCACAGCGACGCTTTCAGTTTCTTCGATTTCTCTTCCACGCCCTTGGCCAGCTTCTCTTTGTAGGCGGAAAGTTTCTTGCTCACCGCCTCATCCGCCAGCCCAATCATCTGCGCAGCCAGAATTCCCGCATTCGTCGCGCCCGGCTTGCCAATGGCGACCGTCGCCACGGGAATGCCCGCTGGCATTTGAACCGTCGCCAGCAAAGAATCCATCCCTTGCAAGGAAGTGGAAGGAATCGGCACGCCGATCACCGGCAGCGTCGTATGCGCCGCGATCACTCCCGCCAGGTGCGCCGCCCCGCCAGCGCCGGCAATAATGACGCGAATCCCGTTCGTCCTCGCATTGCGCGCAAATTCTCCTGTACGGTCCGGCGACCGATGCGCGGAGGTAACGTCCATTTCGTACGCGATACCGAACTCATCCAAAATCTTTCCCGCCTCGCGCATGATCTCGAGGTCGGAGTCGCTGCCCATCACAATTGAAACTAAAGGTTTGCTCATGACTTCCCCGTTTTTAGGATTACAAAATTAAAAATGAACCGCAGATAATTATTTTAATGCCCGCGCTGCAATATCTTTCCGGCTATACGCCCCGTCAAAACTGATTTTTCCTACAGCTTCGTAAGCCCGGTCCACCGCCGATTTTAAATCCGCACCGCGTGCCGTCACGCCAAGCACGCGCCCGCCCGCTGTGTAATACGAACCGTCACGCTTGCTCGTCCCGGCATGAAAGACTTTTACTCCCTCCAAATTTCCCGCCTGCTCCAAGCCATGAATCGCTCTCCCATTTTCATACGTTCCCGGATATCCGCCGGAAGCTACCACCACGCAAGCCGCCGCATCCGGCGACCAATCAAGTTCCTGCTCATCTAACTTTCCGTCAATCGCCGCTTCCATGGCGTCCACCAGGTCGCTGTCCAAGCGCATTAAAATCGGCTGCGTCTCCGGATCCCCAAAGCGGCAGTTGAACTCCAGCACCATCGGCCCGCGCGCCGTCATCATCAGCCCGCAATACAGGACGCCCTTATACTCCGAGCCCTCCGCCTTCATCCCGGCAACTACCGGCTGCGCCACGTGATGCAACAGCCAGTGCTGCATCTGATCATCGAGCAGCGTGTCAGTCGAGTACGCCCCCATGCCACCCGTGTTTGGCCCGGTATCTCCGTCGCCGATACGTTTATGGTCCTGCGCCGCCGCCAACGGCGCCACATGCTCGCCGTCGCTGAGCACAAGAAAAGAAATTTCTTCTCCCGTTAAGCACTCTTCCAAAACAATCCGCGATCCGGCCTCGCCCAGCATTTTGCCGCTCAACATCTCTGAGGAGACCTGAATGACTTCTTCTTTCGTGTTGCAGATCACCACGCCTTTGCCCGCCGCCAGCCCATCCGCCTTCACGACGATGGGCGTATGGAAGTGCGGCAACGCCTCCTGAATCTCCGCCGGAGAATTGCAAATCGCATAATGGGCCGTGGGGATGCGGTGCCGCTGCATGAACTCCTTGGCAAAGCTCTTGCTCGATTCCAACTGCGACGCCTCGCGCGTCGGCCCAAATACGCGGAATCCGCGGGCGGTCAACTCATCTACCGCGCCCAGCATAAGCGGCAACTCAGGGCCTACCACGATAAGATCGGGCTTCAACTGATCGGCAAGTTTCACGATCCCGGTTACGCTCTTAATGTCCACTGGAAGGCACTCGGCATCGTCGCCAATGCCGCCATTCCCCGGTGCGCAATAGATCTTTGACACGCGCGGCGACTGCCGCAGCTTCCAAACCAGCGCGTGCTCACGTCCACCGCTTCCTAGAACCAGTACTTTCATAAATGACGACCAATTTGACGACCAATTTGAAAATAAAGAGAGAAGAATTAGGTTAGGGGTAGCGCGGAAGTTGTGTCAAACCCCATCAAGCAAATACTCTGTCATCCCGAGCGCAGTCGAGGGACCTTGTGTTTGCTTTTGCTTTTGATTTTCAATTCGATGAAGCGACAGCTGCCGGAGCAAAGTAGAAGGGTCCACCGCCCGTCAGGAACACCAGAATTGGGCTGGGCAAATGCCGTCCGCGTCTGCATACCATTCACGCGAGCAACAAACCCCTAAGTTTTCATAAGTTAACCATACTTAACCTATAATACTTTTTACATGATCACCGTCTCCAAAGAGGACTACCTCAAAGCCATCCTCGAAGCCGAAAGCGAAGGCGAAACTGTAATCTCCGCCACGCTCGCACATTGGCTATCTGTTTCTCCGCCTGCTGTAACGATGGCATTGCGGCGTTTGAAAAAAGACGGCTTGGTTCGCGTGAACGCCGATGGCAAAGTTGGACTCACCGCTGCCGGCCGCAAGATCGCCCGCAAGCTAACGCTCCGCCATCACCTCATCGAGCGCATGCTCTCCGAAGTCTTCGGCATGGAATGGTACAAGGTCCATGACGAAGCTGAGCGGCTGGAACACGCTGTTTCTCCAGATTTTGAAGCCCGCTTGTTGGCCAGACTCGGCAAGGGCGGCGCATGTCCGCACGGCAACCTGAGCGAGATGGAAAGCCCGGAAAGCCGCCGCCACCGCGGCCTGCTGTTGCTTTCGCAGGCAGAGCCAGGAAAGCGTTATCGCGTCAGCGGAATTTATGAACGCGACCGGCAACTCCTGGAATTCCTGGAAGCGCGCGGTATTCGCCCCGGAGCAGAATTTGGGCTATTGGAGCGGAACTACGACAAGACTCTCTCCCTCCGCACTTCGACCGGAGCCGTTACTTTAGGCCCTCCCGCCGCGGAAAAGATTTGGGTTTCCCCTTCGTCCCCTCGTTCTGTATAATTAACTACAGTTAATGCTATTCTATGCACGTTAGTTATCTTTCCCAGTAAAGCTACACATGAAAAACACAGACGAAGAAGCAGGCTTCAGTCGCGCGTCCTCAGACAAAGCGCCAGCCGTCAGCCACGTGTCCCTGGAGGGGATTCACGGCTCGATCGTCGTGCCCGACTATCGGGCAGGTTTCTGGGAGCAATGGCGCGCTTTCGTCGGCCCGGCAATTCTTGTAAGCGTCGGCTACATGGATCCCGGAAACTGGGGCACCGACCTGCAAGCCGGGGCGCAATTCAAGTACGGACTTCTGTGGATCGTCGGCCTCGCCAGCCTCATGGCGATTTTCATGCAAATAATTTCCGCCCGCCTGGGCGTCGTTACCGGCAAAGACCTCGCGCAATGCTGCCGCGATTGGTATCCCCGCTGGACGCGCTGGCCCAACTGGCTGATGAGTGAAGTTGCTATTGGCGCTTGCGACCTGGCGGAAGTGCTGGGGAGCGCTGTCGCCCTCAACTTGCTTTTTCATATTCCGCTGCTATGGGCTGTCATCATTACCGGCCTGGATGTGCTGTTGCTGCTGCTCCTGCAACGCTTCGGCATGCGCACCATTGAAGCCATTGTCCTGCTGCTCATCGCTACCATGGGCGGTTGCTATTTCATTGAGATTTTCATTCTGCCCCAGACCCATCCCAGCTTTCTGGAGATGGGACGCTCGCTGGTGGTTCCACACCTCGGTCAAGTGGGGATGCTTTACGTCGCCATAGGCATCATCGGTGCAACTGTGATGCCGCATAACCTGTATCTGCATTCCGCGCTGGTGCAAAGCCGCAAGCTGCAAAAGGACGAGTCCTCCATTCGCAGCGCGCTCCGCTTCAATACCATTGATTCCGTCGTGGCCCTCACCATCGCCTTCTTTCTGAACGCGGCGATTCTGGTGCTGGCGGCAATGGTCTTCTACGGCAAGGAAAGCGTACTCATCGCCGGCGGCCAACTCATCAGGTTCAGCGCCGACAGCGACTGGATTCGTGTTGCTTACTTAACGCTTGCTCCGCTGCTCGGAACTGCCTTCGCCGGCACATTGTTCGCGGTCGCGCTGCTGGCCAGCGGCCAAAGCAGCACCATCACCGGAACGCTCGCCGGGCAGGTGGTGATGGAAGGCTTTATGCACTGGCGGATCCAGCCCTGGGTACGACGGCTCATTACCCGCACGCTCGCCATTTTGCCTGCCGTCTTGATTATTGGGTTGCGCGGCGACAGCAGTGTCACCGATCTGCTCACTTTAAGCCAGGTCGTGCTCGCCCTGCAGCTGCCCTTTGCCATGTTTCCCTTGTTGCACTTCACCAGCTCCCGCAAACGCATGGGAGCCTGGAAGAATGGCTGGTTTCTGTTGGCCACGGGTTGGGCCAGCGCGATCCTGATCACTACAATGGACGTTTACGGTCTACCGCAATCACTCAAGGCCGCATGGCAGGTGGTCGTGGGCGGATAGGAAGTTTACGAAATATATTTTGGACGGCTGTGATTAACGCGGTTATGGTTTGGGATGCATAACTATGGCGTGTGTGTTGGGAAGGCAGTCGGGAAGGGCACGGCTTCAGCCGTGGCGAATGCGGTCAGCAATGAACCACGGCTTTAGCCGCTGAGGGCAGCTATGTACGAAACCATTCTCGTAACCTTGGACGGCACCCCCACCGACCGCGCGATCATTGAGCACATCAAGCATCTCGCCAAGCTCGCGCACAGCCGCCTGGTATTGCTGCACGTCGCTGACGGTTGGGCCGCCAGGACCTACGGCCGCGATGCGATCAGCCGTGAGATCGTCGAAGACACGGCCTATCTGAAAAAAGTTCGCGATGAATTTCAGTCTGAAGGCATTCAGGCGGATGCGGAATTGGCCTACGGCGAACCTGCGGCCGAGATCATCAAGTGGGTCAAGCAGAAGGGCTGCGATCTTGTCGCCATGAGCACTCACGGGCATCGCTTTCTGGCTGACATGTTTTTGGGGACAACCGCCAGCCGCGTGCAGCACCGCATCGGCGTTCCGGTCCTTCTCCTTCGCGCGAAATGAGCTTTCCAGTCAGATTAAAAGATAGACGCATGATTCAACGATTATCTATTCTGCTGCTTCTCTTCGCATCCCTGGCCGCCGCAGCACAGCAAGCTCCCAACGATCTAACCCCGGATGAACCAGCCGCCAATCCCGGCCGCCCCACCGTCTCCACGCCTGCAACGCTTACGCCGGTCGGCTATCTTCAGTTTGAAACCGGATATCTGCACGCGGCAAACTCCCCGGAGTTTTCATCGCAGTCGAATCTGAATGAGGTAGTGAAGTTTTCCGTATCGCGCAGACTCGAATTGCTCGTGGCCGATGGACCCTTTGCGCATTCCCGTGTACAAAACCAGCCCGGCAACGGGACAGGGGGTATCTCTCTCGGGGCCCAAGGCGTTGTTTACTCTGGAGAAGGGGCGCGTCCGACTGTTGCGCTAAGTTATTTCCGCGAGGTCTACGACGGCGACACGCCCGATCTCGACATTGGCAGCGCCAAAAACTCTGCTTTACTCCTGTTCAGCGCGGACGTAAAGGGCTTCCACTACGATACGAATTTTGTATTCAACGAAGTCCTGTTCGACGAAATCAATGCCTCTACGGTGCGCCGCGCCCAGTTCGGACAAACGCTTTCAATATCACATGCGCTCGCAGGGAAGTTTGGCCTCTCCGGAGAAATATGGCGCTTCACCCAACCTTTCCTCAGTAGCAATGCCGTCGGCAATCTGTGGGCGTTGAATTACAACTGGAAGAAAAACCTGGTGCTGGACGCAGGCTTCAACCGCGGACTAACAAGCACATCCACGCAATGGGAAGTATTCACCGGATTCACCTACCTGCTGCCGCATAAATTGCTGCCGCACAAAGCTCTGCCTCAAAAGCTGCTGACGCAAACGCTACCGACGCATTGACCATCACTCCCTTGTCATCCTGAGCGGAGCCGATCTTCGCGCAAAAGCGCGAAAATCGGCGCAGTCGAAGGACCCCTATAATCTTTCAGTCCTCGTCCATTCATATCCGTTCAATCGCCCGCTCATCGCCACAATTGGCTACAGAAACAACTCTGAAAGCTGCATGCAAACAAGTTGCCCCTTCGTACCTACGCAATCTTCTCCCAAACAGCTAAAATAATGGGTTGGGTCCGCGTTTCCAGGAAGGCACATTATCCATGAACAGCTTCAATAGCCGCTCTAATCTAAAAATCGGCGACAAAGAATACGAAATCTACCGCCTCGACGCCCTCGACAAACAAGGCATCGTTACGAAGCATTTGCCCTATTCCCTCCGCATCCTTCTGGAAAACTTGCTTCGCACCGAAGACGGCAAAAACGTCAAAGCCGAAGACATCCGTGCCCTCGCCGCCTGGAATCGCAATTCCAAGCCGGAAAAAGAAATCGCCTTCACCCCCAGCCGTGTGCTCATGCAGGACTTCACCGGAGTTCCCGCGGTCGTGGACCTGGCCGCCATGCGCGACGCCATGAAAAAGCTCGGGGGAAATCCATCGCTCATCAACCCGCTGCAACCAGCCGAGCTTGTAATTGACCACTCCGTGCAAGTAGATGAATATGGCTCAGCCAGCGCGCTCCAGCTAAACGCCGACTTGGAATTTATCCGCAACAAAGAGCGCTACGCCTTTCTCCGCTGGGGCCAGACGGCATTACGCAACTTCGCCATCGTCCCGCCCGACACCGGAATCGTTCACCAGGTCAACCTCGAATACCTCGCCCGCGTAGTTTTCGTGAAAGAAGAAAACGCCAAACGCACCGCCTATCCCGACACGCTAGTAGGAACAGATTCACATACGACAATGATCAATGGGCTTGGCGTGCTGGGTTGGGGTGTGGGTGGAATTGAAGCGGAAGCCGCCATGCTTGGGCAGCCGGTCTCGATGCTGATTCCACTGGTGGTGGGGGTGAAGCTTACGGGGCGGTTGCGCGAAGGCGCTACTGCTACGGATTTGGTTTTGACGATCACCGAAATGCTGCGGAAGCATGGTGTGGTGGGAAAATTTGTTGAATATTTTGGGCCTGGACTACAAGATTTGCCGCTTGCCGATCGCGCGACCATCGGCAACATGTCTCCGGAGTATGGCGCGACGTGCGGCATTTTTCCGGTGGATAAGGAAAGCCTCAACTATCTGCGGCTTACCGGGCGCTCGGAAGAGCAGATCGCGCTGGTCGAAGCTTATTGCCGGGAGCAGGGCATGTTTCACGACGCGAACACGCCGCAGGCGGAGTACTCGGAGTTGCTTGCGCTCGATCTGGCAACTGTCGAGCCGAGTCTTGCCGGGCCAAAGCGTCCGCAGGACCGCATCGTGCTCTCGAAGGCAGGCGAATCGTTTACGGCTGCGCTGCCATCGTTGATAAAACCAAAAGCCAAGGCCGTTGCGCCAACCGACGGAACGAATGGAAAGCCAGTGACTCGCTGGGAAGCGGAGGGCGGCAATCCCACTGCGGTCGGCGTTGAGAACCACGCCGTGGAAGAGCATGTGCCTGCCGATGTGAAGAACGCGCTCAAACATGGCAGCGTGGTCATCGCCGCCATTACTTCCTGCACCAATACTTCCAATCCTTCGGTACTGATTGCCGCAGGATTGCTGGCGAAAAAAGCTGTAGAGAAAGGACTGTCTGTTCCAGCGTGGGTAAAAAGTTCGCTTGCTCCGGGATCGAAGGTCGTCCGCGATTATCTCGACAAGGCTAGCTTGCTGCCTTACCTCGAAAAATTAAAGTTCCATATTGTCGGCTACGGATGCACTACCTGCATCGGCAACTCCGGGCCGCTGCCCGCGGAAGTTTCGCAGGCGATTGATGAAAAAGAACTGGTCGTCGCGTCGGTGCTCTCCGGCAATCGCAACTTTGAAGGCCGCATTAATTCCGAAGTTCGTGCGAATTATTTGATGTCGCCGCCGCTCGTTGTCGCTTTCGCGCTTGCCGGACGCATTGATCTCGATCTTCGCAAAGACGCTCTTGGAAAAGACCGCGAAGGCAAGCCGGTTTTTCTCGCTGACCTTTGGCCTACGCAGCGCGAGGTGGACGAAGCCATGCAGCAATCCATCACCTCCGACATGTTCCGCAAGAGCTACGCCGAAGTGTATGAAGGCGACCCGCAGTGGCGGGGCTTGTCCGTACCCAAAGGCGAAACTTATGCCTGGGAGCCGGACTCCACTTACATCCGCCACGCGCCATATTTCCATGGCATGTCCGTGAAACCCGCGCCCGTGGCCGATATCAAGAAGGCCCGCGTGCTGGCCGTTCTCGGCGACAGCGTGACCACCGACCACATTTCTCCGGCAGGCTCGATCAAGAAAGACAGTCCTGCCGGAAAATATTTGCAGGAGCACGGCGTGAAGCCCGCCGACTTTAACTCCTACGGCTCGCGCCGCGGCAATCATGAAGTGATGGTGCGCGGCACGTTTGCCAATGTTCGCCTGCGCAACAAGATGGTCCCGAGCCTCGAAGGCAGCTTTACCAAACATTTGCCCGATGGCGCAGAGATGACCATCTTCGACGCCTCCGAAAAATATATTGCTGACAAAGTTCCTCTGGTGATTCTCGCCGGGAAAGAATACGGTTCCGGTTCATCGCGCGACTGGGCGGCGAAAGGCCCGCTTCTTCTCGGCGTGCGCGCCGTGATCGCGGAAAGTTACGAGCGCATTCACCGGTCGAACCTTGTCGGCATGGGAATTCTCCCGCTGCAATTTGCCGCGGGAGAAAATGCGCAGTCTTTAGGCCTGACCGGCGACGAAGTTTTCGAGATCAGCGGCATCCGCGATTTGATCGAGAAATTCTCCGCCGGGCGTCAGCTCAAAATCCGCGCGACTATCGGCAAGAGCAACAGCAAAGAGTTCAACGCCCTCGTCCGCATTGACACTCCGCAGGAAGCGCAGTACTACGCCAACGGCGGGATTCTGCATTATGTGCTGCGGCAGTTGTTGGGGAAGAACTAATCGGGCTTTGTGGAATTCCGCTTTTGAACAGCCCGAAAGATGAGAATCGCCTGCCATGCCTTTAGGTACCAATGTGCACCATAATGGTGTAAAATGGTGGCATGAAAACTACCACCAAGCAAGTCCGCCGCAGCCTTACCCTTCCCGAGCCCACGGCCCGAAAGGTAGCCGGCATCGCGAGGCGCCGCAGGCTTAGCGACAGCCGTATCTTGGTTGAATTGATTGAAGAAGGTATCGAAGCCCGCAAAACCAAAGAGAAGGCGTTTTACGACCTGGCGCAGCGTTTTCGCTCATCGCAGGACGCCACCGAAGTCAAACAATTGGGCGATGAATTGGGCCGCTTCGTGTTCGGAGAGTAATGCCGCAAATTGAAAGCTGGTCCCGATTGCCGCAGGCGATCCGCAATCATCTTGTGGAACGCATGCGTGACCGCAAGATCAACCTCAACGATTTAAACCAGCTTCGCCTTTGGATTGAAACCAAACCGAGCGTCCCGGAGGGCTCTTGGTATAAAGATTTTGGATCATTCAAGTTGTGCGGCGAAGGAAAGCTACCCAAAACATTTCTTTTGGCCGGACAAGCGGCAAAAGGCCAGAAAGTTAACTAAATTTACCGCAAACGCCAAGGTTCCAACGAAAATTCCCGCCCAAGCGGAGCTTTACGGGGCACCTTCGCCCTTTAGATCACTAAAGTATTATTAATCTGCTATTTACTGATTCCTGGATTGTTTAGCCTTAAATCAGCACGCTTCAAAAACAGCGCTTATAAAATAAATGGCTCTGAATATTAAAAGGCTCTTTACTTTAGAGCCTTTTAATATTAGCTTGCAATTGCTGCCGGGTTCATCACAACTCGGCAGGTCATTTAGTCGAAAGCCTGACTGATCGACAAACTCAGTATGCGGCTTACGGCTAACAAAAGGCAAATCGCCAACTAACTTAAGGAGATAACCGTAATGCTGACAGAACTGGAAGCACCCGCCGACCATACTTTTATCGCTATTCCCATCGAGGAGAAAAAAATGCCCAAAGGACGACGCCCAAAGGCACCGGCGCCCCCGAAAAAATTCGAGCGTCAGGAAGCACTGAAAGACCGCATTTTGAATTTGGCCGATGAATTAAGAAATCAGAATTTCTCTGCGATGCTAGCTGATCTTCAGCCGATCGCACCGATTGCTAAAGAAGTTGTGGACGGGAAGTATGGCGCTATCATCGGTCATGTTGAAGAGCCTCTTGCAGTCTATCTACAACGCACTTCCATCAAAGACAACTTGTCTCAAAGACCGCCTTTCGATCACATTGCCGATCCAATCTACCGGCGTCTTATGCGCGACTTCATTGTCGGCGCTCAAATGCCAGAAGCAAAGATCGCTGCCTTGCGAACCTTGAGCGGGAAAGTACAAAGTCTGAATGAGAAGGACATTTCTTACAGCATCATCGATGGCCTTCAACGCTCTTGGTGTTACTCGACCACAATTCTGTTAGCCCTTCACCGCGAAAAACTCGTGAGTGAACGATGCATAACTATCGAGGCATGGAACTACTTCCGACCATTCATCGAGAAGCTTGGTGACCCGCGAGTTGCTGCGGAAACGATGTTGAGTCGAACTGTTCGCTACGAAATCTTCTACAACATTGACCTAGAAGGTTTACTTCACTACATGGTGACCTTTAATACTGGTCAAAGGCGTATGAGCCTTCAGGTTCAACTTGAAATCATGCGCAAACCGCTCATCGACGAAATTGAATCTGCAGCCTCAATCGAAGTTTTCCGTGATACGCGCGATATAGAAGCACAGGCCAAGCAACAAAAGCCCAAAGACAAATTCGCAGCATCTGATTTAGCGATAGCCGCTGAGGCATTCATCACTAACAATGCACAAGTGGCTGGAAAAGAAATCACCGAAGAACTTCTGGACAGCGAGACCGGATACACGTCACTCGGCGCAGATGTTGGCGACATAGCCGATGTGGTAATCATGCTTAAACGAGTTGCTTTGGAGATACACCCCGCAATGCTCTTGGTATATCAAGCAGACCAGGGAAAAAAATATTACTTCTCCGGAGGTGGAACATTCTTAACTGGCTTTGCGGCTGCATGTGGCTATATCCGCAATCGTAACAATATGACAATGCTGAACGGTGCTTTGGAAAAGCTATTGTTATTACTGAACCAGCCAAGCGACGACCCACTTAACCTTGCTGAATACCAGGAGGCTATCAAGACAATCACATCGTCGCGTGGAAAAATGATGCGTCGTCTCGTTTACGACACATTTCTGCGTTTTTTCAACGGGACGACAACTCGACTCGAATGGACAGATGCTGTGCGGTCACTGTCTTTAAGTTGAAGTTTGGATTTACTCCGCACATTAAACCAAATCCGAACAGTGCTTAAACACTGTTCGGATTCAACCTCAATCCAGATGGAGCAACTCATCTGACTAATCGTTCGTCCGGACCCCTCCATGAAAGAGTTGCCCACACGTTCAAGCGAATTCTTTCATGGAAGAGGTCGTGGCGGCAAGGAAAGTTAAATGCCCAACTACAAAAACGGAAACTTCTTTCACCAGATCGATAATTCGGTCTTTGATAAGTACCACCGCCCCGGGCAAATCACAGCAGTCTCCGGGGTTTATCGTTGCCGTTCGTGCGGTTTTGAGGCTACATGCGTGATGGGAAAACCTCTCCCGCCAGAAAACCATTGTCAAAGCCACAGCCCATCGTGGCGCTGCGCGGGTGGAATTGTCTCTTGGCAGCTAGTAGCTGCGGCGGTTCACGTCAGTGGCTGAAATATTAGGGACGTACCGTCCAAGTTCTACTTGGACGGGATTTTTTGTTGATGGAAATACCCTGACAGTTGAAAAAAATAGTTCCGCAGCTACGCAACCCAAAATCCTAAAAGCAGAACCCTTCGACTCCGCTCAGGGCAGGCTCTCGCGCGATAAGACCTCGCTTCGGAATGACAAACCGAAAAGCAAACACAAGGTCCCTCGGCTTCGCTCGGGATGACAGAGTTGTGGCGGTTTTTGCTAGCGATATTTTGACGTCAGGGCGCGTTTGCTTTTGGAGAGCAGCGGCCAGGCTTCTTTATAAGCCTCATATTTGTAGCGGTCTTTTTTGAGCGGGACCATGGGGTAGAGCATGAGTCCGGTTTTGCGCTGGAGGCCGAGGAGGATGGCGGCGGGGATGAGATACCAGACGTCCTGCGGGATGATCCTTCGACTCCAAATTAAGTCCGCTTCGCGCACTTCATTTTCCGCTCAGGACAAGCTCCGGCGGCGAAGAGGTCCACTTGCTGGAGAGTGTAGTCCTGCTTTTTGAGGAAGTGCGGTTTGAACTGGCAGAAGTATCCGGTGAACGTGCCGGGCTTTCGCATCCCGTGCCTGCGGCACTGCACACCGCCACGAAGGCCTAGGCCGGAAGTAATGTTGACCCCGCAATTCCTAACGCCAATAATCATTCTGATAACTGCACCCATCACCGCCCGCATTTGGGTTGGAAAATTTGCGGCGTGTATCACCTGGCAACCTTACCCTCAATGCAGCAACTAAATTCCGTATTCGGGGTTGATAATATCCGTATGCGGAGGATATCTTTCATTCGGAGACGATCCATGAAGAAAAGCGTTATGAAGAAAAGTCTGATTGCAGTGCTATTTGGAGTTCTGCTGGCTGCGGCCGGCGCGAGCGCGCAGGTTGTGGTAAGGATTGGTCCACCTCCGGCGCGTCATGAAGTCATTCCTGCACGCCCCGGCCCGAATTATGTTTGGGTAGGCGGATTTCATCGCTATGACGGACGCGCTTATGTCTGGGTGCCGGGCCACTATGTGATGCCTCCGCGTCCGCATGCCCGCTGGGTCGCGGGTCACTGGGCGCACCGGCACGGTGGATACGTCTGGATCGACGGCCACTGGCGCTAGAAATAATTTAGAGATTTTCGAAGGCGCCCGTTCGGGCTTGCCGTTCTACTTTGTGCGGCAGGCTTGAACGGGTTTTCTTTTTCACCGCAGGATTAAATCTGCATATTCAGAATGCTTTTGCAGATATCCGGCAACAAAGGGACAGGTGACGTCCACTTTGAGTTGATGTTCTCGCGCGTAGTCAAGGGCACTCTTCACCAGGGCCGCTCCTGTGCCAGTCCCTTGGAGCGCTTCCGGCACTTCGGTTTCGACAAGTCCGAGCACGTGGCCAGTAAGAGTATAGAGGAGTGAGGCGATCTTCCCGTCGTGCTCCAGTTCAAAGCGGCCCGTCGTCACCAGTTCCGCAGCGGGCTTTTCATGCTTAAATATTTTCATTTTGATAACTCAGCGCACTCAATTCGTGAGTTTTTCGGAGAATTAAATCCACGATTAATCCTTTTACGGTCGGAACAGGTCCAAGTCAATGGCATTGGCCATTGCTTTTTGGCCGGCGTCGCTGGGGTGCAAATGGTCGCCGCCATCATAGACGGGCAAAAACCGCGATGGGTGGTCGGGGTCGCGCACTACCTTATCGAAGTCAATGACGGCATCGTAGGCGCGCTGGTTCTCATCCATTCATTGACTGCCTAACGCAGCTTTTCATTTTTAATGGCTATGGGAGGTGGTTTTCACGAATTCGTTTCCATGTGAGGTGCGCGTGCCAGGCAGCCGAATCAGCGTCAAGCGATAAGATGTCTCCAGAAAGCCGAAACGCGCGCGTCTGATTCTGACCTACCCAGTTGGCAAACCAAGCGCCCTCGATGTGATGCGTGATGATGCCCGCTCTCGCATTGATTGTGTACGTGCCCCAATAACCGATGTAGTTCCTCCAGGACAAAGCGGCTTCCTCGTCGGTCACGCGTAACGGGTCATCGCTCGCGAAGGCCATCACCTTGGGGCGCATCAGTTGGGCCGACATTTGGCCGTTCGCCTCATAGAGGATTCGGCCGATAGGGTGTGGCCCAAACGGTGTCGTGATCTTTCCCGAAGGCTTCAGGCGAAGTTCGTATGAGCTAAGGCTCCAGGCTCCCACGATGAGATTGCGATCCTGCGTAGTCTGAGTTTGCTTGACCTGTCCGAATGCAAGCAAAGCGAGCGTGAGCCAGGCGAGTAAGAATTTCATTGGTGGATTCTATCGCGCAGCATGCCATTTATAAAATGCCCGGCGATGCGAAGCATGGGGCGAGCCAACCCGCGAGTAGATATTATGGGGGCCTAAGCTTTCTGTTCTGCGGCGACGCTGGCGTGGTGACGAACGTCCGAGCCTCGCACCCAGAAGATGACGTCTTCGGCGATGTTGGTGGCGTGGTCGCCGATGCGTTCGAAGTTCCTCGCGATCAGCAGAGCGTCGAGCGATTGCGGAATTACTTCCGGCGCCTCGTGCATGCGCTTCACGACCGCCTGGAAGATTTCACGGTTCATGCGGTCCACAATGTCGTCCATGCGCAACACTGCTTCGGCCATAACGTCGTCGCCGGCGATGAAGGCTTCCAGCGCGCGGCGAATCATGCCGCCGGCCGCGCCCGAGAGGCGCGGAATGTCCACCGGCAGGTCAACCTCAGGCAGTGCGACCAAACTCATCACCCGTTCCACAATGTTGACGGCCTGATCGCCAACACGTTCCAGGTCGGCGTTGATCTTGGTCACAGCTGTGATAAAGCGCAGGTCCACCGCCATGGGCTGCTGCATGGCCAGCAAGTCGAGGGCGAGTTCGTCAATTTCGCGCTCGGCGAGATTGATGGCGCGCTCGCCATGGATGACAAGCTCGCACGATTTAAGATCGCGGAGCTGGTAAGCCTGCGTGGCACGGTCGATGGCCTGCTCGGCCAAGCCGCCCATGGCCAGGAGTTTCGTCTTGAGTTGATCGAGATCTGCCTGAAAGCGTGTACGCATTATCCGAACCTGCCTGTAATGTAGTCTTCCGTGCGCTTGTCCCGCGGTGTGGTAAAAATCTTTTCTGTTTTATCGAATTCCACTAGCCTTCCCATCAGGAAAAATCCGGTGAACTCGGCCACGCGCGCGGCCTGCTGCATGTTGTGGGTCACAATCACGATGGTGTAGTGCTCTTTCAACTGGTAAATCAAGTCTTCCACCTTTGAAGTGGAGATGGGGTCAAGCGCCGAAGCTGGCTCATCCATCAACATGACTTCCGGTTCAACCGCGAGCGCGCGCGCAATGCACAAACGTTGCTGCTGGCCGCCGGAAAGGCTGGCTCCGGATTTGCTTTTCAGCGAGTCTTTGACTTCGTCCCACAAAGCGGCCTGACGAAGCGAGCGCTCCACACTCTCCTCGATCTTGTGCCGGTTGCGGATGCCATTCAGCCGTAATCCGGCGGCGACATTGTCGTAAATTGACATCGTGGGAAAAGGGTTGGGCTTTTGAAATACCATTCCTACGCGCCGGCGCAACTCAACCGCGGGCGTTCCATTTCCATATACATCCACCGCGCCAATCTGCACATGACCTTGCACTCGAGCGTTGGGCACGGTTTCATGCATGCGGTTCAGGCAACGTACGAAAGTGGACTTTCCGCAGCCGGAGGGTCCGATGATCGCGGTGGCATGGTTCGGGGGAATGTCTAATGCAATGTCGTACAGCGCCTGCGTCTTGCCGAACCAGGCGTTCAAGCCTTTCGCTTGGATGGGAACTCCCATAGTTAAGCTGCGCCTTTCATAAGTCCACGGCTGGCCACCAGGCGGACAATGCCGATTGTTCCTACGATCAGCACAATAAGAACAAGCGCGCCCGCCCAGGCCTGGCGATTCAATTCTTCAAATGCGGAAGTGGCGTAATAGAAAATTTGTAGTGGCAATGCAGCAGCAGGCTGGTTAGGAGAAACGCTCCAGAACTGATTGCCGAAAGCTGTAAACATCAGTGGCGCGGTTTCTCCGGCCACGCGCGCAAATGCGAGCATGATGCCGGTAAGAATGCCGGCAGTCGCGGTGCGCAACACGACTGAAACCGTGACGCGCCATTGCGAAATGCCCAGTCCGATGGCTGCTTCCCGCACCGATTGCGGGACCATCAGGAGGATCTCCTCGGTCGAACGAGTTACGGTAGGAACCATCATGATTCCCAGAGCGACGGCGCCGGAAAAAAGGGAAAAGTGTTTCTGCGTGACGACCAAAAGCCCCCACACGGTTGATCCGATCACGATGGAAGGAACGCCGTTCAGCACGTCTGCAGTGAAGCGCACAACATCGCCGTAACGATTGCGGCCGTACTCCGCCAGAAAGACGCCAGATCCAATTCCCAGCGGGATGCCGATGGCGCTGGCAATCAACAGGATGAGCGCCGAACCCACGATCCCGTTGGCCATGCCACCTCCGGGCTCGCCCACGGGCTTAGGAATTTGCGTCAGGAAGCTCCAGTTGAGCGCGCCGATGCCGCGATAGACGAGGTAGCCGAAGATGACGACGAGCGGCGTAACCACCAGAATGGCCGCACATGCCATTCCGACGGTGGCCGCGCTATTTACCAGACGACGGACGAAGCTGACCTTCCAAACGTGAGTTTCTTGGCCGCTATGGTTATCGTTATCCAATGGCCCTCGCAGGCATACCGCGCGTTACGCTCCACACCAGCAGCTGCGCGAGACCGTTGACGATAAGAGTGATGATGAAAAGCGCCAATCCAATTTCCATCAGCGCGCTCAAATACAGGTTTCCGGTCGCCTCGGTGAATTCATTGGCAATAACGCTGGCCAGGGTGTATCCAGGGGCAAACAGGGATTTTGAAATCTGGGGTGAATTGCCGATTACCATGGTGACGGCGATAGTTTCGCCGAGCGCGCGGCCCAATCCTAGAATGATGCCGCCCATGATGCCGGTGCGAGCATTGCGCAAAACGCCGATGCGCAGAGTTTCCCAGCGTGTCGCTCCCAGTGCCAGTACGGCCTCGCGCTGCTGACGCGGTACTGCTGTTACGACTTCACGAGTAATGGAAGCGATGATGGGAACAATCATGATGGCGAGAATAATGCCAGCCGCCAGCATTCCTAAACCGTAGGGCGCGCCTTCAAATAATCCTGTCCACCCGAAGTTGCGCGCCAACCACGGCTCTACATAAGCGCGCAACAGCGGTGCCAGGACGAAAATGCCCCACAGTCCATAAATCACGCTGGGAATAGCGGCAAGCAACTCCACTAGAAAAGACAAGGTGGAGCGAAGCGGCCGAGGACACATTTCAGTGGTAAACAAAGCCACTCCAGCAGCCAAAGGGACCGCGATGATCAGGGCCAGTAGCGAGGAAACCAGCGTGCCGTAAATAAACGGGAACGCCCCGAAGTCGCCCGAGACCGGGTCCCAGATGTTGCGCACGAAGAAACTAAATCCGAAGGCGCGAAGCGACAGCCTCGATTGCGAAACCAGCTCAATCAGAATGAGGACAACGATAGCGAAGACCGATGCCGCGCAAGCCAGAACCAGTCCCTTGAATATAGGGTCGGCAAAACGCCCGGCGGGCGGGATTACCGGAGCCAATCTCACCATCGGCCGCGGGACTGCATGAACCGAATCTGCTTTTGCGACAGGCGCTTTGGGCGGAGCGAAGGTTATTTTGGGCAGCGCTTCCATGGCCCTGACGCTACCAAAGCATTGTTAAATCATTATTAAAAAGCAGGCTTTACCGTACTTTTCAGCGGTCTCGGTCCCGGGAGAGTGCATCCCGCCTGCGGAAGGTCAAAAATTGGGGCAAAAAACGAACCGCCCGAGTTTTGCCCCGGGCGGTCTCTGCTGCGGTTTTCAATGCATTCGAAACTAGACGTCTAGTTAATTTCCTTGATGCGGTTTCGTACCTTTTCCGCGACCGATGTCGGCAACGGGGCATAGTCCAGACTATCCGTCATTGACTCGCCGTGATCAAGCATCCAGTTCAGGAAATCAACCACCGCCGTCCGCTTTCCAGCATCATTCCAATGCGCGGGAATCAGAAGCCAGGTGAAGCTCGCGATCGGATAGGCGTCCGGGCCGGGAGCATTGGTGATTGAGACACGGAAGTCGTCAGGCATCGTTTTTGCAGAGGCTGCGGCGGCCGTGGTGGATTCAAGACTTGCCTTAATATACTTGCCCGCCGCATTCTGCACCGTGCCGAATGTAATGTTGTTCTGCAAGGCGTAGATCAATTCGATGTACCCGAACCCGCCTTCCATCTGCCGAATTTGGCCAGCCACGCCTTCGTTGCCTTTGCCGCCCAGTCCTACGGGCCAGCGCACGGAAGTATTCTTGCCAACTTGTTCTTTCCACTCCGGGCTGATCTTAGAAAGGTAGTCGGTGAAAATGTAGGTTGTGCCGCTTCCGTCCGAGCGATGGACCACAACGATCGGCAGGCTGGGAAATTTAACGCCCGGGTTGGCTTTGGCGATTGCTGGATCACTCCAGTCTTTGATTTTTCCCAGAAAAATTCCCGCTAACACCTGGGGCGTGAACTGGATACTGCCCGTGACGCCAGGGATGTTGTAAGCCGGCACGACGGAGCCGAGCACGGTGGGAATATGGAATATTTTGAACTTGGCCTCGGCAAGTTGCTGGTCGGTCATGGGCCCGTCGCTGGCGCCAAAATCCACAGTGCCAGACATGAGTTGGCGAATGCCAGCTCCGCTGCCAACCCCCTGGTAGTTGATCTCAACGTCAGGATGAGCGATGTGATATTCGCTGAACCATTTTTGATAAATCGGGTTAGGAAAGGTAGCGCCAGCGGCGTTCAGATTTTCGGCGACAGCAGGTCCAATCATTAGCACAACAGCACACATCAACAGCAGAAAGCGTCGGATCACTCGTTTTCCTCCTTTGAAATTCACTTTATTTTTATGGAGAAAGGGTTAAAGGACTGTTAATCCAATGTGAAAATCTAGTGAAAGGGGCAACGAAATCCCGCAGTTATGGATTGTTTTGTGGCTGGACGCGGAGGTTTGGGAAGTCTTACCGCTTTAAATAAAATTTCAGCGGGATTGGGCCGCGGGCGCAGATTTTTCTTGATGCGCCGCGTTGGCGGCGCAGGGAAGGGTAAAGAGAAATGTTGACCCCTGGCCGACGACGCTCTCGATCCATACCGTCCCGCCATGGTTCAGTACGATGTGTTTGACGATGGCCAGGCCGAGGCCGGTCCCCCCCGCTTCGCGAGAGCGGGCGCGATCAACCCGATAGAATCGCTCGAACAGACGCCCATGATGCTCGGCGGCGATGCCGCCTCCGGAGTCGCGGACATAAAATTCCACTTGACCGGCAGGCTCCGTTGTTTCTTTTGCGCCCAGCGTGATCTGAGTGTCGGCGGGGGCATACTTGCATGCGTTCTCAATCAGGTTCGTGAACACCTGCTGAATTGCGTCCGGATCGGCAACCACCGGCTGATCGCTGGAGCACTCAATGAATATCCTTTTCTGATATTGCGTGGCGCTTCCGCGAAGGTTGATTTCCGCATCGGCCAGCAACGCGGAGGCGGGAATGTTCTCGAGTTCCAGTTTCCACTCTCCGGATTCCACTCGCGCCAGCTTCAGAAGATCTTCGGTAAGGCGGGCCATGCGCGAAGCATTACGCCGGATCACCAATAAGAACTCGCGTACCGGGTCATCAGTTTTGGGAGTCGAGTCCAGCAATGTTTCTGTGTAACCTTGAATGGATGTGAGCGGCGTTCGCAGTTCGTGCGAGACATTGGCGATGAAATCGCGCCGCGTCTTTTCCACTCGCTCTATGTCCGTGAGGTCGTGGAACACCAGTACTGCGCCGCTTGGCATGGGCGCGACCGTGCATTGGAATACGCGCCCGGGAGCAAGCATGCGCGCTTTTGCGCTACGCGCGTCATGGGCAGCGAGTGATGCCTGTACCGCCTCCAGTACCTCCGGATCGCGCACCATCTCTATGAGCGAGTCGCGAATGCGAAGCTGCGGCACAAGGCGGCTGAACGCGCCATTGCTCCAGAGCACTTTTTGATCGGAGGAAATTGCGATTACCGGCTCCTGGACGCTGTTGAGCAACGTTTCAAACTGATTGCGGCTGCTTTCAAGTGCATGGAATGTGTCTTCGAGACGGCGCGCGGTTTTGTCGAGGGCGGCTGCCACCTGGCCAATTTCATCGGAAGAATTGTCAGAGATGCGAGTGGACAATTCACCCGAGGCCAATCCTTCAGCGAATAACATGATTCTTCGCAAGCGCCGCACAATCAAATTCGCGGCAATCATCGCTAGCAGAATGGCAATGATGAGAGCCAACGCGGATGCTTCAAGCAGCGTTCGCCTGACCTGCGCGACGGTCTCGCGTATTTCTGTTAGAGGATAGGCAAGGCGAACGGCTCCTCCATGAATGGGAGCGGCTACGTACAGAAACTCAATTCCCAGTGTATGGCTGCGGCGTGCGTTGCTGCCGAGTACACCCTGGAGCGCAGCAATAAACTCCGGCCGGGTTGCATGGTTTTCCATTTCTGGCGGGTTTGCTTCAGAATCGGCAAGCACCTTGCCGGAGCTGTTAATCACGGTAGCGCGGGCGTTCGCTGCTTTTGAAATCTCGCTGACATCCTGCGGCAATCTGGGATGGCTTACATCTTGAACCTCGTGGGCGAACAATTCTACTTTTTGCGTGAGGCTGAGGGTAATCTGCTGGCGAAGGGACGCTTCCCAGGAGCGGCGGACGGCGAAATCCAGCGTGGTCGTGGCTACGGCAATCACAATTACAGCGGCTGCCAGCAGCTTGAAAAAAATCCGCGTTCTCACAGACTTTTTGGAACCTCGAACCTGTATCCGACGCCGCGCACGGTCTTGATGTAAAGCGGCATCTCTGGCTCTGATTCTACTTTCTCTCGGAGCTTGCGGACATAAACATCAACGGAGCGTTCGCTGACAAAGTGCGTATCGCGCCACACAGCATCGAGCAGATGGCCGCGAGTGAAAACCTTCCCCTGATGGCGCGCCAGATGCTCTAACAGCCGAAACTCGGTTGCGGTGGTAATAATGGCTTCGCCACGAACGGTCACGACCATGGCATTGGTATCAATTTCAATGGCGCCTGCAGTGATCTTGGTCTTGTCCAAGGGCTTTTCAAAGCGGCGCAAAACGGCTTTTACCCTGGCCACGAGTTCCCGCGGGCTGAATGGCTTGGTAATGTAGTCATCGGCGCCCAGTTCGAGACCGTTGATGCGGTCCGCTTCCGCACCTTTCGCCGTCAGGAAAATAACAGGAGTTGCCGCGAGAGCGCTGGACTGCCGGATTTGCCGGCATAACTCCATACCGTCGCCGCCCGGCACCATAATATCGAGCAGGAAAAGTACTGGCTGTTCCTTCTGGGCGTCGCTCAAAACGCCCGCTATGCGGGAAAAGATGCGCGTGACAAAACCTGCAGCTTCAAGGTGATGGCGCACCAGCCGCGCAATATCAACGTCGTCTTCAACGATAAAAATTCTTTGTTCCATCCTGTTTTGTGGCCCCCACCTGGGGCCTCGGGCAAAGCATACACCGGCATCGTTAATAAAATGTTAAAAGAAGATTGCTGGACATCGAACAAGAATAACGCGCTGAATGGTAGAGGCCGCCTGGTCCCTTACAGAACTATTACACAACCCTTGCAGTGAGCGACGTAAGGCTTTACAATTAAAGTGTATTAAATTAGTCCTATTTGATGGCTGGCAGTAATAGTCTTATTTAGCAATGGTTTACGTATGATTCGCTTGGGAAAATTAACCGATTACGCTCTGGTTTTGATGAGCCAAATTGCGCGCCGTCCTGCTAGCGAATTACATACGGCGCGTGATCTTGCCGTGCAATGCCATCTGCCGCTGCCGACGGTAAGCAAGCTTTTGAAGACGTTGCTTCAGAGCGGACTTTTGGCTTCACATCGTGGCGTGAAGGGCGGATACAACCTGGCGCGCGATCCGCATGCGATTTCGCTGGCGGAAATTATTTCGGCGCTCGAAGGACCGTTCGGACTGACCGAATGTAGCACCGACGTTGAAGGACTCTGCGACCTGGAGTCTTCATGCGCGATCAAAGACAACCAGCGGATCATAAGCCAGGTGCTTCGTGGAGCGCTGGAGAGTGTGATGCTTTCCGATTTGACCCGGCCAATGCAGCTTACGGGGATCCGCGATAAACAAGGAAATCTGGTGCCGATGGCAAGCGCCGCAGGGAGAATGCAATGAGCACAAGTGTAGATACCTTTCGTGAACTGGCCCAGCAGGATTACAAGTGGGGCTTTGTCACCGACATTGATGCTGACCGCTTGCCGAAGGGCTTGAGCGAAGAGATCGTTCGTGTGATTTCGGCCAAGAAGCAGGAGCCGGAATTCATGCTGGAGTGGCGGCTGAAGGCGTACCGGCATTGGATGAAGCTGGAAAAAGAGCACGCGGAGCCGAAGTGGGCCAACGTGAAATTTCCGCCCATCAATTATCAGGACATCATTTATTATTCCGCGCCCAAGCAGAAGCCGAATTTGAAGAGCCTGGACGAGCTTGACCCGGAAATTCTGCGCACTTACGAGAAGCTGGGCATTCCTCTGCAGGAACAAAAGATGCTGGCGGGTGTGGCCGTGGACGCAGTGTTTGACAGCGTGTCGGTGGCGACTACTTTTAAAGCGAAGCTGGCTGAGAAGGGCGTGATCTTCTGCTCATTTTCGGAAGCGGTGCAGAAGCATCCGGAGCTGGTGAAGAAGTATCTTGGTTCGGTCGTTCCGCATACGGACAACTTCTTCGCTGCGCTGAATGCGGCTGTGTTTACCGACGGTTCGTTTGTTTATGTTCCCAAGGGCGTGCGTTGCCCGATGGAGCTTTCCACATACTTCCGCATTAACGCCGCGGAAACCGGGCAGTTCGAACGCACACTGATTGTTGCCGATGAGGGAGCTTACGTCAGCTATCTCGAAGGCTGCACCGCGCCGATTCGTGATGAGAACCAATTGCACGCGGCGGTCGTTGAGCTTGTGGCGCTCGACAATGCGCAGATCAAATACTCCACCGTCCAGAACTGGTACCCCGGCGATAAGAACGGTAAAGGCGGAATCTACAATTTTGTTACCAAACGTGGAAATTGCAAGGGCGTAAATTCCAAAATTTCCTGGACGCAGGTGGAAACCGGTTCGGCGATTACATGGAAGTATCCCAGCTGCATTTTGCAGGGAGACAATTCCGTGGGTGAGTTTTATTCCGTCGCGCTGACTAACAACTATCAACAGGCCGATACGGGCACGAAGATGATTCATCTGGGGAAGAACACCAGCAGCACGATTGTCTCAAAAGGAATCTCTGCTGGGCACGGCCAGAACACCTACCGTGGACAGGTGAAAATCCAGAAAGGCGCGACGGGTGCGCGCAACTATACGCAATGCGATTCGCTGCTGATTGGCGATCAGTGCGGCGCTCATACGTTCCCCTACATCGAAGTGAAAAATTCGACCGCCCGCATGGAGCATGAAGCCTCCACGTCGAAAATTGGCGAGGACCAGCTCTTCTATCTGCAACAGCGCGGATTGAAGGCGGAAGACGCTGTCTCCATGATCGTAAACGGCTTCTGCAAGCAGGTGTTTCGCGAGTTGCCAATGGAATTTGCGGTGGAAGCGCAGAAACTGCTGAGCGTGAGCTTGGAAGGTAGTGTCGGCTAAGGCGTCGAAACTGCCTTTGGTCTTTGGTCGTTAGTCTTTGGCCAAGAGCCAACGACCAAAAGCCAACGACGATTGAGATTTGTAAGTACGTACGAAGGAAAAAACCTAATGAGTTTGCTCGAAATCAAAAACCTGCACGTCAATGTGGCAGGGCATGAAATTCTTAAAGGCATTGACCTCACCATCAATGCCGGCGAAGTGCACTCCATCATGGGCCCCAATGGATCCGGAAAAAGCACGCTGGCCCAGGTTTTGGCGCGTCGTGAAGCCTATCAGGTAACGGATGGTCAGATTTTGTTTGATGGCAAAGATCTGCTGGAGATGAAGCCGGAAGTCGCGGCCTGCGAAGGCGTCTTTCTGGCATTTCAATATCCCGTGGAAATTCCCGGCATCGGAAACACTTATTTTTTGCGTTCGGCGCTCAATGCCATCCGCAAATATCGCGGCCTGGAAGAGATGGACGCGATGGATTTCCTGCCCATGTTCCGCGAAAAGCTCAAGCTACTGGAAATGGACGACAAGCTGATGAACCGTTCGGTGAACGAAGGCTTTTCGGGCGGCGAAAAAAAGCGGAATGAAATTCTTCAGATGGCGATCCTCGAACCCAAGCTCGCCGTGCTGGATGAAACCGATTCCGGCCTGGACATTGATGCACTACGCATTGTCGCTAGCGGCGTGAATTCCTTGCGTAGCAAGGACCGCGCGATGCTGGTGGTCACGCACTACCAGCGGCTGCTCAACTACATCGTTCCGGATTTTGTCCACGTCCTCGTGGACGGTCGCATCGTCCGTTCCGGCGGGCCCGAACTGGCGCTGGAGCTGGAAGACAAGGGCTACGGCTGGATTGAGGCTGAGGCGAAAGCCCCAGCTTCCGTGTAGGAGCATCCGTGACGACGGCCATCCAAAATATCGAAAGCTATCTGGAATGCTTCACTGAGTTTGAGAAGCAAGCTTCTGGGAATAATCCGTGGCTGCGTAAGCTGAGGGAAGACGCCTTCGCGCGCTTCTGCCAGACAGGATTTCCCACTACGCGCGATGAAGACTGGCGCTTTACGAACGTTTCCGCGATTGCGCGCACTTCATTTTCTCTTGCCGAAAAGGGTAAAGCTCGGGTTTCTGATTCCGACTTGAAGCCGTGGCGCGTGGAAGATGCTGCCGCGCAGTTAGTATTCGTAGATGGACAGTTTCGCGGCGATCTATCCGCGCTTGGGACTTTGCCCGCGAGCGTTAGCATTCTCAGTCTGAAAGAAGCGATCGCCAAAAATCCCTCGGCTCTGGAAGCGCATCTTGGCCGGTATCTCGATATTCAGCGAGATGCGTTTAGCGCGCTGAACACGGCATTCATGGAAGACGGTGCATTCCTTCATGTCGCCCGCGGCGCTACCTTAGATCAGCCAATCCATTTACTGTGTGTGTCCACTACCGCGGGTTCTCCGCGCATGGTGCATCCTCGCAACCTTTTGATTTTTGAGAAGGAAACCCAGGCGACTGTAATTGAAGAATATATCTCGCTGGGCGGCGGCACGGTATTTTGCAATAGCGCGACGGAATTGATTGCCGGCGACAACGCGCATGTCTCCCATTACATGATTGAGGGCGAAGATAAAGACGCCTTTAACATTTCCACTTTGCGCGTTCAACTCGGCAGAAGCACGAATGTGGCGTCGCATTCGCTATTACTTGGCGGCGGACTGGTCCGCAACAACGTGCATCCCGTGCTCGCGGGTGAAGGCGCGGAATGCCTGATTAACGGATTGTTTGTCGGCAATGGCAAGCAGCACCTCGATAACTTCATGCACGTTGAACATGCCAGCCCGCATTGCGCCAGCCGGCAGTTCTACAACGGAATTCTGGATGGTCATGCGCACGGCGTTTTTCATGGACGCATCGTCGTCCACAAAGACGCGCAGAAGACCGATGCTAAACAGACCAACCGCAATCTTCTGCTCTCTGACGACGCACAGATTGACACCAAGCCGCAGCTGGAAATTTATGCGGACGACGTGAAGTGCACGCACGGCGCAACCATTGGCCAGATCGAAGAGAACGCACTGTTCTACTTGCGCTCGCGAGGGATTGACGAGGTTTCCGCGCGCAGATTTTTGCTGATGGCCTTTGCCGGCGAGTGCCTGGACCGCATGAAGCCGGGGGCCGCGCGAAATCACTCAGAACATTTAATTCACGAGCATCTATTAACAATCGCAAACCAATTGCCAGCCGCCACGCCGTCGAAAGGCAAGACGCCGCGCAACTGGGAGGAGGTGGGATGAAAGCATCGCCTCAAGAAATTGCCTCCGGCTTGGATGTGGAACGGATTCGCCCGGATTTCCCCATCCTGCGGCAACAAGCGCACGGGCATCCGCTTGTTTATCTCGACAATGCTGCCACGTCGCAGAAGCCAAAAGCTGTGATTGACGCGATTGTCCGTTACTACGAGCGGGACAATGCGAATATTCACCGCGGCGTGCATTATCTTTCGCAGCAGGCCACGGAAGAGTTTGAAGCCGCACGCAAAGCGGTGCAGTTGTTTCTGCACGCGGCGCGCCCCAGCGAGATTATTTTTTTACGCGGCGCGACTGAAGCTATCAATCTAGTCGCCCAAACCTATGGCCGCGTCCACATAGGCACCGGAGATGAAGTGCTCATTACCGCCATGGAGCACCACTCCAACATCGTTCCCTGGCAAATGCTTTGCCAAGAAAAAGGTGCGAAACTGCAGGTCGCGCCGATCAACGATTACGGCGAATTGATTCTCGAAGAATTTGAACGCCTACTCACTTCGCGAACAAAGATCGTTGCCGTTGGCCACGTTTCGAACGCGCTCGGCACCATCAATCCCATCGCCAAGATCATCAAGATGGCGCATGCGAAAAACATTCCTGTCCTCGTGGATGGCGCGCAGGCGGTTCCTCACGTTGCGGTAAATGTGCAGGAGTTGGATTGCGATTTTTATGTGTTCTCCAGCCACAAGCTTTATGGGCCGACGGGAGTCGGAATTTTGTACGGCAAACAGGCTTTGCTGGAAGCGATGCCGCCTTATCAGGGCGGCGGAGACATGATCAGCTCGGTGACATTCGAGAAGACGACCTACAACAAGGTCCCCCATAAATTTGAAGCGGGCACTCCTGACATGTCAGGCGCGGTTGGTTTACGCGCAGCGATCGAATATCTCAACAAACTCGGCATGGAGAACATTGCCGCGCACGAACATGAGTTGCTTGCTTACGCTACTGAGAAGGTTTCCGCGATTTCCGGCGTGCGTATCATCGGCACGGCAAAAGAAAAAGCTGGAGTACTTTCGTTTGTGATCGAAGGCGTCCATCCTCACGATATCGGAACCATTCTTGATCAGGAAGGCATCGCCATCCGCACCGGACATCACTGTGCGCAGCCGGTAATGGAACGTTTTGGAATCGACGCGACCGCGCGTGCTTCTTTCGCCCTCTACAACACGAAAGAAGAGATCGACGCGCTGGTGCGGGGCATCAAAAAGGTGGAGGAGGTTTTCGCCTGATGGCTGATTTGCGCGATCTCTACCAGGAAGTAATTTTGGAGCACAGCAAGGCGCCCCGGAATTATCGCGAACTGAAAACCGCCGACCACAAAGCGGAAGGGTTCAATCCGCTCTGCGGTGATCGCTTCACCGTCTTTCTCGAGATGGATGGCGATTCCATCAGGGACATTGGCTTTCAAGGCTCGGGCTGCGCGATTTCCAAGGCGTCGGCTTCCATGATGACGCAAAGTTTGAAAGGCAAGACCCGCAGTGAAGCGAAAGAGTTATTTGAGCGTTTTCATGAAACCGTTACCGGTCGCGCCTCCGAAAAACAGAATGACTTGGGCAAGCTGGCTGTCTTTTCCGGAGTTTCAGAATTTCCCACGCGAGTAAAATGCGCCACGCTCGCCTGGCATACGTTGACGGCGGCGCTCGATGGAACACAGGAAGCTATTTCTACCGAGTAAAAGCTGGGGCGCTGAGCCAAATTTTATGCGCGAGCTAATTATTCTAAATCGCGATTGCGACGCTATTGAGATTCCGAGCGGAACTAAGCGTGTTCTTCCCCACCTTACGAAAGTCAGCATTTCACAATTTCTGGGAAGCAGTTACACCGTGATTGCCGACATGGGTTATATGTGCCGGATTGACGCGAAAGATGCGGATGCTCTCGGCCTTACTCCTCCAGAAGAAAAAGAAACCGTTGGCCAGGTTTTCAGTGAGCAGATGGTTTGGGATGAACTGAAGACAGTTTTTGATCCGGAAATTCCCGTCAATATCGTTGACCTTGGGCTGATCTACGCCTGCGACATTACCTCGCTCGAGCAGGGCGGTAAAAAAATCGATGTAAAGATGTCCCTCACAGCCCCAGGCTGCGGCATGGCAAGTGTTTTGAAAGCGGATGTGGAAACCAAACTCTCGCGGATTCCCGAAGTCAAAGAAGTAGCTGTCGAAGTAGTTTTTGAACCGCCATGGAACGCAGGCCGCATGTCGGAAGCCGCGAAGCTGCAGTTAGGTTTTGATCTCGACTACGGCACCACGCCCGGCGTAGCCGGATAACGCTGGGATTCACGCCGCCTTGCGCTCTCCGGCGGCTTTGGCTTCAGGATGACCTTGTTCCGCTGCTGCTTGTTCGATTTCCGCGTTAATTTTTCCGCCAAGTAAAAACGCAAATCCCGTGACATAAAGCCATACCAACAGCGCGATTACCGCGCCCAGCGAACCGTAGGTTCTTCCATAAGAATTGAAATAATGCAAATACGCGCGGAATCCGAGCGACGCCGCCAGCCACAACACCACTCCGAGAAGCGATCCGGGAGTGATCCAGTACCAGTGCTGTTCCTTGAGGTCAGGTCCATAAAAGTAGATCATGGAAAAAGAAATGACTACAAAGAACAGGGCCACGGGATATTGGAAAATATGCCATGCCGTAACCAGTTGTGGGCCAAAGCGAATGTTTTGACCTATAAATCCAGCAACGCCGTTCCCGACCAATACCAGGACCAGGGCCGAGACAGTCAATATGGAAATCGCGATGGTAAGAATCAGGGCGATAAAGCGTACTTTGATCCACGACCGGTGTTCGTGAATGGCGTAGGCGCTATTGAGCGCGGAAATGATGGACGACACGCCGCCAGAAGCAAACCACAGCGCGGAAACAATTCCAAAAGTGATTTTTCCGCCGCTTGAATTTCGCACGATCTCCTGGATTGTGCTGTTCACCAGATGAAAAGAAGGCGCCGGAAGAACCTTGGAGAGGTAGAGGAAGAGGCTGGCGCGCATTTCGGTGCCGCGCGCCGCCGACAAACCGAATAGGGAAACCAGAAACATCAGCAGGGGAAAGATGGCGAGAATAAAATTAAAGGCAAGTCCGGATGCCTGGCTCGAGATGTCGCCTTCAATGATCTCTTTCCATGCTCCGCGCGCAATTTGTCCTAAGCTCAAGCCACCTAAGTGCCAGATGGATGCCACCTGCTCTCGCGTGCTTAGCCTGGATATAGTCATCGATTCCTGCAAAAGCAGACTCCGGCGTAATTTTAGATTCGGAGTGGGGGTGGGGGTTGTATTGACTTAGCCGGAGGCGGCTTCGCCACTTAGTGCGATGGACTGAGAAAGATGCGTGGAAATTTGCGGGAGTGAAATTTCAGCGTCTTGCTGAGGGACCCCATCCCGGAAAGCGACATATTTCCCTGAAATGGCCGGAATACGCTCTCCGGGTACCAGGATTCCGACCAGATTCAGCGGATCAGCGGCGGAGATGGTAATCAGCTCACCGGTTGCTGGCATTTTGCGCGCGGCGCGCAGAGATTCCACTGCAACAGGCAAGGCAAATTGTTCGCCAAGGAAGCCATTCACAAAGCGGCCTCCGCGAATTTCTCCGCGGTCTTCCAATCGCCGAAACGCGATTTGCAATTCGCGCCATTTGGGAAGATTACTCTCTCGCGCCAGCACATCGCGAAAAACGACGCCGTAACGCTTAAGCAGCATCCAGCATGCAGCTTCGACTGCCCGATTGCGGTCAGGTTCAGGGTCGGCGTGGAGGATTGCCCATCGTCCGGCGGCGTGACGAGGTCTCGCGGTCTTGCCTGATCCATGGCCGGAGCGGCGTTTAGGATCAATCAGAGAACGAAGATTGTCGAAACCATCCGCCGTTACTACGCCTGCGGCCACCAGCTCCCATAGCGCCGTCTCCACTTCTGCTTTGAGCTTTTCCGTGGCGCGAACGATGTCGGCGAAGAAGGAGGCTCCGCGTTGCTTCAGGAATTCCAGAACCCCCCGAGCGCCTTCACTCAATCCGCGGGATCCGGGCTTGTCCATATCCGGCTGATGAGGTGATGGCGACATCCATGCCGATTCTTCACGCACGAAAAATGTGATGGGTGCAACGCTGGTGGGAATCACGCGGCGCTTTCCGGCGGCGGAATCTTCCAGAGTGGCGGGATGCGGAGAGAGTCTTCCCCAACCAACCGCGCCGGTAAGGCAAAGCTGGTCCAAAGTTTTGGAATCATAATTTGCAATGCGCGTGCCAAGCACGTGCCGCTCCCAGGCGTTCGCGGGAACTTCAAATCCCTGGAGCTGCTTGAGGATGTCGAGTGTGCCGCGCTCCCCTTGCAATTGCGCTCCCGGAGCAATGTGCTGCCAGCGCAGCAGCCAACGCATGAATTGCGCGGCGGTCACAGGTTCGATCTGCTTGCGCAGCGTGGCAACCGTAAGCCGATGAATGCGGGCCAGCAGACGTCGCTCGCACCATTCAGTGGCTTCGATTTTCGGATCGGTAAATTTCCCGCGGAGAATGGCCCCGCTGGCTTCCATTCGCAACAATGCTTTTTCAACGTCTGAAGAGGGAAGTCCCAGCAAACCGCCCATCTGTTCGGCGGTAATGGGTCCCAAGTGTGTCATCCATCCAGTGACGAGAGCGAGTAATGCATCATCGCGGTTTGCGATGGAGGCGCGGGCCTCCCCGCCCGTGTGTACTTCTGGAATGTTCGCTTCAAATTCCGCATTCGCGAATAATATCCTGAACGTCTCGGCACGCTCCGCTGCAACCCAGTAGATGCGATCGTTGACAGTCGCTTTCGTGACGCGGTTCTGTTGCGCGAGTCTTTCGTAGTGCATTCCCCAGTTAAGTAATGGGTTGCGCTGTATGGGTGGGACGCCCGCGCCTACAGCGAACGTAAGCTTCTCTGGTAAGGCGACTAGGGTATGCAATACGTCGTGGAGTTCGTCGGCGTCGCGCACATCCGGCCACGCTTCTTCCCTGACTTGCTCGATTGCAGCCGAATCAAGTTTGCCGACCTCTTCCAGCACCGACTCCGGGAGAATGCGGCGCATTTCCACGGCCCGGGCGCGGCGTTCTTCTAAGGGCGCGTCGTCAAGGTAAGCGTAGGGATTGGCATTTAGGATTTCATGCGAGAACTGCGAAGGCACGGGCGTATCCACGGCGATGCAGCGAATGCTGCCGTCTTCCATTCGCCGCAACAATTCTTTCAAGCCCTCGATGTCCATCGCCTCGGTGAGGACATCTTTCATGACTTCATCCACCAGAGGATGGTCGGGAATCTTGATGTCGCCTTCGATATTTTCCTGACAGGCGGCAACATCGGGAAACACGGAAGCCAGCAGATCGTCAGAGCGCATGCGCTGAATCTGCGGAGGGACTTTCTTGCCACCCTGAAAGCGGAGTAAAGCCAGAGCGCGGTTCGCGTCCCAGCGCCAGCGCGTGCCAAAAATGGGAGATGCAAGCGCGGCCTGCTCCAAAATAGGCTGCACCGTGTCCGCGTTCAGGAAATGGAAAACGTCGGCTAGAGGGAAGCTGTGCTGTTCGGCGAGGGCGATGTTCAATCCATTGTCGGTGGCCGCCGCCTGCAATTCAAAGTTGAAGCTGCGGCAGAAACGCTTGCGCAGCGAAAGTCCCCAGGCTTTGTTGACGCGGCCGCCGAAGGGCGCATGAATCACCAGTTGCATGCCACCGCCTTCGTCAAAAAACCGTTCCGCGATAATTGTCTGTTGCGTTGGGACCGCGCCCAGCACGGCGCGTCCCTGCAAAACGTAATCAACCGCTTGTTCCGCGCCGGAGCCATCGAGACCGCACTGATCCTGCAGCCACGCAACGGTTTCCATGACTTCCGGCAGATTTCGGGAGCCGGGCGTAGCCATCACATTCGGCAGGCGGTCGCTGATTTCCTGTCGCAAGCCAGCGATGTGCGCGGAAAGCTCCTGCGTTCTCGCAGGTGCCTCGCCCAACCAGAAGGGGACCGTGGGCGGAGCGCCATGCGCATCTTCTACGATCACTCGGCCGGATTTGCCTTCTATGCGGCGAATCCGCCACGACGCATTACCCAGGAGCACAATGTCATCGCGATTGCTTTCCACCGCGAAATCTTCGTCCAGCGTGCCGACTACAGTTCCTTCAGGCTCGGCGACGACAGTGAAAAGGGCTGTCTCGGGAATGGCACCGCCGCTCGTGATGGCAGCCAAGCGCGCTCCACGGCGAGGACGCAGTTTTTTGTTTACGCGGTCATGATGAATGTAGGCGCCATAACGGCCGCGGCGGGAGGCAATTCCCTCGGAGAGCATTTCAAGAATGGCTTCGTAAGACTGCAGTGAAAGATTGCGATACGGATAAGCGCGCCGCACTAGCGCGAACATATCATCCTCGTCCCACTCTTCAGAGGCGCAGGTGGCAACGATCTGTTGAGCGAGAATGTCGAGTGGGGCCTCAGGAATGATGAGGCGGTCCAGATCTCCTTCACGGATCGCACGGACCAGGGATGCACACTCAAGCAGATCGTCACGAGTGGTGGCGAAGAAACGCCCTTTCGGCACGGCCCCGCGCCAGTGACCTGAACGGCCTACGCGTTGCAGCGCCACGGCAATCGCACGCGGAGAGCTGATCTGCACGACAAGATCCACGGTGCCGATATCAATTCCTAGTTCGAGCGAAGCTGTAGCCACTAAAACTTTGATCTCACCATTTTTCAACTTATTTTCTGCCGTCAGGCGCAACTTGCGGGAAAGGCTGCCGTGGTGCGCAGCGACGTTGTCTTCCCCTAACCTTTCGGCAAGATTATGGGCAACACGCTCCACCAGTCGCCGCGTGTTCACGAACAGAAGGGTAGAACGATTCTGCTCGACCAGTTGCACCAACCGGTCGTAAATTTCGTCCCACATTTCATTCGTGGTAATCGGGCCGAGTTCGCTGGAGGGAACTTCGACTGCCAGATCGAGCGTTCGCTTGTGGCCGATATTCACAATCACTGGATCTGGACGTGGTTTTTCCGCACGGCCATTGCCTGTAAGAAAGTGTGCGACTTCTTCGATGGGCTTCTGCGTGGCGGAAAGGCCGATACGCACCGGAACCCGGTGAGTAAGCGCTTCGAGTCTTTCTAAAGAAAGTGTCAGGTGTGCGCCGCGCTTGTCATCGGCCACCGCGTGGATTTCATCCACGATCACGGTTTCCACGTCACGAAGAATAGCCCGGCTCTTTTCCGCCGTTAGCAAGATATAGAGCGACTCCGGAGTCGTAACCAGAATATGCGGAGGGCATTTCAGCATTGCCCGACGGTCTGCGGCCAATGTATCGCCGGTGCGAACGGCGGTGCGAATTTTAGGCATCAAAAAGCCGCGTTGACCCGCCATCTGCAGGATTTCTCCCAGGGGGCCCTCTAGATTTTTTTGAATGTCATTGCCCAGTGCTTTGAGCGGAGAGATGTAAAGCACTTCCGTGCGGTCGCTCAGATCGCCGGCCAACGCTTTTCTCACCAGACGGTCAATGCAAGCCAGGAACGCGGCCAGCGTCTTTCCGGAGCCCGTAGGGGCCGAGATCAGCGTCGTTCGTCCCGCCAGAATGTGTGGCCACCCCTGCTCCTGTGGCTCGGTCGGTGTGCCGAACTTGCTGACAAACCACTCCTGCACCAATGGATGGGCCCATGCGAGAGAGGAGGGTATAGAGGACATGGAAAGGATATTTTACCATGCTGTATTTCGTAAAATGTTCGCCTCTGGCACTAGACTATACAGACTATTGACCGATAATAATTTGATGAATAATAATATGATGAGTAATTTAAAGGAGTGCTGATGGCCAGCCAAAGGGTTTCCGGTCTTACCAGAAAAGACATCATTTCGACTGCCCATCAGTTTCAGTGGAGACGTCAGATGCCCAAGTGGACTGTGATCGTGGATGGCCGTGAATTGCCAGCTCGGCCCCTCGTGTTGCAAGCGGCAAGAGTCCCGCCGAATGACCCGACGAATTCACACCAGGCCGTCGCGATTCTGTCAAATTGGGGCTTCGATGTCCGATATGAGGGCAAACCGGTGCAAAACGTAAATCAAAATCCAGACGAGCAAGCAGTTTTGTTGGAGCTTATTGATAGTCTTTGCGGTTGTTGCAAAGGCGGCGGCTTGATGGAAGACAGAGAACGTGAGCACCGGATTGAAAAGGATCGATGGCCGCACTAAGAAACTACGTGCTCGACGCCAATGCGCTGATTGATTTTCTCGGAGACGGGCCGGGGGGCGTCCGAATGAAGCATCTATTTGCCGATGCCGTGCGTGACCGGAATCCACTTCTAATGTCTGTCATCAATTGGGGAGAGGTTCTCTACCATCTCTGGCAGCGGTACGGCGAAGAATCCGCACGACAAACGATAAGTGGGATTGAACGCTTGCCCATTGAACTGGTGGATGTTGATCTACCTCTTGTAATGCAGGCTGCGGGAATCAAGGCCCATCACAAAATTCCCTATGTGGATTGCATCGCTGGAGCCTTGGCTCTTACACGGAAAGCGATCCTGGTCACCTCCGACCGTGATTTTGAAAAGTTAGGGCGTCGCATTCAGGTTTTGTGGCTCGCGCGTCCCTGAAGCGCGAATGCTAAAATCTCCGCAATGACCAAATCAAAATCTGCCATAGCCCGCGCAAAAAAAATCAAACTGCTGCTTTTCGATGTGGATGGCGTCCTCACGGACGGCAAGCTTTTCATCTTTCCCGCGCCAGCGGGAACGCAGCAGAGTGTATTGGAGCAATCCGCGAAGCACGGGGGCAGTGGCGGCTTCGGGTTGCACAGCCAGACATTGATTGAAGCGAAAGGCTTCCACGCGCATGACGGCACAGCTATCTCGCTGGCGCGGGCGGCCGGGATCAAGACTGGACTGATAACCAAGCGCATTTCAGAAACCGTCGCGCTCCGCGCGCGCGATTTAAGGCTGGAACACGTACACCAGGGAATTCAGGACAAGAAGACTGTCTTTGAGCAGATTCTGAAGCAGGAAGGGCTCTCCGCCAGCGAAGCGGCCTTTGTCGGCGACGACGTGATCGATTTGCCGGTCATGTGGAATTGCGGGTTTGCCATCGCCGTGGCCAATGCCCGGGCGGAGGTAAAGCGCGACGCACACTATGTGACGCCGAATTCAGGCGGGAACGGCGCACTCCGCGACGCAGTCGAATACATTTTGAAAGCGCAGGGAAAGTGGAAGCAGGCTGTGACCAGCTACATCGGAGAAAGAAGCAAGGACAGCGTGCAGTAATTCCGGTGGCGCAAATCCGGAATACGTCCAAACCCGAGCAGAAATACGAAAATCCCTACCCGAAATATCACCCCCACCGGCTGTTTGCTTGGGGCGTGCTCGGGTCAACAGCCGGTGGGCTACCGTTTCTCCTTACTCACCCTGTTGTTTTCAGGAGCAATTATTTATATAGAAACACAAAATGCGAGAAAAGTTGTTTTTTAAATAATTCTTTTTTGGGGTCTTCAGAAAGATCATGGGACTTCCGGCTTTTGCCTGGCAGGCCCGTCTTTTGCATAATCGTTTGAATCTGGAGATTAATTCGGCAAAGCGGCCGGGCGATTTGCCATCAATTCCGCAAAGCGTGGGTTTTTTCGCAGATTTGCGAATTCTTCATCTTTGTAAACGGCGTTGATTTCCTTATAGCCGTTTTCCATAGCGCGCCGTAGACACAGTAGCGCCCGGTCCGAATCTCCGCTTTTGGCATACAATTTGGCCAAAACGTACTGGAAACGGGCGCGGTCCTGGGGCGACGACATTTGTGCGGCTATGCCGAATCGCGAAGGTCGCAAGAATAAATCCGGATCGAGTTGCAAGGCGTGGCCGTAAGCTTCATTGGCCTGCGCCCATTTCTTTTCTGAGAAATAGACGGCACCCAAATTGCTATAAAAGGAAGCGTCATCCTCCAACTTAATGGCTTTCTTATATTCTTTTGCCGCGCCGCCGTATTTTCGTTCTTCATAACGTGCCGCGCCCAGATTATTGTGCGCGGCTGCCATTTTCGGATCTAGCTTTATCGCGCGTTGGAAATAGTGGACGCTTTCGCCAACGCGTTCACCCTGCAACTCCGACATACCGGCTTTGTTGTTGAGCTTGGCGGAATCAGGATCTTTTCGCAGCGCCGCCCGGTAAAAATCCAGCGCATCAAAAAATAACTTTTGTTCCCGAAGGCGGTCTCCCTGGCGTTCTAGTTCCTCCGCGGTCGCATTTGCCGAGGGAACAGTCATAGGCTGGATGATAGGCGGCTTTACCTGCAAACGGTCAGTGGGACTCTCTTGGGCGTAAACAAGAGGAACTTGCAGAGCGAACGCCAGCGCCCAGACGGATAGACGGGCCATAAATGCCTCCCGATAGCGGCTCGAGCATAGCCGCTGTCATCAATCCTATTCAAGCCCAAACTTCTCAATCTGGATGGTCATTGCGGATTACTTCCGTTGTCCTTTGAGGGCTTGGATGAGGAATTAGACGACTTGTCATCTCTAAAGATATCCCCGATCTTGCCCAATATTCCCTTTTTCTTTTGCGGATCGCTGCTCTGAGCGGCCGCCGGTTGCTGTGCGATACCCGCGGGAGGCAGGGGTTTTTGCGTGCCAAGGCCGAAAACCCTAGAAAAGAAACCCTTCACGCCCTGCTGATCGCACGTCTGGCCGGGCTCTGTCCCGGTAAGGAAGGCCACGGTGTAGTCGTCCGGGCAGGCCGGGGTGGCGAGAAGGTTGGTCGCTTTGTCGAGTTGCACATCCACGACGCCATTTGGCTGGGTAAATGGCTTCACGTCGGAATACTCAGGCAGGGCGATTGCCTTTTTCATGAATTCGGCCCAGATGGGCGCGGCCGTTTGCGAACCGCTCAAATGGAGGTCGCTATAGTCGTCAAACCCGACCCAAACTATGCACAATAGATTGCTGGTGTAGCCGGCAAACCAGCCATCGTGAGAGCTGCCGGTCTTGCCGGCGGCTGGCGCGGTAAACCCGCCCGCGCGAACTCCAAAAGCAGTTCCGAAATTCAGCACGCCTTCCATCATGTTGGTCATTACGTAAGCGACCCGGGGATCGAGCACCGTTTTTCGCTCGGAATGGAAATCCAGCACGGAATCTCCGGTTGCGGTGCGCACGGAATTGACCAGGGTGGGTGTGATCTTGACTCCGCTGTTCGAAAAGACCGTATACGCGGAGGCCATTTCCAGTGGAGTGGCGTCATAGGAGCCCAGCGCCATTGCAGGTGTGGGTTTTACGGAGGTGATGCCCGCTGCTCGAGCCAGGTCAGCCACTTTCTCATAGCCGACATCTTCCGCGAGTTTGACGGTGGCATTGTTAAGCGAAAGCGCAAGCGCATAACGCGCAGTCACCTGGCCAAGATATTTCTCCTCGTAATTTCGCGGTTCATAAATCTGGTCGCCATAAGCGAAAGTGGTGGGCTCGTCCTCGAGCATGGTGGCGGGGGTAAAGACTGGATTGCTCCCATCAAGGCCAGTGTTGATGGCTGCGGCATAAACGAACGGCTTGAAAATGGAGCCTGTGGGGCGGCTCGCCACGGCATGGTCTAACTGGCTGAAGGCATAGTTCCTCCCGCCGACCAAGGCCAACACTTCGCCGGTGTGGGGATCCATTGCGACCAGCGCCACCTGTGCGTCTGGGCCGGACGAGACTGTGGTTTCATATTTGTTCCTGCCCACGCGCACGCGTTTCGTGCGGCGCTTTTTCACCAACTGGTCCACCAGCTTCATGCCGCTCTCTACGGCTTGCGCCGCGGCCTTTTGCAGGCTGGGATCGATCGTCGTGTAGATGCGGTATTGCTGATCGTTCATTTCATGTTCGTTCACCTTGCTGACGACGGTATCCCGGACTAGATCGACAAAATAGGGCGCATCGCTGGCCTCCACGTTCGGAGGCGCAAGTTTCAATGGCGTGGCTTTTGCCTTTTCCGCTTGTTCCCTGGTGATGTCATGCGTTTCCAACATGGTTTCTATCACCAGGTTCCGGCGTTCCAGCGCGCGTTCGGGGTGCCTGTAGGGAGACAAATAGCTGGGGCGCTGAATAATTCCGGCAATCAGCGCGGCTTCCGGCAAAGTAATGTCTTTGAGATCTTTGTTGAAGTAGGAACGCGAGGCCTCGGCAAAACCATTGATGGTGAATGAGCCGCGCTGGCCCAAATTTACCCAGTTCGCGTACATCTCGAAGATCTGCTGTTTGGTGAACTTCTGTTCCAGTTCTTCCGCGATCAGCATCTCCGTGAGCTTACGTTTGATGGTTTTTTGAGGAGTAAGAAAGAAGCCGCGGGCCAGCTGCATGGTGAGAGTGGAGCCACCTTGTTCGCGCCGCTGGTGGATGACATCGCCCCAGAACGCTTCCGCCATGCGCACGAAATTCACTCCGCTATGCTCGAAAAATCTCCGGTCCTCAATGGAAACTACGGATTCCACCATCACTTTGGGGATTTGGTTATACCTCACCACCTGGCGCTTGGAACGCCCCGCGTCAAACATCGAGGTGATCATCACGGGCTCGAGTTCATAAGCTTGCAGGTCCCCGGCCCTGCCGGTGATGCTGGCCACTTTTTCGTCAGTAAAGCGGATGGTTGCGGGTTCGGGGCTGTGATACGACTGGGGGCCGGGAGACACTACGATTCCATCTTTGATAAGACGGTAGGTCCCCAGTTGCGATTGGCCATCAACCTCTGAATAACCCGCGCCGCGGAGTTCCGCTGCGATTTCCTTTGGGGAAGATTCTTCTCCCAGACGAACGGTGCGGGGAAGCGCATAAATTTTTGCTGAGTTGCTGAATATTGGATTCTGGAAGCGAGCCTGAATAATGTGGTCGTACTTCACATAGAAGTAGGAAAAAAAAGCGACGCCTATCACCGCAAGAACCAGAAACACAGCGACGCCAATTTTTAGAATCGGATCGCGCGACCAGGCGCGCTTCCCAGTGCTTGGTGCGCCGTCCTGTTTCTTCGGGATTCTTAGTTTAATGGCCACAGTAGTGGTCGGCTCGCACGGTTCGCCTTGGCGATCTTATTTCCGTGAGGTATCCGAAAGATGATTATAGATATTTTATCGGAGTTTTTGGTCTGCTCCCGTCGCCGCAGCGGTGGCAATGCAGATGCATTCTCTGATTAAGATGCGTGACAGGGTTGCCACGCTGGATGACCGTCGCAGATCAGTAAAAACCCTTATTCGTGGAAGAGGGATTGAAGTGCAGGTCAAATGGATAGATCGGCGCGCTGATATGAACATCGTATTTGACGTCAATCGAAACCGATCCCGTCCCCATGCCGCCGGAGCGCACTACTTTGACATTGGGCTCGGTGATCGGGATGTCGTATTGTTTTGCATCGGTGATAACCTGGGCCCGAATGTCGTCTTCAGACATTGGCTTGTAGGTACTGTCTAATGCTTCGCGGGTGATGGTGTCTTGAAATTCGTAGTTCGAATAGTAAGGAGGGACGACCTCAATGCCGAGATAAATGACCGCTACGATGACAGCGATTCCAAGAATAAGCTTTATCGTATCCATGCTGCTCCAACCGCCCCAAGAAACCTAAAACTCCAACAATCAGCTACAAATGATTCCCCGATTAACCCGGATAGTAGCATCGCGGATTTCTGGTGTCGAGACGCAGCATGCGGCTGAGATACCTTTGGTAACTTGAAACGCCAGTGGATCCGAAGAAGGGTTGCGAATTGCGATATCCAGCTAGGCAGGAGACGGTCGCTGATCCTCGGTGGCCGCGGACAAAGTGGTTGTCGCTGAGGGCTTTAGTAGGGGCCAGCCCTTTTTCAGGACGTAATCGAGCCACGCTCCGGCTACCTGCGACGTAAGCACGGCAGCTAATACAAGCGTGGTGTAGAACTTGGGGCTTATGATTCCAGCGTCGAATGCCACACTCGCCAGGACGATTCCGGGCCCGCCGCGAGCGTTTGTAGTGATGGCAAGATTAATTAAATCCAATCCACGGAATCCCGCGAATCGGCCCGCCAGTGAGACTGAAAGGATTTTGATGACACAGCTGCCGATAATGAATGCGCCCAGCATCCACCAGGAGAGTCCTTGGACCAAGTCAAGTTTCATTCCCACTAATGCGAAGTAAACGGGAATGAAGAATGCGAATGACACTTTTCCAATCGCATCCAGGGCCTCGGCGAAAATTCGGCGCTTCTTGTGGACCACCGCGAAACCCGCGAGAAAGGCTGCGAATACCAAACTGACGTCAAGCGCCCCCGCGACCGCGCAATATGCCAGAAGAACGGCGATTGCATAGCCCACCGGAGATTGTTGTGCGAACACGTTGAATCGGGACTTGTTGATGCGCTTCACCAGCCGGGGAACAATGGTCAGCCCTAGCACGAAAAATCCGACGGTGACGGCCAGGTGATAAGACATTTCCCGGGGGTGCAGCACCGTTTTACCGGCCATCGCAGTTGCGACCGCCAGCGCGAGCCACAGCACAATATCTTCGAGCACGGCGACCCCTAAAACCAACCGCGCAAAACGAGTGTGGAGAATTTTAAGATCAGCGAAGATTTTCGAGACCACCGGAACGGATGTTACCGCCACGCCGACCGCTAGAATAATGGTGAGAGAGATTTTGTTGCCATTCGGCCCCGCAAGGACTGGACGGACAATCCACGGTCCGAACACGAGACCCAAAAGAAAAGGTATACCCGTCCCTACAATTGTGAGCCAGCCAACCTCGCGGCGTTCATCGCGAGTAAACAGTTGTTGAGTTTCCGCGCCGGAAAGAAACATCAACAGCAGAAGGCCGAGCCAGTAAACAAAATTTAGAATATTGCCCTGATGTTTCGCGGCATCCGTCAGTGCGGAGGCAAAGTGCAGCCGGCCCAAAAGGCTAGGGCCAAGTACAATGCCCGCCAGAATTTCGCCGACGACCTTGGGCTGGCGTAGTTTTACGAAAAGATACCCCAGCAACTGGGCCAGACCCACCAGCAGCAAGAGTATGAAAACTATTGACGTGAGATCGGCGTTGGACAAGTGATTCTCGCCCATCTAAGATGCTTTTTTAATTTTAAGGTTGGCTAGACCGGCAGGGCGCCGGGCATGCTTCGACCGCCTACATTAAATCAATGCCCCACAAATCGTGTAAGTGGATAATTCCGTGCAGGGTCCCAGCGTCATCCACCACAGCCAATGAAGTTATCTTCTTCTCCTCCATTATGGCCAGTGCGGTCACCGCGAATTCGGTTGGGAGGATGGTCCTGGGCTCGCGCGTCATGCATTGCCCAGCATTCAAATCCAATGCATCTTTGCCGCTTTTTTCCAGCAGACGGCGCAAGTCTCCGTCGCTGATGATTCCCACGAGCTTTTCGCCATCTACCACCGCCGCCATGCCGAGTTTCTTGCGCGACATCTCATAAATTACTTCGGGCATCCTGGTTTCTGTAAGCACTTTAGGAACCGCGTCGCCGGAATGCATGAGCGCTTCTACTCTGGCGAGACGCTTACCCAATTTTCCGCCGGGATGCAGGTTGGCGAAGTCTTCTTCCTTGAAGCCGCGCTTTTCCGAGATTGCCACAGCCAGAGCGTCGCCCAAGGCCAGCATCGTGGTCGTCGAGGCCGTGGGTGCAAGCCCGAGCGAGCAGGCTTCTTTTGCAACCGAGCAATCCAGGGTGATCTCCGCGGATGATGCCAACGTGGATGTCTTCTTGCGGTTGGGCGAGTGCAATTCGTCGCAGGTCAGGGCGATCAATGGCACGCGCAATCGCTTGATCGTTGCCAGTAGATTCAAAATCTCCTCGGTCTCCCCACTCGAAGAGAATGCCAAGACCAAGTCTCCTCGCACG
Organism: Terriglobales bacterium; assembly: GCA_036489565.1. Classification (GTDB taxonomy): domain Bacteria; phylum Acidobacteriota; class Terriglobia; order Terriglobales; family Acidobacteriaceae; genus JAICKN01. The sequence goes on from DASXFN010000016.1 coordinate 42,469, forward strand.
ATCATTCCCAGATCGCCATGCACAGCTTCCACGGGGTGCATGAACAACGCGGGAGTGCCCGTGGAGTTGAGCGTGGCTGCGACCTTACGCGCGATGATGCCGCTCTTTCCCATGCCCGTCACCACGACCCGGCCCGAGCAGGAAAAGATCAAATCAACTGCCCGCTGAAAGTCCCCTGCCATGGGGCCCTCCAGGCGATCAGCGAGCTTCCGCAGCGCTTCGGCTTCAATCCGGACGACATTTACGCCACTGTGGTTCATGAAGGAAGGATACTAGCAAAAATCGGCGAAATGCATGTCTTAAGAGCAATCGCGATCAGAAATGATCGTACCCTCGGGCCGCTCTTCCGCTGATTCTCCCTAACCCTTTAGCCTGGATAATTCGGTCCCACGGTCCTGCCTGCCAGTTGTCTTTTTTCTTTTCCGTATGCTGCCAAGGCGGCAGAGCGATAAAAAGCCGGTTGGCAATGGCCAACGCATAAGGTTCATATTGAGTGCGCAGGTACGCGAGCTTCTGTTCAAACTTTGCATCGTTTCTGACTCGAACTCCGCTCTCGGCTAATTTCTCCCGAAGAATGTTTAGTTCTTCGGGAGAAAGGCGGTCAACTTCCGTGGGTTGATATCGAACGTTGAGTATCTGTGTAAGATCCACAACCGCGTGTCGGGCCATGGCAAAAGTTAGTTTTGCCTGCTCAGGGCGAATATCGTCAATGCCGGCGATCACCAACGCGCTGCTGTCCAGAATCACTGTCAATGCGCCCAGCCACGATTGATTACTGTGTTGCGAACGAAAGTAGCTGAGCATGGGATAAGAAATGTGGCTTTCAAGGACCTCAGCGGCCCAGTGCTCCCAATCACGCAGAATTACGTCGAGCCCGGCATCCTGCGGATATTTTCCGACTCTTAGGAGAAGTTCGGCAGCCGTCGGCGGGGAACCTGCCCGGGCATCCAGCAGCGAAATTTGAATTTCGCGTTTGGAAAATGCGGAATAAATGGTCGGCAGATATCCGATTACGACGCCGAGGAAGGCGAACCCCATTCCCCCTTCGAGGACTGCTAGGAATCGTTCAATGCCACTGGTTGGCAACACATCACCAAAGCCGATGGTGAAAAATGTTGATCCACTGAGGTAAAGGACGGTCCAGAAATGAACGCCCTCTTTCCCCAGCTGCACATGCTCTCCGCAGCCCCAGTGAAGCAGCGCAAAACCAAAGATCAGGCCAAAGGCCCAGACCATGAGCAGGAAGAGCAGAGAGAGAGGGCCGAAATAGCCAAGAAAGGTTTCACGCCGGCCCTTACTGTTGATTCGCTTTGCCAGCTTCCACCACGGTCTCCATGTCGAGCGATAAAACCAGGAAGTAATCCGAAAGCCGCGCTGGACTCGGCGGGGCAATATAGTGGTTTCGAAGGCGTCGAGCAATATTGCGACCAGTACGAACACCCCGGCTATGATGGAAAAAATCGGCATGTGGAAGATTTGTGCGGCTGCGGCGAATAGTAACAGATTTGGCCGCTGAAATTTACGCTGGTGCGGTTCCGCTAACGCAACGCTTCAGAAAGCTTGCCTGCGGCGAGAATTGCGGCAATGCGTGAAAAATCGTCTGAAATTACGCGGTCCTTTTCCATTCGCGGAGAAACGCTCCTGATTTCCTTGTAGGCTAACTGGCCGCGTCGCGAAGTTTTCATGGGCGCAAGAAAGTCGAGGGCCTGCGCCGCCGCCATCGCTTCAATGGAAAGAACACTTCGAGTATTTGCGACAATCCTGCGGAGCTTTAGCGCCCCGGTCATTCCCATGGAAACGTAATCTTCTTTATTGCCTGAGGTGGTGATGGAATCCACCGACGCCGGATGCGCGAGGACTTTGTTTTCACTGGCGAGGGCAGCCGCGGTTACCTGGGCCATCATGAACCCGGAGTTCAGTCCGGCGTCTCCCGCGAGAAATGGCGGCAGGCCTTCATTCAGTGAAGGATTTACCAGGCGCTCGATGCGGCGCTCGGAAATCCCCGCCAGTGCGCTCAATGCAATCCCCAAAAAATCGAGGGCGAATGCGATGGGCTCGCCGTGAAAATTCCCGCCGGAAAGAATGTCGCTTTCTTCTGCGTCTCTGATAAAAACCAAGGGATTGTCCACCGCGGAATCCGCTTCTGTCTCAAACACGCTACGGCAATGAGCAAGCGTGTCGCGCACCGCGCCGTGGACCTGGGGAATGCAGCGCAGCGAATAGGCGTCCTGCACGCGTTTGCAGTCGGTGTGGGATTTGCGAATCTCGCTGCCTTCCAGCATTTTGCGCAGGTTGGCAGCAGTCTTGAGTTGTCCGGCGTGGGGACGGGCCCGGTGAATCCGTTCGTCGAAGGCCACGTCGGTGCCGCGGAGCGCATCCAGAGTAAGCGCGGAGATCACATCGGCGGAGTCCACAAAAATTTCCGCTTCCAATAGAGCAAGTGTCCCAACGGCCAGCATTGCCTGCGTGCCGTTCATCAATGAAATGGCCTCTTTCGCCTCCAGGCGCAAAGGAGAAATTTGAGCTTTTTTCAAGGCGTCCGCGCCGGAAATAAAAGGGCCATTTTCGCTGATGCATTGGCCCTCACCCACCAGCACGAGCGCAAGATGGGCCAGGGGAGCAAGATCGCCGCTTGCGCCGACACTGCCTTGCGAGGGGATCACAGGGGTTACTCCGCGATTCAACATCTCGCAAAGCGTATCAATAATTACGTCACGAACGCCGGAGTAGCCTTTCGCCAGTGAGTTCGCCCGCAACAGCATCATGGCCCGCGTTTCCGCGACGGTAAGCGGTTCGCCTACGCCAACTGAGTGGGAGCGGATCAGGTTGAGTTGCAGTTCCAGAATTTGTTCCGGGGCAATGCGCACGTCGCTCAATTTGCCCACGCCGGTGGTGATGGCGTAAGAAGTCTGATTGCTTGCGACGAGATTCTCGACGGCGTGACGCGCTCGCTGGACTTTCTCGCGGGCGTCGGGATCTAGCAAAACGGGGCGATGATCGACGACGCTGCGGACATCTTCAAGCGTCAGATCATTTCCGTTGATGTGAAGCGCTTTCACGGAACCTGCTCCGTCTTGCTGACCGCGTTCCGGAATATTTGCAGATATTTTTGCGGGATGACGGAGACTTTCATCGCCGCGTTGGTAGCAACGTGAGTAGTTTCTCCCTCGGCGAGCAACTCGCTGTCGGATGCTCGAAGCAATTTATAACCGAAGTACAAAACCGATTCACGAACGTTTTTCAAATGCGTGCGCACAATCAGCTCATCGTCGTAGCGCGCAGGGGCCTTATAGCGGCAGCGGGCATCGGCCACTGCGATGAAGCATCCGTCATCTTTTTCCATGTCGCGATAGGAGAAGCCGAGTTGCCGCAGCAGCTCCACGCGGCCAATTTCAAACCAGATGAAATAGTTGGCATGGTAAACGACTCCCATCTGGTCGGTTTCCGCGTAGCGCACTCGTAAGCGCGTGTCTGAAAATGCTTCGTTCAATTGCCACTCCACTTGGGTTTGCGTTTTTCCAGAAATGACGAGATGCCTTCGTGAAAATCGGCAGTCGCGCGAATGGTAGCGTTTTCCTGCACGGAGAGCCGAAGCTGATCGTCAAGTTCGCTGCGGGTAAGGTCGCGCAGGAGCCGTTTGGTGGCGAGGAGAGATGCGGGACTGTTTGCGGCCAATTGTTCGGCCAACTCGGTCGTTCGCGCGAGTAGTGTGGATGCCGGCACAACTTCGTTGATTAGACCGATCCGCAATGCCTCGCCCGCGTCAATAAGTTTTCCCGTTAGCAGAAGCTCGCGCGCGTGTTTTTCGCCCACTTGACGCAATAAGAAGGTGGAAACGATGGCGGGGATAAATCCGATCCGCACTTCCGTATAGCCGAATTTTGCTTCGGGCACGGCCAGCGTGAAGTCGCACAAGGTCGCCAGTCCAGCGCCGCCTGCGATCGCCGCGCCATTGACCGCGGCGATGGTCGGCTTGGGAAATTCGTAAATCGCGCGGAAGAGTTGCGCCACGGTCTCTGAATCTTTCAGATTTTGTTCTGGCGAGCGTCCGAGCAAACCTTTGAGATCATCCAAATCCATTCCCGAGCAGAAGGCTGGTCCTGCGCCTGTAAGCACCAACACGAGGGAATCGGACGCTGCGACCTCGTCTAAAGCAGCCAACAACTCCGTGATCAATTCATAACTGATGGCGTTGCGCTTCTCCGGACGATTCAGGGTAATTGTCGCGATTGAGGGTTGCAGCGCGAGTTGGATGGCGCGATAGGTCATGATTAAAAATAAACCATCAGTTCGCAGAGCATTAGTCTGCCGCGCTGGAATCTGTATACTTGGCGCCAAACGCCTCTGCAACTCGTAGTAATGTATCTAGCGGTTTCAGAGCGGGCAGTGCTGCGCCACGTTGCGTAAGAGCTTCAATTATTTTTTCTGTGGGGATATTACCAACCAGCATATCCTGAGCGAATGGGCATCCACCGAGCCCGCCGAGTGCGGAATCAAAACGGCGGCATCCGGCGTCGTAGGCGGCAAGGACCTTTTCAATGGCCTGCTCGGTCCGGCTATGAAGATGAACGCCAATTTCGAGATAGTCATATTTCTGTATCACAGCCGAGAATAATTCCCCAATCTGCTGTGGATTCGCGATGCCGACCGTGTCAGCGAGAGAAATCATTTTGATTCCGTAGCCTTCGAGCAGGCCGACGGCTTCGACAACTTCTCCAATGTTCCATTCATCGCCGTAGGGATTACCGAACGCCATTGAAATGTAAACGACCGTCTCCAGCCCCGCATCGTCACCCTTGTCTTTAATTCTCTCCATCTCATCAATTGCTTCGTCCAAGGTTTGGTTTTGGTTATTGCGCAGGAAGGTTGGAGACAAGGAATAGGGAAATCCCAGCGTTCGGACCGCGTTCGTGTTGATGGCACGTTGCGCGCCCTTTTCGTTTACCACAATCCCGATGACCTCCACATCGTCGGGCGGATCAAGCTCCTTCAATACATCTTCAGAATCCGCCATCTGCGGGACCGCTTTCGGAGACACGAATGAAACCGCATCAATGTGCTTGAAACCAGCGCCAATTAAGGCTTTCAGGTAATCCGCCTTGATCTCCGCAGGGATGTGCCCTTTAATCCCTTGCCATGCGTCGCGGGGACATTCGATGAGTTTGATGGAGTCAGACATGATTCATTTAGACCTTCGAACATCCCAAATGACAAAACCGGTAACACTCACGATGCAGCACAGGATAACGAAACCAAGGCTAAGGACGTGATTTTCTGGTTCAACCCAATTGCCTATGCCTTGCAATAGTTGCCATAAACACGAACCAGCAATGACAGTTGCCAATACAACTACAAGCTTTGTCGTCTTGCTCAGCATAGTGAAAAGTCATGGGTCTGGCGTCCCGTTTGAATCCTCGAGCTATGTCTGTAGCACTCCAACTTTGAACTCCGCCACGTCCGGATTCAACGCCGCCGCCTCCAGCGCCTGAGTGATGGCAGCGCGCGTTTCCATGGGATCAATAATCTTGTCAATCCACAAACGGGCCGCGCCGTAGCGAGGGTCCGTCTGCTCGTCATAAGTCCGTTTTGTTGATTCGTATAGTTCCTTGCGCTCTTCTTCGGTAAGTTGCTTACCACCGCGCTCCAGTTGGCGAATTTTGATTTCTACCAGCGTGCTGGCGGCGGCGTCTCCGCCCATGACTGCATATCGCGCCGTCGGCCACGCAAAAACAAATCGCGGATCGTATGCTTTGCCGCACATTGCGTAGTGTCCGGCGCCAAATGATCCGCCAATGATTACAGTGATCTTGGGCACGACGGAATTGGAAACGGCGTTCACCATCTTTGCACCCGCTTTGATAATGCCGCTCCATTCCGCGTCGCGGCCCACCATGAACCCATTCACGTCATGAAAGAAGACCAGCGGCACAAGATTCTGGTTGCAGTCCATGATGAAGCGAGCAGCCTTTTCCGCCGATTCGGTATAGATGACGCCGCCGAACTCCACCCGCTTATGACCCTCCAGATCTGTCTGCTGAGCGTGGATTTTCTGGTTGGCTACAATTCCCACGGCAAAGCCGCCAATACGCGCGTACCCGCATACTAAGGTCTTGCCATATTCCGTTTTGTATTCGTCGAAGCGGCTGCCGTCCACAACTCGCGCCAGAACTTCTTTCACGTCATAGGGACGCGCGGGCGAGGAGTCGTAAATTCCATAAATCTCTTCCGCGGCAAGCGCGGGTTCCACGGGCTTTCGGCGGTCCCAGGGAGACTGCCGGCGGTATCCCCACTTGTCCACAATCGAGCGCAAACGCGAAAGGCAGTCTTCGTCATTGGCCTCGCGAAAGTCTACAGTCCCGCTGATGGCCGAGTGCATGGCCGCTCCGCCCAGTTCTTCAGCGGAAACCTTTTGCCCAATGGCCGCCTGCACCAGCGCCGGACCTGCGAGAAACAATCCGCTGCCATCGGTCATGAGCACGTGATCGCACATCACCGGCAAATATCCACCCCCGGCCACGCACATGCCCATGATGGCGGCAATCTGCGGGATTCCCATGGCCGACATCACGGCGTTGTTGCGGAAGACGCGGCCGAAATCATCGGTGTCAGGGAAAACATCCTCCTGCAAAGGCAGAAATACTCCCGCTGAATCCACCAGGTACATCGTCGGAATGCGGTTCTCGATGGCGATGTTCTGAGCGCGAATCACTTTCTTCGAAGTCATGGGAAAAAATGCGCCAGCCTTCACCGTGGCGTCATTGGCAATGATCATCACCAACCGCGAATGCACGCGCGCAAGACCCGTAATCACTCCGGCGGCGGGCGCGCCACCCCATTCTTCGTACATGCCACTGGCGGCGAAAATTCCCAGCTCGAAAAAAGTTTCCGGATCTGCGAGTAAATCTATCCGTTCACGCGCCGTGAGCCGCTTCTTGCTGTGCTGGTTTTCCGTGGCTTTGGCTCCGCCACCTTCACGGATTTTTTCTTCTTCGTTATGGATCTGCGACATTAAATCGGCCATGAAGCGCATGTTGGCTTCAAAGCGCGCGGAGGTGGGATCCACCCTGGTTTCTAGAATGGTGGAGGGAGAAGCCGCGGTCGGTTCGATTCGCTCGGCCATAACAGCTCGAAGCTACGGTATATAACAGTCGAGCGTTACTGCGCAAATTAAGGAGATTTCGTTCCGTAGTGTATTCTTCTGCACCAGCACGGCATTCTTCATTGAGGGACTAGCGCCATTGAATGATGCGCCTGGCTGTCCGGAAAAATCGTACTGTCCCTGGCGTGCGGCGCTGGCGCTCACTCTCGGCTTGCGTGTGTTCTATTCAGGCGTAGCGGCGATTTTCGCCGCGGTCATTCCCGTTAATTTGCAGTTGATGCGCTCCAACGCTTTTACCGATACTCTTCCTCTTCCGAGCCATACCTTCCGTTACTTATTTTTTGATGCATGGCTTCGGTTCGACACTCTGTGGTACTTGCGCATTGCTCGGTTTGGATATGACCGAGCTGGCTCGATTGTTTTCTACCCGCTGTATCCAATCCTTATTCGGCTTGCGAGTGTCGTTGGGAATGCTCTGGCATCGGCATTATTTATTTCTACACTGGCAACTTTCTTTTTGTTTTGGGGATTGCAGAAGTTGCTGCTTTTGGATTTCTCCGCCGATAAAGTCCGCCGCGCATTACTGATCTGCGCCGTGTGGCCAGCCAGCTTCATATTTTTTGCTGGATACACGGAATCTTTGCTGCTGGCGTTGATTCTCTGGTCACTCTACGCCGCACGGCGCGATTGGTGGGCCCTCGCAGCCCTTGCGGCGTTTGCGGCCTGCCTTACAAAAGCGGTGGGCGTTCTCGTACTCGTGCCGCTCGTGGTCATCGCCTGGCGTCGCCGCAGCTTCAAGGCATGGCCAATTTTGCTGGCCCCTTCAGGTTCAGCGGCATTTCTTCTATGGCTCCGCATTAGCGGGCGCGGAACGCCAACCGACGCTTTTGCACGCTATTGGCACATTACCTTTTCCTGGCCCTGGGCGACTTTGTGGACTGCTTGCCTAGGTCTCTCGCATTCTTTCAACGTGATCGTGGCATTCAATCTATTATTTGTGTTTTTGTTCTGCTGGTTCGTTCTCGTCAGCCGCATGGACTCGGCATACAAACTGTATGCACTTGCCGCCATACTGTTGTTCCTGACCAAACACATCGATCCTCCGCTCCAGAGCACGGCCCGTTACCTGCTTATCGTTTTCCCGGCGTACATGGGGGTAGAGAATTATTTTGAAGGCACGCAGTTGAAGGCGAGATTCGGAATCCTATGTATGATTCTGATGGTGGCCAATCTCGGCCTCATGTGGCTTTATTTGGGATGGTCGCTTGTGCTTTAAAGACGCAGAGTGAGTGCACCAGGCGTCCTAGCTTGAAAGTCAAATCTTGTGTTTCGGCAGAAATTCCATGCCGCTGTTCGGTTCAATGGAGAACTTTCGCTTCCCATTCAAAGTGTGCAGCGTGACGTGCGTTTTTTCAGGAGCAATTCCGGTCGCGCCGCGTAGCTGGCCGTTCCGATCGGTGGTCAGGCGAACTACATTATTGCTGCGAAATAAAAATTTACCGTTCAAAAGGCACTCCGCCACGCCCGGTTTTCCCGAGTACTTCAACTCCGCTGATTGGCCTCCCGGCAAGCGCAGGCGATAGCTGGAACTCGTTCCGTCAGCGTTGGGGCGTAAATTCCATTCCAAACCATTTTCGTCTCGCCGCGCGCCAGCGAGCCGCCAGGTAAAGTCCAGGAAGACGAGAGCTGCGGGAGAGTAGTCTCCTTTGTCGGGCGTGAATTTACCGTTCAGCGGGTCCATCTGCTGTAGGAACTTTCCCGCGCGAGAAATCGCGTGCACCCATTGCTGCATAAGATGGGCGAGGTCGGCGGGCTTGCCATAGTGTTCCATCCATCGCGGCGCGCGCAGCGCGGTAAGCGCCTGTGAGGCACCGCCCCAGGAGTTACGAGGAATCGGGCGAACGAATGCCGGATCGTCCATGGCAACCGAAGGCAAGGGATAAGAAGCCCAGAACGCCGCGGGATTGTGGATTTGCTTCTTGTAGATTGTGTCGAATAATTTTTGATCAACCACGTGCTCTCCGAGGACGCGGCTAATGACGTCTCCGCGAACGTGCACGAATTTATTCTGGGCGTCGAGGTCATAGAAGGCAGCGTCATCCGGTGAGTACAACTTATCCAGAATCGCGGTGCGAATGGTTTCCGCGTCCGCCAGCCAGTGGTCCGCTTCGGAATTTTTCCCCAGCGCGCGTGCCATGGCGGCCAGAGCAATACGCCCTCCATAAACAGTCGCGGAAAGATCGGGCGATAGCCGAGGCAAAGATGGGAGCGTGGGGCATTTGCGGGCATCGTGATCAGGACAAGAGTTGGGCATTCCCGACCATCGAGGGCTGTTGTCATGGCCTGTGTCCCACGTGCAAAAGCCCTCGCAAAGTCCAGTGTGCCGGGTATCGCGATAGCGGCGCAGCCACGCATCCCAGCGGGCACATGCCGGATAGGCCTTTTCCAGAAGCTCGCTGTCGCCGGTCTGTTGCGAAAGTTCCCACGCGGTGGCCGCAATCGGCACGACCATTTGAATCTGCGAAAGGCCGGTGGCCTTAGCTCTAATCCAGCAGGGAATTTGACCATCCTCGCGTTGTCGGGCAAAAAAAGAAAAATGATTATTTCGCGCCACGTCAGGGCGAATCTGCGAATAAACCAAGCCTTCCTGGGGAGCGCATTCCAACCAGATTCCCTGGTACGCGCTGCCTTCGATCAGCACCGGGTGGGGATACGAGGGCAGAGTAACTACGTTGGCAGCCAGCACCTTGAGCGCATGGTGATAAGTGGCCTGGTAGTGATGGTCGGTTGTTTCAAATGAAATGGCTGCCTGCGCATGGGAATGGGTTGGGGCTGGTGTGGTGGAAGAGGATAGCGTTTGGCCGAAAAGCGGGCGTAAAGAAGTTGCGCCCGCAAACACGCCAGCTTTGGTTAGGAACTCGCGCCTGTTCATGGGGAGTCTTTCAGAATTCAAGGCTGCTTATATTGTCTTCTGTCCTGTCAGGAAAATCACGGCTGCCGAAGCTACGGAAATTTTTTACATCTTTCAAAGCATAACCTGCGGTATTCTTCCCGGCCTTTACGCGGAATAAGTCTACTCCCTCTACATCCTGCATCCAGAAGGCCGCCCGCGCGTCAGGCTGGACGGTGGCAATTTCAATATTGCTGAACTCCACATTGCGCGCATGCCGTATAAAAAATCCTCGCGCGGGCAGCGTGCCGAACATCGAGGCCTCAGGATAACCGGTCTCTTTCTCCGGGGGATTGAGAGCCGCCCACTCCTTTGTGCCTCCGCCCAATTGCTGTAGATACACGTCAGAAATCTTTACGTCTTCAATGTAACTGCCGGGAACGCCGCTGATGATGGAAGGATATTCCGCAACGGCATTTGAGCTGACGATGTTGCTGATGAGGACGCGCCTCAGCACTCCCGGAGCCATCCCCTGCGGCCCGCGCATTCTCGCTCCCAGCCGCAGAAACAAAGGGGAGTGCACAACGCCGCGCATCGTGATGTTGGTGATCGCGATGTCCTCGATTTGCGCGCCGTCCACCGTTTCTAACGCAAGACCACGGCAGCTTTCAAAGATGCAATTCGAGATTGTGATGTTCTTGAAGCCCCCATTCGATTCAGTTCCGCACTTGATGCGCCCGATTGGAGCACGGAAGCCCAGCGGATACTGCATGCGCTTGAATGTTCCATCGAGTAGCGTGCCGTAGTCATAAATTCCCGTGACGTAGCAGTTGCTGATGGTGACGTTTTCGGTGGCACGCGGATAACCTAGCGCGAAAGAACTTTTCGGGCAGATCGCGTCATCCCATGGGGAATTAACCGTGCAGTTGGAGACGCGCACGTTCTTGCAGCAATCGATGTCCATGCCGTCGCGGTTGGTGTCAATCTTCAACCCGTCAATGGTTACGTTGTCCACGCCTGTCAGCAGGATGCCGAAGTGTCCGCCTTGAAGAATGGAAAAATCCCGCAAAATTACATTGCGGCAATTCTTGAGCGCAATCGCTTTGTTGCCAACGCCGGGGCTTTCTGCGCGAGGGATCTCGTTGGAGTCACCCCGGCTTAATCCTTTGCCCCAAATTAAACCCGGCCCAAGAATGGCTACGTCATGCAGGTCTTCGCCCCAAAGCAGGCTGTTATGCCAGTGGTTGTGGCCAAAGTCCTGAAATTTTTCCCAGGGCTGCGGCGGACCAGCCGGATCGTAACCGCCGGTTGTGGTGCTTTCGGGAGGAACACTCGCTGCCAGAATGGTGGCGCCCGCATCCAGGTAAAGCGCAACCGAACTTTTTAAATGGATCGAATAACAAAGGTAGGTTCCGGAAGGAAAGAGAACGGTGCCGCCGCCAGCCGCAGCGGCCGCTTCAATAGCTTTATTGACTGCCGGGGTGTCTAGCGTCTTACCGTTGCCGGTAGCACCAAAAGCCAGCACGTTGAACGCGCCAGCCGCATGTTCGCGGGGAGATCCGGAAGATGGCGATTGCGGCGTGGGAGTCTGTCCCCAGACCGACACTGAGCCAATCCCCGCTGCAAAAGTGCCTGCCAAAAAGTCTTTTCTCGTTATTCCATTAGAGAACACGTTTCCCTCTTCGGTTGAGATTTACTTTTGCGAGAGCAAGCAAATACCTCAAATGCAAGTTTCATAGAGTAAAGATTTCAGCTCGACCGAAACAATACATTATCCCACTGCGGCCGAACGATCTTTTCATTTCAATTAGAATGGAGGTTGATTTCGCATCTCTCTCATCGCAAGGAAAATCATTTGCTAACACGGCGTAATTTTATGTCTGCGGGATTGCAGATGGCTGGGAGCATCGTTGCGGCTTCCACGGTCACCGGCCTACTTACCGGATGCGCTCATTCTGTTCACGAACATCCCGCGGTCGCGCCTGCCGATCGTGAGATCATCGGCCAAGGCTCACTGAAGGCGCATGCCGCTGCTCATGGCCTATTGGCGGGCGCCGCGGTAAACACACGGCTGTTGCGTTCGGACGCGAATTACGTGCGCACACTGCGGGAACAGTACAGCATCGTGGTCGCAGAAAACGCCATGAAGTGGGGGCCTTTGCGTCCGGCGCCCGACAAATATTTCTTTGACGAGGCTGACGCCCTGGTCTCATTCGCGGAACAAAACAATATCAAAGTACGAGGCCATAACCTCGCATGGCATGAGGAATTGCCAGACTGGTTTGCGTCCACGGTAAATAAAGAAAACGCACAGCGATTTCTTACCGACCACATCGCTACGGTCGCGGGCCGCTACAAAGGTAAAATCCGCTCCTGGGACGTAGTGAACGAAGCGATCCAGTCCAAGGATGGGCGCACCGACGGACTGCGAAAATCTCCCTGGTTTGAATTGCTCGGGCCCGGCTACATTGACATTGCTTTTCGCGCCGCGCGCCAGGCCGATCCTCATGCGCTCCTTACTTACAATGATTACGGAGTCGAATATGATAACGATGAAGACGGCCGGAAACGAGAGTTTATATTGCAGTTGCTGCGGCGTATGAAGGCAGACAATGTTCCGCTTGACGCCCTGGGAATTCAGTCTCACATAAGGGCTGGTTCCACATCTTCGTTCGGCAAAGGAATTCAAGACTACATTGCCAGCGCCCGCGCTATGGGCCTTCAGGTTTTTTTAACTGAGTTGGATGTGAATGAAGATGACCTGCCCTACAACGATGTGGCGCAGCGCGATCACGCGATTGCCGAAGTCTATCGCAACTATTTAGATACAGTGCTTCCCGATCCCGCCGTCAAGTCGGTGCTTACCTGGGGCGTAACAGATCGCTATACCTGGTTGAATGGTCCAACGCAAAAAAAGAAGCAACCGAACCGACCGCAACGGCCCCTGCCCTTCGATGACAACTACCAGCCCAAAGAAGCGTTCTTCGCCATGCGGGATTGTTTTGACCGACGGCCAGTTTGACGCTGGGCGTCGCTAACTAGACAGATTCAATCCAGCCATTTTGCCGCGCTTGCGGAGTCCACGATTCGGTGATTTGAGTTTCACAGAGTGAACGTGAATGGAGTCGCCGAAACCAGGCTGCGACTCTAAGCTTTCGGCTGTCCCGCCGCGGAACCCAGAGTAAAGTAAAATGTTGCGCCTTTCTCCACCGCGCCGACGGCCCAAGTCTCGCCTCCGTGGCGGCGCACAATCCTTTGCACCGTGGCCAGCCCGATTCCATTTCCCGGAAACTCGTCCTTGGAGTGCAGCCGTTGAAAAGGTTGAAATAAACGGGTCGCGGAGCGCGGATCGAAGCCGGCGCCGTCATCGCGCACGAAGTACACGGTCCGGCCCTTGTTTCCCTCCGCGCCAAACTGAATGCGCGATTCTTTATGGCCGGAGGTATATTTCCAGGAATTTCGCAGAAGGTTCTCCAGAACGATTCGCAGCAGGCGAACGTCGCCTTGCGCATTCTCCGTGTTGGAAATCACAAATTCAACTTTTCGTTGGGGATGACTATGGCAAAGTTCCTCGGCGATTGAATGGGCAATTTTGCTGAGGTCAACTTTTTCCATATGCATGGCGCTGGTGCTCACACGCGATAGGTTGAGCAGATCCTCAATCAGTTCGGTCATTCGCTTTCCCGCGTTACGAATGTGCTCGATCAGTTCGCGGCCGCCCGTATTCAGCTTCTCTCCATGCTGCTGGATGAGCAGATAGATGAAACCGTTGAGCGCGTCGAGTGGCCCCCGCAGATCATGCGAAACCGAATACGAGAACGCCTCAAGTTCGCGGTTCGCAGAGAGCAATTCGCGAGTCCGTTCGGAAACCCGGTCCTCCAGTTCGTTGTGCGCCTGTTGCAGCGCGCCCTCGCGCAGTTGGATTTCGCGCAGCATTTCGTTGAACGACTCGATCAAAACGGAAACTTCGTCGCGTTCTCCAACATCGGCGACGCGGACGGAATAATCCTTGTCACGGGAGACCCGGCGAGCGGTCTCGGCGAGGTTCACGATTGGCTGAGATACCGATTTGCGAAACGCGGATGAGACCAGCAAAGCAAACAATAACGAAACCAGCAGCACTACCATCGCAATCAGCGCATAGCGTGCCAGGCGCTTATCAATTTCGTGCAGGTCCGCCAGAATATACACAAAACCAATTACTTTCCCTTCGGACAAAATTTTTCGCACGAGAAGAACGTGACTGGTGCCGAATCGGTAAGTTTCTATCTGATCTTCAGAAATCGCGGGGATCGTGAGAAGTTTGCCTTCGCCGGCACGGCTATATTGCGCAAAGGGGTGATCGTCCACCGTAAAAATGCCCGCGGAGGCAATGTTGTTGGAACTTTTCAGAGCTGAAAGAGTGTTCGCGGCGGTTTGCGGATCGTTAAACAGGACCGCGGAAACGCTGTTGGAAGAGATGATTTGCGCCTGCGCCGAGAGGGTGTGTACCAGGCCCTCGCGAAACGTGATTTGATCGTAAGCAAAGAATGCGATACACGCCAGCAGCAAAGCCGCGCCGCTTACCAGCATGTTCATGATGGTGAGCCTGGTCGAAATCGAACGTGTGCGTGGACTGTTCATGGCTGGCCGTTCCGCAAGGGTTTATTGATGACTTTGCTGGCCACCTTGAGTAGTTCCGAGCTGAGCGTCAAGTGAGATTGCACGGCTGCGGCGCGGTTCACCTCAAAACGGATACGACCCTGTTGCATAACGAATCCGATTGTGCCGCCGCGTTCGGCGAAATGCGGAATATCGCTCACCGTCAGCTCTCCTGAACGCTGCGCGATCGCTAAAACGGTGTTTAACCGTGCTTCTTCCGACGAACTAATGAACAGAATGCCGCACGAGGAGGAGTCGTCAACCGTGGAAAGCCTTCGTACAGTGATAGCGCGGCCATCAATCTTTTCTCCGGCCACAGTGGAATCGAGGATCGCGCCGAAAGGATCTTTCCCCAGCAAACAAATTTGCAGCGAGTCAGAGGCCTGCACCCGGTCCGGCGGCCATTGAACGAACTTGCCAAAGTTATAAAGATAGGCGGATTCCACCTGGAATTCGGTCGGGTGCGTCAGTTGCGCCGAACAAACTGGAATGAGTAACAAAAGAGAAAGCAGCGATGAAAAACAGGCGATCATATTGCGGAACCGCCGCACGCGGGAAATCCTGGCCGCCAACGATTTACGCTCGGAATGCAACCAACCGCCCGTAGTATTCATGCTCTCCACGTGATCTGTTGCCAAATGATTCGCCGTTAACGCTCGGCTCTCCAGGTAAGTTTCACGTAAGCTGCCCGGCGAATTCCAATGGGGAGTTCACTCGGATCCCCCGTGCCCCATTCGAAGTGGTAGGGCTGAAACAAGTTTTGGCCTACCAGAGAAAGGTTCCATTCCTTCCTGGGGTTCCAGCCTAGTCGCAGATCCATGGTCTGATAAGCGCGCACTTTTTGCGCGGGAAGAGCGCTCTCATACCCGTACGTCTGGTCGAATTCAAATCGTTTGGAAATGTCGAAGCGGGATTGGATCTTTACCTGGTGAGCCGGGCTTGAACCTTCATAAGTAGGTACCGACCCCGTGGAACTGATGTCCGATCCCAGCGCGTTTGCATGCATGTCAATGTCTACGTATGAATAAGAACCTGACAATTTCCACCACTGCCTGGGATTCCAATTGGGAGCGATTTCAAAACCGGTAGTCGTTCCGGCAATGGCATTCTCATAAAAAATAGTGAGATCGTTTCCAACCAGTGTGGGCAAGCCGAAACTCTGCAAGTTGTCGTAGTTGTTGTGGAACACATCCAAATCAACGTAGAGCTTGGGCGTTAGTAACTGGCGGTAGCCGCCCTCGTAGCCGAGTGATTTTTCCGATTGAAATTGCGGATTGCCGGAAACCAGCAGAAAAATGGGCGGCGCAGCCGAAATTTCTCCGGCGTTGATCTGAATGCCTTCTTCAATGCGCGACGGCGTCGTTACAGCGCGGGTGACCGCGGCCCAGAAGCTCTGATGCCGATTGAACTTCCACAAGCCGCGCACCGTCGGCTGCACGTCGAAGCCGCTGAAATTATTGTGCTGCAGTTTGGCCCCGAGCGTCAGCGTAAAGCGATCATCCACGAAATGGATTTCATCCTGAAGAAAGGCGCTGTAAATGTGGTCCGTGTTCGTTTCCGGCAAGACGTTCAAGACCGGCGTCTTGGGGATGTAGCGGTTGGGACTCCAGCGCAATCCGCCACCATAACTGACGTCCTGACGATCTCCGAACTTCAGATGGTGAAGAAAATCAATGTCAATGGTGTTTCGAGTTTCTCCAGAAAGCGGGCCAATGCGGATGGTCCGGTCGAAATAGGCTTGCAGATACAGGTTGGAGCCGTTATCCATGGTGCGTGTCCAACGGCCCAGCATATTTCCTCCCGATACTGAATCCACGAATGCGCTTGGGCCGGTTTCATGGGGTGCATCTCCACCATACATGTCCCCTTCAAGGGTGAAATCGTTGCGCGAATCTATGTTCCAATCGGCGCGAAATCCGCCGCGCGCCTGGTTCCAGTCGTCGAAATTCTTATTGTCGGTATGAAATTCGGGACCTCGCAGAAATCCTTTGCCATAGACGCGATAGTTAAAATTCTCGCCACGGTTTCCGCCATACTGGGCTTCCGCAAGAGTGTGGTCCACATTTCCGCCCAGCACGGAAACCATGACTCCCTGCGTCTCAGAGGCTTTTTTAGTAATAATGTTGATCACGCCATCGGCCGCGTTCGGTCCCCAAACTATTGCCCCGGGCCCCCGTATGACTTCAACGCGATCAATGTCCTCCAGCAATACATCCTGTACATCCCAATAAACGCCCGCGAACAATGGCGTGTACACGCTGCGCCCATCAATAAGCACCAGCACGGCTTTGGAAAAATTGCTTTCAGAGCCGCGTATTCCCACCGCCCAGGTATTTGAGTCAATGCGTCCCACTTCCACTCCCGGAGCGAGCCGCAATACGTCCGCGATGTCGGTAGCCCCGGATCGCCGAATGTCTTCCTGCGTAATCACATAGATCGCGGCTGATGTGTTCCAGACCTCTTCCGGCTCCTTGGTGACGGTTGTCACCTGCACGTCCCCAAGTTGTTCGAGGGTCAAATCCCTCACCGGATTATTGGATAGCAGGCTTGATTGCAATTGATCCGTCGAAGCGGTAGCAATCCACGCCGCAAACAATACGGCGCCTGCCGCAATCACAAAGATGAACGAGTGGGATGTCGAGAGAAACCAGCGCCGGAGGGTCCTCATTCAGAAGGTCGTACTCCGTGGAGTGCCAGCGCGAGGCTCGATGAGGCGGGAGACTTCCTTGATAAGGTCTTCGGGTTCCACGTCCCCCTTTCGCAGCCATGCGTCAACAACTGCTCCTTCGCCGGGCAAGGATGCAAAGCCGGAGAGCATCACAATAGGTATTCGAGGACGCAAGCGCTTCATCTCCGTGGCCACGGCAGTGCCGTTCATCCCCGAGAGGAAATAGTCCAGCACCACGGCATCAACCTGGTGCGCGCGGAAAAGTTCCATTGCCTGGGCGCCAGACCGGGCTTTCAGCACGGCAAACCCTGCTGATTCGAATAGCTTCTCCCGCAGGGTAAGAATCCACTCTTCATCTTCCACGCACAGGATTGTTCTTGGCGGAGTGTTCGCGTGGGCTTGCCCTGTTTCGGAGCGCGCGAGCACGTTGGAAACGGTTGAGAGCAGGACCTCGGGATCCTGACCCTTTTGCACGCGGCTGTCCAAAATATTCAGGAACGCCTCCGGCAATTGCCCAACCGCCGAGACCGCCACCAGGGGAATCCTCGGATGCTTGCGTCGAAGCTTCTCCGCCAGTTCGTCGCCGTTCATCCCCGGCATCATGTAGTCCAGCAATGCCAAATCGACGTTGGCGCCCTTCTCCAGCACTTCCAATGCTTCTGTCCCGGACCCGGCGGTCAAGACAGAGTACCCAGCCGCGCCGAGCAATAGTTTGCGTAGCTCTAGTGCGGAGGCATCATCATCGACGCAAAGTATGCATTTCATGGTCATTAGGTATTTAGGTGGAGAAGCATCATTGCAATTCGCGCCGGTCTAAGCCATACAGGGTTTACTGGATAACTACTTAGTAATCATGACCCCCGCATTTTTCAACCTTTTTCTTTTTGTCCTTGTTTTGACACGAGTGTGGCTCGATGAACACAAAAGCTGCACTCAGCTTTCTAACTAACAACCGTGTATTCAATGGTTTGGAGGTTGGTTGCCATTCTGCATGTCTTCTCTGCGAAGCGTAAATCAGCAAAGGAGCAACGCAATGCAACTCTTTATGACAGCACTGGCGGTAATTGCAGGCATGACGTTTTCACTGGCCATCGCTATATCGGTCGAAGAATTGGTGTTTGGAAAGGTGTTTGGCTTTATGTCCCGGCGCATGGTTATGCAAGTCGTGCAAGTAAAGTCCGAGTCACGGAATTAATTGGCGGAGTTAATTAGCTGGAATTTTTGGCTAATAGGAGATCTCGTATGTTGTTCCTGAAATACCTGCTGATGTGGGGCGGCATCGGAATGATCGTGGTCGCAATGGGAACTCTCGCCCGCGATCTTTATCTTGAAGTGAATTACAAAATGGCGACTGCTACCGACGGTCCGGGGCCGTTTCCTACCGAACCGAAGGTCCGTTGGCGTGTGGCCGTCGCGCTAGGCGCGCTGGCCTGGGGACCGATTCTGCTGGCACTGGGAATTATCGTTGTTCCCAGCGGCATGGCCGGGGTCCGTGTGAGCCAGACCAGCGGGACATTGGCCGGCACGCTCTATCCCGGAGCGCACTTCGTCACCCCACTGGTAGAAAATGTCGTGCTCTTCGATACGCGCGATCAGTTGTTCACCACCGGCCAATTGGAAGATGGAAAGGTGCTTTCCGATAAAGCGAAGGTCGAGCCGCTCGACGTCCAGGCGAAAGAAGGGCTCACGCTCGGGCTTGCGATCACAGTACGTTACCGCCTCGACCCCGCTCATCTGGATTACATTCAGAGCAACCTGCCGCAGCCGGTGGAGCGGGAAATTGTTCCCGCCGTGGTTGCCAGCGCATGGCGCGAGTTGGTGCCTAATTACACTGTTCGGGATGTGTTTGCCACCAAACGGGAAGAAGTCCGCCGCCGCGCCGCGCAGGTCATCACCCAGAAGCTCGCCGCCGATGGAATCTTGGTGAAAGAAGTGATGCTCCGAGACATCCAATTGCCTCCGGAATATGCCCAGGGATTGGAAAGCCTTTTATTGAAGGAGCAGGAAAACGACCGCATGGGTGTGGAAACCGAACTCAAGGAAAAAAACGTGAAGATTGCGGAACTTGAGGCCGAAGCCGAAAAGGCCCGGCAAGTCAAACAGGCCGAAGGCGAAGCGCGGGTAAAAGTTTTGGAAGCCAAGGGCGAAGCCGACGCCATGCAATATACGTTGCCGCTGAAGCAGAAACAGATTGAGCAATCCAAGCTGGAAGCCGAGGCCCGCAAGGAAGCGACGGTGCAGAATGCCGAAGCCATGGCACAGGCGAAGGTGATTGACAGCAAAGCGGAAATGGAGCGGCGAAAGATGCTGGCCGAAGCCGAGGCCGATCGTATCCGGGTGACGGCTGTGGCTGATGCCGAACGGATGAAGAGTGAAGGAGCCATCCTAAAACAGAACCCATTGCTCATCAACAAAATCGTGGCCGAACGTCTGTCGGATAAGTTGCAGATCATGATGGTGCCCTCCGACGGCAAGTTCTTCTTCGCCAATGATGTGCTGCACAGCATGAACATGGCGAACCAGGCTGGCCAGGCAGATGAAGCGCAAGAGCCACAGCAGAAGTAGGCCAAAAGCGTCTGCCATAAGTCTGGCGATATACGCAGCTGCACGGTGTCTATCAAATGGGAGAAGAGTTCGGCGAGGCAAAGCATGCGCGGAAAAATGCAGCTTACGGTTTATAATTCGCGCAATCCTCGAATGCCTTCACGTCCAATTCGCCGATCTCTTCTTTTTTCCCTTTTGCTGATAATTGTTTCGGGCTGGGCTGCCGCGCAGACGCCGAATTGGCATACCCCGGAACAGCAGTTGGCGGAGAAAATTTCCGCAGTGACCGGTCCTGGCGCGATCTCTCTTGAATTGGCCAACCGCTCTTCGCTCAACCGCACGCAAGCGGAAGAAATCCATCGCGGGCTTTTGCAAGAGCTTTCTTCGCTGGGGCTGCGTTCGGTCGCTCCGGAGGAAGCGGCCGCGACCGTGAATATTTCGCTCTCCGAAAATCTGCGGGAATACGTGTGGACCGCCCAAATTTTGCAGGGGAAAAATGAACCCGCCGTAGTCATGATTTCGCTTCCACGAAGTTCGGCTACCGATTCCGGCCATGCAACGCCGGCAATCGTTTTGCGGAGAACATTGCTATGGTCCCAGCCGGGCCGCATTCTTGATGCTGCCGTGCTGAGCGGCAACCCGCAACGTCTGCTCGTGCTGGATGCGAACAGCGTCAACATTTATCAAATGCAGTCTGGGCACTGGCAAGCGCAGCAGGCGCTTCCCATCTACCATTCACGCCCATGGCCACGCGATCTTCGCGGCAGGCTGGTGCTTAGGAAAGACCATTTGCTGGACGCATATCTGCCCGGGGTATTTTGCACGAGCGCCGCGGGCGTTTCGCTAACGTGCCACGAGAGTGACGATCCCTGGCCGCTGGGATCGGAAGAATTGCGCTTAAACGCATTTTTCGCGCCCGCGCGAAATTTCTTTACCGGCGCGCTTACTCCCGGTGTAGGGAAGCAAACGTCAGCGTCCGCTTTTTTCGCAGCGGCTTCTTTGCCGCGCGATCGTTATGCGCTGTGGCTGTTCACCACAACCGATGGCCAATTGCATTTGCTGGACGGTTTTACCGACCAGACCGCCGCTACCGATTGGGGCAGCGAAATCGCCAGCGTGCACAGCGGATGCGGATCAGGATGGCAGGTGCTGGCAACCGCGAAAGACAGTAATGATAGTAAAAACGACAGCCTGCGGATTTTCGAGGTCCCTGATCGCGAACCTTTTTTGATTGGCCAGCCCACGGAATTTCGCGGAGAAATTACCGCGCTGTGGCCGCAGACCGATGGCGCCAGCGCAGTCGCCGTGTTGCACGATTCCAGCAAGGGAGAATATGAAGCGTACCAGCTTACTCTGGCTTGCGATCAATAGCCTCGCGCTGGCTAGCCTGGCGGTGGCGAGTCTCACGATAACGACCGTCGCGCGGGCGGCTACGCGCCCTCACTATGGCGGCGTTCTGCGGCTGGCGATTGCCGGGCCCGTCTCTTCGCTCGATCCTGCCGACGCTTCCAATGTTTCGGGGCAGACTGCCATCCAGCACATTGCTCCTTTGCTTTTTAATACCCTCACCACGTTGGATGATCGCGGCGAGGCTCAACCGTCATTGGCCCTAGCCTGGAAGTCGGACTTTAGTTCGCAACACTGGGAGTTTCAACTGCGGCCCGGAATTGCATTCTCTGACGGAACACCGTTGACGGCGAATGCTGTAGCCGCGTCGCTGCGGGTGGCGAATCCACGGTGGAATATTTCCCCGGCGGGCGATTCGGTGATCATCGAGAGCGATTCTGCAGCTCGGGAACTTCCCGCGGAACTGGCGCTCTCTCGCAATAGCGTCGTGCTTCGGGAGGGCGGCAAACTGATTGGCACTGGGCCGTTCACTCTTGCTCAATGGGAGCCCGGCAAGAATCTCGCACTCAGCGCAAGAGAAGACTATTGGGCCAGGCGTCCCTTTGTGGACTCAGTTGAAATTGCCATCGGCCGCTCCCCGCGGGACCAGATGCTTTCTCTTGAACTCGGCAGGTTGGATGGAGTCGAACTTGCGGCGGAACAGGCGTCGGGCACGGTTGCTGGCGGCCGAGTGGTAAACTCCGCTCCCGACGAATTGCTCACCATTGTTTTCAGCCGCGATGCGCATTCGCCGGAGGATCGTCGCCTTCGCCAGGCTCTGGGCCTTGCGATTGATCGCAGTCTATTGAACACTGTGGTCCTGCATTCATCGGGCGAACCGGCCGGAGGGTTACTTCCCAATTGGATGACGGGATACGAGTTTCTTTTTTCCACATCGCCGGATTCACAACGCGCCCGGCAGATCCATGAAGGTATCAATCAATCATCCGCCTGGAACCTCGGTTATGATCAAACCGACCCATCTGCGCGCGTGATTGCCGAGAGAATCGCGTTGAATGCTCAGGATGCCGGAATCAATATAAAACCCAACCCGGCGGCCTCGCCCGACGCGCAACTGGTGCGCATACGATTGGTGTCGCGGGATGCGCACGTCGCTTTGAATCATCTTGCCATCAGCCTTCAGCTTCCGGCGCCAGATCCTCATAGAGCTTCTTCTCAGAGCACGTCCAGTCAAAGCTTGTCCACGGCGGATTTGTACGCCGCTGAGAACGCATTGCTGCAAACCGAGCGCGCAATTCCATTGTTGCACCTCCGCACGGCAGTTGCCTTGGCGCGCAATGTTCACGGATGGAGCGAAGCGCAGGATGGACGCTGGGACTTGCCGAACGTCTGGTTGAGTGCCGAGAAGCCGAGCACGGAGAAGCCGTGACCTTCCGCCGCAAGCTGCTGGTGATATTCGCGCTCACCGTATTTATCTCTGTGGCCACGGTCGCGGTCATTGTTTCAATACTCGCCCGGCGCGCCTTTGAAAAAGCTGACGACGAACGCACGGCGGCTTTGGTCGCACAGTTTCAGCATGAGTTCACCCGCCGCGGAGAAGAGATAAGCGCCCGTGTTGCAGCGATTGCCGCCAGTGACGCAGCGACCCGCATTTCTTACGCCTTTAGCCGCAAAGAAAGAGATTATGCCCCGTTCCTTGGCGAAGCGCGCACTATCGCTGACAATCAGCAGCTTGATTTCCTGGAATTTGTGGACGGACAAGGCACCATCATTTCCTCCGCGCAGTGGCCAGCCAAATTCGGATATCCGGACGCCTCTTTGCCGCTGGGGCAACTGCCACAGAGTGCGTTTCTAAAAAAAGAAGATTTGCCTGATGGAGAGGCACTCGGATTGTTTTCCGTCCGCAAGATTGATGCCGGAGAGGGCCATGACGGCGAGAACCATATTTACGTCGTCGGCGGCAGGCGGATGGACAAAGAATTCATCTCTGGTCTGGAATTGCCAGCCGGCATGCGTGCGATGTTCTACGAAAATTTCAAAAGTGGATTCTCGCCGCAATCGTTGATTGACCCTTCCGGTACTCCACAAGACCCGCAGAAAATCGCGGACTTCGTCCAGCAAGTACTCGCAGAGAAACAGGAGTCAACAACACTCGTCCATTGGACCTCCAATCCCGCGGAGGATGAAACCCTTCATGCCATTCCTCTCCGCGACCTCGACAATCGGATAGCCGGTTTGCTTCTTGTAGGAAGTTCCAGGCGTCAATACGTGGAATTGCGTCAGCAGATCCGATCCGCGACCCTTTTCGCCGGAGGCGCCGGTTTGCTTCTGGCCATATTGTTGAGCGGATGGGCAGCGGCGCGCGTCACCAGGCCCGTGGAACAGCTTGCTCAGGCGGCGCGCGAAGTCGCCCTGGGGAATTGGGACACGCGGGTGAACGTCCATTCTTCCGGCGAAATCGCGGAGCTGGCAGATTCATTTAACCACATGACCCATGAGTTGCTCGAGCAGCGTGAACACCTCGTTCGCGTGGAACGCATCGCCGCCTGGAAGGAACTCGCGCGGCGCTTGGCGCACGAATTGAAAAATCCACTGTTTCCTTTGCAACTCACCGTGGAAAATTTGGTGCGTGCACGCCAGCAAACACCGGAACAATTTGACGAAATATTTCATGAAAGTTCCACGACCCTGCTCGCGGAGATTGCGAACCTCAAGGCGATCATCTCCCGCTTCAGCGAGTTCTCTCGGATGCCGCAACCGCAATTTCATTCGTTGCAAATTAACGATCTAGTTCGGGATGTGGTGAAATTGGTGCAGGCGCAATTGCAGGGGCCGGGCCGGTCCACGATTGAATGCAGCGTGCAACTTGCGGACACCGGCGAAATGGCGGGCGATCCGGAATTGCTGCATCGCGTGCTTTCCAATCTGGTTTTGAACGCAATGGACGCCATGCCGCAAGGAGGGCGCCTGACATTGCTTACGCATGCACAGGAAAACACTGTCAGCGTAGAGGTGCAGGACACCGGTATGGGCCTGAGCCCGGAGGAATGTGACCGGCTCTTTACTCCCTACTACACCAGCAAAGGCCACGGAACGGGGCTGGGCCTCGCGATTGTGCAGTCTATCGTCAGCGATCACGGCGGCTCCGTCAGCGTTCGCAGCGAGCCAGCACATGGAACTACGTTTACAGTGGTGTTACCGCGAAATCTGGATAAGTTGCAGCCGGGCGGCGAGGAACGAAACGACGGCCAGGTTGAAGTCTAAGTTTAAGGGGGCGCCACGATGAAAGCGCATTTACTGATTGTGGATGACGAGGCGAACACGCTCGCATCGCTCTCTCGCGCCTTCAGGCTGGCGAACCATGAAGTCACCGTCGCCGATAATGCCGAGCGCGCCTTGCAGTTGGTGAAATCGCAAAACTTCGACCTGATTTTTTCCGACGTCGTCATGCCCGGGAAAAACGGTCTGGCGTTGCTGGAAGAGATTCGCGCGCAGGGCATCTCCGTCCCAGTCGTAATGATGTCAGGCCAGGCGGACATCGAAAAGGCCGTGCGCGCTACCAAACTTGGAGCCCTCGATTTTCTGGAAAAGCCGATCTCCTCGGAAAAGCTGCTGCTGACAGTCGAGAACGCGCTCAAACTCCAGCGTTTGGAATCTGAAAACCGGCAGCTTAAACAGCGACTGGGCAAGCACGAAATTATCTGGACCGGCGAAGCCATGAAAAAAATCATGGCGCAACTGGAGCGCGTGGCCGCAAGCGATACGCGCGTTTGCATTCTGGGCGAAACCGGTACAGGTAAGGAACTGATTGCGCGGACACTGCATGAACGCAGCGCGCGCGCCTCCGGCCCATTCATCGCGCTCAATTGCGCAGCAGTTCCCGCGGAACTGATCGAATCAGAATTATTCGGCCACGAAAAAGGTTCATTCACCGGCGCGGCGGGGCGGCACGTCGGGAAATTCGAGCAGGCGGAGCGCGGCACCATCTTCCTTGATGAAATTGGAGACATGCCCCTGGCCATGCAGGCGAAGCTGCTGCGCGTGCTGGAAGAAAATGAAGTGGAGCGCATCGGCGGCGACAAACCGGTCCCGGTAGATGTGCGCGTGATCGTTGCCACGCACCGCAATCTGGAAACTCTGGTGCGCGACGGAAAATTTCGCCAGGACCTTTTTCATCGTGTGTATGTTTTCCCCGTCGTGCTGCCGCCGCTGCGTGAGCGCCGCGACGACATCCCCGCGCTCGTGGACCATTTTGCCCGGCAAATTTGCAATCAAAATAACTGGAAAACTATTGCCTGCACGGCGGAAGCGGTAGAACTCCTGCAAAATTATTCATGGCCTGGAAATATTCGCGAACTGCGCAATGTGGTGGAACGCCTTTTGCTTTTGACTACCGGGGACGCCATTACAGTTGAAACCGTCGAGAGCGCTCTTCCCCGGACTACCGCGGCGACGGGTTCGACTGTGACCTCTGGCCCGCTTGCCGATCGTGTACAGAATTTTGAGCGCGAAGCGATTCTCGCGGAACTGAAACAACAGAGCTATCACATCACCAATACCGCCCGTGCGCTCGGCCTGGAGCGCAGTCATCTTTACAAAAAGGCGGAGCAATTGGGAATTGATATCCAGAAAACGCGGCGGGGAGAAGATGCCACAGGTTCGAACGCTTAGGGCACTTACGCCGGAACCACTCGCAGGCTCATGTCCACCGCCTGCACCGAATGCGTAAGCGCGCCGACAGAAATAAAATCAACTCCGGTTTGCGCGTAAGCGCGGACATTCTCCAGCGTAATGCCGCCCGAGGATTCCAGCGGAATGCGCCGCTCACGCCCGGAACAGAACTCAACCGCCTTCTTCACATCCTCAACGCTCATGTTGTCCAGCAGGATCGCCTCTGCGCCGTGAGTCAGCGCCTCCTCCAATTCCTGTAAACTGCGGACTTCAATTTCAATAGGCTGCGTTCCCCGGCGGTTCTTGTGCGCGCGCTCCAGTGCCGGAGCGATCCCGCCCGCGAGCGCAATGTGGTTGTTTTTAATAAGTACGCCATCGGAAAGATCGAGGCGATGGTTCTGTCCGCCGCCGCATCGCACCGCATACTTCTCAATGGCGCGCAGACCCGGCACGGTCTTGCGCGTGTCCAGAATTCGCGCCTTGGTTCCCGAGACTGCCTCCACATATTGCCGCGTGACCGTTGCAATGCCGCTCATGCGCTGCAAAAAATTCAGGATGACCCGCTCGCAGGAAAGAATGACCCGCGCATTGTGGCGAATCACCGCGACCGATTGCCGCTTATGCAGCCGCACGCCATCGAAAATTTCCGGATGCGTCGTGACTTCGTAGTGACTGGTCACAGCGCCATCGAGCAGCGCATATACGTCCAGAATCCGTGCGATGCATCCGATGCCGGCAAGAATGCAGTCCTGCTTGGCCAGCACAGTGGCCGTGGCCCGCTGGTTGGAATCAATGCAGGCGTAGCTGGTGGCGTCGTGCGTGGCCCGGTCTTCGAGCAACGCGTTCTCCAGAATCGCGGTAATGCGGCGGCTGTTCCAGTCCATAATAGTTAATATCGTTTTGACGGGCTCTCTCGCCCGCCAAACTTTACATCTTACCCGTTGTCATCCTGAGGAAGCGAGGCTTGCGAATACCGCGAGCCTCCAACGAAGTCTCTATGCAGGGACCCTTGTCAGCACCCCAATTCCTTCATCTTGCTCAGAGCTTTTTCTTTCAGGATTGCCAGCTCTTGCTGCTGCCGCCGGATATTCTCCACAACATTCGCCGGCGCCTTGGCTAAAAATCCCTGATTCGTCAATTGCTTTTGTCCGCTGACAATCCCATTCTCGATTTTCTCTAACTCTTTCTTCAGACGTTCGCATTCCGCCGCTGCGTCGATTTTCTTTTCGTAGATTACATGGACGTCAAAGCGCGCAGTGCTGCGCGTGCTCGGCAATTTCGACAGAGATGCTTCGGAGAACTGGAAACCTTCGACGTTTGCCAGCCGTTCAATCGCAGTTTGATTTTCCTGCATTAACGCCCGGACGCTGGAATCCGCCGCGAAAAGCTGTGCCGGAACTTTCTCCTTGGGCTCAACTTTCAGCTCTGCCCGCAGGTTGCGTATGCTGACGATCAAATCCTGCAAAATGGCCATGTCGCTTTCCGCCGCCAGGCTGATCTGGGCTTCGTCAGCTTGCGGATACGCGGCCAATGCTATCGATTGAGACGGAGGTTTCCCGTCATACATCGCGTGCCAAATTTCTTCCGTAATGAAAGGCATGACCGGATGCAGCAACCGCAACGCGGCTTCAAACAGAGAAACCAGGTTCGCGCATGCGATCTTCGCGGCCTCTCCTTCAGTGTTCAGGCGAGATTTGATCAGTTCCAGATACCAGTCGCAAAATTCTCCCCAGAAAAAGTCGTAAATCTTATTGGCGGCTTCGTGGAAGCGAAAAGTTTGCAACGCATCATTCACGTCGTTGGCGGTGCGATTGAAGCGCGAAAGTACCCAGCGGTCTTCGAGTGTGGAAGTAGTAAATCCCGGAACGCCTTTGCTCGCGTCGCCCGTACTTGTGTAGCGCCGGATTTCAGATCCGGTGCCCCTGGGGCGAAGACCAGGCGCTACCCGCTCCACGTTCATAAACATAAACCGAGCCGCGTTCCAAATCTTATTTGCGAATGCGCGATAGCCTTCTGTGCGGCTTTCATTGAACGCGACATCAGTCCCCGGCGCGGCCATTGCGGCCAATGTAAACCGGGTGGCATCGGTGCCAAAGCGCTGAATCACATCAAGCGGATCAACCACGTTCCCCTTGGTCTTCGACATCTTCTGCCGGTCGGCATCGCGCACCAGCATGTGGATGTAAACATGGCGGAAGGGAACACTATCATTTTTCGCTGCACTATCCCCGCTCGCCGACTTCACCGCGGCGTTCTGCTCGTGCCCCTGCATAAAGTGGCAGCCAAACATAATCATGCGGGCAAGCCAGAAAAATAGAATGTCGAAGCCGGTAATCATCAGCGCGTTGGGATAGAAAACTTCCAGGTCGCGCGTCTTCTCCGGCCAACCGAGCGTTGTGAACGGCAGTAGTCCTGATGAAAACCACGTGTCAAGAACGTCGGTGTCCTGCTTCAATTCTCCGCCGCCGCACTTCGCGCACTTCGCGGGAGCTTCCCGCGCCACGATGATCTCTCCACAAGCGCAATGCCAAGCGGGAATGCGATGCCCCCACCAAAGCTGTCGCGAAATGCACCAGTCGTGGATATTACGCATCCAGTTCAGATAAATTGTGCGGTAATTTTCTGGAACAATCGTGATCTCGCCTGATTCCACTGCCTTCACGGCACGATCGGCCAGCGGCTTGATCTTGATGAACCATTGCGTGGAAAGCCGCGGCTCGACAACAGTTCCGCAGCGATCACACTTGCCGAGCGCGAGAGTGTGTTCTTTCTCTCCGACCAAAAAATTGCCGGCGGCAAGATCGGCGAGCACGCGCCTGCGCGCGACGTATCGATCCAACCCCGCATACGGCCCGGCGTTGGCGTTCATCACCGCGTGCTCGTCCATCAAGTCAATCTGCAGAAGGTTGTGACGCAATCCCGCCTGAAAGTCATTTGGATCATGCGCGGGCGTGACCTTTACGGCCCCGGTACCAAATTCCGGCTGCGCCAGCTCATCCGTAATGATCGGGATTTCGCGATTCATCAATGGCAGCAGAACTTTTTTGCCGTGCAGATGTTTGTAGCGCTCATCTTTTACGTTGACGGCAATCGCCGTATCGCCCAGCATGGTTTCCGGACGCGTCGTGGCCACGGTGATGAACTCTTGTTTATTTCCGGGCGTTCCGATGACCGGATAGCGAATCTCCCACAGCTTTCCGGCAACTTCTTCGTGCTTGACCTCAAGATCAGAAATCGCCGTCTCGCAACGCGGGCACCAGTTGACGATGTATTTCGCGCGATAAATCAGCCCTTCTTCATATAACCGGACAAAAACCTCGCGCACCGCCCGCGAAAGATTTTCGTCCATAGTGAAGTATTCGCGGTCCCAATCCACCGACGCGCCCAGGCGCTTCATCTGCCCCAGGATTCGTCCCCCGTACTCCCGCTTCCACTCCCACACGCGCTCCACAAACTTCTCGCGCCCCATCTCCGCGCGCTTCTTGCCTTCAGTCGCTAGTTGCCGCTCGACCATCAATTGCGTAGCAATGCCCGCATGATCAGTGCCAGGAATCCATAGAGTCAAAAAACCGCGCATGCGATGCCAGCGCACAATAATGTCCATCTGCGTCTGCTCAAACATGTGCCCCATGTGCAGAGATCCGGTGACGTTGGGCGGCGGCAGTAGCAGCGTGAACACCGGCCGCGTTTCGCCTTCAGCGGGAGTCGGAGTGGAGAAAAGCTTTTCCTCGATCCAATACTCCGCCCAGCGCTTTTCAATCGCGCCCGGCTCGTACGATTTAGGCAGTTCGTGGGGCATAGGGAACAGCATTCAGCACTTAGCATTCACATTCGGCCAATCAATTTCCCGTCCAGATTGATCGGGAAAGCACACTACAGGCGGGCCAAATGCTAACTGCCAATGCCAATTGCGGTGTCTTTGATATTACAGGCGGGTAGAAAATGTGGTCAAACGCTCGTAGGGGTGGTGTATAGCAACGGCAAAATGCTCCCGCCTTACTTCGGCAGACTTCATGTACCAAAAAGCGGCGTAAACTTTATATGTCAAATGGAAAAGAATGCTTCAACTGGCCAGCAGCAGATATCAAGGGCGACAGTCGCAAGAAAAACCGGGAAAAACCGGGGACAGACGGAACGTTTACCGATTTCGTTGCCGAGAAACTGGGTCAGTCCCGTCTGTCCCCACATTTTGCGTCTGTCCCCACATTTTGAGAAACGCAGGGACAAGGACGGGGCACCCGCATCATGAAATTTCAAGAAAGGCTGGGCCAGCCCCCGATTTGTAATTCCCCACACAACGCGGTGTTCGTTGTCGGGCATTTCGGATTTTCGAAACAGTCACTCTAGCTCACTCAAGCCAATACGAGGCTTGAATGGACTACCCAACCCATGTCGAACTAATTGCAATAACCGAGGAAGACGGAAGTAGGCTCCGCGACCCCAATCTCCGCCTGCGCTCCATGGAGGGCCGAACGGGAGCAGGCGTCTGCTAGACTGTTGAGCAAATTCGCTAGTGAGGTGAATCTATGCGTCTCCGATATGTTTGCATTGCTTTAATTCTGGCAGGCTGTACGCTCGCGAGCTCTGCGCAAATGAGTTCAACAAATGCGAAGGTGGCCGCTGGCCCCCAAATGTCGCCGGTGCAGGCGCAGAATGAGTTGCTCAACCTCTTCGAGCATGAGTTTATGGGAGTCGCGCAGGCAATGCCTGCGGACAAATACGGCTTTGCGCCTGCTGCGGCAACATTTGCGGCCTCGCAGGGCGCAAAGTATGACGGGGTTCGCACGTTCGCGCAGGAAATATCGCATGTCACAACAGCGAACTACTACTTCGCTTCGAAGATTCTCAATGAGAAGATGCCGGTTGACCCGAAAAGCATTGCCGGTCTGACGACGAAGGAAGAACTCCTGAAGGCCGCTGCCGATTCTTTCGCCTATGCGCACAAGGCGCTCGCCACGATTACTCCCGAGAATGCCTACACTACGATTGACGGTGTTGACGGTCTGCACACGCGGTCGGTCGTCGCATCTTTTATTTCTGCTCATGGATACGACCACTATGGGCAGATGGTCGAGTATCTGCGAATGAACGGCATCGTGCCTCCAGGCTCGAAATGAGCCTCCATTCGTAGTCTGAGGGTGGCCAACACAACGCGGTGTTCGTTGTCTGGGGTATTTCGGATTTCGACACAGTCACTCTGCCCAACAAACCAAGACCGGGATTGAATGGGCCACCCGCCAACGGTTGCACGCGGTGCACGCCCCCCTTAGCCGAGCCGGGCACCGAACAGATATTCGCTAAACACTGCTAGCACATACTTCATAATGCAATGCCAGTGGCTCGACTTTGGCCAAGAGCTGTCTCGCCTCCGGTTCAAACACGGCAACGGAGTAGTCTGGCCCAGCAAACACCTTGACGGCTGCAAGGGAATCAAACAGGTTGATCACAACGAACTCCACCTCATCCGACACATCTCTGCGGAGGACATACCCGCCAAGATAACCCGGATTACTTTTCAACTCAGGAAGAACCTTTTCTCTGAGGTGGTTCTCATAAGCGCTGGCGTTCCTAGTTGTGGTCCAACCTCGCCAATGACGTGCAATCATCGTTTACCTCCGGCGTTTGGAATGTGAAATCAATCGTTTTCAAATATATAGACTTCGGGGCATCACTGGACATCGACTCAAGTTCCGTGCCCGTATGGGGACAATGGGCGGGTGCCCACCCGACGCGGTGTTCGTTGTGTGGGGTATTTCGGATTTCGACACGATCACTCTAACCCACTCAAGCCAACACCGGGCTTGAGTGGGAATCGAGAAGTCTGAGAGTCAATTTGAGTGATACGAGAGCGTCTGGCGATTTTTAGCTCCCCACACAACGAAAACCACGTTGTGTGCGCTACCCGCTTGCTTGGTATTTTCGTCTAGGCAGGCTAGAGTAAGGTTTTATCCGCGCCGCCTAAACAGAAGTTAGCTGCCATGAATGAAGAAGAGCGCTGGTCGCGATTGCTCGCATTAGATGTAGAGCTGCTTAAGGGCGGCGTCATTCTTTCGGAGTGGTGCGGCTTCGTCGTCCGAGGGGAATATGGGGACAGACGGGACGTACCCCATTGCACAAAGGCCTACGAATAGATCCCCGGCGCCTCATGTCCAAGCTTCTGCACGTACTCAACGTACGTCCCGGGATAAACAGTGGGATTGCGGTCTGTGCCGCTTTCGCCGCCTAGTTCCAGCACGCGTGAGCCGAGACCGCGAAGGAACATTCGGTCGTGCGATACGAAGATCATGGTGCCTTCAAAATCTTTGAGGGCGTCCACCAGCATTTCTTTGGTCGCGAGATCAAGGTGATTGGTGGGTTCATCGAGCACTAGAAAGTTTGGCGGGTTGAAGAGCATGCGCGCGATTGCCAGCCGCGATTTTTCTCCGCCGGAGAGTGCGCGAATCTTCTTATCCACGTCATCGCCGGAGAACTGGAATGCTCCCGCCAGGCTCCGTAACGACCCGATACTGTCTTGCGGAAAATCCTGTTGCAACTGTTCGGCGACGGTGAGGTCGGAATTGAGCGTGTCTAAAGCCTGTTGCGCGAAGTAGCCCATATGGAGGCTGGCGCCGAGCCGCACGCTTCCGGCATCTGGAGCGCTGGCTCCGGCAATCATTTTAAGAAGCGTCGTTTTACCCGCGCCGTTTCTGCCCATCACGGCCCAGCGTTCTCCGCGGCGGATGGTGAGATTGAATCCTTGATAGATCACACGCGCGCCGTAACTTTTGTGCAGATTTTCAAGGACGGCCACCTGTTCGCCGGATCGCGGAGGAACGCGAAAGTCAAACTTCACGACTTCGCGTTTCTTTGGCAGTTCGATTTTTTCGATCTTGTCCAAGGCTTTGATACGGCTCTGCACCTGAGCGGCTTTGGCGGCGTGCGTCCTGAAACGATCGATGAAGCGCTGCTCCTTTGCGAGCATGGACTGCTGGCGGGCAAATGCTGCCTGCTGGTTGCTCTCTCGAATGGCCCGCTCGCGCTCGTAGAAGTCGTAGTCACCCGAGTAGGTGATGATTTCGCCGCCATCAATCTCCGCGATCTTTGAGACCAGACGATTCATGAACTCGCGGTCGTGCGAAGTCATCAGCAGCGCTCCGGGAAATGATTTGAGAAACTGTTCGAGCCAGATGATGGATTCGATGTCGAGATGGTTCGTTGGTTCGTCCATCAGCAATACATCCGGCATTCCGAGCAGGACGCGCGCCAACGCCACGCGCATCTTCCATCCGCCGGAGAGAGCGCCCACGTCGCCGTCAATTTGATCGTCCTTGAATCCCAGACCGTGGAGCACTTCGCGGGCTTGCGATTCAAGCGCGTAACCGCCTAAATGCTCGTACTCCTCCTGTACGTGACCGAAGCGCTCAAGAATGCGGTCCATGTCATCAGCCTTGTCGGGGTCGGACATTTCCCGCTGCAAGGCTTCGAGTTCGTGGTGTAGATCGCCGACGCGGCCGCTGCCGGCGATGGCTTCATCCAGCACCGAACGGCCCCGCATTTCCTCGACGTCCTGGCGAAAGTAGCCAATCGTCAACTTCTTAGGGACAGAGACCGCGCCCTCATCGGGAGTTTCCTCGCCGACCACCATACGGAAGAGCGTCGTCTTGCCCGCGCCATTGGGCCCGACCAGTCCAACTTTTTCGCCGGGGTTCAATTGGAAGGAGGCATCCACGAAGAGCAATTGCTTGCCATACTGCTTATTGATGTTCGAGAAAGAGATCATTATGAAGGAGTGGGACTATGGCCAACGTTGTGAGCCGTGCAGCACGCGCGCAATCTCTACGACCTCCAACTTCACCCGATACACTGCGATGAATGGAAGGGGCGTCAACACGAGTTCCCGAGTATCTTTGATTTTCCCCGGACGCCCACGATGCGGGAACGAGGTCAACGAACTGATGTTGTCGTAAATAGTGTGCGCAACCCGTTCAGATGCGGATGGATCTTCCTTGCGTATGTAGCCAACAATAGCCGCGAAATCGGCGGCAGCTTCAGGCGACCAGCGAACAGTCATCAGGAGCTGAGAATGCGCTCCATCTGGCGCCGCACTTCCTTATGCGAAACGGACTTGCCATCATCCAAAGAGGATAGGCCTTTCTTCACCTCGCGTTTAAACCATTCATCGTGATCGAGGTAGTTTGCCACCAACTCTTGCACGACTTGGTTTGCTCCTTTTCCGGTTTCCGAAGCGATTCGGTTTAACTTGGCCTCAAGCTCAGGCGCTAAAGAAATTTCCATAGCTTTATTGTAGGGCTGGAGCCTTGAATGTCCAACCAAATTGAGTTTAGGGCCAGCCTCATCATAGATCAGTGAGCAGAAATCAGGATCGCAAAATTCGTACTTGACATCGGTCGACAATCCACTACCATAAGGTTGTGGATAAGTTAAATACAACATTCGCGGCTCTGTCTGATCCAACCCGGCGGGCGATGATCGAACGACTCTCCCATGGCCCTGCCTCTGTGCATGGATTGACGGAGCCGTTTGCACTCTCGCAGCAGATGATTTCAAAACATATCGCCTACCTGGTGCG